>NZ_CP137891.1:2400000-3000000 GCF_033547075.1 Flavobacterium ardleyense | reverse complement strand
TACAGAGATGGTTCAAGATCTGGAGTTTTGATTTCGAATGAAACTAAGAAAGAGGAAAAGCCTGAAACCGAAGGCTTGACAACTACTCCAATACTTTTCACTTCCAAGAGACCTCAAATTCTAGAAGCTGACATCGTAAGATTTCAGAATAATAAAGAAAAATGGATTGCTTTTATCGGAATCCTTGACGATCGTCCTTATGAAATTTTCACCGGATTATCTGATGACGAAGATGGAATTTTGATTCCAAGATGGGTAACCGAAGGAAGCATTATCAAAAATAGAAACGAAGATGGCAGCAGCCGTTATGACTTTCAATATAAAAACTTGAGAGGGTACAAAACCACAATCGAAGGTTTATCTCATAAATTTGATCCAGAATACTGGAACTACGCTAAATTGATTTCTGGGACTTTACGTCACGGAATGCCAATTCAGAATGTTGTAGATCTTATTAATAGTTTACAATTAAGCACTGAATCCATTAATACGTGGAAAAATGGTGTTGCTAGAGCATTAAAGAAATATGTTCCAGACGGAACAGAAATCGCTGGTCAGAAATGTTCCAACTGTAGCTCAACTCAATTGATGTATCAAGAAGGTTGTCTTACTTGCAAAAACTGTGGTTCGTCAAAATGCGGATAATAATTGGTTAATTCTTTAAAAATGCAGGTTCAAAAAAGAGAAATTCTCAACTTTTTGACCTGCATTTTTTTATTAAGACACTATTATACAGAACAACACAAAATATAAACGATTTTTTCGTAAATTTGCACTCCTATATAAAGAAAGAAACACACGATGTTAGATAGACTACAAATAGTTAAGCAACGTTTTGACGAGATATCAGATTTAATTATTCAGCCTGCGGTAATTGCAGATCAGAAGCGCTATGTGCAACTTAATCAAGAGTATAAAAACTTGAAAGGACTTGTTGCAAAGCGTGAGGAACTAGTTTCACTGCTCTCAAATATTGCTGAGGCGAAGGAGATTCTTGCTGACGGAAGCGATCCTGAGATGAATGATATGGCCAAAATGCAGATGGAAGAGGCAAATGATCGTATTCCTGAATTGGAAGACGAGATCAAATTTATGCTGATTCCCAAAGATGCAGAAGACGCCAAAAACGTGATGGTCGAAATTCGTGCAGGTACTGGTGGAGACGAAGCGAGTATTTTTGCCGGAGACTTGTTCAGAATGTATACTAAATACTGTGAAAACCGCGGATGGAGAACATCAGTGGTGGATATGAATGAAGGTACTTCGGGAGGATTCAAAGAGGTGATTTTTGAAGTTACCGGCGAGGATGTTTACGGAACTTTGAAGTTTGAGGCAGGTGTACACCGAGTGCAGCGTGTTCCTCAGACAGAAACTCAAGGTCGAGTTCATACTTCTGCAGCCACGGTTATGGTACTTCCAGAAGCGGAGGAATTTGATGTACAGATAGATATGAACGATGTGAGAGTAGATTTTTTCTGTTCGTCAGGGCCTGGAGGTCAGTCGGTGAATACTACAAAATCTGCGGTGAGATTGACCCACATTCCTTCGGGATTGATCGCGCAATGTCAAGATCAGAAATCGCAGCATAAGAATAAAGATAAGGCGATGGGCGTTTTGCGTTCAAGACTTTACGAGCAGGAACTTGCCAAAAAAGAGGCTGAAGATGCTACTAAGAGAACATCACAAGTGAGCTCTGGTGACCGTTCTGCAAAAATTAGAACCTACAATTATGCACAAGGTCGTGTTACAGATCACCGAATTGGTCTGACCCTTTACGATCTTGGAAATATTATGAATGGTGAAATCCAGAAGATTGTAGACGAACTTCAGTTGGTAAGCAATACCGAAAAATTGAAAGAAGCGAGCGAAGTTTTCTAAACCGAAACTGCTATTAAATATAAATGCCTTGAGAAATTATTTTTCAAGGCATTTTTTCTTTTGTTGAAGTTGGAGTTTTTTTTGGGCGAGACCTGCGCCAAGAAAACCGCGATACCATTCAGCATTTAGGGTAGCGCAGGTCCGGGCTATCCCTTCCCAATCTTTGTTGTAGCTTTTGCTCCGCAACGCCACAACAAAGGATTTGCTTCGCCAGTTCGCAAAAGCTCGGGTCCAGTACTATCCCTCTCGCGGGGTGAGGGGTTTGATTGAAAAAATTTTTGAATTAAGAAAAGATTTAACAATATAACTAAATTTGGTAAATCAGGAATTTTACAGAAGCAAAGGTAATCAGGTAGCAGTGGTAATGGCAACCCAGCAAAAAATTTGATACAACGTCAAATATTCATTTATTGATAAACCCTCTTTTGGCACAAACACCTGTTAGTATTTCGCCCTTGTTTTCGTCCGCGTTTGTTCATTGTCATTTTTCTCTTAATCAATTTTTGTTAGGCTCTGTAAGGTTTTAAGAAAGTTAATTATATCACCTTTAGCTATGTTAAATTGTACTCTGTTTTTGTTTTTAGATCTTCTTCTATTTTTGCTAATATGAATGTTTGGTCGTGTTTTTCGAATGCTAAAATTAATTCCTCTTTTAAGTTTGACGGTTTGTAAATTTTACCATTTAAAAGCTTAAAATGTTTTTCAATAAATAAATTGTCTTTTGGTTCAAGAATGTAAAAGTGGTATTTGTCATTAACAAATGAAACTAATTTTTCTCTGAACTTTTTACGTGTGTCATTTTTGAAGTTTGTCTTTAATGTTGAATTGTTAGTTAAATAAGCCGATATAACAAATAGAAAGTTAATATTGTAAGACTGAACAATTAATGTATCACGGTCAAACAAACGATTTTCAAAATGTTTCTGCATTATTGGTTTCCCTGCTTCTGTTAAGCAGGAATTTGAAAAGTCAAAGTCTTTATTTACGAAAGCTGATATAAAGAAATTTGGTGTAATGTTATAACCTTCGGTTAAATTTTCTCTATACCTAAGTTGCTTGTCTAATTTATGATCATTAAATAAGTCAATATTGTACTGAATTACATTTTTGGCGTAAGTGAATTGCTTTGCCTTGGAATATTTCCCCACGCTATTTTTTGGACTGTAATATTTACTATCACCAACGAAATAAATTTCATCTGCAAATAAAAGTGATTTATATTTATAAATATGATCAACTTGTTTTCCATCTGCGTGATTTTTTAATTCAGGCAATAATTGACTATCACCGATTAAGTCGTCAATCATATCTTCAAATACAATATTGAAATCTTTTATTAATAGAACTTCTTCAATTTGTTTTTTGGATTGTGTTTTTTCGCTTCTTTCAAAAAAAGCATAGAGTAAATTATACAAACTAATCATTTTGTCTGAATAGTACTTGTCTTTGATACTTTTTAAATATCTGCAACCTTTACGCAAAACATTTTCAAATTGATGACCTTTGATAAGTTCATAATTTTGCGGTGGATAAAAGTCAAAAGCATATTTTCCTTTGATGAAATATAAGGTTGAATAGAAAAGAACTAAGAGTTCTTCGTCATAATTAACTTTTTTTCTTGTAGTTGCTAAATCAAGATATATAGGTGTATTGTTTTGAATAATTGGCTGTTTTTTATTAATTGTTTTATGCCAATTTATCTTATTTTGTTGTGAATGAGCAGATTTTGATATAAACGAAAATAAAGTCTGACTTTCCTTATAGAATTTTAATAAACTTAAAATAATATCAAGTTCTGTATTCGATTTTTCTTCAAGGTTGGTAACAACTTGATTCAAAAATTGATTCTCAGAAATTGAATTATAAAAATGGCGTTTATTGAATTGTTGAACTGCTCTGTATAGCCAAGTTGAGATTTCAAAAACAATTTTGTCTTTTCCTGTTTTTGAAAGAATATCCTTTTCTTCAGTAGTTAGTATTACTAAAGTTTCAGGCTCAAATTCATCAAAAGCTAAACCGTATTCATTAATGAATACCTTTGGAAAAATGATAACAGCATCGTTTATTAGTGGATTAAAGTAATAACCGACATAACTAATTTTTGAGTAAACAGAATTGATTGGAAAGAAATATCTTTCAGATAAAACTTGTTTAAGTTTTTCTGTTTTGTATTGATATTCTTCAAATAGGATAATCATTATACTACTTCTATTGCGTTATAAGTCAAAAAAGCTTTTACTAAATCTGTTGAATTCTCATTGTATAAATCACCAAATTGAAAATCCTTTACCTCTCCATTTTCTTCAAATTTAAATATTGAATTTTGTGTACCGTATTCATCTTTGTATACTTCAGACCATAAATAAAACAGCACTTTAGACCTAAACTGATCAAACGTGATATTTCCATCTTTGGGATTTACAAAGCGGTTTCCAAGTTGTTTATCTTCACTTCCTGTTAGTTCTTTAATTTTCGGATTGATGTTTTTAATAAAGTTACCCCAGTTATATGTGCTATCTCCTACAACGATTTTTAAAGAATTTGCGTCCTCATAATTAATTGGTACAAATTCCCAATCCCAACGTCTTTTGAAGGCACTATCCATTGGAAATAAAGATTGGTCAGATGTATTCATTGTTGCCAAAATGTATAAATTGTTTGGCAGAATGATTTTATCAAAATCTTCTGTTTGGATTTTTGCTTTGTATTCACCTACTGCATCTAAATTATCAGAGCTTTCAAATACAGCTTTCAAATATTTTGCTAAATCCTTATCGCAATTAATGTCATATTTTGAAAAGCCGTTATCATCTCTATCTAAACATTGAAATAAGTCTCCAAAAATTTGAGCACAGTTTCCTCTGTTGATTTCTTCAATAATTAAGAAATATGGTTGTTTCGGGTTTAGCCAAGCATTGCAATATGCTTTCGTAAATACTTGCGGAACAAACTCGTATTTTATGCTGATTCCATCCATTACAGGTTTATAACTTCCAACAAAAGAATGATAATCTGTTTCAGGATGAAATGTTGTTCTTACGATTCTTTTATCTCTCGTAATATTTTCAACAGTTCTACTTTTTCCTGTTCCAGGAGAACCGAAGAAAATGATTTGATGAGGGATATTCTCTAAATTTTGAGGACCGTTTGTCTCCTCATTCTCTCTTTCTAATTCAACAATCTCTATGTTTTTTGGTGTCAAGTCTAATTGATTAGCAACTTTAATTCTATAATTTACATATTCATCTAATGAAGTCTGGTCTCTTAAACTAACATTATCGCCTTCTACTTTTAGGTATGGATGCAAATTGTGAGAATAAAGAGATTTTAAGTTTCTTAAAGTTCCTTTAATTTCTTTTGCTCCTTTTAAATCAACTGCATCTGTGGAATTGTTTATTAAATCATAAATGCCTTCCTGTTGGAAAAGAACGTCAGTATTATCGTTTAGCCAAGTTTTGTATAGAGTATCTTCTGTTAATATTAATAAAGTTGTCTTTAACTTAGATTCTAAATTTTGATTTTCTACTTCAACAGATTCATTGAAAAGCCAAGAATACAAAACTTTTTTCGCAAGTTCTGTAATCGCATTATTATCGTCACTTAATGTGGATTTGAGTAAAATAAGATTAGAGGTGAAATTTAATGATTTAGGAACTCTAACTCTTCCGGTTCTTTCCTGACTTGAAGAACTAGAATTTATAGCCTTTACTTTTGCAAGTTTCCAAACTATTTGAAGAGAAACTTGTAAAGGTTCAAGTTGCATTGTAACCAACGGGTTATCTTTTCTTAGGTCATCGATTTTTTGCTCATTATAACCATTAATGGAAGAAAAGAAATTTTTCATCGAATCAATCAATTCATCTTTAATATTAATAGTATTGCCAGACTGAACTGAATAATCAAGATATTCCTTTTCTTCATTTAAGAGATATAACAAAATTGTTAATGCAATTAATTCTTTTGGTTTAGGCAATGATGACCCTACAGCTAATTTTGGATCTATCGGAATTCGTCTTTTTACATTATTTGGTAAGTTCATTTTCTATGTCTTTCTTAATTATTTTCGCTATTTCTGATGCTAACAAAGGTGGAACGGCATTTCCGACTTGTTTCATTTGTATTGTTTTTGTTCCATAGAAAATAAAATCATCTGAAAAAGATTGAATTCTTGCTGCTTCACGAACTGTTAAGCACCTATTTAAAATAGGATGCGTAAAAAGGCCAGATGACGGTGTGTCAAATCTAGTTGTAATTGTAGCGGCAATTCCATCTTCTGGCAATCTTGTCCAAGTTCCACTATAAATTGATTTAGTTCTATGCTCTGGAGGTAGAACTTCCTTTCCCTTTCCTTTCGGGATCAACTTCAATCTCTCGATTGCTAATTCGGAATGTTTAGTAGATTGGTGATTATAAATTCCTTTCGATTTACTGCGTAATTTTTTTTGATAGTCTGATAAAGGTTGTTTATCATATTCAAAAAACTCTTTGCCTTGCCCTGACTCAAGATGTGGAAGGTCGTAAATTGCGTCCTTTATAGTGATTTTAATATTATTAGGTTTTGGAAATTCTAATAAATCTCCACTTAATGAGCCAATAAAAAAAGCTCTTTTTCTATTCTGAGGTATCCCAAAATCTGATGCATTTAATATGGTTGAGTTTACTGCATAACCTAATTTTTCAAACCCTTTTATAATTTCATCTTTAAAAAAACCATTTGCTGTTGTTAAAACGTTGGGCACATTTTCTAAAACAAAGTACTTTGGTTTAAATATTTCAACTGTATCAATAAACTTTTTAAAAAGATAATTTCTCTCATCATCAATATTTAATCTCTTACCTTTTTGCGAAAAACCTTGGCAAGGCGGACCTCCAACAATAACATCGATTTTAGGATGGTTTTCTTTGAGGAGTTTTAAATCTATCTTTGAAATGTCTTCATCGTAAACAATTGTTTTGGGATGATTTAATTTATAAGAATATGCTATTTCCTTATTATGTTCTATTGCAAATTCTATTTCAAATCCTTTTGAAATAAAACCTTGCGATAATCCACCAACGCCAGCAAATAAATCTGCAACTTTTAACTTACTCATTCAGCATTCTTTTTTTTGAAAGTTCATAATATTCATCGCTTAATTCTATTCCAATGAACTTTCTTTTTAATTTTCTAGAACATACACCTGTTGTACCACTTCCCATAAATGGATCTAGTACAACATCCTCTTCGTTAGATAATAAATTAATAAAATGTGCTATAACTTTCGTCGGTTTTTGTGTCGGATGTTTACCAAATTGCTTCTCTTTGCCTGTTGTTAGTGACGTCTCTATAAAATCGTGTTCCAACTTGCCATCATTATTAAAAGTTCCAGAAGTGTCATCCTTTATAAAGTAAACCCAAGCTTCCGTCGAATTGACAAAATGAATATTCATATTTCTAGGCATAGGATTAGTTTTATGCCATATTCCTGTTGTCTTGTAATAGAATTTGTATTTTGATGCAAGTTTTATAATTGTTTCTATTTTAATTAGTGACATAAACAAAAGTAAAGCACCTCTTTTTTTAAGAATTCTACTACTTTCGCTAAAAAAAACGTCCATTTCCTTTTCCCAATCTTCCTGAGACAAATTGTCCCAACCTGCATATGCGAATTGATTTTCACGCATTTTTACAAGGTTTGTATTCCTGTTATGCATAAAATTTCCAAGATTATATGGAGGATCTGTTAAAATCAAATCTACAGTAGAAGATTTCAGGAATTTTAAATACTCAACACAATTACCATTTCCCAATAGAGTATGTCGGCCTATTGATTCAAATTCAAGTTCTTTATTTTTAGAAACTATTTTGAATTCATCCCTTAAATTATTTTCATCTGAATAAGCAAACAAATCCAACTGTGGCTCTTCAACTACATAAATATTCTCAAATTCAATGGTCTCTTTACACATTAGTTTTGCTGTTTAAAAGTTCCTTTGCGTCCACTTTCAAAATCTTCGCTATTTCAAATAGCACTTCTAATCTTGGTTGCTGTCTATTTTGAATGTAAGAATTAACCATGTTATAACTTTTTCCTAATTGTTCTGCAAGCCACTTTTGCTTAATTCCTTTTTCTTCCAAAACCACTTTAATTCTGTTCATATTTTTCTTTCGACTTATGTGGAAGTGCAAATATACTTTATTGTATTTATTATCTCATTTTTTAAGATAGTAAACAATGAAATTCAGTAAGTCTCCAAATCAATCCGACTTGGCTGGTTTATCATAAAATTAAAGTTTTACCCCTGTGCGCTCAGATAAGTCTCGATATTGGCTTTTCATGACAAACTAAACAAGGTTATTAGTAATTAACACATTAATATCACCGATATGATAAGCCATACACAAAGAAATTATGTATAGCTGGAGGACGTTTGATTATACTTACGCTAATATATTTCTTATTTTGCTAATAAATAGATTTATATCCAGTGAGGAAATGTTGTTTGATAGGCAAGCAAGTTATGGAAAATTGCTATTTAACTTCACCCAACCACCTCACTCCAACCTCACCACAAGTCCCGCGAGAGGGGTAGCAGTGGACCCGAGCTTTTGCGAACTGGCGAAGCAAATCCTTTCTTGTGGCTTTGCGGAGCAAAAGCTACAAGAAAGATTGGGAACGTATAGCCCGGACCTGCGCCAAAACAAATCTTCAATGTTACCGTATTCGTCTTGGCGCAGGTCTCGCCCAAAAAAATATCACGGAAATAGCAATCTCCACCCAAAAATATCTTTGACAAACGATTATTCGACCTCATTATTATATTTACAAAATTAGGGTTTTTAGACAAAATTTAACGAACTTTGGCACCGTAGTAAAAACACGAAAAATCATATATTTTGACCATACAGCATATAACACAACAGATAAAAGAGAAGAAATCATTCCTATGCATCGGACTAGATGTGGACTTGGAACGAATTCCGGAGCACTTATTAAATAGCGAAAACCCAATATTTGAATTCAACAAAGCCATCATTGACGCAACTCATGATTTGGCGGTTGCTTACAAACCAAATACTGCATTTTATGAGGCGTACGGGATTAAAGGATGGCAATCTCTAGAGAAAACCGTGCAATATATCAACGAAACGTACCCGGATATTTTTACCATTGCCGATGCAAAAAGAGGTGATATCGGAAATACTTCGGCAATGTATGCCAAAGCATTTTTTGAAGATCTTGACTTTGATGCTGTAACTGTGGCGCCGTATATGGGAAAGGATTCGGTTGAGCCATTTTTGCAACACGAAGATAAATTTGCAATTCTGTTGGCATTGACTTCAAATGAAGGTGCCTACGATTTTCAAACTAAAAAAGTGGATGGAGTAGACTTGTACAAACAGGTTCTTGAAACTTCGAAAACTTGGAAAAACAGTCAAAACTTGATGTACGTTATTGGCGCTACCAAAGCGGAATACCTTGCTGAAGTTCGTAAAATCGTTCCAGAAAGTTTTCTATTGGTGCCTGGAGTAGGAGCGCAAGGTGGAAATCTGAAGGAGGTTTGCAAATACGGAATGAACAAAAATGTGGGTCTTTTGGTAAATTCTTCTAGAGGAATAATTTATGCTTCGGGTGGATTGGACTTTGCCGAAAAAGCAAGAGAAGAAGCGCTAAAAATGCAAACGCAAATGAGCGCAATCATCGATAAAATGTAATTTCGTTTTTGGCTATGCAACTAACTGATCAGATTGGGAAAACATTTTCGTTTACTGAAACGCCAAAGCGAATCGTATCTTTGGTGCCTTCGCAAACTGAACTTCTTGTTAGTTTAGGGCTGGAAGACAGCATCGTTGGCTTGACCAAATTCTGTATTCATCCGGTTGGTCTCAAAAACACAAAAACTATGGTTGGCGGTACCAAAGTGATCAACTTTGATAAAATTGCTGCTTTAAAACCAGATATAATTATCTGCAATAAAGAGGAAAATACCCAACAAATTGTCGAAGATCTTTCGGCAATTTGTCCAGTTTGGACGACCAATATTTATACGGTAGAAGATAATAATCAGATGATTTTGGATTTCGGAAAAATCTTTGGTGTAGAAGATTCTGCTGCAAAGATGGTTTGTGAAACTAATGCTGCAATGCAAGAATTTCACGCTTTTGCTTCCACTCAAAAACTACAAAAAATCGCGTATTTTATTTGGAAAAATCCTTATATGGTTGCGGCAAATAGCACTTATATCAATGAGATTTTAAAGCTGAATAATTTCCAAAATGCTTTTGAAAATCTGGAAAGATATCCTGAAGTACAGATTGAAAACATCAAAGAAAACGAGGTTGATTATATTCTTTTATCCTCTGAACCCTATCCTTTTAAGGAATCAGATTTTGATGATTTCGTGAAATTAAATCAGAAAGTAAAAATTATGGTGGTGGATGGAGAAATGTTTTCTTGGTATGGATCGAGGCTAATTTTAGCTTTTGATTACTTCAAAAAGCTTCGAAACGACCTAAATTCTTTGTAGGAAAGTAATATTTATGCTTTCTAAATAGGACTAAAAATAAAAATGCCAGTGAAATAAAACACTGGCATTCTTGTAACTAACTCTAACCAAATAATAAAAACCCTTTATTATGATACAAAGATGCAATTAAAATTTTAATACAGTTGTTAAGAGTATGTTATTTATATGTTATTGACTAACAATCTATTACAATCGCAATTTATTGCATTCCAAAAACTCGTTTCAGTAAATCTGAAGTTCTTGCCGCAACATTGTTACGAATATCCTTCTCTTCTACTGCTACCATTGTGAAAACTCCTTTCAAAGCCTCGTTTGTTACGTAGTCATTTAGGTCAGGATTTACTTTTGTTACAAGCGGCAGTGTATTATATTTTGTAAGAATTTGATTCCAAGTCTTATCTGCTCCAACTTTACTCAACGATTTTTTCACGATAGGATTAAACTTACCATAAAGTTGTGAACTAGTTGTTCTTTGCAAATAGATAGTGGCAGCATTGTCATTGCCCATCAAAATATTTTTCGCATCGGTAATGGTCATACTTTTTATCGCAGTTACAAAAACTGGAACCGCTTCTTTAACTGCATCTTCGGCAGCACGATTTAAAACTTTTAAACCTTCGTCAGCAAGACTAGAAAGTCCAAGATCTCTCAGAGTTTTATCCACCTTCTGAAGTTCGGGCGGAAGCAAAATCTTTACGGCAGCATTTTTATAAAAACCATCCGAAACGGTGAGTTTTGTTACTTGTTTGGTGACACCGTTATTCAACGCTTCCTTAAGCCCCATCGCGATATCAGCATTTCCTAACGTTTGTCCAATTCCAGGATATTGAGATGCTACTTGTTGCAGTTCGGCACAGCCAGAAAGGCTTAGCACCACTGCGAGTGCTAATATTTTATTTTTCATAGTATTTTGGTTTGTTGGTTTATTTAATCTTGCATCGCAAAGACTTTCTTTAGTAGGGGAGAAGTCCTAGCGCCGATGTCTGTCCTAATCGATAATTCTTCTACCGCAATCATTTTAAAAACACCTTCAAGTGCTTTTTTAGTCACGTAATCTGTAATGTCTGGATTTACGTCGGTAGTAAGTGGAAGTGAATTATATTTTGAAATTATAGAAGTCCAAGCCACGTCAGCGCCAACTTTTCGGAGATTTTTCTGAACTACTGGATTGAATTTCGCGTATAAATTTTTGGTAGTTTTAGATTCTAAATAAGTGGTAGCCGCATTATTTTTGCCCATCAATATTGTTTTAGCATCGGCAATACTCATTTGTTTGATGGCGGTGATAAAAATTGGAGTTGCTTCCTTAACTGCTTCTTCGGCGGCACGATTTAGTAATTTAATTCCTTCGTCAGAGAGCGATGATAATCCCACGCTTCGCAAAGTTTTGTCCACTTTCTGGAGTTCCGTGGGCATCAGAATCTTTACGGCTTCATTCTTATAAAATCCATTTTCAAGTGTAAGTTTCGAAACTTCTTTGTCAACACCTTTATTTAAAGCTTCTTTCAAAGCTCCAGAAATATCAAAACGGTCCGTGCTTTCGCCAGTTACTGATTCAAGACTATTTCCTATTTTGTCTAGAAATCCTTTAATCTGCGAGTGGCCATAAAAGGGTGCCATCATCAGTATTATTATTGCTATTCTTTTCATCATATATTATTTAAGAAATCTATCACTAGCAAAGAGCAATCCAAAATTTTACAAATTGAAGATTTTCTTAATCTAGAATTTCAAATATACAATTTCTTAAATTTATTATTTTTATATGATTCGGGTATATTGTGGCGGTAATTTCGCTTTCGCTAAATGGCTACTACCCGTTAAGAGAGCCGAAATCTTTAAAATTGAAGTATTTTTCTTCTGTCAAGCAAATTTTGTCTTGGTTTCAGTTGAAGTTCTCGGTGGTCATTACTAATAAAAACGTATTTTTGAGAGACTATCAATATTTAAAATTCTATCCTTTTGAATTTGAAGACTTTACTTACAGTGCTTACTTGCATCTTTAGTATCTCCCTTGCATTCGCGCAGCAGGATTCGCAATATACGCACTATATGTACAACACGATAGTGGTTAATCCAGGATATGCGGGAAGTCGTGGTGCTATGTCGCTCTTTGCAATGCATAGAAATCAATGGGTTGGATTTGATGGAGCGCCCAAAACAAATGCATTTTCGATTCATACACCATTTGCCAGTTCAAATATTGGTGCGGGATTATCTTTCGTGAATGATCAAATTGGCCCAACCGCCGAAAACACTATCACCGCCGCGGTTTCCTATACATTGATAGTTTCGAAAAAGTTTTCTCTAAATTTCGGACTGAATACCTCAGCGACTTTTTTCAATTTCTACGCAAATAAACTTAATCCAAAAGATGTAGCTGATACAACTCTAGAAAATTTCAAAAACTCCATAAGTCCGAATCTTGGAATTGGCTTTTATCTACATTCAGACAAAACTTATTTTGGATTATCCGCACCTCAACTTTTCGAAAATTATAAGTACGATGATAATGAGCTTTCGCTAAATCGGGAAAGAATTAATTTATACTTCATCACTGGAACGGTAATTCCGATAAATTCTGATATCGATTTCAAACCAGCTTTTTTGGCGAAATACCTTGATAGTACGCCTTTGCAGATGGATTTATCGGCGAACTTTTTATTTAATCAAAAGCTAACTTTAGGTGCTGCTTATCGATATGACGCTGCAGTAAGTGCGTTGGCAGGATTTCAAATTTCTGAAATGTTATTTGTTGGTTATGCCTACGATTTTGAAACCACACAACTGCAGAAATACAATCAAGGAAGTCACGAAATCTTTTTACGTTTCGAATTATTTAAATCCTACAGCGGACTTAGTTCCCCGAGATTTTTCTAAAATTAAGAACTATGAAATATTATTTACTGCTTTTTCTAAGCCTGCTTTTTTTATCTACTGCTTTTTGCCAAGAGCAGAAACTTTCTGTGGCCAATACTAAGCACGAAAATATGGGGTATTTTGAATCGGTGGAAATTTATAAAAAGCTATTAAAAAAAGGTTTCCGAACTGCAGAAGTTTATCAGAATATTGGAGATTCGTATTATTTCAATGGAGATTACAAAAGCGCTACTTCCTATTATAAATCACTTTTCGGATTGAAAAAACAAGTAGTCCCTGCCGAATATTATTTTAGGTATGTTCAAAGTCTAAAAGCTCAGAATAAATATGATTTGGCGGATAAATTTCTAAATCAAATTCCTGAAGAGATAAAGTCAGATTCAAGATTCAAATTGTATTTCGGGAATCAAAATTATTTGGAAGACATTAAATTGATTCCAAAGCAGTTTAAAGTTGACACAACTTCAATAAATTCACCTTACTCAGATTATGGCGCGTTTATTTTGAATGATAAATTCTATTTCACTTCATCCCGCGATACCTCAGGATTTATCAAAAGAACGCACTCTTGGACCAATCAAGCATTTTCAAAAATTTACCAAGCAGTTATTTCGACTGATGGAATTTTGTCAAATCCAAAACCTTTAAAAACGGATTTCAGCAAAAAACTGAATCAATCATCGGCGATTTTCACCGAAGATGGAAAGACGATGTTTTTCACTCAAAATAATTCGGAAGAAGGAAAAAGAGTCAAAAATCAGAATAAAAAAACTTTGCTTAAAATTTTTAAGGCCAATTTTGATGGTAAAAAGTGGACGGATGCAATTGCACTTCCTTTTAATAGTGATGATTTTAGTTGTGCTCATCCTGCTTTGAGCGCTGATGAAAAATATTTGTACTTTTCCTCAGATATGCCAGGAACAGTTGGCGCTTCGGATATTTTTCGAGTAGAAATTTTCGAAAATGGAAATTATGGAAAGCCAGAGAATTTAGGTTCAAAAATTAATACCGAAGGCAGAGAAACTTTTCCTTTTATAAGTGCTGACAATCAACTCTATTTTTCTTCGGACGGCCGAGCAGGTTTGGGCGGACTGGATATTTATAAAACAGATTTGAATTCTAAATTAGAAGATGTTCGCGTTGAAAATCTCGGATCAGAAATCAACAGCAATGCTGACGACTTTGCTTTTTTGATAAATTCGGAAACTGGCAAAGGATTCTATAGTTCCAATAGGAGCAAAGGACTTGGATTTGATGATATTTATAAATTCACGAAAGTGCAAAAATGCGAGAACACATATGAAGGAAGGATTGTCGATTCAGAGAACAAAAACTTGGTTTCTGGAGTGAAAGTCACGTTGCAAAATCAGAAAGGTGAAAGTCTTCAAAGCATTCTAACTTCAGAAGATGGAAAATTCTCGTTTACTATTGATTGTGCGCACAACTATCATCTTACATTTTCAAAAGATTTATATGATTCTCAAGAACAAGTGACTGCAACTTCAACTAAAACTTCAACCGATATTATCTTTGAGAAATCTCAAAAACCAATGAAAGTTGGTGATGATCTGGCCAAAATACTTTCGATTAAAAATATCTATTTTGATTTGGATAAATTTGATATTCGTCCCGATGCCGAATATGAATTGACAAAAATTCTGTTGATTATGCAGCAAGAACCGATGATGGAAATCAGCATCAGGTCGCACACCGACAGTCGCGCTTCAAAAGAATACAATTTAGAATTATCTACAAATCGTGCAAAGTCGACTATGAATTGGCTGATTAAAAAAGGGATTTCGCCAAAGCGGTTAAAATCGGCAGGTTTTGGAGAGTCGCAATTGCTTAACAATTGTTCAGACGGAATCGAATGTTCAGAAGGAGAACATCAAATGAATCGAAGAAGTGAATTTGTAATTACTAAAATTTAGAAACTATGGCATCAGATTTTAAAATTGGAGACCATGTAAAGTGGAATTCAGAAGCGGGAATGGTGAGTGGCAAAATTATAAAATTACATTATCAGGATTTTGATTATAAAGGATATACGCACCACGCGAGCAAAGACGATCCGCAATATGAAATAAGAAGTGATAAGTCAGATCATATTGCTGCTCACAAAGGCAGCGCTTTAAAAAAGTCTAGGAAACTATATTAATCCTAGCTTTCTCGCTTTTTGCAATAATTCCAGATCTGAGCCTTTTCCTTGTAAAAGTTGGTCTTTAATAGTTGCCTTCCTCTTCTCAATTGTACTCAAAGATAAAGGGATATAGTCAGGCAAGTTGATAGTTTTGACACCTTGTGATAAAAGATTAAGAATCTTGTTGTCATGCAAATCAAAATCTATATCAAATTTGGCAAATTCTTCCCGAGCTTGTTCAATTGTATGGCTATAATAGATGTCGCCATTCATGATACGTTGGCAGATTTTAGGAAAACTCTCAAAATCAATATCGTTTTTGGAGATAAAACCTTCAGGCGATAGTTGATTGATAATATTATCGATTCTTAACGGCTCGCTGTGCATTGTTTGTATTATTATTTTACAATCTGGCATTCTTTTTCTTAGGTGCTTGCCGATATCAACACCATCCATAATATTTTGCAAAACGAAGGAGGGTAAACTAACATCCAGAAGGGCCAAGTCAATTGGAGTTTCCATGGTATTTTGAATATTGATCATATTGTAAGCCTGTTCACACGTGTAAGCAGTTATAAATTTGGCAGGAAATGGCCCTAGGTTGATCTCAGTCAATAAATTCACGTAGGCTGCCACGGTCATGGGGTGGTCATCTACGATAAGAATTTTTGTTGCCATTAATGTTATATAGTTTAATTCAAATCTAATAAAATTTTACGTGTATGCCGTAACCTATAATATGAATTTATTGTTTTCTTTGTATTAGAAAATAACAAACAACCCAAATCGTTATGAAAAATAAATTTTTAGCAATAGCAGTGATCGCACTTTCACTTTTTACATTTTCTTGTTCTGTTGATGAAATGGCTGAAGGGCCAATGGACAGCTCTAGAATGACGAATCCAGCTTTGAATCAGGAAATTATTTCCACACCTACAGATTCAACGGCGATGTCAACTGGAGATCCATTTGCAGGAGAGCCGGATATTATTAAACCACCAAAAAGATAATAATTTTAATTTTATTATAAAAACTGACTTATGCCAATGTGTATTAGTCAGTTTTTTTGTTTACTATTACGTATATAAAATATTTGTTAAATTAGGAATTTACAATACATTGAGAAATATTGCTCTATTATTCTTACTTCACCTAATTGTCTCATGCTCGGAAAACAGAATGCAAACTAGCGATTCCATTAAGTGGTCGCCAAAACTAATAAGTTCATTACCGATTGAGCAAAGAAAGATGTTCTTGGATTCAGTATCAAAGGACTTACGGGAACGCTCGCCATATATAATTAGCCCTAACCAGTATTTAGATATTGCATTAGAATATTACTATATAAATGAATATGCTTTATCCTACTCTATCAGTAAAGAAGCTCTTAAATATGCACAGAGATCTAATGATAGTTTATCGATGGCCAAGGCTTTCTTTTATATAGGCGATTCATTTCAAATCTCCCAAAAAGATAGTGCGTACTACTACTATTATCAGGCAGAAAAGATCTACTTAAAAAATCGAGATTTTTCCAATGTTGCTCGAATGCAGTTTAATAAAGCGTACGTTTTATTTTACGATGGCAATTATGTTGCCTGTGAAGTTCAGGTATCCAAGGCTTTGCAAAACTTAAAAAATACAAAGGACTATTTCTTATTATACTCGTGTAATTCTTTATTAGGAAGTTGTCTGGAGAAAATTGGTGATTTTGATGCAGCACTAAACTATCACAACAATGCATTGCAGAATATAGAAAAATTAGACTTGACTACAAGCGAGAAAAGTATTTATAGAGTTTCTACCGTTGTTAATATCTCCAATCTTTACGATCAACGTCAGGAATATGACAAGTCCATTGTAAATTTAAAATCTATTTTAAATGAAAGACTAAAAGTTAATAACCCTTTATCCTACGCAAGAGTTCTCAGCAACCTAGCTTATTCAAAATTTAAAAATGGCGAATATTTAGGTGTAGAAACGATGTTTCTAGAATCTATAAAAATTGCGAAGAATCTAGGAAATGAATCAGATTTACTTTACAAATACATCTATTTTGGTGAGTATTATGCGAGTCAGAATGATAACCTGAGTGCTATTAAATATATAAACTTAGCCAATCAAATTGCGGTCAAGAACAGCAATACGAACGAAATTTTAAGTACGTTAAGACTACTCGCGAGAATTGATCAGCATAATAGTCAGCAATATTTGACAGAATATATTAAAATAAGTGACAATTCGCAGGCATTACAGAAAAAGACGCGAAATAAATATGCCCGTATCGAATATGAAACAACCAAAATCCAAGCTGCTAATAAAGAACTTAGTCGTAACAACATTATAATAATAATGGTTGCGATTATACTTATTATTCTTTTAGTAACCTTTGTAATAATTCGTTATATAAAATATAAGAATAAGGAATTACAATTTTTAAGACTACAAGAAAAAGCAAGTGAGGATGTTTTTAAATTACTCACAGAACAACAGCAGAAAATCAATCAGGCAAAGGAAGTAGAAAAAACTAAGATTGCGCAAGAACTGCACGACGGTGTGATAAATACACTTTACGGAATCCGTCTGAATCTTGGCTTTTTTAATTCGAAAAAAGATGAAAATGCAATTGAGAAACGAAAAGATTATATAGAAGAATTAAAAAAGGTCGAAGGTGAAATTAGAACTATTTCGCACGAGCTTAGTCGCAATACTTTCTTTGACACAAGCGATTTCAATATGTTGCTGCAAGGGCTGCTACAAAATCAAGAAGGTATCAGTACAACAAGATTCTCCTATATTAAAATGGATGGGTCTAACTGGAATGATGTTCCAAATCTTTACAAAATAAACCTCTATCGCATTATACAAGAAGCAGTACTTAATGTGAATAAATATGCAAAAGCTCAAAATTGTATTATAACTTTTCAGAGAGATAATAATATAATCCGCATTCTCATTCAGGATGATGGCGTCGGTTTTGACGTAAAACTTAAAAGAAGCGGAATTGGTCATAATAATATGAATAGCCGAATCAAGAGCCTCGGAGGCACTATTCAGATCACGTCAGAACTAGGAAAGGGGACTACCATCGAAATTATTATAGATAATTCTGCATTTCAGAAAAATACTAATTTTAGAACCGGAAATACCTTTATAAAATAAAAGAAGCCTCAAATTTGAGGCTTCTTTAGTTTATTTCGAGACAAATTTTTATCCGTTATTTGCATCTCGTAATACTTTCACATGATCATGATCCTGTTTCAATGCACTTTTTTGCTTAGATATCATAGCCACTTGTTCTGAGGTTAAATCTTTGGTGTCTTCTAAAACTTCCTCATAAACTTCAAGTGCTTTATCTTCTCCAAATTCGCAAGAATCTAACACTGTTTGTCTTTCATCACTCGATAGAGCCGCCTTTACATCCATCCACGCTCTAAAAAATTTTCCTGAAATTTTAGTTCCCTCTGTAGGTTCGCCGCCAAGTCTATTTACTTCAGCGCGCAATTCCGATAGATTATTGTGAGAAGTTGCCGCTAATTTTCCAAAAAGGCTGTGAAGTTCACCATTGTCCATTTCTTTGGCAGCAGTCTCATATCCTTCAACTCTATCATTATTAATTTCTACTAATTTGTTTAATTTGTCGATACTGTTTGAATTATCCATCTTTATTGAATTTATTGGTTATTGATTTACAAAATTGCAGATAATTAGAATAAATTTACTTACAACATTTCTTGAGAGAGTTACACGACTTTTTTATTACCGTTCATGGAATACAAAATAATTAAAAACAATACTTAATTTTTGCCTCTACTAAAATCTTAGAAATAGCACTATTATAAAAATTAAAAATTTTAATGCCAAGATTCAGGAGTGTAGCATTCATTTTTTAAATATAAAAAAAAGGTGCTCAAGATAAGTCTTGAGCACCTTTAATATATTTCTCTATCTGTACTTTAGAGGTTTCTACCGAATCCTTTACGATTGTAGAAGTTTTCATCGTAAACCACTAATGCTTCTTCCTCCGGATTGTATTTTCTGTAGGTACCTACTTCGTAGTCCTGGTCAATTGCATATCCCTTAGCAAAACGTTTCGTTTTAGCAAAAGTTTCTTGATTAATTTGAGTTGTCATCACCTCTTTACGATCTCTACTAATAGTTACCATTCCAATAGGAATTATCAAGTGATTCTCTCCATCTTTATTTAAAAATTCGTGAATGCCATCAGAAGTTGCTCCATATACATCATGTCCTTTCTCTATAACAGATGAATTAACTTCTACATCCAAGTAAACAACCCTCTCGGCTCTTTTACTTACTAGTAAATCATCAACTTTTCCAATAACTCTACTATCAACATCTTTAACATCCCATCCTCTTACATCTGCATAATCGTCTGCAACCTTGTAATCGGATAGTTCGTCCAAATAAAATAAATCTTTTTTATCTTTGTCCATAACGTATGTTTTTAATTATTACTATTCATTTTTTCAAGTAAGACCGCTGCATCAGAAAAGAAATCTTTGATTTTATTCTTCTGATTTAATGCAAGTTCTTTTACATTGATTGATTCAGATGAGGTTTTTACTTTAGACGCTTCCGAAGTTAAATTAGTAAATTTTGCCTGCTGCAAGTTTTGTAATGTTTTACTAATTATATCAGTTGCTTTTTTAATATTATCGGCATGATTTGTCGCCATTGGATCTTTAGTAATTTCATCGGCATATTTACGAGCACTATCCAAATCCATTTTTGAATCAAAGTCAGTTTTTTCAGAAACTTCTTCAGTAGCGTCTATAAGTTTTGTCAAAGCATTATGAGAATACTCATGATCAAGTGTCATATTTCCGTCATCCATTTTTGCGAAAGCAAGAAATGCTGCGACATCAGAAAGATTATCATTTACATACCCATCATCAATAACTTCAGTATTATCAACAATCGTATCGTTTGTAGTACTTTCATTGGTTATAACTGTCGTTTCTCTAAAAAATAGAAAGTAAAGAATTAGCGCAATAAGTAACAGCGCTAGTATCCACGGCCATATAGGTTTCTTTTTTTCAATCTTAATTTCTGCCATAATGTTAATTTTTTGTGGTTAGTAATAAAGTTACACAATCATATAAATTATATATTTAATATCGTGCAAGTGTAAAAATACATTACTTAAGCAGTGAAAATGTTACAAGACTTTGGATAATTCTTATAAGCTGTATTTTTGAGTCGTGGAAATATCAGATAAATTTTGAGTCATTCTTATCGAATTTCATTAAGGATAGTGCGGTAGATTATTTAATTTCATATTAAGTTTTACCTTATCTGATAGGGAGTAAAGGAAATAGATCAGCTAATCTTATTATCGCATTAATCCCGCTTCTTTTAATTCTGTTTCTAGGGTTTTTTCTAGCTCATTGTAAACTTTACTTCTTAAAAATAGCCTGTTCACAATTGAAAACCAAAAGTTTGACACCAACGCATTAGATACAGATTCAATTCGATTTTTAAGCAATGATTTGTATCGTTTCTGAAAATTTTTTTGAGAAATAGAAGGGTATTCTGGATATTTTAATTGCGCGTCAATTCCGTAATTTTCCAAGTCGTACTTATTTGTTGCAGCGTGCAATACACGCATATCTGGAATAATTGGAAATAACCGTGGACTTTTACGTTCTGCCTGAATTTCATTAAAAGAAAATCTCTCAAAAGCTTCAACATTTGGACAATCCGTAAGGCGAGCGGCAATTTCTGGTTCTGGCACTCCAAAATAATAGCGTAGGAAACTTTGGCAGTTTTGCCTACCAAGGTGGTAATCGTGATTTCTGAACGACTTGTCTAAAAATCCCGCAAAGCCGCTAAAAGGTGCCGACGCTAAATCGTTCTTAGGTCGTACCAATCCGCCCGCAGACATCACTTTTCGCACCGGTTCGATGAGATATTTGGTGCGGTTTGTTTGATCAAGAGCCTCCAAAATACCGTCTTGATTAAACATCACTTGATTTCGCAACGCCTTAAACATTCCCTTAGCAATTGAAATAATATCTCTTGGAGGATTCTCTTCTTCGATATCATTATCTTGATTTGGAAAAGGATCCATCATAATAACGGCATAACGGTCAAGAAGAACGTCGGCCAAATTTTTCTCTTTAAGTATCTTTAATGCAATCGCGAAAGGTTCATTATTTATCAATCCACCATCAATGGAATTAAATTTATAGACAGGACTATCTTTAATAATAGGAGAAATTCCTGTACGCTGACCAAAAAGATAGTTGGGATAGCGCTCTACATATTTTTGCGAAATAGCTACTTCTCTAGACTTAAGTCCTATTGGAAATGCCGCGGTGCTTAAAGTTGCATCCTTTAAATACCCCATATCTTTGGCATTATTTAAATCTAGAACATAATACATATTATCTCCTTCAGGAATGCCTTGCGGATAAAGATCATTGGCGAGCTTATACCTAAAAAAGCCAGCGTGACTTGTTATAATAGAACCGTTTTTATCGCTTCCGCCAAAATCAATTTTAAAATTTAAGCCGCGCAAATTTGTAGTTGTCAGCACCAAATCGAGACTTTCTGAAATATATGAGGGTAATTTTTTTTGTGTTTTAATGTTCAAAGCGTTGTTTGCAATGACATCAATTGCTCGAGAATTCAGTAAAGACTCCGGTTTTTCATTCTTTTTGATATCATCATTTTCCAACATTTTTTCAAAAGTTGTCGACTTTGAATCGTCTCCCATTTCGACCCAACTTTGATAAAAGCGATTATTTTTACCCAAAGGATTGTCCTTATTTACTGCTTGAAAGTTGGCATCCATCACATTCAATAAAGTAAGTGCGCCAGAAATACCACCCGCCGAAGCACCAGATATAACGTCGATTTCTACATCATGCATCGGAATTGACAAATCATATTCGGGATGATCGGGACCTAAACTGCTGTTTTTATTTTTTGCCTGCTCCCATAATTCAAGAGTTTCTAATAGGTAATCCATAACTCCTGCGGTAAAAGCACCAGCAGATACGGCGCCTGCCATCGTTAGACAAATTTTAAATTTTGGAATATCACTCATAGGACATTGTTTTTTTAAGAAAGATGATCTATCTAATATAAGAATTTTGTATCAATCACAGTAATCGTGGAATGGTATTATAATTAAATTTTTTTTTGGCTTTCGCCGAAAGACTTCAATTTTATACAATTAATCGTTGAGATATACTATTATTCTCATTTATCAGGTGGGGCACGAATGAGATTTGACTTCGATTGAAGTTATAAAATTTGCACAGAACTAATTTACGTACTTGATAATTTATTCAATATTATATGAAGTCAAATTTTATATTTTAAAATCATATTCTGAATTCTAGAGTTTTTGAAATTTCCGACTGATGAGGTTTAATCAAGTTGTTACTAATTAAAAATCTAGTATTGAAATTCTGTTTGCCAAAATGAAACTATTGTTATGTTTTTCTAAAAACAATTTTATTTTTAAAAAATCTTAGTATATTGATATTTATTAATTAAACCAGAGTATTTTTTTTATTACTTCAATCTATTTTAGAAATCCAGACTTATAAAATTTAGCTATTCCTTTAAATAATTTATTTTGAAAAATATTTATCTCGCTGTCCTTCTTTTCACAAGCCTTTTTACTTCTGCACAAGTTGTGTTTGAAAGATCTCTATCTGATGCCTTTAAAAAAGCAAAAGCGCAAAACAAAAATGTCTTTATAGAATACTACAATTCAGACTGCTCAGTTTGCAAACGTCTTGGTACTCTACTTAAAGAAGATGCTGAAATTATTTCCTACTACAATTCTAATTTTATCAATTATGCGATAAATACGTATAATGAAGTTTCAGATGCTGAAAAAGCCTTTTTAAAAACTGCAAATTTACATTTTGATAGTGTTCCCGTGTTACTGTATTTTGATAAGGACAAAAATTTTTTGCACTACAGCAGCGGCGAAATTAATGCAGAAGCAGTATTAAATGAAGCCAAAAAAGCAGTCCTTCCGCAATTTAATTCTTCAGGACTTAGAGCAAAATATGAAGCGGGCGATAGGTCTATCAGAACCTTGTATGCGTATTCAAATTTACTAATCGTAAACAGAGAGGATCATAAACTGAAGAAAGTTACGCAGGACCTTTTCGAGAGTTTTGATAAGTCGGAGTTATCTACGAAGAAATCATATTTAATTTTAAAGCGAGTTGTTAAAGACTCTGACAATGGATTTTTTAAATTCTGGCTAGATAATTTAGACCAACTTAATGGCTTTGAATCCGGTGAGAATGCAGGTACAGAAAAATCATATCTTAGTCGTATTGTCTTAATAGAATTAACTGACCCAAATATCAAAAAATGGGGGCAGGCTAAAAAAGAGAAGTATAAAAATTATATTTTAAAATTGAAAATTGTGGACGATCCAAATGTTTTCTTTTAGAAAATAAAATCTAAAAAAACATGAGAAACAGAAATCAATAAAGTAAACTAAATTGTTTAAAATTTAATTCAGTATGTATGCAATGAATTATTTTTTTGCAACAAATGGAAAAGAAAACAGTAATTAAAAAATTATTTTTCTTTTAATATATAAATAGCTTTAAAAGGTGCAGTATTAATCAATTCATTAATGGTGCTACCTATTAATATAGAACTTACACTACTATCTCCTTTGGCACTCATCAATATCAGATCTGCATTAAAAGATTTGCTTTCCTTTTTAATGATCTCGACAATACTATTTTTGCCTCTAAAACTTGCAACAAAAATGTCATCATCGCTAATTTTGTATTTCTTTTTGGCTTCAATAAATTGTTTATAAATGTGCTTTTCAGCTTCATTTATAACCTTCTGATCTTCGATATCAATATATGGGAAAAACACGGTTGGAATATTAAAAGATTTCACGATTTTAAAGTCGACTTGGGGATTTAGCTTTTTTAATACTTCCATTTTTGCCAACACAATTTTAAACATTGCGCTCAAATCTGTCGGCACCAAAATTCGATCCCAGCTCAGAGATGCATTTGCCGGTACCAGGAGCACATCGCCTTTAAAAATACGAATCAGCTTTTGTGACATTGCAGCCGTTCCATTGTCTTTTTGCTTAAAACCTAGCAAAATAGTACTCACGTTATTTTGCTCTGCCCAATATTTTAAAGCATACTCAGTATTCGCATTTTCAAGGATTTCTAAAGTATAATTTTGATCTTCCTGGAAAATCTTGGAAATTTTTGCGTTAAGATTTCGATGAATGATAGATTTAATATCTTTTGTTCCTAAGAGATCTTTTAGCGCGTCATCAATGTCATAGATACGGATATTATGAACAAAATTTATAGTATCGAGATTCCATTTTTTTTTCAGAAATTTTGCATAGCTAATGATTTTTTCGTCCATTTCGGTTAGGTCAGTAGCAACGAGAATATTTTTCATATTGGTAATTTTGAAATGATTATCAGTAGTTTAATTAAAGATGTTTTTCAACTCTTTATAATCTAAAAACTCTTCTGAAATTAAAACTTTCCTTCTTCTTTATCACTGATTTGCTTTGCGATTTTTTCTTCCGTTAATATTAGTTTTTCGTTTTCTTCGAGAACATTTTCTTCTTCAAGAATTTTAATTAAATCACTGTTATACGATTCGTCGGGTTTTAAATGAGAGCGTCGTTGGCTGACTTTGTAATCTTCTTTGATGCCCATATATAATGAAGCACACATCATTAATAGCAAAATTGTAAAAGGCAACCCCGATATAGTAACTGCTGCCTGCAACGTACCCAATCCACCTCCAGTTAATAGTGTTGCAGCGATTATTCCAGAAAGTGACACCCAGATAATTCTTTGTATGGCTGGTGTTTTTTTATTTCCGCCAGAAGTAATTCCGTCCACTACCAATGCTCCCGAATCTGCAGAAGTAATAATGAAACTACAAATAAGAATCATGCCTAAAACCTTTAGCACAATTGCTAGTGGGAATTTTTCAAAGAACACATAAAGCGCAGTAGAAATGTTATCATCGACGGCATTAGCAACCGAAAAGTCACCTTCCATTAATCCCAACATCGTAGTACCACCAAAGGCAGAAAACCATAAAAAGGTTACTAAAGCGGGAAGAAATAATACTCCCAAAATAAATTCGCGAATTGTACGACCTCTAGAAATTCTGGCGATAAAAGTTCCTACAAAAGGAGACCACGAAGCCCACCAACCCCAATACATTAATGTAACATTGTTATGCCAAGAATCGCCTCCATAGGAATCTGACCAAGTAGCGAGATCTAGAAAGTTGGTCAGGTAACTTCCGATATTTTGCACATAGCTTTTTAGAATAAAGGCTGTAGGTCCCAGTAATAATACCATGATAAATATTACTGCGGCAACTCCAACATTTAGTTCACTCAAAAATTTTACTCCTTTATTTACTCCACTCACTACTGATATAGTCGCAATCAAAGTAATTCCTAAAATAATTAAATATTGAGTAGGAAGGCTGTTTGCTATACCAAATACATGATTGAAACCAGCATTAATTTGTCCAACCCCGAAGCCCATTGTCGTTGCCAATCCAAAGAGCGTTGCGACCACGGCTATAACATCAATGACATCACCAATCCATCCGTAAATCCGATCGCCTAACAAAGGGTAAAATGCCGAGCGAATGGTGAGAGGCATCTTTCTGTTGTATGTGAAGTACGCCAAAGAAAGTCCAATTACCGAATATATTGCCCAGCCGTGAATTCCGTGGTGTAAGAAAGAAAAGTTGATCGCTTCTTGAGCTATTGCGGTAGGCGCAGCATCTGCGGCAAGTCTAGGGGGATTCATAAAATCGCGAACAGGATCTGCAATGCTAAAGAGCACTAATCCGTTTCCAATTCCCGCACTAAAGAGCATGGCAAACCATGCGTGAACTTTAAATTCTGGCTTGGCTTTAGGACCACCTAATCTGATAGAACTATATTTTCCGAAGGCCATAAAAAGGCAAAATATAATAAAGGCATTTACAGAAATAGTGTAAACCCAACCGCCTTTCTCGGCGACAATTCGTTGTGCGTTTTCAAAGCTGCTTTGTGCCTGTCCGCTGAAAAGCATGGCTAAAACTACACTAATAACGACGATAAAAAGCGACGGATAAAATACTTTGTTATTAACAATAAGTCCGAGAAATGGTTTCTTATTGCTTGTATCTTGTAATTTTTCGGTCATAGATTTATTTTAACAATTTTCATAGTCTAGCAAGGTACATAGAAAGGATCATTTGGCCATATTTATGACTGATAAAATAAATGCAGGTCTAGGAGCTCGCACTGAAGATGCTTTACTGTATCAAAGAGGGGCTAGACTTATTTTAAATTTATACCCCTAAATAATCTTCAATGCCGATTTTGCGAGAAGGATGGGCGCGGCATCCTTTTCTGGCTTTTTGCCAGAAAAGATATAGCAAACAGCCTGACCTGAGCCAAGAAAAAAATGATACTTTGCAAGTCAAGTTCTGGCGAAAGGGCTCGCCCAAAAAAATCGAAGACATAAATTTGTACCATTCGCGATTTTATAAACTTCAAAAAGAAAATTTAAATAGCTAATAACACAAAAGCCACTAAAATAGCGGCTTTTGAAGAGTAAATATAATGGTGGAGTATTTTATAATAAGATTTTATCCGCCAACTGATGGACTAAAAGCTAACAACTATACTGTTAATTCTCTAGTTAGCCAACCGCTTTTTCCAGCCGTTGCAATTGCGTAAGGTGCAATCCAAAACAATCCAAAAGTATATAAAACGCTATAGGCATACGCCCATAATGACTCAGACGCGCTATATCTTTTTGCATAAAATAAGACAGGAAATGTCGATACCACTAGGATTCCTAGTAGGGTAGAGCTAATAAATAACAGTGGATGCATTGCAATCATAAACGCGGTGAAAATCAGGAATGGGTAGGTCATTACAATAGTTAGAAATTGGTTGAAAAACAGCAATCTTGTTCCTGCTTTTGAACCTTCTTTGTAACTTTTGAAAACGTAATTTGCCATAACCAAATTCTCACGTACATTACTTCGTCCCCAACGAATAAACATTTTGTAAAGTCCTTTGTACTGCTCAGGAACATCGGTCAAAACCACTGCATTTCTTTGGAAAAGCACTTTCTCACCTTGCTTCAATATCATATTTGTCATCGCACGATCTTCGCCAATATCCGAAGCTTGACCCATAAATTTCTGGTCAATCCATTCTGGCAGACATTTAAAAACCGCTGAACTTCTGTAGGCCGCCAAGGCTCCAGGAGTACATAAAACGCTGCCTAACTGACTTTCGGCCGAACGTACAAATTCAAAACTCATCACAAAACTTACGTTAAGCATTTTTGGTAAAATCGCGTTCTTGTTGTTCAGCACTTTTACATTTCCTGCAACTGCTCCACATTCTGCGTCAACGACAAATGGACTAACAAGATTACGCAAAGTGTCTTTTTTGATTATCGAATCGCTATCAATTGTCACAAAAACTTCTCCAGTACCAAGATTAAAACCACGGTAAAGCGCGTGTCTTTTTCCTTTATTTTCAGGCTGCTGTAAGATAACTAATTTGTCTCCTAACTCCGCTTTTGCTTTTTGCATCCAAGACCAAGTATCATCTTTACTACCATCGTCAATTGCTAAAATTTGTAATTTCTTGGCAGGAAAATCACTATTGGCAATACTTCTTAAAGTTTCAAGCACCAAATTACCTTCATTGTAAGCGGGAACAATTACAGTTACTGTTGGTAATAATTCATCCGAAACTGATTCGATTGGCTTGTAAGTAAAGTATAGATAAACGTTATAAATTAGGAAGGAAACTTTAAAAAGCAACAGTCCCAATGTTAAAATTAGAAAAGTCAATCCTAGTGTCGAACTCATTCGCATTTGATTGAACTGCTGAAAATCTGCTTGTAAGAAATAAACAAGAGTTGCTCCACCTACAAGCAGTAGCATTGTTGCAGATAGAATTATTTGGTTAGAAATTTTTCTCTTAGTGGTAACTGTTGCTTTCGCGATTGAAATTACTTTTTTTTCAGATTTTGCTTTTGCAAATTTTGAAGCTGGGTGCTGCACTACTGAGTCGATATTATCGTTGAAGTAGGTTTCTGTAGTTGCTATGGCTTGTGTTTTCATAAATATTTTTCTAGGGTCAAATTTTATTGAAAACATTTAAGCAACTGTCGTTCCTATTTGTCTGTTGCTTTAAAATCAAGGGATTGCAGTAATTTAGAGTTGTGGCACCTGTGTAAGAATTACCCACCGAATGTGCGGTGCCCCACTATTTAAGATTTTTTTACTAATATTCTAAGTGTACGCTTAAGTGCAGTATCAATAATTGTGTCGCAAAACTATCTGATCGAAACTTTAGAATTGTAATTTTTTGGCTTTCGCCGAAAGGCTTCAACTTTACTCAATTTTGCGTAAGCGAAACCCGCTATATTCACTTTAGACAATTAGCAAGAAGGAGATTTGGCTTCGGTTGAAGCGCTAAAGATGTATTTGAAGAGTTGATGTGGGAAGGACCTTAGATTTTTTGTAGTGTAAAAATTCTAACAATTTTAAAACTGCTGATTCTACTAGAATGAAAATGTATATATTTGAATCTACCCAACAAACTCAAGTCGATCGCGGAAAAATACACAAACTATGGAACATTTAAAACTTAATTTCGGAGATATAGAGCAATCATCAATTTTATATTACGACCGAGAGGTGGATGTAGCGTGTGTTAGTATCTGTCAGCAACTCAAAATTAACAATATGCCGGATTACGACTCCGAAAATTTTTATGTTTTGGAAGGGAATACCTTTAGGAAGAAAAAAATCGGGAACGAAAACCGACTGGACAAAGAAGAGAAAATCTTTGACAACTCATTAATAGAGAAATTTAGAAATAATCAGCACAGCGCATTATTTGTCTTTAAAGGTGAAGTTTTAAGTGGTGTTGTTCATTTTGCCGATTATAATCAAACCACAGTATTGAGAGCTATTCAAGATGATGTGCTAACGTTTGAACGAAAGATGAGAGAATATCTTTTTCTAAAAAATTTCAGAAATGAAGACATGATCCAATATTTTAAAAATCGAGCGGAACAAAGTGAACGTTCTCGAAGCTATTTTCAATCGCGCATACGTCAGTTGGAACGTAGAGAGGATGAAATTAATCAGTTGGGTGAATTTCAAGGTTTTACTTTAAAAGACTTATTAGAATTCGCCAATGATACTCAACCCGAAAGTATATTTCCGTATGGCAAAATTGAGTTTCAAGGGAAAAGTTTTTACGAATCCACTTTGGTGAATAGTCTCCGAAATCTGGCTATGCACGGTCAGAATCCCGTGGAGATTGACGAAGAGACCTCGGTCTATTCAATTGAAAGTTTGGAGTATTTATTTAAGGCATTAAAAACCTTGGAAACTTTCACCTACCGAATTGAGAAATTAATTGCCAATCATACAGATTACCGAAGTTCAGTAGTAATGGAAAATCAAAGTAAATTGCAAATTATTCATAAGCACAATCCCAAAGCGCTGCGGTATTTTATTGGGCTGTAATTGTAGAAAAGCTTATGCTATAATAACCATTGAAATATTGCAAAAGCGGCTGTAATTATTCAATATCTTCACTCTACATTTTGCACAATTTACAGAATACAGGCTTATAATAATCAATTATACAGTATACATTTTTTACAATATACAGTAGACAATTTTACATTATACAAATCTTTCAATCTTTAAATTTCTCAGAACCCCTCCCCATCATTAAAGTAAAACGTCGTAGAATCACGACCTAAACCAAAGTTCATAACGAAATTCGTCAGCGTATTCTTGTCCAGTAAGACCCGTAATCCCAGTCCAACTGCGGGCTGAATAGTGTGGAAAAGAGCTAAATCCCCCGCCACATCACTTGCCGATGTTGCATTTACAAACACGGTACCGCTGATTAGTTGATTTTTCAGAATCGGAAAGCGATACTCTGTTTCTAAGAAAGCCAAATTAGCACCTCTAAAAAGGCCTTGAATATATCCTTTTCCAGTGCGGCTATTTTGATCCCATCCAATTGCGGGTAAATTTAGATAGGGCAAATTACCACTAGTCAAAAATTGGCCATAGAGCCAAAATCCCAAAACGTGTTGCTTATTAGATTTACTTAATGGAATAAAATACCGTGAATCTAAAGTTAGCGTAGAGCTTTGTTGTTGACTCGAACGAATTTCAGGATTAAAACGATAACTAAGATTCACAAACAATCCCGAATTTGTATTGATCAAGTTATCTCTGCCATCATAGATTAAGTTTGCACTTCCTCCTGCAACCGTATAATGCTCATCATTATATCCATACTCTTGAGAATAGTTATAATGTTCGGTTAGCTGATTTGCTTCCAGATTTAGAAGTTCATCCTGAATTTGATCATAACTATCAATGTGAATTCCTAAGCCAGCGTAAATATTCGGAAGAATTTTGTAGTTGGCGGTTTGGTGAAATTTAAAATAATTGTATTTCATTGGCTCTTCAATCGCTTCATAGTTGAAGTTTTCAAATGCTTCTCCGTACGGTACAATATCCGAACCCAGTCCAAAATTAGATTGAGAAAACACATAATAACGTAAATCGCCACTTAAGAAATATGTGTCGCCTTTGAGATACATATTATTTTTAGCGTAGGTTAAAATTTGCTTTTTGGTACTGTAAGATGCTCCTCCAGAAAGTAAAGAAACCCGATCTTCTTCCTTCTCTCTAAAACTATATTGACTTATAAAACCACCCGTAAAACCGTTCGCCGGCTGATATCCCAAGGTAGGCAAAATTATAAAACTCGTTAGTGCTTGAGGTGTGTCAACTCGATTTTCTTTCTTTTTGAATAAGTCGTAAAGAGTTACGAAGGGAACACTGTCTTTGGCTATTTCTATATTTTCTTCTTGCGAAAATGCATTTTGAGAAACCACAAGGAGAACTACTGCTATGATGTTGATTTTGAGAAAGGAGGTAAAAGTCATAAGGCAGAATTGTGTCTAAGATATCGTCAAATGTAGACAAAGCAGGAATACAAAAAATTATACAATTAAAAGAATAGTTGACAGCAATGCGATGTCTTCTTTTAATTAAAAATTATAAAGCACTACTTTCACTGTTGATAATCTTCCTTTTTTGCTCTATCGTATCCTTGTTTATACATCTAGGAAAGCCCAGAAATGCTGAACAAATTATTCTACAATTTCGTAGTCGATACTTAGTTTTCGTAAATCTCTTAATGCTGAGCTTGAATTTTTATCATCTATCTCAAAATCTACGGGGTCACCTTCCAGCAGAATATCGGTCAGCTCATTCGCTAAGGAAGCACTAACATTAATCGAAATTTCTGCAATGCATTTGGCAATCGCTCTTTTGTCTGGTCTTGGCGCATCGCAAGACAATAAATTTATTTTCATATTTCAAAGATTAAGGGTGTAAGATAGGGGAGTTTGGGTGATTTTTGTTAGGATAGTTGCGTTTTTTGCAGCAACCCGATCTGTAAGGCATTTTTTTAAAATTCCAAATCCTACTTCGTAAATTCTACTTCGTAAATCCTGCTTCGTAAATCCTACTTCGTAAATCCTACTTCGTAAATCCTACTTCGTAAATCCTACTTCGTAAATCCTACTTCGTAAATCCTACTTCGTAAATCCCACTTCGTAAATCCTACTTCGTAAATCCTACTTCGTAAATCCTACTTCGTAAATCCTACTTCGTAAATCCTACTTCGTAAATCCTACTTCGTAAATCCTACTTCGTAAATCCTACTTCGTAAATCCTACTTCGTAAATCCTACTTCGTAAATCCTACTTCGTAAATCCCACTTCGTAAATCCTACTTCGTAAATCCTACTTCGTAAATCCTACTTCGTAAATCCTACTTCGTAAATCCTACTTCGTAGCCGTAATAATAACGGAAATCCCGCAGGCAGCAAGACTATTTTTTCCTGACAGAAAAGAGCGACCTTAGTCCCGATAGCAATCGGGATCCTTCTATGGCATTGGGAAAAAAGTGTTGCCACGAGGAATTGCAGAGAATAGCGCGAACAGCTCCAAAAAAAAACTCCCACCATCAAAAATAGCAGGAATTTTATATATTTAGAAAATTAAATATTACAAAGTATTTGGAAGTTTTTTAGCTCGAATAATAAAAAATAGTCCGGCGATTATAAACGGTATACTTAGCCATTGTCCGGTTGAGAAAAGGCCTAAAGCACTTTCAAAACCACCTTGACTTTCTTTGATAAATTCCACTATAAATCGCACCGACCATAGTGAAACTAGAAAAACTCCAAACAACAGTCCAGGTCTATTTCGCGCGTCGGTTTTCCAATACATAAAGTATAGTACGGCAAAAATTGCAATATAGCCCACCGCTTCATAGAGTTGTGCAGGATGTTTTGCTGGAATTTGATTGAGCAATTCTGCAAATTGTGGACTAGTTGCAATCGCATCGTAAGCCATTTTTGTATCAGGAATTTGCGTTAACTGCTGTGCATCTTGAGCTGAAAAAGCGTCGTGCAAGAATTTAATTCCAAAAGGAGAAGTGGTTGCTTCACCAATAATTTCGGAGTTAAAAAAGTTACCCAATCGGACAAAAATCGCACCGCTCGCCACTGGAATTACTATACGATCCAAAATCCATAACAAGGGACGTTTTAAAACATTTTTACTGTAAAAATACATGACCAAAATAATTGAAATCGCTGCTCCGTGACTCGCCAGTCCTTGAAATCCTGTAAATTCCCAACCTTGAAAAAATAAAATACTTTCGTTGGCATTTTCACGAATCGGTAAAAGAATTTCAACTAAATGATTGCGATAATATTCCCAGTCGTAAAAAAACACATGACCCAAACGAGCTCCAAGCAAAGTTGCAAGAACGGTCCAGATAAATAAGGTGTCAAGATTTTCTACGGGTTCATTTTCGCGCTCAAATATACGCTTCATAATGTACCAGCCGAGACCAAAAGCCACCACAAACATCAAACTATAAAACCGAATCATCAAAATTCCGAGGTCTATTCCCTCCGACGGATTCCAAACCATATAAAGTGCGTTGGTCATAAACTTTTATTTATTTTCTTATTTATTTTAATGTTTGCATTTTTTCTCTGGAACAGGATCGTAGCCATTTCCACCCCAAGGATTGCAACTTAGTATTCTTTTTAATCCTAAAAAAAGTCCGTAAAATAGACCGTGAGTTTGCAAAGCCTCAATCATGTAGGTGGAGCAGGTGGGCTCATATCTACAAGCGGCGGGCAAGATCGGGCTAAGTACGACTTTATAAATTTGTACCAAAAAAATAAAAGGCGCTATTAGAATCTTTTTCAACATTGCCTTTTTCTCTTTATTTAGTCGTAAAAATTGTTTTTTCTTTTGTGTCTTTCAATTGGATTCCAGCTTCAAGCAATTGGTCACGAATTTTATCAGAAAGGGCAAAATCTTTATTTGCTCTAGCAGAATTACGCATCGTAATCAAAATTTCTACAACATCTTCCAATCTCTTTTCGTCCTCGGCAGTAGTATCGTTTTCAGCTTTCAATCCCAAAACATCAAACAAAAACGAATGCATTGTATTTTTTAAATCTGCAATTCCTTCACTAGAAAGTGTTTCCTTGCCAGTCGCAACTGCGTGAATATGTTTTGCACCTTCAAACAATTGTGCGATCAAAATTGGACTATTAAAGTCGTCATTCATCGCATCATAACAAGACTGCTTCCAAGCCGCCACATCTACGGTCGACGTTGAAGAAATTGGGAGAGTATCCAAAAGATTTACTGCTTCCATCAATCTGATGTATCCTTTTTCTGCGCCAACAATTGCCGAATCAGAAAAATCTAATATACTTCGGTAGTGGGCTTGTAGCATAAAAAATCGAGCTACCGATGGTGTAAAAGACTTGCTTAAAATAGCGTTCTCACCGGTATAAATTTCACTTGGCAAAATGAAATTTCCGGTAGATTTCGCCATCTTTTTGCCGTTTAGCGTAAGCATATTCGCATGCATCCAAACGTTGACTGGATCACACCCTTTTGCCGCCTCATTTTGGGCAATCTCACATTCGTGATGTGGGAATTTTAAATCCATTCCACCACCGTGAATATCAAAGTGGTTTCCCAAATATTTGGTGCTCATCGCTGTACATTCCAAGTGCCATCCAGGGAAACCGTTGCTCCACGGAGAATTCCAACGCATAATATGTTTGGGCTCCGCTTTTTTCCAAAGTGCAAAATCCTGTGGATTTCTTTTATCAGATTGCCCGTCCAGATCACGTGTATTATTCAACATATCTTCAATATTACGTCCGCTAAGCTTTCCGTAATGATGATTTTCATTGTATTTTACCACATCAAAATAGACAGATCCATTGGCTTCATAGGCAAAACCTTTGTCTAGAATTTCTTGGATAATTTCTATTTGCTCTACAATATGTCCTGTTGCCGTTGGCTCAATACTTGGCGGTAAAAAATTAAAAGCATTTAGCACATTATGAAAATCCACAGTATAGCGCTGCACAATTTCCATAGGCTCTAATTCTTCGAGGCGCGCTTTTTTTGCTATTCGGTCCTCACCAGAATCCGCATCATTTTCGAGATGACCAGCATCGGTGATATTTCGCACATACCGCACTTTGTATCCCAGATGCAAAAAATATCTAAAAACCACATCAAATGACATGAATGTACGCACGTTTCCTAAGTGAACATTGCTGTAAACGGTCGGTCCGCAGACATACATACCCACATTTCCCTCGTGAATAGGAGCAAAGACTGCTTTTTCGCCACTGAGCGAATTGTAAATTTTTACCTCTTGAGTTTTGTATAAGGGAGTCATCTTTAATTTTTATTTGGAGCTTTTTCCTGCTTTCCGCTGTATCTTTTTCTTTTTTCTAAGAAAAAAAGAAAAAGGATGCCGCTGCAATCAGGGCTAGGGCATTGGTTTTCATCAGAAAACTAAGTTCTAAATTTAGAATTTAGTTTCCATTTTTATATAATCAAGTAATTCTCTTCGTACGGCTTCTTCCTTAAAGCGTCCGCCAAATTCTGAAGTAACGGTACTGCTTTCAATATCTTTAATACCACGTGAATTTACACATAAATGTTTTGCATCAATAATACAGGCAACGTCCAAGGTATTTAATGCTTTTTGCAACTCCTGAACAATCTGCATTGTTAGTCGCTCTTGTACTTGAGGCCGTTTCGCATAATATTCAACGATGCGGTTCATTTTAGATAAACCAATAACTGAACCATTCGAGATATAAGCAACATGTGCACGTCCTATAATAGGAAGCAAGTGATGCTCGCAAGTAGAATAAACTGTGATGTTTTTTTCAACCAGCATTTCTCCATACTTATATGGATTTTCAAAAACAGATGGATTTGGTTTTCTATCGGGATTTAAACCTCCAAATATTTCCTTTACAAACATCTTGGCTACTCTATTAGGAGTGCCTTGCATACTATCATCCGTAAGATCCATTCCTAAAGTTTGAAGGATGTTGTAAACGTCCTTTTTGATTGATTCAATTTTTTGATCATCTGTAAGGACAAATGCGTCACTACGTAACGGGTTTTCTGCACTACTAGCAATATGATTATCGCCGATTTCTTGATCTACATCCAAAGGATTTATCATCTATACTATTATTTGTATTCTGTTGAACTTTTTCGAAATGCAAAGATAATTAATAAAATTCTAAAAAGACCGTCGCTGTTAAATTTTTAGATTTTGAAAGTTTGGTTGGTTTTATTTGTTAATTTTATGTAAATTTCCCGTCTCAAACTTTATTATATATGAAACAAGCCTACTTATTATTGTTACTTTTCATCTTCACAGGTGTATTTGGCAACAATATCGATGAGTCTGCACTATCTACAACACCTATTACTAATATGGTATTGTTGCCCGCGGCAACAATAAGTGGAACGGCGACAGTGTGTAAAGACACTCCTTCTCAAGTAATTACTTTCACTGGAAGTGGTGAAAGTGCACCGTATACATTTGTTTATACGATTAATGGCGGACTACCTCAAACAGTCTCATCAACAATATCTAATAGCGTTACTGTTCCTGTACCCACAGATGTGGTAGGAGTATTCACTTATTCGCTAGTTAGCGTTTCATGTGCAACTCCAGGATGTTTTCAATTACAAAATGGTACTGCTACTGTCACAGTGGTAGATTTGCCAACTGCTACAATTTCGACAGGCGTAACAATCTGCCCAAATAACTCTGCTAGCTTTACAATAACCGGGACTCCGGGAGCTCTTGTAATAATTAAGTCAAGTTCAAATTTATTTAGTACAGTTACTTTAGACGCTGCGGGAACCGCGGTATTTACAACTCCATTAATACAAGAAACAACTACATATACCTTGCTTTCAGCTACACTTAATGGTTGTAATAATCCGATTACTGCTCAGAATGCTTCTGCAACTATAAACTCAAATGGATGCGCCACAGTATTGGCTGGTAATATAGATTTATTTAATAATATCGAACCTATCTGCGAAATTGGAGATGTTAGAGAACTTACAGCTTCTTATCAAGATCTTGGTACTACAACAACTTACGAGGTTTCGTCAATTCCTTATTGTCCACAAGCAGCATTTTTTGGCCCTGGTTTTACTCCTGTATCTGTAGGAACAGATGATGTGTGGTCGGGAGATATTCCGCTGCCTTTTGACTTTTGTTTCTTTGGGAATAAATTTACTACAGCAAACGTTGGTTCAAATGGACTAGTGTCCTTTAATAGTTACCCGGCAAACTCTGGATCGGGATATCAATTTCCAATGACAATTCCTAATACAGCATTTCCTTGGAAAAACGCTATTTATGGAATTTTGCAAGATACAAATCCATCGCAGTCACCTCCAGAAGTTTCAGTAAATTATCAATTAATGGGTAACTATCCTTGTCGAAAATTGGTAATTAACTTTTATCACTTAGGGCATTTTCAATGTGGTACTAATTTCGGACTGCAGACCTATCAAATCGTTATATATGAAATTTCTAACATAATCGAAGTTTATGTGCAAAATAGAACTCCATGTAATAGTTTCGAGAGTGGTCGTGGACTTATAGGAATTCAAAATGCAACAGGTACTCTAGCGTATACTCCACCAAATAGAAATACTGGAAACTGGTCAGCTTCAAATGAAGCATGGAGATTTACACCAAATGGTCCATCGGCAGTTACTTTTAACTGGACTGATGATGCAGGAAATGATTTGGGAAATAATACTACTATAAATGTTGCTCCAACTGTAACTACCAATTATACAGCGACAGCGGTATATAACGTATGTGGAGATTTAATTACTTTATCAAAAAATGTTCTCGTGGAAGTATTTCCAAATGAGACCGCGCAAGCAGTTGATTTAGTCCAATGTACTAACGAATTTGATCTTACAGAGAACACTGCAACAATTTTAGCGGGATTAGATCCGAATGATTATGAAATTGCTTTTCATACTAGTTTAGTTGATGCCGAAAACGTTGCCAATCCTATTGCCGATCCGACGCTATTTGTTAGTGATGGACAAGAAATATGGATGAGTGTTCAAAATATTAATGCTGGAGGTTGTATTTATATTCGAAATTTCCTAGTGTCATCTACGATTATAGAAAATCCTTCGCCTCAACAAGATTTATGTCCTGATGCAGATCCAGCGCCTTTTTCAGTAGAGACATCTTTTACTGCTGCAGATGGAATTTCGTATGTTTATTTTACTTCCCAACAAACTGCAGCTACCGTTTATAGTGGTGGAATCCCACTTGGCTTTGCAACTGCCAATGCCGCTGGATTTGCGATCTATGATGCGCCAGTTCTAGGTACGCCAGGATCACTTCCAAATACTCCGGGAACATATTATGTATATGCAATTGCAAATCCGACTCCTATCGATCCCCTTTGTAGACCATTTCAAGAAATTATAGTTATTGTGGGTGCTGGAGGTGGAGCCTCAATTTCTTCAAGTAGTACTAATATATGCGTTGGGGAATCTGCGACAATTACATTTAATGCTGCAGCGGGAACTGTAATTGTTTATAATGTAAATGGAGGTACAAATCAAACTATAACAGTTTCGCCAGTTAATAATACGCTAGTGCTTTCAAACTTGCAAACTACGACAGTGGTTGAATTAGTAAGTGCTAGTGGAAATACAGGATGTACAGGAAGTGTTTCGCAAATTATTACTATTAATGTGGCACCGCTTCCTACTGCTACAATTGCAGGTACAATAAATGTTTGTCAAAATGACACAAATCCTACGGTTACTTTTACCGGAGCTGGTGGCGCACTTCCTTATACTTTTACCTATACAGTAAATGGCGGAGCACCTCAGACAGTTACGAGTGCTGCTGGAAGCAGTGTTGCAACAATATCTGCACCAACCGCAACTGTTGGAAACACAACTTATACTTTAGTTAGTGTGCAAAATTTAGGTACTCCTAGCTGTACTCAAAATCAAACAGGTACTGCGATTATTACCGTAAGAGCTTTGCCTACTGCAACAATTTCTGGAACTACTGCGGTTTGTCAAAATACGACAGAGCCAATGGTAACTTTTACTGGAGCTGCAGGAACAGCACCTTATACTTTTACCTATACTATTGATGGTGGTGCACCACAAACAATTACGACTACTACAGGAAATTCTGTATCTATACCAATTTCAACTGCTACTGTAGGAACTGTGAATGTAGATTTGGTCAATGTGAGTGATGCAACTGCTGCGGCGTGCAGTCAAGCGCAAACAGGTACTGCCGCTATTACAGTCGGTAGTCCTCCTACCATCACAGATCCAACGCCACTTGAAGTTTGCGATGACAATTACGATGGTCTTGCCGCTTTTAACTTAACGACAAAAAATGATGAGATAGCAGGAGCTGGTTCAGGACTAACTGTTCAATATTTTGAAACAGATACATCTACAACGCCGATTGCCAATGTTACCAACTATGGCATCATCAACGCAAATACCTATACTTTAACGGTACGAGTTTTTGATCCATTGTCGCCAGAATGTTTTAGTACAACTACATTGGTATTAGTTGTAAATCCAAAACCAGCTATTGCGCCAATTACAGCCTACCAATTATGTGAGACAAGTATTCCTGAAGATGGGATAGAAGCATTTGATTTAAATACAAAAACCGCTGAAATCATCAACGGTCAAGCAAATATTGAAGTTACTTACTACACATCTCAGGCATTAGCGCAAGGTGGAGTTGCCGGTACCGAAATAAGTACAGCGGCTCCTTACAACAGTGCGTCTGCGCAAATCTGGGTGCGACTAGAAAATACCGTAAGCGGATGTTTTGCCGTAACTTCTTTCAATCTAGTAGTCAATGCACGTCCTATTGCCAATGAGCCAGCAGCAATGAATGGTTGTAGCAATGGAATAGTGAACACTGCTTCCTTTAATTTAAATCTAAACAATCCGCAAGTGAATGGTGCAACAGGTATCGTTATAACGTATCACTTAACTCTTGCCGATGCCATCGCTGATGTTGATGCGCTGCCAACTCCTTATGTGAGCGGACCAGCAATTGTATTCATTAGAGTAGAAAATACTGCAACAGGATGTTTTAATACCACTCAAGTACAGCTTAATGTAACCCAAGGGCCAACGGCAAATACGCCAACACCTCTTGAAGTGTGTGATCCAAATAGCGATGGTTGGAGCACATTTAATTTAGCCGATGCAAATGAAGAAATTAGTGGAGGTCCAGTGCCTGCAGGTGTTACTATCACCTACCATGAAACTCTAACTGATGCAGAATTTGGCGAAAATGCGTTGCCTTCAATTTATGATAACAACGTTCCGTACCTTCAAACAATTTGGGTCAATGTCTCTTTTGCACTTACAGGTTGTTCGAATATTGTAGAGCTTCAATTGATTGTGAATAATACCCCGGTTGCCACCGAAATTCCAGCTTTGGAAGTTTGTGACGACAACGCCGATGGTAGTGCTGCTTTTGATCTGACTACTGCAATCGCCGGAATTTTAAATACTATAGACCCTACAACTCACACCGTTTCTTTCTATCCTACACAAGCAAATGCGACTGCAGGAACGGCCGAAATTGTGAATGTAACTTCATATAATTCTACTACTCAAACTATTTGGGTACGAGTAGAGAATAATGATACTGGATGTTTTGACGTTATTTCGTTGGATTTGGTTGTCAATGCACTGCCACTTGTAGCAGCTCCAATTCCTGCTTACACCCTTTGTGATGTAAACAATCCTGGAGATCAAACAGAAGAATTTGATTTGCAATCAACTATTCCGATGATCCTAAACGGTCAAGACGGAATGGAAGTAACTTTTTACTTTGACCAAGCAAATGCCGAGGCACAAACCAATGCGCTTCCGTTTTTATACACCAACATAAGCAACGCTCAAACTATTTGGGTTACTGTAAAGAATCTTGCTACTGGATGTTTTGTAACAAGCCGCATGGATCTTCGTGTAGTGCCACTACCAGTTTTATACCCACCAACAGGACCTGTTGTAGAGTGTGATCAAGATGGAAATGGTTTTGCGATATTTGATCTAGATGCGCTTGTTGCCGATTTATTACAAGGAGAACCAAACACCGATGTGACGTTCCACCTTACCGAGCAAGATGCAATAACAGGAACTACTGCTCAGACAAGTCCGTTTGAAAATACCACTGCCTTTATAGATTTTATTTGGGTACGTGCAGAAAACACGCTAACCGGATGTTTCAGCATTCTAGCAATCGAACTAAATGTAACAGCAGCGCCAAAAATTCCAGCACTTGATCCAATTGTAAAATGTGATGAGGATAGCAACAATCAAAATGGTTTTACCACTTTTGACTTGACTGTTCAAACCCCAATTATCGTAGATGCACAAACAGGAGCAGGACCTTATACAGTAACTTATTATACATCTGAGGCTGCAGCCAATGCTGGAGTAGCTCCGATTATCCAAGATACATTCTATACCAACACTTCAAATCCACAAACGATTTGGGTTCGTATAGATGATGATAATAGTGATTGTTTCGCAGTTAAGAGTTTTGAAATTAGTGTCAACTTACCAATCTTGCTTACACGTCCAACGCCATTGTCACTTTGTGACGACGGCCCAACGACCACTTTGCCACAGACGGTTTTTGACCTAACGATAAAAAATGAAGAAATCGTAGGAACAGCTGTAGGATACAGCATTGTATACTTCCCAAGTTGGGCAGATGCACAAGCTGGTACAAATGCTATTACAGATCCAACCGCATACACCAATATTGCCAATGCACAAACACTTGGCGTGATGGTAACCTCTGCAGACGGATGTGTGAGCTATACTACTATGGATATTCGCGTATTGCCATTGCCAACTCCACGTACAGATTTAGCTGGATTGGATATCGAAGGTTGTGAAGATACATTAGGTAGCGAAGAAGGAGTCTTTGATTTGACCGCCAACGAAGAGTATATCGCAGATGAAGATCCAAACCTGATATTCGAATATTATTTATCCGAGCAAGATGCAATTGATGGCGTAAATGCTATTGCCGATCCAACAAATTATGTAGGTCCAGCAACAACAATCTGGATCAAAGTAATGAACGCATCGGTTAATTATTTGGGAGACAACTGTTATGTAATTATTCAGCAGAATATTGTTGTGAATGGACTTCCAGTGTTAAACGATCCTACCGAATACAAATACTGTGATATCGGAGCAACCGGAACGGCAGAGTTTACATTAAACGCTCACAACGACGAAGTACTTGAAGAAGGTCAAGACCTTGCAGATTTCACATTTGCATACTACTTAAACCAAGCAGATGCCGAAGCAGGAATCAATGAGTTGCCAAACCTTTATACTAATATTACCAATCCTCAGGATATAGTGGTAGCCGTTACTCATGGAGCTACGAGTTGTAAATCTTATGCAGTAGTAACATTAGTAGTTGCCGAAGGTGCCGTATCAACTACACCAACAGCTTATGCAACTTGTGATACAGATGCAGATGGAATTTTGATTATCGATTTAGAAACATTGTTTAGCACCGAAATATTAGGAGCTCAAGTAGCGCCAGAATTCACAGTTTCGTACTACCCAACTCTAGAAGATGCTCAAGACGGAACCAATGCAATTGATCCAGCAACAGCTTATTCAGCAAGTACAGGAATCTTATTTGCAGCAGTAAATAATACAACTACAGGATGTAGATCACTTCCGGTAGAGGTAGCTATTACAATCGAAGCGCTTCCAAATCCAGTAATTACTTCAGACAATCCAGCATTATGTGTTGACTTTGTAACCGGAGTATTAAACAGCGGGATGACTTTGGATAGCAACCTTGATCCAGCCCTTTATACATTTGAATGGTCACTTGATGGCGTTGTCATTGCAGGAGCAGTAGACGCTACTTATAGCATCACAACTGTTACACCAGGAGTTTACTCGTTAGTAGCAACAAGTGTAAGTGCATTAGGATGTCCATCAGCGGCAGCAAGTTTTACAGTAATTAAATCAGGTCCAGCTGTTGCAGTTGGAGAAGGCTTTACAGTAAGCAATGCGTTCACTGACAATCAGACCTTGACCGTTACGGTAGAAGGATTTGGAGACTATGTATATTCATTAGACAATGGTCCATTCTTAGACAATGACGGCATCTTCCTAAACATCACGCCGGGACTACACACAGTAGTAGTTCGTGATCTAAATTCATGTGAAGATGACTTAGTGTTGGAAGTATTTGCCATTAACTATCCACACTTCTTTACACCAAATGGAGATGGATTTAACGACACTTGGAATATTCCAACCTTAGCTAGTGATCTAAGCGCAAAAATTTATATATTTGATCGCTACGGAAAACTAATCAAACAAATCAGTCCAAGTGGCGAAGGATGGAACGGAACTTTCAACGGAAAAGAACTTCCATCATCAGATTACTGGTTTACAGTATTCTACTTAGAAAACGGAACAAACAAAGAATTTAAAGCCCATTTCTCATTAAAACGATAAGGATTTCAAATTTATAAAAACTAAAGCAGGCTGTAAAAAGCCTGCTTTTTTTTTGTCTAATTGTGAGGGTTGGGATTGGAGAATGGAGAATTGGGGAATGAGATTGGGGACTGGAGACTGGAGATAGGAGAGTGGAAAGGCGATTCGAGATTAGGAAATGGCGAATGAAGTTTAGTAAGTGGATATTTAATTCTAGGGAATGGAAGTGATAGGGCGTGATTAGTTTGGACTGAGAAAATTGCAAGAGTAGCGAAAAATTACAAGATCGTGAGAAAAAATTATTTTCACATTTTACCGCAGCTTGTTTTATTAAAGTACTTATAGTAAAAAGACCTAGTTGCTTTTGGAATTATTTCGACAGATTATCGTGAGGTTAATTTGGAGATAGTAAAGATTTCTAGCAACCGCAATGGTGAATCTCACCGAAGTTTTGCGAGAGGGATAGTAGTGGACCCGAGCTTTTGCGAACTGGCGAAGCAAATCCTTTGTTGTGGCTTTGCGGAGCAAAAGCTACGACAAAGATTGGGAACGGAAAGCCCGACCTGAGCCAGATTACAATTTCTTATGAAAACTGATAGGATAGAAGTTCATTAATGACGAAAACGTTGTGGCGAAGGGCTCGCCCAAAAAAAATGCGAAACAAAAAAAAGGTTGCCAAATGACAACCTTTAAATTTTATAAGTGAAATGCTGAAAATTAAAGCGCGTTATAGGCTGTAATCGCTGCTTTCAATATCTCGACTGATCGAATTAAATCCTCTTGTTTTAAGACATAAGCGATGCGAACTTCTTTCATTCCCAAACCTTTTGTAGAGTAGAAACCAGCGGCAGGTGCCACCATCACTGTCTCTCCGTTAAGGTCAAAATCTTCAAGTAGCCACTGCGCAAATTTCTCTGCATCTGCGATAGGCAATTCGGCAATGCAATAAAAAGCACCTTTAGGGCTACTAACTTTTACACCATCGATATCTTTTAGAGCTTTAATTAAAATATCTCTTCTCTCGCGATACTCCGAGATCACCTCGTCAAAATAAGTTTGCGGAGTCTCCAAAGCCGCCTCACTAGCAATCTGTGCAAAAGTTGGAGGACTCAATCTAGCCTGCGCAAACTTCATTGCAGTAGCCATCAGTTCCTTGTTTTTTGAAACAATACAGCCAATTCGCGCACCACACATACTGTAACGCTTGGAAACTGAATCGATCATTATTGCATTTTCTTCCAGACCAGGAATGCTCATTACTGAATAATGAATGTCACCATCGTAGGTAAATTCTCTGTAAACTTCGTCGGCAATTAGGAATAAGTCGTGCTTTTTTACTATTTCTGCCAACTGCATAATTTCTTCTTTCGAATATAGATATCCAGTAGGATTTCCAGGGTTGCAAATTAATATTGCTTTGGTTTTTGAAGTAATTAGTTTTTCAAATTCCGCAATTGGAGGAAGTGCAAATCCGTCATCAATAGTTGAAACAACTGGCACGACGTTTACCCCTGAAGCAGTTGAAAATCCATTGTAATTAGCGTAGAAAGGCTCTGGAATTATAATTTCGTCATCAACGTCCATTGTGCTTCCCATTGCAAACATAAGTGCTTCTGATCCACCTGTAGTTATAATAATTTCGGATGCGTTTACATTGATATTTTGATTTTGGTAATAAGCAGCCAATTTGTTTCGGTAGCTTTCAAAACCTGCAGAATGGCTGTACTCAAGTACTTCCATTTCTACATTTTTTATAGCGTTCATCGCTACCTCTGGAGTTTTTATATCGGGTTGACCGATGTTTAAGTGATATACTTTATGTCCTTTTTTCTTGGCAATATCGGCAAAGGGAACTAATTTTCTAATTGGTGATTCGGGCATTTGAGAACCCTTGTGAGAAACTTTAGGCATAGTATTAAATTTTGATATGCAAATTTGCACTATTTTTTAGACTTTTTCGATAGTTTAACGTATCAAATTTGGGTTTGTAGCCATCTATTTTAGTACTTTTAAGTAATTAATTCTTATGAGAATTTTTCTTTCGACCATACTATTTTTTGCTTTTCTGTTCTCGCAAGCGCAGGAGGGTTTTATAATGGACAAAAACAAGAATTCAGTAAAAATTCCTTTTCAACTGCTTAGTAATCTAATTTTTGTAAATGTCAATGTAAACGGTGTTGATCTAACTTTTTTATTAGATACCGGGGTTGCCGAAACTGTGTTATTTAGTCTTGACGAAAATCAGAATGTAATTTTTGAAAATGTAGAAAAATTACAGTTGCAGGGTATGGGTAGTCAAGCTGCTATTGAAGCGCTAATTGCTAAAAGTAATAATTTAACAACACCCCATTATTTTGATGATAACCATAGTATTTTGATTGTGCTGAATCAAGAAGTGAATTTTTCGCCAAATGTAGGAATTCCTGTAAATGGCATTTTAGGCTATGCGTTTTTTAAAAATTACCTTGTTGAGATCGATTATCTACGAAAACGGATTGTGATTAAAAGACCATCGGAAAGGATGAATCAAAAGCTCAAGAGATTTGAAAAGTTTGCCGTAGAAATCATTAAAGACAAACCTTATATTGATGTTGTTGTGAAAAGCGGAAAAGTAGAGACGTTGGCGAAAGTTCTTGTAGACAACGGAAACAGCGATGCATTATGGTTGTTTGCCAATAGATCAAATTCAATTGAACTGCCACAGAAAAGTATTCCTGATTTTTTAGGTAGAGGATTCAGCGGTGATATTTTTGGTGCAAAAGCAAGAATTGAATTTTTAAAAATGGGTAAGTTTGAATTTGAGAATATTATTACTTCATTTCCAGATTCTATTTCTACTCAAAATATTAGTAATACAATCGATAGATTGGGATCGATAGGAGCAGAAGTAATGAGAAGATTTGATCAGGTTTTTGATTATAAAAATAAAATGCTCTATTTGAAGCCGAATAAAAACTTTGAACAAGAATTTCTTTATGACAAAAGTGGAATAAAATTGCAACACGACGGCATGGAATGGGTAAAAGAACGCGTAGAAATAAGCGGAAATTATAAGGGAGAAACTTTCGACGGCACGGGAACTAAAATCAATAATGGTTTTGTTTATAAATTTGACCTAAAACCTATTTTCAAAATATTTAATGTGAGAACAGGAAGTTCAGCGGCAGAGGCGGGAGTTAAAGTAAATGATCAACTTATTAGTCTGAATGGCAAAGTTGCACACAAGATGTCTCTAGATCAAATTACAAAACTTCTTCGCGGGGCTGAGGACAAACTCATTAAGCTCGAAATATTACGGGATGGTAAAGTTATTCCTATTTCTTTTCGACTACATGCGATGTTATAAAAAAAAAATGCCTCTCGATTTGAAAGGCATTTTTTTTATTTTATTTACTCATCATAGTTTTTTTCTTTTCCAAAACATTCGTTTCAGATTTAACTACTACTTCTCCTTTAATTTTTAAAGGTACTCTTCCGCCCTCATAATTTACTGCATTGGATTCAACCGTAATTGTCTTTCTTATTGGACCTGGAGCCATATTGTATTTTACATCAATCTTACCTGTTTTTCCAGGCATAATTGGCGCTTCTGGTTTAGAAGGAACTGTACATCCGCAGGTTGACTGAACATTTGTAATTATAAGCGGTGCATCTCCGGTATTTTTAAATTCGAATGATCTCAAACCGCTGTCAGAATCTTTAGATACTTTTCCGTAATCGATTGTGTTGTCACTGTCTTTAAACTCAATTTTTGCTCCTGATTGTGCAAAAGTTACAGAACTAAATGCAATTGCTGCGATAAGTAAAAAATTTTTCATTGTAATTATTTTAATGGTTGTGTATTAATTTCAAATTTAATTGTCATTGGCAATAAATACAAATATATCATTCTTAATTTTGTATACTGTACTATTTCATTATTTTTGTACTTGCAATAAGTAGACCATAAATTTTTGGCAATCTTACTAAACAAGCTCACATGAATATTCCTGCACATTTTGATGCGAAAAATATCGAAGACAAATGGTACTCTTACTGGATGGAAAATAACTATTTTCATTCTGAACCAGATCACAGAACGCCTTATACAATTGTAATTCCTCCTCCAAACGTTACTGGCGTCCTTCACATGGGACACATGCTTAATAACACTATACAGGATGTTCTGATAAGACGGGCGAGACTAAAAGGATTTAATGCTTGCTGGGTTCCAGGAACGGATCACGCTTCAATTGCCACAGAGGCAAAAGTTGTTGCGAAATTAAAAGAACAAGGTATTGATAAAAATGACCTTTCTCGCGAGGAGTTTTTGAAGCATGCTTGGGAGTGGACAGACAAATACGGAGGAGTAATTCTAGAGCAGCTTAAAAAGTTGGGTGCTTCATGTGATTGGGAAAGAACCAAGTTTACGATGGATCCTGACATGTCTGCCGCAGTTATTGAGTCTTTCGTAGATTTATATAACAAAGGCTTAATTTATCGCGGGTTCCGTATGGTAAATTGGGATCCTGAAGCGCGCACTACAGTTTCTGACGAGGAAGTGATATTTGAAGAACAGCAAGGAAATTTATATTATATTAATTATCAGATTGAAGGTACTTCTGAATCACTTACTGTTGCCACCACAAGACCAGAAACGATCTTTGGAGATACTGCAATTTGTATTAATCCTGCTGATGAAAGATTTACACACCTTAGGGGTAAAAGAGCAATAGTTCCGATTGCTGGAAGAAGTATTCCGATCATTGAAGATGAATATGTTGATTTAGAATTTGGAACAGGTTGCCTAAAAGTAACTCCTGCTCACGATATGAACGACAAAGTTTTGGGCGAAAAACATAATCTTGAAATTATAGATATCCTTAATGAGGATGCCACTCTCAATAGTTATGCATTGCATTATAATGGAAAAGATAGATTTGTTGTTCGAAAAGAAATTGCAAAAGAACTTGAAGAACTTGGCGTATTAGCAAAGACTGAATCACATATAAATAAAGTAGGTACTTCCGAAAGAACTAAATCTGTAATTGAACCCCGCCTCTCAGAACAATGGTTTCTAAAAATGGAGGAATTGGTAAAGCCAGCGATTAAAGCGGTTCTAGAAGATGATGAGATAAAACTTCATCCTGCTAAATTTGAAAATACCTACCGTCATTGGTTGACTAATATTCGCGATTGGAACATATCACGTCAATTATGGTGGGGACAGCAAATTCCTGCCTATTATTATGGAGATGGAAAGGAGCAGTTTGTAGTTGCGAGAAGTAGTGAAGAAGCATTAGAAATGGTTCAGAAATTAGATGGTTTTGATGATTTCAAAGCTGAAAATTTACGTCAAGACAAGGATGCTTTAGATACTTGGTTTTCTTCTTGGCTGTGGCCAATGTCAGTATTTGACGGAATCGTAAATCCCGATAATGAAGAATTTAAATACTATTATCCAACGAATGATCTTGTAACAGGTCCGGATATTTTGTTTTTCTGGGTGGCTAGAATGATCATCGCAGGGTACGAATATACAGGTGAAAAACCTTTTACCAACGTTTATCTAACGGGACTTGTTCGCGATAAGCAACGTAGAAAAATGTCGAAATCATTAGGTAACTCACCAGATCCATTAGATCTAATCGAAAAGTTTGGTGCTGATGGAGTTCGCGTTGGTCTTCTACTAAGTGCGTCGGCTGGAAATGATATTATGTTTGACGAAGAACTTTGCAATCAAGGAAAAGCTTTTTCGAATAAAATTTGGAATGCTTTCAGACTTATAAAAGGCTGGGAGGTAAGTGATGAAATTACACAACCTGAATCATCAAGAGTTGGTATCGAATGGTATCAAGCGAAAATGAATCAGACTTTGGTAGAAATTGAAGATCATTTCGAAAAATACCGAATTTCCGATGCTTTAATGTCAATTTACAAATTAGTATGGGATGATTTCTGCTCATGGTTTTTGGAAATTATAAAACCTGCATATCAACAACCTATTGATCGCAAAACTTTTGATGCTGCGATTGCGCTGATGGAGGATAATTTGAAATTGTTACATCCATTTATGCCGTTTTTAACGGAAGAAATTTGGCACTTGATACAGGATAGAACTTCAGAAGAGGCACTAATTATTTCGACTTGGCCGGACGCTAATGAATTTAATTCAAAGATAATTTCGGATTTTGAAAATACTATGGAAGTGATTTCTGCCATTAGAACAATCAGAAAAGAAAAAAACATCGCTTTTAAAGACTCAATCGTGTTGAAAGTGATGAACAATACTAATTCTGACGCTGACTTTGATAGCGTCATTATCAAACTTGGAAATATTTCTGAGTATAATTATATTTCTGAAAAGGAAGAAGGCGCATTAACTTTTAGGGTTCAAGCTAACGAATACTTTATTCCAATTTCGGGAGCGATTAATGTCGAGGAAGAAATTGCAAAGTTAAGCGAAGAACTTAAGTACACTCAAGGGTTTTTAATTTCGGTACAGAAGAAGTTGAGTAACGAACGTTTTGTAGCTGGTGCGCCTCAAAATGTTTTGGACATTGAGCGTAAAAAAGAAGCAGATGCACTATCTAAAATTGCAACTATTGAGCAATCACTGGCAAATTTGCGATAAGCTCAGCGAGTCGTAGATCAAAAAAAAAACCTGTACGTGAATTAGTACAGGTTTTTTTTATTTTTAAATTCCCAACGCAGTATTATATCGTTCTGAAATTTTTGCCCAATTTATGGAATCAAAATAGGTGTCAATATATTTCTTACGTTTGGTATGAAAATTAAGATAATAAGCATGTTCCCAAACATCTATAGGCAGAAGGGGGGTTCCCCTGATTATAGATTGCGGCATCATTGGATTATCCTGATTTGCAGTGGTTGCGATTTGCAAGACGCCAGCTTTGTCAATAACGAGCCATGCCCAACCGGATCCGACAATTTTTTGAGCAGCTGCGGTAAATAAAGATCTAAAGTTTTCAAAACTTCCAAAGTCTCGTACAATAGCTTCAGAAAGAGCGGCAGATGGTTGGCCTCCATTTTTAGGAGTTATAGATTCAAAATACAAACTATGGTTGTAATAACCGCCGGCATTTTCGCGTAAAGCGATATTGTTCATATCAATGCTGGAAATGATTTCTTCAATTCTGAATTTTTCAATAGGAGTCCCTTTTAATTCTTTATTAAGATGATTTGCGTAGGACAAGTAATGTCGAGAATAATGCAATTCCATAGTGGTGGCATCAAACTCCGGCTCAAAAGCATCATAGCTATATGGCAATTGCACCAATTGAAAAGATCCTATATCTGCCTTGACATCATCAGGATTTCCCAACTTCTTTTTCTCAGGACCGGAAGGTAACGGCACTTGAACTTCAATTAATTTTTTTTCATCACAAGAACTTAGCAGTAGCAGCAGACTTGAAAAAAAAATGAGATTCTTGGCTATTTTCATAGAATTACTTTTGGCTTTTAAGCAAATTTATTGTTTCGATATACAACTCTTTAGCTTCGCGAACAGATATATGACTTATTTGCATCCACGCATTGGTTTTAAATGCATTGCGTAGATCAAAGTTTGTCGACATTGATGGAATTGAAGTTGCAAATGATGCTTGTTTATAATAGGCATAAAGACGCAATTGAACATCTTGAGGTAAAGAAGCTTGTGACAAGGTCATAGCATATTCAACTGCCTTTGCAAATTCTATTTCTAACTCTTGATCTGTCATTACATTTTTGTCGCAATAATAGTTTTCCCACCAATTGCTTTTTGATTCAAAACAACATTAATTTCAGTTCCAAGAGGTAAATACAAATCTACTCTTGATCCAAATTTGATAAATCCTGCATCAGTACCTTGAATGACTTGCATATCTTCCTTTGCATAATTAATAATTCTTTTTGCAAGAGCGCCAGCAATTTGTCTATAAAGTACATCGCCAAATTTACCGTTATTTACAACTACTGTTGTCCGTTCATTCTCTGTGCTAGATTTAGGATGCCATGCTACAAGAAATTTTCCAGGGTGATATTTACTAAAAACTACTTTGCCGCTCATTGGATAACGAGTAACATGGACGTTAATTGGAGACATAAATACTGATACTTGCAGTCGTTTATCTTTAAAATATTCTGCTTCATAAACTTCCTCAATCACTACAACTTTCCCGTCAACTGGAGAAATTATGTGAGCTTCGTCAAGAGCAACGCTCCTTTTCGGATTTCTAAAAAATTGCAAAATGATAATCAGAAAAATTAACGAAATAACTTGAATTGATTTTAACAACCAATAATTTTCGACAAATTTATCTGTAAGTAATAATACTGCAACCAATAAAGTTGTAGAAATTAAAATAATCCGAGATCCTTCTTTATGAAACATGATACTAATTTTATTTAACACAGGGAAAAACCGCAGCTACTAATCGAGTCGGTTATGATGAAAATTTGCGACTAATTATTTTTTTCTAATTAAATAACTATCACCCATTTTCTTAATATCTATAATGTCGTTTCCTTTCTTTTTATACTTATTTGCATAATATGTTTGTAAAGGTGTTTTCATGGTTTCTTTAAACGATTCGATATTAACTAAAAACCCTTCGCCACTCTTAAGTTTTTCTATAGTTGAGCCATAAATAATTTCCTTAGCCGCCGTTGGTTTAGTTAATAAAGCATCAATTTCCTTCTTTGATAAAATTTTAATTTCTGACATAATATTTTAATTTAAATTAATAAAAGATTTAAGAATGTAAATATAAAAAAATATAAGCATTTAAAACCATATATGATTGCTGAAAATGTTTCTTGCTCCGTTAGAATCTTGATTTTCTGCTATTTTCGATGTTTTAACCAACAAATTCATTAGTATCTTTCATCAGGGCGAGACCTTTCGCCACAATGTTTTTGTTAACAATCAAATCCTGTTATACTAGTTTTCATAATTAGTCTTTGTCTGGCTCAGGTCGGGCTATACACTATATCTTTGCTGCAAATAAGTTTTGAACTAGTTTGATCAATTCAGTTCTGCTTTTTCAGGTCACTTTTTGATGTGCAGCAAAGGATGCCGTTCCTATCCCTCTCGCGAAGATCAATCAAAATACAAGCATTAGATTATAGAATTGTAACTAGTAAAAATACTAGATTGTTTAATCAAGCAGTTTAGTGTTTATAGGTATTACTTGGTAGTCAAAGCCTAGAGATTTTAATATTATCACGAAATTTTTAGTCGTTAAGCAGAGAGTAATTTTTCACAAAAAATAAAATTCAAAATTTGAAAAATAAATCAACTAAATTTTTGCAACACATAATGCTAGTATGAAAGTATTAGGACGAATAACAATCAAATCTTGCAGCATTTATTTTACCTAGCGAAGTACTTCGCATATAATAGTTTCGATTGAATTTTTGATAGAAATATCAAGAAGTTATTAAAACCTTGCAAGTAAATTTAAAATCTGAAAAAACAAGAATACAAATGGTGCTGCAAAAATAATACTATCCAATCGATCTAATATTCCTCCATGACCAGGCATAATTTTTCCACTATCCTTTACCTTGGCAATTCGCTTAAAGCGAGACTCAATCAGATCTCCGATTGTTCCAAAAATAGCTATAATCAAGGCTATAATCACCCAAATAAGATAAGGCTGATGAAGATAATATTGCGATAATAGCAGTCCTCCAAGCATGGCAAAACCTAAGCCGCCAATAAATCCTTCGATTGTTTTCTTTGGTGATATCGATTCGAATAATTTATTTTTTCCTATCGTTTTGCCCACTATATAAGCAAACGTATCGTTAATCCATATTAATATAAATATAGATATTATTATTTTTGGATTGTAAAAATCTGCTTCAAAAGGAATTTGTGCAATAATTATAAAAGGTAAAATAATATAATTACCAACAGATCGCAATTTTTGATCACCTACTAATTCTGCCATGTCATTCTTAAAGAGCAAAATCATAGTATTGACACTAAAATATAAAGTTGGGATCAAAATAAGTATTGAGGTGACACTGTTTTTACTAATTAAAGAAAACAACGAATAAAGTAAAGCACCTACAAACATTGGCACCCAGATACTTGTCTTAATCAATCTGCAATATTCATAAATGCTGATTAACATTAGTATTCCAAATAAAACCTGAAATGTAGCAGAGGAATACAATGTTGCCCCAATTAACAGAAAGATGTAAATTAGACCAGAAGCCGTTCTTATGAGTGTTTCGCGCATACTAGAGATCTTCTAAAAGCAATAAATAAAGGTTTTTTGGGGTACTGCCGTACTGTAAAAAATCTTCTTCTTTTGCTTTGTCAAAGTACTTTATTGTCGTAATATTTGTGGGATAGTTTTTTTCGTATTTCCTTTTTATCAGACGCAATCCATCACTTGTACTTTCAATAATTTGACTTGTTGTTGCCAAAATAATAATATTGGAAGGCAATTGATTTGGCTTATTTTGCTTAAGCTGATTTGAAGAAAGGAAAATCGATCCTTCATCGGCAATCAGATTCTCACAAGAGGCAAATAAAAATATAGGATTTTTAACGTTTGCATGTTCTAACTTGTTTTCGTCTAAGAGAATATGAAGTTTTGGCTCGAAACACATCACTTCTGATTCAAACCAATCATTTTCTTCTAAAATATTTTCAAACTGCTCTTTTACTTCATCCAAATTTTCACAGTAAATAAATTTACCGCCATTCTTTTTAAAATTAAGCATAAATCGTTCATCAACTGGAACTTTTGGAAGATCATGCTGACTGTTGTAAATATTTTCCGTTTCTTTTTCTTCCTTAGAATCAGCTGCTCCGAAAAGTTTCTTGAAAAGACTCATAATAGGCATTTTCGTTTATTTATGATTTGAAAACGTTCAAAGATAAAAAAATCTTAATTCAAAATGGTTTATTTTGAATTAAGATTTTGTCTATGAAAATTATAATTTTTTATGAAATTTGCTCTTGTAGATTCTCGTCGAAAGTACGTTTCCCGAAGATTGTTTCTAAATCATCTTTAAAAATAACTTCTTTTTCAATCAAAATATCAGCGAGTTGGAAAAGTTTATCTTTATTTTCTTCAAGTATAGTAATAGCTCTTTGGTACTGACTTTCTATAAGTAGCGAAATTTCCTCGTCAATAATTCTTGCTGTATCTTCTGAGTAAGGTTTAGAAAAACCATATTCATTCTGACCTGAAGAATCGTAATACGTCACGTTTCCTAATTTTTCATTTAGTCCGTAAACTGTAATCATCGCTCTTGCTTGCTTTGTCACTTTTTCAAGATCACTTAAAGCTCCAGTAGAAATTCTATTAAAAGTAACTTTTTCAGCAGCGCGACCACCCATTGTAGCGCACATTTCGTCTAACATTTGGTCAGTACGTACAATAAGTCTCTCTTCTGGAAGGTACCAAGCAGCACCTAAACTTTGTCCGCGAGGAACAATTGTTACTTTGATAAGTGGTGCAGCATGCTCTAACATCCAACTTACAGTTGCATGTCCAGCTTCGTGAATGGCAATTGCACGTTTTTCATGTGGTGTTACAATTTTGTTTTTCTTTTCAAGACCACCAACAATTCTGTCTACTGCATCTAAGAAATCTTGTTTGTCCACCGCTTTTTTGTCGTAGCGAGCAGCAATAAGTGCAGCTTCGTTACATACATTTGCAATATCAGCACCTGAAAAACCAGGCGTTTGTTTTGCTAAGAAATCAGTGTCCAATGCTTCTTCAATCTTAAGAGGTTTCAAGTGAACCTCAAATATTTCTTTGCGTTCTCTAATATCTGGAAGATCAACAAAAATTTGTCTGTCAAAACGTCCGGCGCGCATAAGTGCCTTGTCCAAAACGTCGGCTCTATTTGTAGCAGCAAGAACAATAACATTTGAATTTGTGCCAAAACCATCCATCTCAGTAAGAAGTTGGTTTAATGTATTTTCACGTTCATCATTTGAACCTGACATATTATTTTTTCCTCTTGCACGACCTACAGCATCTATTTCATCAATAAAGATAATAGCTGGCGATTTTTCTTTTGCTTGTTTAAATAAGTCACGAACTCTTGAGGCTCCAACACCTACAAACATTTCTACGAAGTCTGAACCAGAAAGTGAAAAGAAAGGTACTTGCGCTTCTCCTGCTACAGCTTTGGCTAACAAAGTTTTTCCTGTCCCTGGAGGACCAACAAGTAACGCTCCTTTTGGAATCTTCCCTCCAAGATTTGTATATTTTTCAGGATTTTTAAGAAATTCAACAATTTCTTGAATCTCCTCTTTTGCGCCTTCAAGGCCTGCTACATCTTTAAATGTAGTTTTGATATCGGTTTTTTCATCGAATAATTTTGCTTTAGATTTCCCGATATTAAAGAGTTGTCCGCCAGGGCCACCGGCGCCGCCGCCAGACATTCTGCGCATAATGAAAATCCAGATTGCAATAATTACAATTATCGGAAGAAAACCAATCAGTAAATCAGTCCAATTGCTTTGTTGCATAAAGCTAAAGTCCTTAAGTTTTCCTTCGGCAACCGCAACTTCCAGTTTCTTCTGAAAGATTTCGTCATTACCAATGTCAAATACATAGTGTGGACCCGGATTAGGTCTGTTTAGCAAATCTTTAGCAACCGCCGCATGCTGCTTTTCTTTTAAAGCTTCTGGCGTAAGGAATACTTCGGCCTGAGTTTTATTTAAAATATTTACCTTGGATACATCTCCTGATTCAAGAAAAACATTAAATTTTGATGATGATGTTTTTTGTGCATCTTGAAACGAAGATCCACCAGTTGCAAAACTGATGGCAAGGAAAATAAATACAATTACACCATAGACGAGCCATGGACTAATTTTTAATTTATTCGGATTTGGATTATTGTCTTTCGCCATTAACTCTAATATTTATTTTCTATTGTTGTGATTTTGGCATCGCCCCATAAACTTTCTATGTTGTAATATTCTCTAATATGCTTTTGGAAAACATGTACAACGATGTTTACGTAGTCCATAAGTACCCATTCGGCATTATCAGAACCCTCCACATGCCATGGTTTATCATGCAACTCTTTAGAAACGATTTTTTGGATGGAATTCACGATGGCATTAACCTGAGTATTTGAAGTTCCATTACATACTACGAAGTAATCGCACACTGATGTATCAATGTCGCGTAAATCTAAAATATCAATATCTTGTCCTTTAACTTCTTCAATTCCTTTTATGATGTTTGCTAGAAGAACATCATTGTTTATAGCTTTTTTAGTCATTTATTTTTTTCTGTAATTGGCAAAGTTACCACTTTTTGTGCTTAATTTTGAACGTTAACATAACATTAAATTATGTATTAATATATTCATTGTATGCGTATAGTCAAACTTAATGCCATTCCCTCCACAAATGATTATCTTAAAAAACTTTCTCATAGTAATAATGTAGAAAATTTTATGTGTGTTGTGGCAGAAAATCAAACGCAGGGAAGAGGACAGATGGGAGCTCAATGGGCCGCTGAAGCAGGTAAGAACCTGACTTTTAGTGTTTATGTTGAAAAAGTAATTTCGGATATTAGTCAGATCTATTTGCTAAATGTTGCAGTTGCAGTAAGTATTTTTAACGTACTTCAAAAATATCAAGTTCCAAAATTATCTGTAAAGTGGCCAAACGACATTATGGCAGATACAAAGAAACTTGGGGGAGTATTAATAGAAAATAGTATGCGAGGTGATGGCAGTATCACATCAATACTTGGTATCGGCATAAATGTTAATCAAATAATTTTTGAAAATATGCCTACTGCTACTTCATTGGCATTAGTTACACAGCAAGTCTTTGACAAGACGATACTTCTAGAAAATATTATTGCCGAACTTGAATTAGTTGTTAATGATATGAAAAATAGTAGTGAGGATTTGTGGACAACTTACAAATCACATTTATTTAAAAAAGATGTACCCATGGTATTTGAAGTTGACCAAGGAAAGAGATTGATGGGAATTATTAAAGATGTAACTCCTCAGGGTTTGTTGGTAGTTGAGCATAGCGATGAGATCGAATACTACTACAATATAAAGGAAATAAAAATGCTTTACTAAAACCAAATTTTAGTAAAGCATATAATTTTTTTTGAAGCTTATATCTAAAGCTTATTCATATTTGATGATATAGATTCCATAAATTTAGTGATTGGACCTTTTATCATCATTGCCATCATAGCGTTAAATTTACCTTCAAAATCTAATTGCACATCTGTTTCGTTTTCGGAGATCTCTGTCAAATTAGCAATTAAAGAAAATGACATCTTCTCGTTTGCAGACTCAAGGATAAGTTTGCTGTTTGGAATTCTCTCCTTAACCTTCAATTCTATTTCAGGCATTCCCTTTAAGGAAAACTTGAAAGTGTCAGGGTTAATTATTTCAAACTTTTGAAGATTGCTCGGCATCAATTTTTCAAAATTCTCAATGTTAGACAATGAATTGAAAATGCTTTCAGCTGATTTTTCTACCGTGGTCTTTGGAGTCTCTATATTCATAATAATGATAACTTTAAAATTTTAATAGTTTTAAACTGTTGCTGCCCAGTTAGCAGGATCTTTATTCCAAGCTTCAAGGGCCGATAATTCTTCTTCGGTTATATATCTTTTGGCTACGGCCAAAGGTAGGAGATGATCATAATTGCTAAGTGTAAAGAGGTCGACCTTTGCATTTTTAAAGTTTTCTGTTGCAGTATCAAAACCATAACTAAAAATAGCCACCATGCCTTTAACATTTGCTCCAGCTTCTCTAAGTGCCGCAACTGCATTAAGGCTTGAATTTCCTGTACTGATAAGATCTTCTATTACAACAACATTTTGCCCTTTTTGCAAAAATCCTTCCACCTGATTAAGACGTCCATGTTTTTTGGCTTCGGGTCGCACGTATACAAACGGGAGTCCCATATATTCGGCCACCAAAACACCAATACCAATAGCGCCTGTGGCAACTCCGGCAATCACATCTGGTTTTCCAAATTGTTTTTCAATGTTCTTTGCAAATGACTCACGAATATAATTTCTGATAGGTGGAAATGACAGTGTCATTCGATTATCACAATATATTGGAGATTTCCATCCGGATGCCCATGTAAAAGGATTTTTCGGATTCAATTTAATTGCATTTATTTGCAAAAGTAGTTCGGCAGTTTTCTCGGCTGTATCTTTAGTAAAAATCATAATACAAATGTATAAAGTTTTCGTAAACGACAAGCCTCTTTTTCTCACAAATGAGATAATAAAAGAAACAGATTTTCAGATGTTCCTTTTAGAAAGCGTCGATATCAAGCAATTGATCTCAAAAATGTTCCATAATAAAATTCAAAAAGCTTATTTATATCATTCTGATGCAAAGGAAATTATGAAAGTCCTTAAGTCCAAAATCTCCGTTCAAAAGGCTGGTGGAGGTCTTGTCTATAATACTGAAGGTGATGTATTGTTCATTTTTCGCAACGGAAAGTGGGATTTGCCCAAGGGCGGAACAGAAAAAGGCGAAGATATTGAAGAAACTTCTATGAGAGAAGTTGAGGAGGAGACAGGAGTTTCAGGCCTAAAGATTACCCGTAGATTGCAAAAAACGTATCATATCTTCAAAAGAAATGGTGAATATAAGCTCAAAATCACACACTGGTTTGAGATGTATTCCAAGTTTGATGGAATTCTCGTAGGTCAGGAAGATGAAGGTATCGAAGAAGTACGTTGGGTTAAATCAAAGAACCTCAACGAGATTCTGTCCAATTCTTATGAAAACATTAAATTGTTATTTGATCAAGGTTGATTTTTTAAAGATTAATTTGCAAAATCACGAAAGCATTGCTATTTTAGCAAAATAAAATTTATCAAATTATCATGAAGAAAATTACTTTAGGTTTATTCGTATTATGTGCTTCTTTTGCAGTTCAAGCACAAGATTTTTCTCAAACTACGTCACAGGATATTGTACCTGAAACGTCAGTATCATGCTCAGATCAGACAACTGGCTTTGCAAGTGCATCTACTTATTACAGAGCATACGATCTTCCAGCTCTTGGAGTTACTGCTCCTTATGGTGTTACTAATATTAGTTTTGGATTAGAAGAAGTTAGCGGTGAAGTAGAAGTAACTGTAAATCTTTACGCAACTACTGCAAATTTCCCAACTGGTTTTACTTTAGTACCTGGCCCACAGTACAATTTGATCGCATCAACTACTGTTATGGTTGACGAAACTGACTCTCTAGGATTGGTAACAGTACCTTTTACATCAGCACTTGTTCCTGTAGGAAGCAAACTTGTGATAGAGCTTGCTCATGATGACCTTGAAGAAGGTTTTTATTTAGGCGGAAACTCTTCTGGACAAAGTAAACCAGGTTATATCGCAGCAGAAGGTTGTGGTATTGCAACTCCAACAACTTATACGCAAGTTGGTTTTCCAAACATGCACCTAGTATTAAACGTTAGCGGAACTACAGATGCATTGGCATTAAATAACAATACTTTGGAGCAAGTTTCTGTATATCCAAATCCAACAAGCGGATTGGTACAAGTAAATCTTCCTTCTTCTGTAGAAATCATTTCTGTAACAGTAAGCGATATTTCTGGAAAACAAATGAATGCAAGCATATCAGGAAATACTATTGATATGTCAAATTTCGCAAATGGAGTTTACATGGTAAATGTTAACACAAACGAAGGAAACCTTGTTAGAAAAGTAGTGAAAAACTAATTTATAACAACCCTTATATTTAAACCGCTTAATTATTTAAGCGGTTTTTTTTGTTTTTATATCTTTCTTCTAATCTTCCTTAGTAAATTTGCCAAATGAATAATAATGTACACTCCAATAATATACTGCTTAATCTAGGCATTACAGAACTTAATGAGATGCAAGTAGTGGCTCAAGAAGCCATCATTGATAGCAGCGATGTTCTTCTTCTATCTCCAACAGGATCAGGAAAAACGCTGGCTTTTTTACTGCCAATCTTTCAAACTCTTATTGAAGAGTCTAATAAAGTACAGTGTTTAATTCTCGTTCCTTCTCGGGAGCTTGCCTTGCAGATAGAGCAAGTTTGGAAAAAAATGGGTACCTCTTTTAAAGTAAATACTTGTTACGGTGGACACTCTATAGAAACTGAAATAAAGAATCTTAGCAATCCTCCCGCTATACTTATTGGGACTCCGGGCCGGATTGCCGATCATATTGATCGTGGCACTTTTGAGACCGACTCCATTAAAACCCTTATTCTGGATGAGTTTGATAAATCACTGCAGCTTGGTTTTCACGAGCAAATGTCATTTATTATTGCACGCTTGCCGAAAGTTAATAAACGAATAATGGTTTCGGCAACTGATGGTATCGAAATTCCAAAGTATACGAAAGTTCATAAACCAGTTGTTTTAAATTTCCTAACTGATGATGAGGACGATAGTAATCTTGTTACGAAACTTGTCTTGTCTCCAGATAAAGATAAACTAGAAACCTTGTTTAATTTAATCTGCAGTTTCAAATCTGAATCGGCAATTATTTTCTGCAACCACCGAGATGCTGCTGAGCGTATTAGTGATTTGCTTAACGAAAAAGGTATCAGTGTCACTTACTATCATGGCGGAATGGATCAGGACGAACGTGAAAGAGCGCTCATTCAGTTCAGAAATGGCAGTGTTCGCTACCTTATTACTACAGATCTGGCTGCTCGTGGGCTTGATATTCCAGATATGAAACATGTTGTACATTATCATTTACCATCAAAAGTAGATGAGTATACGCATCGTAATGGTCGTACCGCAAGAATGACGGCCTCAGGTACGGCTTATATTTTATATAATGAAGCTGAGAAAAAAGCAGATTATTTAGATTATAAAATGCCAGTATTAGATGTTAAAAATTCGATAACGCTACCAAAAGCCCCAGAGTATAAGACAGTATACATCAGCGGCGGAAAGAAAAACAAGCTAAATAAAATTGACATTGTAGGCTTTTTTGGACAAGTAGGAGGATTGGACAAATCTGATATAGGAATTATTGAAGTAAAGGACTTTATTTCTTTTGTGGCGGTCAAATCTACCAAAGTATCAAATCTGCTAACTGCCATTCGTGACAAGAAGATGAAAGGGAAGAAATTCAAAATAGAAGTTGCTAGAAATGTAGTAAAGAAAGAGGAGTAGGAGCATATTATTATAACTTCAAAAAACTTTTATTTTTCAAAGTAGTAATAATATAATAACGGTTTACATTCGCAATTGTCGATGTAAACCGTTTTATATTTATTTAAAGTTTAAAATGTTATAACTTCTTAACGTACTGCGTAATAATCACAATTTGTTGACCATCAACGCGACCTTCAATATATGTTTCGTTTTCGTGATCAAGACGAATGTTACGAACGGCGGTTCCTTGTTTAGCAACCATACTAGAACCTTTTACCTTCAAATCTTTGATTAGTACAACTGAATCTCCAGTGTTCAGAATAACGCCGTTACTGTCACGATGTATTAATTTGTTTTCGTCTTCTTCGCCTTCGGCAGTAGCTTTTGCCCACTCCAAAGTTTCTTCATCCATATAAATTTGCTCCGCCAATTCATGATTGCCAAAACGCTTCAACAATCTGTAAGACATCACTTGTACCGGAATATACTCGCTCCACATACTGTCATTTAAACATCTCCAATGATTAGCATCAACATTTTCAGGGTTTTCAATTTGATCTAAACAAGTAGAACATAGATAGATACTTTCGTCCATTCCTGCTTTCTTTTGTGGAAGAATATCATATTGTTTCAGATTTTCTGTTGATGCACAAAGTTCGCATGCTCCATTACTGCGTTTGTTTAATTCTCTTTCTAAATTCATTCTTTCTTTATTTAAACCACAAAAAATATTCTGCGGAAGTTCTATTTATTATTTAGTTCGTACTGCCTCTGGCACAAGTAATGTGTAATCGCCACCGTTTCTAATCACATCTCGCACTATACTCGAGCTGATATAAGATGTGTTTGTTGATGTCAATAAGAAAACTGTTTCTATTTTAGAAAGCTTTCTATTGGTGTGTGCAATTGCTTTTTCGAATTCAAAATCGGCTGGATTTCGCAACCCTCGTAAAATAAATGCTGCATCCATTCTTTCGCATAACTCGATTGTCAGACCAGTATAATCTACAATTTTAATATTTGGAGCATCTTTAAATGTCTCTTCCAAAAACTTTTTGCGCTCTTCAAGCGTAAACATATATTTCTTTTCGGCATTGACCCCAATCGCAACAATTATTTCGTCAAATAATGGCAATCCACGAGTGATAATATCCAAATGTCCTAAGGTTATTGGATCAAACGATCCCGGAAAAACAGCTTTTTTCATTTTTCATCTATTTTTTTAAGCATTTCTTTTTGTCTTAATAGCTTCAACCCATTCCTGCTTTTTACAAATTTTGCAGGTCGCTATGCCAGGAGAAAGCTCATCTACAGCGCCACAATGCGTACAAGCGTAAATTCCACTTTGAGAAATAGTTTTCGTTTTATTGAGAAACAAATGTGGTAGTATTGGCAATCCATATTTGACCGAATTGTCATCGTAAAAAATGATACTCATATCGCCAGTAGTTTCGAGATAACCATATTCTATTTGTCCAAGATGCGATACTGATTGAAGTCGAAGTTCGGAGAAAAATTCGTCTTGTGCTAGTGATTCTTTATTAAAGGTCTCTATAACAAATTTTCCCTCTTTAATCAGACATTCAGTTTTGCCTTCCATAAATTCTTCAAATCTTTTACTTTTTCCTGTAAGCCAAGTTAAAAATCGGTAGCACAAAATTACTACTAGAAAAACGGTGAGTGCTGGTAAAATAGCAACGTCATCATAAAACATAGGGTCACCTGCCGCAGATCCTAACGCTATTATTATAACCGTTTCAAAGACAGAAAGTTCGCGAACACCTCTTTTTCCAGTTAGTTTTAATGTTAGCAGCAATACCGTAAACATTACAATTGTCCGAAAAGCTACTTCAAACAAAAAGCCAAACGATTTATCGTCGAGAAAAATTTGATGCCAATCGAGTGCTTCCATTGTTGCTATTTATTTAAAGCCATTTCAATACTATTAGAAAATAATTGTGACAATGAGATTCCGGCTTTTTCAGCTTGTTGTGGCAATAGACTTTCGGTTGTCATGCCAGGCACCGTATTTAATTCAAGTAAATGCGGTTCGTCGTTGACAATAATAAATTCGCTTCTACTGAAGCCTTCCATTTTTAAAATTTCGTAAATTCTCTTGGCGATTTTCTGAATCTTTGCGGTCATCTCAGCGGATATTCTGGCTGGAGTAATTTCCTGAGATTTGCCTAAATATTTGGCTTCATAATCAAAAAACTCGTTTTCCGAAACAATTTCAGTAATCGGCAGAACTGTCACTACATCGTTGTATTTGATTACTCCTACAGAAACTTCTGTTCCATCTAGAAAACTTTCGATAATTATTTCATCATCCTCTTGATATGCTTTTTCAATTGCTTGCTCTAATTCGTCTTGAAGTTTAACTTTGGATATTCCGAAGCTTGAGCCAGATTTATTAGGTTTTACAAAGCAAGGCAACCCAACAGATTTTACAATCTCGGCAGTATTAATTTCGTCTCCTTTATTTAGATAATACGAATTTGCGGCTTTTATTCCGTACGGTTTTAAAACAGAAAGTAGGTCGCGTTTATTAAAAGTTAGCGCTGCTTGGTAATAACCACAAGAACTTTGTGGTATTTCTAGCAGTGCAAAATATGCTTGCATTAAACCATCTTCGCCAGGCGTACCATGAATTGCATTAAAGACAGCATCAAATTTTACCTTTTTACCATCAACCTGAATTGAAAAGTCATTTTTGTCTACCGCTGACAATTGATCATTTTCATCACAATAAAACCACCCCTCTATTAATATATGAATTCTATATCTATTGTATCTCATCTTATCAAGATTGTTATACACCACATTACCACTTAGTAATGAGATTTGAACTTCGCTAGAATAGCCGCCCATAATGATGGCAATATTTTTCATAATAATGAGTTTGTTTAAGAGGTGAAGAGGTTGATTTATGCAACAAATTTATCAATTTTTTTCAAATGAATACCCTTTAGTATTTTTATATCTTTGCGACAAATTAATTAATTATGAGTTTACGAAAATATCTAACCAGTCGCGTTTTCTTTACGCAGATTGCAATTGCAATTGCAATAGTCGCAGCATTGGTTTTCGCCTTTATTTTTTGGCTAGATAGCAATACAAATCACGGGCAAGAAATAGAAGTTCCAGACCTAAGCAAACTTACAGAGCAGCAAGTTAAGGAAAAGGTCGAAGAATTAAATCTTAATTATGTTTTGCTTGATAGTGTTGATTTCAAAAAAGGCTATCCAAAATTTAGCGTTGTAGAACAAGATCCTCTTCCAGGCACTAAAGTCAAAGAAGATAGAAAGATTTACATCAAAATAAATTCGTCAGGATTTACATCAGTGGTCATTCCAGATCTAATCGAAAAAACATTTAGACAGGTATCACCGACGCTTTTGGCTCTAGGACTTGAAATTGGCGAAATTACTTATGTTCCGTATTTAGGAAAAGACATGGTAAGACAACTTAAACAGAAAGGAAAAGTTTTGAAACCTGGAGATAAGGTAATGAAGACGTCCAAAATTGATGTTGTTCTTGGTGATGGGAAAGTAGCATTTGACGAAAATGAAATAGACGAACCTCTAGAGAATCTTGAAGATGCTGAATAATATAGATGATAATGTAGAAGAAGACACACTCTTTGAACACTTTAGATTTGAAGTGCCAAAAGGACAATTATTATTAAGAATTGACAAGTTCTTGATGAACATGATTCAGAATTCTACTCGAAACAAAATTCAAAGTGCAGCAACTTCGGGCGATATTTACGTCAACGATGTTGCGGTTAAATCTAATTATAAAGTAAAACCAGGAGATGTAATTCGAATTTTATTAACGCATCCGCCTTACGAAAACCGAATTGATCCAGAAGATATTCCGTTGAATATAGTGTACGAAGACGACGCTTTGTTGCTTATAAATAAGGAAGCGGGAATGGTTGTACATCCTGGTCATGGAAATTATACTGGAACTTTGGTGCATGCGCTAGCGTTTCATTTTGATAATCTCCCAATGAATAGCAGCGAGCGTCCAGGTTTAGTTCATAGGATTGATAAAGATACTTCTGGATTATTGGTTATTGCCAAAACCGAAGCTGCAATGACTCATCTTGCCAAGCAATTTGAAGCAAAAACTTCTGAGCGCGAATATATTGCACTTGTTTGGGGTAATGTTAAGGAAGACGAAGGCACCATCACTGGAAATATTGCTAGACACGTTAAAGATCGTATGCAAATGGCAGTTTTTGAAGATGAAACTATCGGAAAGCCAGCAGTTACGCACTACAAAGTTTTGGAACGTTTGGGCTATGTAACCTTGATTTCTTGCAAATTAGAAACTGGTCGTACGCACCAAATTCGCGTGCACCTCAAGCATATTGGTCATACCTTATTTAATGATGAGCGTTATGGAGGTCATTTGATTTTGAAGGGAACAACTTTTACAAAATACAAACAGTTTGTTGAGAACTGCTTCAAAATTTTGCCACGTCAGGCATTACACGCAAAAACGCTTGGGTTTGTGCATCCTACAACTGGCGAAACAATGCGTTTTGATACCGAAATTCCTCAGGATATGACCGAAGTTATTGAAAAATGGCGCGGCTATGCGCAAAGTAAAAGTTTGGAAGAAGAGGAGTAGTTCAATCTTTCAATTTAAAATATTAATGACCTGAAGTTTTTTTATTTCAGGTCGTTTTTTTTGGCTTTCGCCGAAAGAATCTAAGTTGCTATATAATTTTTAATTTTCAAGTCAACGTGATTTATGATATCTAGTGTGGGATTTCGTCTTCGGTTGAAGTTATAATGCTGAAATTACTAAATGCAGCTGCTGCTTGTCTTTTTCGAGTACCTACTTACAATTAAATCATAGCGTCCGTCAAGGGGGTAGTTTATTACAAACGTTTATGAGAGTTAACCGCGTCACAGACGCTTTGTTTACGTCTATTAAGAAAGTTGGTACTCGTTATAAACGAGCACCAGAAAACTATTATCGTTACTTTAGAAATAAAGATTAGAATTAAATACAGCATTTTTCACGAAAAAAAAAGAGTTTTAATATGTGATTTGCTTCGCCAGTTCGCAATAGTTCGGGTCTCCTTCGTCGAAATGACAAGTTTGCGGGAAAGTTGTGTTACTAATCTGGTGCTTGCCTGTGGCGAGTATCTACCTGGAAGTGAAAAAGAATTGGAGCGTCTGTGACGCGGATACTTTAAACAAATTTTCTTCGTAATAATCCGCGTCACAGACGCTGCATTTACGTCTAAAAATAATGTAGGTACTCGTTCTAAACGAGCACCAGAAAATTTTCTGCGCTAAGAATCTCAATAATCCCTTATCCAACGGCAATTTGGCCCTAAGAATTTCCTCTTCTAGCTTCCTACTTATTACAAACGCGAACTGAAAACGGAGTGCCTTCGGCGAAAGCCAAAACATTCTCAGCACAATTGAAAATGCGATCCAAATTTTGTATTTTTGAGTTCAACCTAAAAAAATAGAATGAAAATAGTATTGTCACCCGCCAAGTCGCTAGACTTTGACACCGCATTACCACTTCAAAAACATACAAAACCAATTTTTCTGGAAGAGGCAAAAGAAATTCAGCAAGAGCTGATGAATCAATCTCCAGATGCTTTGTCCAAATTGATGTCGATTTCGCAAAAATTAGCTGATTTGAATTGGCAGCGAAATCAAGATCGTAAATTTAATACTAAAATAACTGATACTTCAAGACAGGCGATTTTTACTTTAGACGGCGACGTATACAAAGGACTTGATGCTTATAGTTTGAGCGAAGAAAAAATAGTGGGACTTCAAGATTCACTGCGCATATTATCAGGATTGTACGGAATTTTGAGACCGCTCGACGTGATGGAAGCCTACAGATTGGAGATGGGAATCACTTTGCCAGTAGGGCATAACAAAAATCTTTACGAGTTTTGGAAGCCAAAAATAACAGCCGCATTGAACAAAGAGCTGAAAAAAGACGAACTTTTTATAAACCTTGCGAGTGTCGAATATTTTTCGGCAATTGATACGAAAGCGTTGAAAGTGCCGGTTATCAAACCGGAATTTAAGGATTATAAAAATGGCGATTTGAAGATTATAGCTATCTACGCAAAAAAAGCTAGGGGAATGATGGTGCGGTTTATAGCCGATAGCAATGCGCAGACCGTGGATGACTTAAAACACTTTGACTACGACGGCTATGGTTTTGATAGTAAATTATCAACAGATACTGATTTGGTTTTTACACGTTAAAAAAGATAAAAACAATCGGATAAAGCAAAGCTTTAAGTAAATTAGCGACTTCGTTAAAAAAATAATACAGAAACTATGATCAGAAAAACGATAATGCTCTCCCTATTGTTTTGCGCGACTTCGATATTTGCACAAGATGATTTGGTCAATAAAGTTATAAATAATGCTTCAATAAATTCGAAGTTTCATTTTAAAGATATGATTGATATTGAAAATACTTCAATAAAAAATCAAGGATCTGCGGGTACCTGCTGGAGTTACTCTGGAAATTCATTTTTAGAAAGTGAAATGATTCGATTGGGAAAAGCTCCCGTTGATCTAGCTGAAATATATACCGCACGACAAGTCTATTTGTCAAAAGCTCGAAACTATATTTTGATGAACGGAAATATGTCCCTTGGTGATGGTGGCGAACCACACGATGTTGTCAATATGATTAAGAAATATGGCGCGATGCCGCAAGAGGCTTACACCAATGAAGATTATGGAAAAGGAAGTTTGAAATCCGCAGCTTTCCAAAAAGATTTCAAAGCTATTTTAGATAATTATATGAAGAATCCAGATCCAAAGAAAGGTGTTTCGTGGGTTAAAGATATCAATGATTATCTTGACAAAACATTAGGGAAAGTTCCTGCAACGTTTACTTATTTAGGAAAAAACTATACGCCACATACCTTTGCGAAAGAAGTGGTGGGCATTGTTCCTGAGCAGTATGTTGAAATTACATCCTATATGGACAGTCCATATTATGAGAAAATACTTGTTCCAGTTCCTGATAATTGGAGTTATGATATGGCCTATAATGTTCCTATGACCGAAATGACGGATGTTATTGATGCAGCTTTAAAAAATGGATTTTCTGTTGCATGGTCGACAGATGTTTCTGAAGATTACTTTAGTTGGAAAAACGGAGTAGCTCACGTTCCTAATGTAGATTTATATAATATTACAGATAGCGATCGTAAAAAGTTTTTTGACAAGCCAGTTCAAGAGAAAGTAATTACAGAAGAGATGCGTCTTGCGGGTCTCTATTCGTTATACACTACCGACGATCACGCAATGCAAATTGTGGGGATTGCAAAAGATCAAGGTGGTAAAGAGTACTACAAAATTAAAAATTCGTGGGGAGATAAGAATGATTACAAAGGATATCTGTATGTTTCTAAAGCTTTTGTACAATTAAAAACTACTAGTATCTACTTGCATCAAGATGCTTTGACAAAAAACTTCAAATCGAAATTAAAAGCCTAAGTATTATAATATTGTGACATAAAAAAACCCAATCGCGAGATTGGGTTTTTTTGTAAGCGGAGATTTTAGCTTAGTAAACTAAGTTTACCGCAATAGTAAAATCATCATAGATTGCTTTATCACCTAGATTATCGAAGAAAGAACCAGATTTAAATTTTATATCATACTTAGTTCTATCAACTTTAAACGTTGTTGAAGCTGTAGTTGAGTTGGCTTTAAGATCAAAAGTTACAGGTTGTGTAATTCCTTTGATAGTAAGGTCAGCAGTTACAGTATACATCTGATTTGCTTTAGGAGCTACACTTCTAAAAACAAGTTTTGCTTCTGGAGAAGTTTCAGTATCAAAGAAATCCTCTGATTTTAAATGACCTTCAAGTTTAGCTTTTCCTTGATCTGCTGTAAGGTCAGTTACAGTAAGTGTCGGCATTGCAATTGTAAATGTTCCGCCTACAATTTTTTGTTTGTCCAAAATAAGAGTTCCAGAAGATAAATTTACAGTTCCTTCATGCTTTCCAGTAACTTTTTCGCCAACCCATTTAATTTGACTTTTGGCAGTATTAATCGTTTTTGTTTGTGCTACAAGTGTAGTAGTTGTAAAAGCCAAGATAGCAATGGCGAGCGTTTTTAAGTGTTTCATTGTAAAAAGTATGTATTAAGGTTTAAGATTTACGTAATTTATCCAACAAATTATTAAGTAGTTGGAGTTCGGCATCGTTTAATTTTGATGACAATGCAGCATCGTAAAGTTCAATTTTTGGATCTAATTCTCGTAGTACATCAAAACCTTTGCCAGTAAGTTTTATTTCAACTTTTCGCCTATTTGAAGGACAGACATCTCTAGTAACCATATCCTTTAGCAATAGCTTATCTACAAGTCTTGTGGTATTGCTAGTCTTTGCAACCATTCGTTCTTGTATACTCTGCATATTTAGAATCTGATTTTCTTGACCTCGCAAAATTCGTAAGACGTTAAATTGCTCATTAGACAAATCATAGGGCTTTAAGACCTCATTAAAATCTTCTGTTAAAATCTGATTTGTAATACTCAAATTTAATAAAGTCTTCTTCTGAAGCGAGATTGGTTTGTGTGCTTTTATAATTTCTTCTACAGTCATTTACATCTACAATATTTGTATATACAAATGTAAAAAAAATAATGTTGTAGGAGATATTTAAATGTTATTACTTTGTTAATAATGCTTCATAACTTTAAAAATTAAGAATACTTATGGATTTATCTCAGAAACAATGGACTGATCAAGTTGCAAATCAAGAGAATGCGATTATAATTGATGTTCGCACACCTGCCGAATGGGCGGAGGGTATTATTCCAAATGCAATGATGATTGATATTTATTCAGGTCAGAATTTTGTAGATACAATTAATGGGTTAGAAGATAAAGATGCCAATTATTATATTTATTGCAGATCGGGTGTCCGAAGCCATCAAACTTGCAATTATATGAATCAGCAAGGCTTTACAAATGTATTTAACCTTGCAGGTGGAATAATGCAATACACTGGAGATCTTACACAACCTTAGTCTATTTGATTGATTTTTTACAAGGGCATCATATAGATATGTTCTTAGTAAAATAATATTATAAATGTATGTAGTAACTATATAACAGTAATTCAGCATATTAAGAATAGCTTTACGTTTTAACCAATAAATTTAAGTACCGCTATGAATTTTCAAACTAACCTCCGCAAATCTCCTCTTGATGACACTTTAGCAACTCAAGCGAAACTAAACATAATTTGCGTTGTAGAGGAGGATTTAGATTTCGAACATTTACAATCGACTGATGAACAGTGCGATGCAAGAGTCGAAGAATGCAACGATCAATCAGAAATAATCGAACGATACAACTACTTGTGTTACTTGAGATCGATGGATGATATGGTATAATATTTTTCAGTGTACGATTTGTAACCTAGTACTCATTTCTAAATATTTTTAAGCACGTATGAAAATAGTTGCCACTCGATATTTAAAAGGTTCGAATATTTGGAGTTCGTATTATAAGCCTTTAGTACAATTTACTGTGTTATTTGATAACAGTAACGTATCAATTGTTTCAAAACTCACAGACCTATATGGGCAGCTGGAATCTTTAAATCATGCTCCCATAGTTTTTCAAAATGATCAAATTCATGCGCATAATAACCAAGAAGAAAAGGTTGTAATTCTGCTTTGCAAAATTGGATTGTTATTGCAACCTTTTAATAACCAACTCAACTATTATTTTAATTTCAGATCTGCCGCTGCTGCAAATACCTATCTATTTGCTTTTGGCTATCAGGATTTCGACACGGCACGATATGTAGTAAATAGTTTAAAAAGCATTGTGTCGAGTTTGGGAGATGGAAAAGATGTTGAAATTTTAGAGATTTTTCAACAGATTTCTAAAATTTACTACAGCAATCAGTTAGGACCAAGTACAGCAAGCATTGTCGCGGCAGCCGAAGCTAGAAGCATTCCGTGGCGTCGATTTGGAAAATATTCAAAAATTTATTTAGGATACGGGGTGAAGCAAAAGCAGTTTCAGGCAACTATTGCTGGAAGCACTTCCTGTCTTGCGGTTGATGATGCTGGCAATAAGCAAAAAACTAAGAATTTACTTTCGCAAATGTTTATTCCTGTGCCAGAAGGAAGCACCTGCGATAGTGAGGACGAATTGAGTGAGATAATTGATACTCTTGGTTACCCTTTGGTTATAAAACCTCTGAATGGTAATCAAGGAAAGGGTGCAACTATAAATATTACAACGTGGACCGCAGCACATGCGGCATATTTATTTGCGCAGACTATTTCTACTACAGTCTTAGTGGAACGATATACAAAAGGATTTGATTTCCGAATATTGTTGATAGACTATAAAGTTGTGGCTGCGGCCAAAAGAAATCCGGCGCACGTCATTGGCGATGGCATTCACTCTATAAAGAAATTAATTGAAATAGAAAATCACAATCCGGAGCGGGGGATAGGCCACACTAAAAACTTAACCAAAATAACCATTGACCAAGATTCGCATAATATGTTGCTTAAGCAGAATATTAGTTTGGAAAGTGTCGCGGATAGAGGACAAGTTGTCTTCCTAAAGTCAACTGCAAATCTTAGCACAGGTGGCACTGCCGAGGACGTGACAGATCATATTCATCCTGAAAATAACTTACTTGCTGAAAGAGCAGCCAAAATTATGGGACTTAATATATGTGGTCTTGATATTATTGCCGAAACTTTGGAGATGCCTATTAGAAAAAACAATGGTGTCATTATAGAAGTGAATGCAGCTCCTGGATTCAGAATGCATTTAGCGCCAAGTTCGGGAATTCCGCGATCGGTCGGGGAAGCCGTAGTCGATATGTTGTATCCTCCAAAATCAAATTTTCGTATTCCTATTATAGCTGTTACCGGTACAAACGGTAAGACCACAATTACAAGACTAACGGCTTTTATTGCGAAAACTGCGGGTTTTACACCAGGTTTTACCACAACCGATGGAATTTATGTGAATGACATTCTCATAGCAGAAGGTGATATGACTGGTCCACAAAGCGCAAAAATCGTTTTGAGTGATCCTACAGTTGATTATGCAGTTTTGGAAACTGCAAGAGGCGGAATTCTCCGAGCAGGACTGTATTATGATTATTGCGATGTGGGAATCATAAGCAATATTCAAGGGGATCATCTAGGTCTTCATAATATAGATACGCTCGAGGATTTAGCGAATGTAAAAGCTGTAGTTGCGCACAGTGTGAAGCCTAGTGGCTGGGCAGTGCTAAATGGTACAGATGAAAACTGCGTCAAAATTGCTAGTACGCTCAAATGTAATTATGCTTTTTTCATAGATAAGTATAATTATGAACTTATCGAATCACTTAGCAATCAAAACATCGCGGTGGCATTTTATCAAGAGGGAAATCTCACTATCTTAAAAGATAAAATTTCAACAATCATTGCCCACTGTAATCATATTCCTTTAACCGTTAATGGCACCTGCAGATTCATGATGGCCAATGTCTTAGCAGCAGCGTTGGCAACTTTTTTACAGGGAATATCTGCAAAGCACATTGCTACGGCTTTGTCAAAATTTATTCCCGATAGTAAAAATACGCCTGGTCGAATGAACCACTTTCAACATAATGGCTACGAAATTATTGTAGATTATGCCCACAATGTTCACGGTTACAAAGCGATGCAGGAATACCTAAAAAATTTTGAAGGTAAGAGAATTATTGGCATTATTTCGGCCGTTGGCGATAGAAGAGATCAGGATATTATTGAATGTGGATTGCTAGCAGGTCAGATGTTTGATCACATCATCATTAGACAAGAAGCAGATTTGAGAGGTCGGGAGGCAGACAATATAGTGGAACTTCTAAAGATTGGAATTGCTTCGGCAAACGAAAATATTACGGTCGAGGTCATTGAAAATGAAAATTTTGCCGTGGTAAAAGCATTGGATATTGCTCATGAAAATGACCTTGTTGTAGCATTGAGCGAAATGTATGAAAGTGTAATTGATGTAATTCTTCAACATCAAATTAAAATTTAATCCTTATATTTAAAGAAAATCAAATCATATGGACTCTAAAATAGAAAATAGCTCAAATCTTGCAGTTTTTCAATTTCCTACTAGAGAGGTGAGTGCCAAGAAAGTAGTTAGTACCAAAACCATTCAAGAAAAATTGGATATTGACCACAAGGGAAGTCGAGATTTAATTGATAAATATCTAATTAATGACAAAGCGTATTCAGATACTAGTAAAAAGAACTTTATCAAAACAGTGTCTTCATTTCACCATGCTGAATAGTTTCTAAGAATATTGGATCGAATTTTAGGACAAAGCAAGAAATGTAAAGTAATATTTTGTTTTCTTTACTAAATAATTCTAAAACCGTTAGGATAATGAATACGTCGATTAAAATACTGCTTTTTGCCGTATTAGCATTTTTGGTGAGTTGTAAGCAAAATACTGATACTAGTGAGGTGGCAAATGACTTGACAACAGCTCCCTTGAACATAAGTCCACCTGATGCAAATAAATCTGATTCAAAGCTTAATATTGTGCAAATTGTGGCAGATAGTAAAGATCATACTACTTTGCTGCTCGCTCTAAAAAAAGCTGAACTAGTCGATGCACTGAGCAATGCCGGTCCTTATACTTTTTTTGCTCCAACAAACGCGGCGTTTGCTAAACTCAGTGATGCATCGATGGAGGATCTTTTGCATGCAGAAAAGCTAGAAGATTTAGAAAATATTTTAGGTTATCACACATATGTAGGAGTTTTAAAAACTGAATATATGCAGGATGCTGACGAATTTGACATGGTTTACGGTGGAAAAATTAAAATCACTAAAACACAAAATCACATTCTTGTAAATGGATCAGTAATTGTCGCTTCCTTCGAAACTACAAATGGAATTGTCCATATTATAGAAGATGTTTTATTGCCAAATTAATGCATTCATATTTTCTAACCAACCAGCTTTGTTATACAACGCGGACTTTAAAGTTCGCGTTTTTTTGTGCTTATAAATCCAAAAATAAATTGAAATTATAGTACTTCCAAAATTAGAGAAAGTGTTTTAGGGTTCAGTATGACATATATCATTCTTTTAAAGACTTGATTGTCCTAATTTTCGGCTTCATATTAATTTAGTTATTTATTTTATGAAAGAGACAAAAAATAGTCATACGTTTCACATTCCTGTCATGGGTCTTGCATATACCATTGACAGTCCAATTCGTGTGGCTCACTTAGGTATTGCTTCGGCACTATCCATTACAGATGATGATCTCATAGAAAAGATGAGGTCATTTTACAGTAAAAAATTTTCAATTCCTTACCAAGAAATTACACAAAAATTTCATGATTACAGAGCGTCGAGAATCACTCATTATCTAGATATGATGGACACGATTGTAAAGACGAAACTAGAGGATTTCAAAAATCAGTTAGTAGAAAGCAAGGAGCAGCTAGAAAATTTTAGTAATATGTTGCCTACGCACTCAGACCTCAGTCAGGGATTGAAATCATTCGTTGGGAATGGTGTAGCAATCAAAGAATCTTTGAAGAATTATCTAGATGAAAATCTTTTCGCAGGAGCGATTGATGTCAATATTATGACAAAGATTGACAAAGAAAACTTCATTGGCGATGTAAAACAAGAGGCGATTTTTAATGATGCGCACGCGGCATTGAGAGGATTTGCTAATAGTACATTGACATCTTCGGTAATTCTTTCGGCGGGGATGAATCCAAGACTTTATGGATATTTCGAGCATTTTAGCGATTTTTATCCGGACACGCAGGGTTCGCTCAGGAAAAAGATTATTCTCAAAGTGAGCGATTATCGTTCGGCGATGATTCAAGGAAATTTCTTGGCAAAAAAAGGATTGTGGGTATCCGAGTATCGAATAGAATCTGGTCTTAATTGTGGCGGTCACGCATTTGCCACCGATGGGCATCTGATGGGACCGATTTTGGAAGAATTTAAAAATAGACGTTTAGAACTAATAGAGTCGGCACATTCATTAATGATCAAAGCACTCGAATTAAAAAACCTTCCCATCCCTACAGAGCCTCTGCCATTAATAATAACTGCACAAGGTGGTGTAGGTACAGCAGAGGAGCACGATTTCTTGCTAGACCATTACAAAGTAACTTCCGTAGGCTGGGGATCACCATTTTTGTTAGTGCCAGAAGCAACTTCGGTAGATTTGGAGACTAGAGCAATTTTAGCGAAAGCGAAAGAAGAAGATTTTTACTTAAGTGATATTTCACCTTTAGGAGTGCCTTTTAACACGGTGAGAGGAATGAGCAATGAATATTTTAAGCAATCGAGAATCGAGCAGAATAAACCGGGAAGTTCTTGCCCAAAAAAACTTCTGGCATTGAGCAAGGAGTATGGTGAACAAGGAATTTGCTCCGCTTCGAAGAAATTTCAAGATTTAAAACTTGCCTTATTAGAACAGAAGAAAGAAACACTTTCGGCAAAAGAGTTTGAGTACAAAAAGATCAAAATCACCGAAAAAGCCTGTCTTTGTGTAGGTCTGGCTAATGCATCTTACCTTGAAAATGGCATCAAAATTAAAGGACAGCAGCAAGGAATCGTAATTTGCCCTGGACCAAATTTGGCTTATTTTGATAAAGAAGTTTCGCTAAATACAATGGCACAACATATCTACGGCAAAACAAATATTATTAATGAAACTATTTCTAGGCCTAATATGTTTATCAATGAAATCAAAATGTATGTAGAGTACCTTAAAGAGGAATTAGGAAATATTTCAGAAAATGCATCCTTAGCGCAACTTAAAAAACTGAAAAATTTTCAAGCCAATCTGCTAGAGGGAATTAATTATTACCGTGATTTGTTTGATCATTCAACGTTTTTTGTCCAGACAAGAGGCAAGATTGAAGAAGAGTTAAAACTTTATAGTTTGGAACTTAACGCACTATCACCCTCAAAAGACAGTGAAGTATTAGTATAAATTGCTACTAAAGATAATGAAAAACCCGGCCTAATTAAGCCGGGTTTTTAGGTTTTAAAAAATAGTAATTGAAAGATTATGCGTATGCCATTTGCGATTCCATTTGCAAAGCTTGGGGGAATAATATGTTGTTTTCTAGGTGAATATGTGTGTGTAAATCTTGTTCAAATTCGTGCAGCATTGCGTACGTAACTTTGTAAGTATTGCAAGCATCAGCAGGCGGCAGATAATTATTTGTGAGGGCAGAAATCTTTTCAAGACGTTCTCCTTCATTCTCATGCTCCGCTTTCATCATCGCAATTGGATTCGCTACCGATCCAAAGCCAGGCTGATCTAATTCGGAATTATTCAAATTGCTAGCTACCATTTTTTTGATAAAAGGAAATAAAATCTGCTCTTCCTTTTGCATGTGACTGCCTAATTCTTGTGCACAACCTTTAAATAATTCAGTAATTTCAAATAATTCAGGGTGATTGTGCCCGTGAACTTTGCACAGTTTATCAAGAAAAGCCACCAATAGGGGCGATTTTTCGGCTACAAAGCGGTGGTGCGTTTTTTCAATATAATCTGCTAGCAAATCGAGCGGCCAACTGGTAAAATCAATGTGACCGGTTTGCGAAGTTTGCAATAACTTGTCTATCTCACCTTGAATTTTTGTTGGATCCAATGCTTTTTTCTCACAAGCCTCTGTAATACTACGATTCCCTTTGCAACAAAAATCGATACCATACTTTGAAAATACAGCAGCAGTTCTGAAATCTTGCGCTACATATTCACCAATTGTTTTTTCATCTAGAATTGTCATAATTTTATATTTTTAAAAACTGTTTATAGATTATTTAGAACCATTGTAAAGGTAAAGGATAATATTGTCCTTTTTTATGACCTATATCATATAAAGGTTTTTTCCTTACTCTTCTACACAGTTTAAGATAGGAAGATGTGAGCACTGATGAGGTAAAGTATTAAATCTTAAGTTGGTAGTAGGTGTATTCTTATTTGGGCGCAACCTGAGCCACAACCTTTACTTTAGCAAGAAAGTAAAGGGTGTGGCTCAGGTCGGGCTGTCCATTATATCTTTGCTGCCAGAAGATTTAGTTTTCAAAAATCAAATTTGTGATGGCAGCAAAGGATGCCATTCCCATCCCTTGCGCAAATGACTGGCGGTAAATCAGAAAGGGATTAATCAAGTGAGATTTTATTAGGACTTTAAGTTCGGTAGAATTGTATTTCTAATTTAAAAATTTGAACTTTATAGCGCGAATCTTTAAGTGCACTAAATTTTTCAAATCTAATATTTGCTACCCTATAATGGTTAAAAACGAAACGAATAAGACTTTTTGGGAGACGGGAAATGGCCGGGATTTTCTAGAGTGGGCCAAAATTGATAGATTAAATTTGGAATCTAATCTCGATCCAGAATTATTCTATAAATATGATCATAACCTGGATCTCTTAACCAAAGAATGGTTGCAAAACGGCGAGTTTAAGAATATAATGAAATCGCTACATTCAAATAAAATAAATGAGAAATTACCAAATAGCTTTTTAGAATTCAAAAATAAATTAGAGAAAGTTCCCACTTGGGTCGATTTTGAATTGATTAGAGAAGGTTGCAACCTATCTGAAAGAAGTGGATTAACAGGACTTTTAATTTTAAGAAATTTTGCACTCTTGGGAGGATATAATTTTGCAAATCTCACCAAACCCTTAATTGCTACAGGTTCATTGGAAAAAGGTTCTCTTCATCGATTGTATAATACATTAAATTTTTGGGTAAATGTAAGCAGAAGCAAAGAAGATAATAAGATTAGAATAGATGCTTGCCTCCAAACACGATTGGTGCACGCTGTGTCTAGATTGACAATTTTGGACAAAGACCTTAATTGGAATCAAGAAAAATATGGAATTCCAATCAATCACGCCGATATGATTGCAACCAATACTGCATTTACCGTCTACTTTTTATACGGGCTTCAAAAGCTTAATTTCAAATACTCTGAACAAGAAGAACTAGGGATTTTTCATCTCTGGAAATATGTAACTTATCTTTTAGGTGTACCTCAAAACCTAATTCCAAATAATAAAAGTGAGGCCTTACAATTCTTTTCTTTCTGGACCCAATATCAAGCAGAAGCCGATCAAGACGCGCGAAAATTAGCCAAATCGCTTTTAATGGAAAGTACTCCCATCAGTTTACTTCAACTAGATTTTGTAAAACAAAACATGGAATTCATTCATAGAAGTGTTGCCAATTATTTAATTGATGATGCTACTCTTAAAAATCTAAATATTCCCGAAGCTCGTTTAGGCACGGCTATAATACAAGCAATCAAATTAAAAAATGCTCTTGTACTAAATAAGGAGAAGGCAAATAGTCTGGGCGAACAGCAGCAAAAAAGCGTGCTGATAGATTACAAGACAAATTCCATTTTACAGAAAAAAGCAAATTAATGTCAAAGATTCAAATATCGGCACTAATTGAAGTACTTAAAAAATACTACAATCTCGTTAGATCTACGATGTAAGAGCTTTATTTTAATCACCATGGATGCATTGAAATTATTTTGCAAAAAAAGCTGACAATTCCAAAATAAAGTTCGAATTCTTCACCCGGTTAATAAAAAAAAATACCTGTTGATAAATTACAACAGGTATTTTGTTAGTCCGCCTTTAAAATTTATCTGTAGATATCTTGTCCTCGATTGTCTCTCCAATTTCTTTCAAGGTAATCTGCATCTTCGTCACTTCTTGGACGAACCCCCATTACTACGTGTCCATCGTTAATTCCAGACTCGTATACCTTTGCACGATCTTCAGGAATTCCAGATCCCACAAGTGCTCCCACAAGTCCTCCAGCAATTCCTCCAGCTCCAGCGCCGGCTAATCCGGCCGCAATTGGTCCAGCGATAATTAATCCTAAGCCAGGTATTACAACACTAGTTCCAATAGCCGCGATGATTCCAACAATTGCTCCCAATGTTCCACCAATTGCTGATCCAGTACCTGCAGTTTCTGCTGCTTTTGTACCTAATTCAGAATGGTCATTTTTATCTGAGTAATACTTTTCGCGAGTATCATCAGACATAATCAAGTTAATTTCATCCTTGGTATATCCTCTTTCATGTAATGCATTGTAGGCACTTTCTGTACTCTCTCGGTCGGCAAACATACCAGTCATCATAGGTCTTCTGTCTAAATTTCCATTGTGATCATTTTCCATAATATAGTTTGTTTAATTGTGAAGTTATTTTCACAGTGATAAAGTTCACAAATATGGAATAAGGATTTTTATATAATTTGCATGAATAGTTTCAAAATAATTATAAATGTTTTCGATATTGTATCTATTTTAAAAAAGCTGATAATAAATGACGACTTCCCATCATTTGGTTTCCGATATAATATACTGTCTTTTCAGTAATTTTCGTTTCTATCACTTTTTATTTGTAAGTATTCCATTGATATATAGTAAAATAGAATAATCGCTTCTATCTAACTCTAAAGTCTATCTTAGTTGCTATTTTTTAAAATACATCAACAGTATTAGAAGCAATGTTATAGAAAAAAGACTTTGATATTGGCCCATAAGTTACTCGCCAAAATACTACTTTTGTCAACTTCAATTTGTCCTCGCAATGCTCAAAAAACTCCTCGCCAAAAAATTCCTCGTTCTATTTATCATCGCCATCACGTGGGGCTCCTCTTTTATATTGATCAAAAAGACCTTGCCAGTTTTCGATCCATTGCAGATTGGGGCTTTTAGAGCCGGAATTTCAGGCTTACTTTTGGCTTTCATTGGCTTTCCGGCATTACGAAAAATGTCCAGAAAAGATGTGTTTTGGATAGCGCTTTCAGGTTTTTTTGGAAATTTCCTTGTGGTCTTCATTTTTCCCTTTGCGCAACGGGAAGTTAGCAGTTCATTAGCGGGAATAATCAACGCGCTCGATCCGATTTTTACATTGTTAATCGGCGCTTTACTTTTTGGAATCCGAAACAAAATAATTCAGTATTTCGGTGCAATCATTGGGTTTGCAGGGGCTTTGGTGCTGGTTTTGAGCTCTGGAGATGATAGCAGCTCCAATCATTATTTTTACATTGGCATTCTGATTCTCGGCGCCGCTTTGTACGCAATTTCGGCTCTAATAATCGAAAAAAAATTAATGCACATCTCATCTGTAGACCTTGCGAGTTCCATTTATACATTTTGGATGCTGCCATCGCTGCTTATTTTAGCGTTTTCAGGTTTCTTCACCAAAATTGATTTCACCCAATCTCAAATTCTAGAATCTCTGGGCTATCTAATTTTTCTTACCGTGATTAGCACCACACTGGTGATGTTTCTTTTTTTTAAACTCGTTCAAGATACATCGGCGGTTTTTGCCAGTACTATTTCGCTCTTACTTCCTGTGGTTGCAGTAATTTGGGGAATTCTTGACGGCGAAAAGTTCACACTTTGGTACGCTCTCGGCGGACTTCTTATCTTGATTGGCGTTTATTTTATCCGAGATAAAAAGCAAGATAACTCATTAGAACATTAGAATTAAAATAGATATTATCGATTTTATTTGGGCGCAACCTTTCGCCACAACGACCTTCCTAACATTCAATTACAATGTGGCTCAGGTCAGGCTGTCCATTATATCTTTGCTGCAAGTAGGTTCAGTTTTCAATTCTGAAAATTTTCGCTTGCAGCAAAGGATGCCATTCCCATCCTTTGCGCGGGCTCCCGTTTTCAGTAGATCGCAGTAACTACAATTCAATCATATCGCGGCAAAACATCCCATTTAAGGAACATCTACTACTACTTTAATAAAAATTCAAGTTAGTTAGAAGAGTAGCTAGATGGAACTATTCCTCTTTTTTAGAGGCTAAATTTTAAACTTACAAATATATTTCTACCCATTCTTGGAATATTGTTCCAATCGGTATAAGTAGAATAGTGACTATCCAAAATATTTTCAACCCCAATTTTTGCGGTCAAATTTGTTTTTTCATAGGTAAATGATTTTGCCAAAGCCATATCAAAAACGCCATAAGAAGCAGTGCGATCTTCCCCATAAAAGGAATTGAATGCCGTTTGTGCAGCATTCCCTCGAAAAGAAATTTCGGCACTTGTTTGATTTCGATAGTATTTTAGGGCAGTCTTATATTGTAATGGACTAATAAATGGCAAGTTGCCGCCATTATCATCTTGCCCTTGACTGTAAGTAGCTTGCGCCGAAAAGGTAAAAGTTTCAGTTAGTTTCTGCTCAAAAGTAATGTCGGCCGATGCGATTACCGCATAATTAAGTGCCGAATATACTTTTACACCATCAGCGCCAATAGTCATTGGCAGAAATGATGGCTTCGGAATACCAACGATATAATTTCGAATATTAAAATACGATCCGCTTAGTTGCACCTTAGTATTTTCTGTTTTAAAGGACGAAAAGAAGTTGAATTCCAATGATTGCTCATTTTTAAGTGTAGGGTTTCCGATATAATCATAACGGTCAAAACTATTAAAAAGATAAAATCCATATCCTTCCGAAACTGAAGCGGCACGTTCGCCATATCCTAAACCTAGTCCATATCCTAATCCTGAATTACTATAATTAAAATTTACCGCTAAACTTTTTAGTAATCTTGTGTGGCTAGCTTCCATTTCTGGATAGATAATCTGCAGACTTTGTAGTCCAAATAGATCCGTCACCTCATTGGTATGCGCACCCAAACTTGCCGAAATTTCGAGATCTGAATTATCAGATATAACTAGATGATCCTTCAATTGTAGCGCCACGTATCTTGTCTGAACATCGGGCCAAGTAAGCATAAACATCGCGTTCTCATTTGGATCATTTGGATACATCGTCATTTTTGCCCGCGACTGATTTAGAAACCCATTGATATCTGCAGTAAGGTGATGTTTGTTTTGATGTCTCTCGATAGTTGAATAAAATCCGTAAGTTGTAGACCAACCAGGCATATCCATGCGTATTGGAACGTCAGGACGTTTGCTATCGTCCATGATATGTGTTATTTTGTTAAAGTAGATCTTAGTATCCCATTTAGAATACCACAATTCTGTCGGCATAATTTTATAGGTAGCTGATGTAATCAATGCTTCGGCTAGAGATACATCCATTGGCAAGGCAGGATATCCTACATTTGTCGCTCGATCATAAATAATAGAAGCTTCCAAAACCGAATTGCGATTTAACAAAAAACCAAGATTTCCCGAAACGTTGTACTTGCCATATTGACTATACAAAACCTCTTTGCGATCTCCAGCATAGTAATTTTCGGCATCTCGTGCCATAAAGGCTGCATCAAAATAAAAGGTACTGTCTGAATATTGTGTAGCAAGGCCGCCAATTTTCTGTTTATTATTTGTCTCGAAACCTGCCTGAGCAGATCCTTTCCAACCAGAATCCTTAAATGTTCCTCGCTGTCTTTTCAAATCTATTCCGCCGCCAATCGTGGAGCCGTGAACAGCGCCTTGTTGTCCCGAAACAATCGATGCTTCGGACAAATTAGATATTTCAACATAACTTGTTATGGGATCCATTTTATCGGTACAAGCAGCAAAAATTCGCATTCCATCAATTGTAATCAAAGTTCTTTCTGATGGCATATTATTTATAAGTGGTTCCCAAGCGTAACCACCTCTTTTTATCATATTTATCTTTGGAGAATTTTCCAGATATTCCTCAACCGTACCAAGAGATTTATACTGTTTCTTATCAAGAGTTGCTTTTTGACCAATCACAATCACCTCTTTTAAACTATGGGTCGAAGTACTGTCTTTTTCAATTTCTTGTGCATAAGATGACGCTGCAACTACTACAGCTACCATCAAAAATTTAAAGTTTTTCATAACTTTGTTTTAAGAATGGTCGGATTCGTAAATCCGACCATATTATAATAGAAGAGTAAATTTAGAATTCTACTTCAAAATATAAAGTGCTGTTTTCTACAGCGCCTTCAATAGATTGACCAGCAACAAGGACATTGCTAGCATCAAAAAGCTGCATATTTACTTTCCAATATCCTGTCATTGTAAGCGAAAGTTTTCCGTAGTATAACCTATCTAAAGTAGATTGTGTAAGTGAAATATTATTTGGAGATCCGTGATTCCCCATACTAGGCATACGTGGATCAATTGAGATTTTCATATTATCTACGATTGGAAACGAAGTCATCGAAGCCATTTTAAAAACCCCAACAGTTATATCATTCAAAGCGACTTTTGGCGTAGTAGGTTCAATTAGAGCCAAAATATATTTCACGCCGTCAGGTCCCGTAACAGTCGTTACACGTTGTTTTGCACTTGCAACGACCGAAATTGGCGCATTTAATTGATGTTCCTGCCCGTTAACACTGTATTTTAATCTAATTTCCCAAAATTCACTAGCATTTTCAGCCATTTGGAAGACAAGATAACCACTATACAGATTTGTTCCCGAAATAACCTTAATTTCCGAAAATGGCCCGGCATGCATCATATTTGTCATATGCATCATCGGCATCCAACTTAAGCTCGAAGGTGTGATATAATTTGAATTTGATTTGTCTTTTATTCGAAAAGAAACCGAATTATACCCTTGAACTAACGTACCACTCTGTGAGTATAATTCGATTGAATGCATGTCGTTTTCGATTGTTTGAATTTTTACAAGTCCCGCTGTTTCATCCGATATGGGATTATTGTCATCGTCTGAACTACAAGAGTTCATTGAGAATATTAAGACGATGATAGAAGTAATTTTTGCCACAGAAAGCAAGATGTTTTTTGAAAATTTAGTTTCCATATATTATAATTTTTTTTTTGAATTGTTTAAATACGATGTTACATCCAATGACTAAAATGCCATTGGAGAAATCAATAATATGAGTCAATAAAAAATTATGCTACTGTGGGTGGACGAAAGGGCGTATCTAGTACTAAGTATGTGTAATTATCAAAGTAATAATTACTAACTACCAAATAAGTAGAATTAGGTGTAAGGACAGTAAATTCTTGGATTTTTTGAAAAAACATGATTTCAAATCCAACCACTGATTTTTTTTGTGATGATAAGGGTTTTTCTACCTCCGAAGCTTTTGCAAGTTCCTTCATAAGATGGCATTTTCCATTGCATTCTAATTCAGGTGTCGCTTTGTTTTCGCAAAGAACTTGGGTTATATAATCATAATTGACAACATACTCCAGAAACGGCAATGCAGGTTTTAGAAGTAAAACTGTAACAATTATGAATATAAAGATTTTCATGGTGCAAAGATACTTCTAAACTTGGCATATCATTATGATTCTTATCATACTTTGACAAATTTGAATCTTTCTTGAATCTCTTTATCAGCATTCCTCATCGTTTTTATCATTTCCATAAAAATATCGCACAGGTGATGGTAAGATTTCTTTTCGATAATTAATCTTTCCGCTTCTGATTTTTCTGGAAAAGCTAGTTTTAAATTATGTCGAACGACAGATTTTCTGTACCCAATTAATTTATAAACGATGATTTAAAAAAAATCTGAAACGAAGTATAGCAGTTTAAAAGGTAAAATGGAAATTAGCCAAATAAGTGGATAGAAAAGTATAAAGAACAGTAATTGCATCTAGTCAAGTTTTGAAAGTACAAATATACGCTTAAAACCAAATTTAGATAGCAGTCGATGCCAAAAGCTGTACGAAGATGTTTAATTTTACTTTTCACTTTTTAAAAACTGTATGGATTTAGTTTTAATAGTTATTATTGCCGCCAATGCGTTGTTCAGTTTTAAGGGATTTGGAGATATGGCATTCTTCCGAAAATTTGAATTTCACATAGCTTCAATCAGAAATGGTGAGCAATATCGAATGTTTTCCTCGGCATTCTTGCACGCAGATATTGGTCATTTGGCTTTTAATATGTTGACGCTCTATTTCTTTGCACCAGTAGTATTAATGTACACGAATGCATTTTCATTTTTGCTAGTCTATTTCGGAAGTCTTATTTGCGGAAGCTTATTGACTTTATATTTATATAAAGACGATCTAAATTACCGAGCAATTGGAGCTTCGGGAGCCGTAATTGGAGTTTTATACTCGGCGATATTACTTCAGCCGGAGATGAATTTGTATTTATTCTTTATTCCGATCCCGATTCCAGCTTATATTTTTGGAATAGGCTATTTGCTATATTCTCTTTACGGAATGCGTGCCAAGCGAGATAATACTGGGCATACCGCTCACTTTGGTGGAGCAATTGGAGGGTATGCAATTACCTTGGCAAAATTTCCAGAGATGTTTACAGAGAATATTTTTATGGTGGTAATTCTTGCCATTCCTATTATCATTTTGGGTGTGATGGCCAAGATGAAAAAGATTTAGTGGCACAACTTTTGAAAAGTACGCTAACTCAAAACTAAAAATTTAAATTATGAAAAAGTCATTCCTTATACTAGCCGTGGTTGCAATGTGCACTATTACGCCATCACAGGCACAAGAATTAATTCCGCCAGCTCAGATTACCGTTTCGGGAGAAGGCAAAGTTAAAGTAGAGCCAGATCAAGCTTTTATTTCTATTTCGGTTGAAAATAAAGGTAGCGATGCAACTTCTGTAAAGAAAGAGAATGATAAAACGGTTGCTGAGGTTATTAAAGCAATTAAAGATTTAAAACTCCCAAAAGAGGATGTGCAGACAAAACGTGTTTCTTTGAGTTCACCATATGATTACGACAAAAAGAAATATAGTTATGTGGCAACTCAAACCATCGAAATTTTGCTCAGAGACTTATCAAAGTATGATATAGTTATGGAGAAGCTAATACATGCGGGTGTAAATACAATCGGAACCGTAGATTTTAGATCTTCAAAATTGGCCGAATACCAATCGAAAGCTAGAAAGTTGGCGATGAAAGAAGCGCAGTTGAAAGCAAATGACTACGTATCAGTTTTAGGACAAAAAGTTGGTGCAGCGATTATGATTAGTGATAATTCACAACCAAATTACCCGAGGCCAATGATGTATAGCTCAATGGCCAAAGGTGCTGCAAGTAGCGATATGCCAAGAGAAACCATCGCGATTGGCGAAATTGATGTGACTGCAAATGTTACGGTGAGTTTCAAATTGAACTAGAAAATTTATTTTATAAAAATATTAATTTCCCTTTCGGCAAAAGTTGAAAGGGATTTTTTTTTGTTCAATTTCTGAAAATATATTTTTCAAAAAGCATTTTGCAGATTCTGGAATCATTTTTTATCTTTAGAAATATAATCAAATAAAAAAATGTGCTACCACGTTACTCAAACAAAAATGAAGATTGAAGTTGAGAAGCGCTTTGACGCTGAGGTTGATCCAACGATCAACTTCGCTCCTCAAAATCACTACAACGGTTTTGACTTTCCCCCGATGCCCATCATCACCGATCAAAATCCGGCAATTATAACTCATTTTAATTGGGGATTGATTCCGCATTGGGCTATGGATAATGAGATTCGGAAAAGTACGCTTAACGCGAAAATAGAAACGGTAACCGAAAAGCCGTCGTTTAGAGACGTGGCAAATCAACGTTGTCTGATTATTGCGGATGGTTATTTAGAATGGAAGTGGCTTGACGCGAAAGGCAAAAACAAGCAGAAATACTCGATTTTCGAACCCGACCACGGATTATTCGCTTTCGCGGGACTTTATTCGATTACTCAAAATGCAGAAACAGGGAAGGAGCAGAAAACTTTTACGATGCTCACTACCGAAGCCAACGAACTAATGTCGGAAATTCATAATAGTAAAAGGCGAATGCCGATTATTTTGAAAAGAGAAGATGAGCAGAAATGGCTTCAGAAAGATTCACTTCAAAAATATGCTTTTCCTTACTCCGTAGAATTGGCCGCAGAAGCAGAAAAAGCTTCAAATGAAGGTTGGACACTTTTTGATTCTTTATAAGTTAGAGTTCACCGTTTTCTTGATTATTGAAAGTCTCATTTTCTTCATTGTCGAAGTCTTCATTCTCTTGTCGAACATCATCAATTTCCTCATCCGTAAGCGAGTGCAGATTGATGAGCGATTCTCTAAAATCTACCATCTGCACTAATAAATCCGCTACTTTCTGCACGGTTTCGTTCTTACTACTTTGCAATAAGCTAAGGTCGAAAGTAAAAACATCTCCCACATCAAAAGTCTCCGAAACTTCGAGCATATCGCCGCTCATTTCGACATTCAATCCTGCACCGAAAAGTAATTCTTCAGAGTCAGTTATAGCATTTACAGTATCGATAATATGTTTTCGTTGAGTTGTCATAGCTGAGTTTTAGATTCGTTTATATAGGATACTAATATTTTTCAAAAAGAAATATACTATGTCACATAAGATAAATTATAATTCTATTGAAATCTTAAAATGTGGAAAACTTATATGTATTTTAGCAGCAACTTAGATTAAGAGTATTTGATGTCGATCATTCATATACTTCTTTTGTATACCTTAGGGTATTTAATTTCGAGGTAATAGATAATGCGTTGATCTAATTAGTTGCTAATAAATTTGGTTTAAAATAAAATGAGAGAATTAAAATTTATTGATCTATTTGCTGGGTTAGGTGGTTTTCACTTGGCTTTACAAGATTTAGGTCATACATGTGTTTTTGCAAGTGAATTAAATAGTGAACTAAGAGTTTTATATGAAAAAAATCACAATACTAAAATTGAAGGTGATATTAATTTAGTTGATGTAAATCTTATTCCAAGTCATGATATACTTTGTGCTGGTTTTCCATGTCAACCATTTTCAAAAGCAGGTGCTCGATTAGGCTTAGAAGACCCAAGAAATGGAAATTTATTTTATAAAATATTAGAAATATTAAATCGTCATAAACCAGAATTTGTGTTTTTAGAAAATGTTGCAAATCTAAAAGGCCATGATGATGGTAATACTTGGAAAGTAATTTATGATGAATTGTCAAAATTATATGAAGTAAGTGAAGCAACTTTGTCACCACATCATTTTGGTATTCCGCAGCACCGTTCAAGATTTTATATAGTTGGTCGACTAAGAGAAAAAGGAGGTTTGCAAGACTTTTTATTTCCTGAGAAAGAAGAAAGAGAAGATATAAGTATTCATGATATTGTTATTCCAGAGGATAATGACTTTATGACATTCAAAGAAACTACTAAAAATCATTTAGCGATTTGGCAAGAATTTTTAAATAATCTAAAACCTGAAGAAGTACCTAGGTTCCCTATCTGGGCAATGGAATTTGGGGCAGATTATCCTTTTGAAGGAAAAGCACCTATAAAATTGCACGCTAAAGATTTAAAAAATAAAAGAGGTTCTTTTGGGACTTTAATAAAAGGAAACTCTTTTGACGATATGCTCAAATGTTTGCCAACGTATGCTCAGGATGGTTTAAAAATAAATCAATCAGAGTTTCCTGTTTGGAAAAAGTATTATATCCGGGCAAATAGAGAGTTTTACAAAAAGCACAAAGAGTGGTTGGATAATTGGATTCCAAAAATATTAGAATTTGAGAATAGTCATCAAAAGTTTGAATGGAATTGTGGAGATAAAGGACCATTAACTATCAATGACAAAATTGTACAATTCAGACCATCAGGAATAAGAGTTAAGCAACCAACATATTCACCAGCGTTAGTACTAACAACCACACAAATACCTATTTTTCCTTGGTTAGGTAGGTATATGACTAGAAAGGAAGCTGCTAAACTACAATGTATGGAAGATTTAAATGAATTGCCACCTACAGTTGCAAAAGCATTTAGAGCCCTTGGGAATGCTGTCAATGTAGGTGTTGTAAAAAAAATAGCTATTAACTTGATTAGAGAGTATGAATAATATAGAAAATGTATCAATTAAAATCCAAACAGGTGTATATGGTCAGTTCCGTAATTTAAACAATACGGCATGGTATGCCTTGGGTGAGTATGTTGATAATGCAGTTCAAAGTTTCGAAAATAATAAATCAAGATTATTAGAAGCCAATGATAATAATTATCAATTTGAGGTTAGAATTAATATTGATAAGGAAAATGATATTATTGAAATATATGATAATGCAGCAGGTATTGATATAGATAATTTTCAAAGAGCATTTGAACCAGCTAATATTCCTATTGATAATACTGGTTTACATGAATTTGGTATGGGTATGAAAACTGCTTCAATTTGGTTAGCAGATTTTTGGTCGGTTAGAACGGCAGCACTTGACGAAGATGAAGAAAGGTTGGTTGAATTTGATTTGAAAAAAGTATTAAAAGAGGAAAAAGAATTATTAGAAGTTGTAAATGTAAAGAAAGATATGACAACTCATTTCACACTTTTGACATTAACACAACTTTCAAAAAACGCACCTTCCAATCATCAGATTGATAAAATAAAAAGACATTTATTAAGTATTTACAGAAAGTTTATTAGAAAAGGTGATATGAAACTTTTTATTAATAATGAGGAGTTAATTTATGAAGAGCCTGAGATACTAAAAGCTCCTTTTTATAACAGCCCAAATGATGAGCCAATTGAATGGAAAAAAGAAATTAACTTTTCTACTGGCAAATATAAAGTAAATGGATTCATAGCTTTACTTAGTACAATGAGTACGAATAAAGTAAATGGGATCTCTCTTTTTAGACGTGGTAGAGTTATTGAAGGTAGTCATGATGAAAAATATAGGCCTAAAGCACTTTGTGGTCAAGTAGGTTCTCCAAGATATAAAAGAATTTTTGGGGAATTAGAATTAGAAGGATTTGCAGTTAGTTTTAATAAAGGTAGTTTCCAAGAACAAGATGATTTAGAGGCTTTAATGGAAGCACTAAAAACAGAAATATCTAGTAAAGATTTTGACTTATATAATCAAGCTGAAAAGTTTATAAAACCAAAATCAATTGAAGACAATAAGACTGTTGGAAAAAATATTTTAAACACCATTAAGAAAACTTATGACAGAGAAAATCTTAAAACTCAATTAGACAATTCAATAAAACAAATTGAGAACAAAGTTTTAGAGGCCAACAATGAGATCTTTTATAAAAAAGCCGAAACTATTGATTCGCATGAAGATATTATTGAACTGAAAGGTGAAAAATATAAACTTATTCTTGAATTAATTACGGAAGCAAAAATTTCAGATTTGTATTCAATAAGTACCATTGAAGATGAGTTGTTTACGCAAAAAATAATATATAAAATTAATCTAGCTCATCCTTTTTTTACAAGATTTGAAAAATTAAAAAAAGAAGAAGACTATCAGCCAATATTACTAATAATCAGGTCTCTGGTATTAGCAGAAATAATTGCTCCTTCTCAAGGAACTAAAGGAGCAGGTAATGTTAGATTGAATTTTAATTCATTTATTAAAAACCTTTAGTATATGTCAGAAGAAATAATTGTAATCAAAAGTAACGAAGCTAAACTAAATGTAGTTAAAGGTCCACGAACTATAGATCTAATTGATAGATTAACACAACTAGACCGTGAAGAAAAAGAAACGTTGTTAAATGAATCAGAAAGCATATTAACCAATTGTATTGATCCAGTTGAAACAATAGGGAGCACAACGGGAATTGCTGTTGGATATGTTCAAAGTGGTAAAACAATGTCATTTACAACGCTAACAGCTTTGGCAATTGACAATGGCTTTCGAATTATAATTTATTTTGCAGGTATTAAAATTAATTTATTAGAACAAACTACAAATCGTTTAAAGAAAGACCTTTTAACAGATTCTAGTAATAGTAGGTTTTTTAAAGTATATCCAAGTCCAGCCATTAAAGACAATGTTCATTTAAAAATCAAAAGTGCATTATTATTGAACCATAAACCGGCAATTCTAATTACAGTTTTAAAACACTACAAGCATATTTCAGAGCTAACTAAAATCTTCGAAACTTTTGAGGTAAAAGGTGCACTCGGAAATAATGGAGTAATGATTATTGATGATGAGGCTGACCAAGCAAGTTTAAATACTTATGGTAGAAAAAATAGTAAAAGCGAAGATTGGGAAGAAGATGAATTTAGTTCAACCTATTCAAGTATTTTAAATTTAAGAGCTGCTATTCCAAATCATTCTTATATTCAATATACAGCTACTCCACAAGGTCCACTACTGATTAATATCATGGATTTACTTTCGCCAAAATTTCACAAGGTCTTAACGCCAGGTAAATCATATACTGGAGGTAAAACTTTTTTTATTGAAAATACGGATTTAATTATTACCATCCCTGAGAGTGAAGTTTATCATCATAAAAAAAACCAACTTACTGAATGTCCTCAAAGTTTGATTAATGCGTTGCAAATTTTCTTATGTGGTGTAGCAATTACAGTAAATATTCAAGGTAAAGAGAAATTTTTGTCAATGTTAGTTCATGCTGATAGCTTAAAGGATGTTAGTAGACAATTTTATGATTGGGTAAAAATGCTTAAAGACAGTTGGGAAGATCGTTTGCAGTTACCCGATGGTGACCCTAGTAAAAAAGAACTTATAGAACAATTTAAAGATAATTATACAGAAGCTGTAAGAAGAATTGAAAATCCACCTGCTTTTAAAGATGTAATGTCCGAAATTTTGCAAGTTATACTTGATACAAATATTGAAATAGTTATTGCTGGTTCAAAAGAGATTGATTGGAGTAATTCCTCTGCTCACATTTTAGTTGGTGCTGATATGTTAAATCGTGGTTACACCGTTGAAGGTTTAATGGTTTCATATATGCCTAGATATAGCATAGGTAAGTCTAATGCTGATACAATCCAGCAGCGTTGTCGTTTCTTTGGATATAAAAAGAACTTCATTGATAGCTGTAGAGTTTTTCTTCCTAATGAATCAATACTAGAATATAGAGAGTATGTTGAACACGAAGAGATTTTTAGAACAAATTTAAAGGAACATTCATTAGAAGAATATGAGCAACTTTTAATTTTAAGTGGAAATGTAAATCCTACCAGAAACAATATCTTATCTGTTGACCTGATAAAACATAAATTAAGTGGTTGGAGACAATTAAATGCCTTACAGCATCTTGATGAAAATATTATTTTTATTGAAGATTTTATTGCTAATAATACTTTTGTAAACTTTGAAGATTTTGGTACACCAGACAGGCGTCACAGATATATAAAAATTGAAGTAGACAAAGCAATAGAATTTTTTAAAAATTTCAAAATTGCAAACATGCCAGATGCACTTCGTAAATCATCCACAATTCAGTATCTTAGGTATTTAGCTGATATAAAAGAAGTAAGTCATATTTATATATTTGAGATGGCTTTTGAAGTATCTGGTGGTCGTAAAAGGAGTTTAGTATCTGATGGTGATAAATTTAAAATAAATAATATTTTCTCAGGTCGTGCATTATCAGGTAGTGACAAGTATCCTGGTGATAAGGGTATAAAGTTTGATGATTCAATTTGTATTCAAATTCATAGAGTCAGATTAAAGCATGATTCAATGCAATGGGATAATAAATTGGTATATACATTTGGTATTTATTATCCAGAAGATTTTTCCCACTCATTTGTTGGTATTAATAAGTAACTATATGCAATCAATTTTTCAAATATTTTCTAATTTAAAGAATGAAATACCCGAAGATAAAGATGGTTTTTCAATTGCTAGTTTACCTAAAATTAAAAGTCATAAAATCGGAATATCAAAAGAAGGTTTGCCTTTATTTTTTATTAAATGCGAGGAAGTCTCAACTGAAAAAGTTTTAGATTATAATTTAGAATCTATTTCAATACGTTTCAACCAAAGATGTCAGTTAAAAGCTAAAGGCAAAAAAAATACTGAGGGTAATTATACTATAATTGCTCTAAAGACAGATTCTGTTGATTTACAAGAATATTTTTTAAATATTATATACTTTATTGTTTTAAAATTAGCTGAAATCGCAAAGTTAAAAGAACTTAAAATTGAGGTAGAAAATTTAATTATTCTGTTTACTAAATTTTCAAAATTGCCAACAAAATCTATCCAAGGTCTTTGGGCTGAAATATTGGTCATTGAGCAATCACTTAATCCAGAATATTTAATAAAATCCTGGCACGTTTCTCCAAAAGATAAGTTTGATTTTAATGATGGGATAGATAAGATTGAAGTCAAAAGTACAGCTAATAGTAAAAGAATTCATAGTTTTTCTGTGGAACAGTTAAACCCTAATGAAAACTCAAAACTAATTATAGCTTCAGTATTTGCAGTAGAAACAGGTAAGGGTAAATCAATATTTGATTTAGTAAAGTCAATTGCTGATAAAATAGAAAATAGTGATGTTTTAAACATAATTAATGAAGTAATTATAGATACTTTAGGAAGTGACTTTGAGAAATCATTCGAACATTTTTTTGATTACCAATTAGCAAAAGATACTTTGGCTTTTTTCGAAAGTGAAACGGTGCCTAAAATTAATTCAACATTAATTAGTAAAGAAGTTTCAAATGTTCACTTTGACAGTGATTTATCAAATGTAGAACAATTGAAGAAAATAAAAAGCAATTCTTTATTGCACAAAACTTTGATGGAATAATAAGATAGTTAAATTAAAGTATGAGAAATATATTAGCAAAAGAACTAAAGATAAAATTCGTTGAAACACTAAATCATATAGAGAGTTTTAGCTACGATGAGGGTAATCCATTCCTAATAAAAATATACGAACAGAAATATTTTATTTTTCTTAAAAATCTATCACCTGCTTATTTCAAAAACTCTCCTGATGTAACTAGAGTTCAATTACCATTTAGTGATCATTTTGATAAAATTTTCAAAGCAAATATTCCTTTTATTATACTTGGATACGATGTTGATAATGATACAATGGTTTCTTGGAATCCTTCAAAAACTAAGGATAGATTAAATGCCAAAAACAATGTTTCACTCTATTCAAGAAACTCGCTGCAATCGAATATTAAACAAAATGAATTTAAAACCGGAGTGTTATCAAACGGAGAAAAAATAATCCTTTTCAGAAGAGAGAATTTGGAGATGTTTTTTGAAAAACTTCCAATTTTATTTATTGATAATCAAATTGAAATAAAAGTTGATGTGGATGTTGCTTCTGAACCTATTGAAGTATTATATTTAGATAAACTAAATGAAATATCCGACATAGATGTTTTAGATTTAATAAATCCATTATTAGAAAAAAATAGAGTTCTTGAAGCGGTTGAAGTTTGCACAAAGTATTATGCGGATAAATATCCAAACATGACATTTAAAGAATGGTTTGAATTAATAAAATCTTTATATAAAATAAAAGTTAAGTCTTAAATAAAAATAATAATAAAACAACATAAATATATGCCTAAAATTACTAATGATCAGATTATTAAATCATTTGACATAGCTAAAGAAATTTTTGAGGGTAATATTACTCAAAAAAATGGTTTAGATGAATTAGTGTTGTTCGGTATGAATCGTAATTCTGCATCAGATTATATTTATAATTATCAATGTATGATGGATGGGAAATTAATGACTCGTAATTCTAATACGTTTGGCACTGAATATTATCTTGACAAAATTTTTGAAAATGGTGGTGAAACAGCACTTCAAAAAGCATTAATATCTCTTTCTCTTCATTTGGATTATTACGAAGAAGTATCTAAAACAAAAGTTATATAACGAAGAAAAATATATGAAAAGTTTTTATCTAAATTAAGTTCTAATATTGAAGTTATTTATCCAGATGATATTGAGTCATCCGAAAAATTTATTGAAGGAAAATCAAAAAAAATACTGGTAAATGTTTTTGAAAGGACTGGATATGCAAACAATAATGACAGTATTAGTTAAGCCGCATATTTGCTATTAATTTTTAAATTATTAAACTCATTAATGGTTAGATAATTAAGTGAAGAATGCCTTCTCATTTTATTATACCATAGTTCTATGTACTCAAATACTTCCTTCTCCATGTCCTTTCTCGATATAAGCTTATTGCCGTAAATCAGCTCTGATTTGAGTGATTTAAAGAAGCTTTCAGCGACTGCATTATCCCAGCAATTCCCTTTTCTGCTCATACTCCTTTTGACCTTATAAGACTCAAGAGTATTAGCAAATTTCTTATTGGCATATTGAACACCACGATCAGAATGAAAGATAAGTCCTTTACTTATTTTTCGGTTTTTAAGAGCCATTCTCCACGCTGGTAAGCTTGTTTGATCAGTAGCCATTCCATCACTTAAACTCCAGCCTATCAGTTTTCTATCATATAAATCTAATATAGTCGTTAAATAAAGAAACCCTTCTTTTACAGGAATATAGGTAATATCAGATACCCATGCTTTGGAAGGTTCAGGTTGTTTAAACTGCCGATTTAAGTGGTTCTCTACAATTAAATAATCATGGTTGGAATCTGTAGTTATTCGGAATTTTTTACTTAATTTACTTCGTAACCCCATTTCTCTCATATACTTAGCTACAGTAATTCGAGATATTTCAATCCCTCTCTTCTGTAGATCAATACAAAGCCTTGGACTACCATACCGCTGCTTATAATGAAAGTAGGTGTCATTTATTACTACTTTTAAATGTTCTTTTTTGCTGACTTTATTACTAACAGAAGACCGCTTCCATCTATAGTAGCTACCAAAGCTTACTTCTAGAACCTTGCACATTTTATCAATCGGAAAAACCTTTTCATTACTTTTAATGAACCAGTATTTCATCGATCGGTCTTGGAGAAAATGGCGATTGCTTTTTTTAATATACTATGTTCTAACTCAACATCATGTAATTTCTTCTCTAGTTCCCGTATACGTTCCTGTTCCGGAGTTAATTTTAAATTACCATTACCTGGAAAGCTTCCTGATTGAAAAGCATCAAACTCTTTACGCCATTTGTAAAGTAAAGTGACCTGTATACCAAGTTCTCTTGCAAGTTCAGATAGGTTCTTTCTGTCTTTACTTAATTCTACAGCTTGTCGTTTAAAAGCTGCATCATATAATTTTCGTTCTTGTATCATAAGCTTAATGTAAGACTTTATGCTTAACTTCTACTGTCAGCTAAATTAGCACATCCAGAATACAGTTGCTAGAAGTTTATGTATAAATCATTATGGGTTTAAATGTCAGGTTTGCGAATTTGATTTTGAAAAGAAGTTTGGTGAAATTGGAAAAAATTTTATTCATGTTCATCACGTAGTAGATATTTCTACAATTGGTTCTGAGTATGAATTAGATCCTATTGTAGATTTAAAACCGGTTTGTCCAAATTGTCATGCAGTGCTGCATAAAAAGAGACCATCATATAATATTAATGAACTAAAGTCTTTTATTATTAACTAGTGTAATTATTAGTTTAATATTTTAAAGAAAATTTTAAAAAACTGTCGATTAAAGTTTGGTTTTAATCTTCTTAAAAATCTGTATAAAAAAAACGAATTTAAATAATAATCCTTTTCTTTTTAAGCTACTTTATCACTACACCAGATGAGAACTTCTCTTCGTAAAAAAACGTCAATTGTTTTAATATACCAATTAATAATACGATTTCTATCTAATAAAATTCCGTAATCACTTGCACTTTTTGACCATTGTCTTTCACTTACATAATCTGTTGTTGAGATAGAGGTCAATATGTTTCTAGAAGACCATTGAATATATCTAGTCCATCGTTCAACATGAATTGGAACTTTATTTTTCCAATTGTTACCTGCCGCACATTGTAATAAAACATATAGGTTAGAACTTTTATTGTCATCAAAACTTTTATAACAAAGTACATCGACACCATCATCTTTGTAATCATTATGCGCTTTAGATCCTCTTTCTTCAAAACAAACTGGAGCTACATCATCTAAAAATTCATTTAAATTTTTAGATGATGGAAATCCAAAAGTACAAATTTCACCTCCAATAAAATTTTTAATAGTATTTGCTGATATTCTTTCAAATAATTTGGTTCCAACTGGGTCATTGGAAGCACCAGCATATGAAAAATAAAGGCAAAGAAAATATTCTGGATATTCAACCCAACTAAAATTAGGATACACAGTATTTCCTTTTAATTCGTAAAATGAAGACGATAAATTATAATTTCTGGATATAAGTTCAGATAGCCATGAATCAACTCGTTCTTCTAATGTTTCATTAAAATTATCAGTATCATCATGTTGTGGAACTTGAGCAATAATTGTTGCTTTTGATATTGGTTGGCCATATTTAAGTAAATTTAACTCAATCCACTCAACTTCACTACCTTGAATATATGGGAATAAAATAGGATTCATTAGAGATTTTTTTGGCTAGAATTAACTTCAAGATTATTTTTTAATACCTCAATAACCTCCTCTAAGTCTTTTACTTTTTCTCTTATTTCTTTGTCACCAGCATACTTGTAAGCGAATTTTAATGATTCTTGTATTGTAACAAATGCTTTACTAAGGTTTTTTATTAAATATTCCTTTTCTCCATTAGTTCTGTCAAAAGCTCCTTCAAGATCTTTGTATTTTCTAAGATAAGCAACTGCTTCCGGACTGTGTACAACGTGACTTAAAGTACTTGTAATTAAACGAGAATCTGTTAAAGCAGGTCTTTCACTTTTAAATTTGTTACCAAATACCCAGGTCAAAACGGATTGAAATTCATCTAATTTTTCTAATGGAACAATTCTATTATCAAAATTTATTTCTGAATACGATTTCACTCCAATATATTCACGTATCAAAGGTGAGTTGTATAAAACATTTAAAAGTGAAAATTTATATAATATTGGTTCAGTATCAAATTCAGGTAAGTCATGTTTTGCTTCTTCCCATAATTTAAAAGCAACAAATTGCTTCTTCAGAACATCTGATCTATCTCCTACAGTATTTTGAACTTCTTTTATTGCCGCTGCAACACTTTTTCCCTTATCTACTTCACTTTTTATAGTGTTCGCAATATATGCTGCTTTAGCAAATGCTTCCCATTTTAATAGGCCAGCAATATGACGCACTCCCAAATAATTAGAGACTTTATCTCTAGTGGGATACACAATACAAGGTATATTTGAAATATCTTCAATAATATCTTTGTTCTCTACTTTAGGATAGAATTTATCTATTCCTAATTTTTCTCTAAGAGTAGAATCAGTAAGTAATTTAATTGATGATACACGACGATTACCTTCAACAACAGTAAATGTTAAATCATGATTTTCTGTATATTCTTGAAGTATTTTAACAGCATCTTCGTAGCTATATTCTTCTAAATTTATATCTTCAGGCAGATTATTTGGTACTACAATTAATGGCTCTTCATCGAAATATCCATTCTCTTTTAATGACATTGCAATAGTTTCAGTGTCAAAGTTTTCTTGTAATATTTTAATTAAATCAAATTGTGAGATCTCATCACTTCCTGTTGTATATTGAACTAATCTCGGATTTTGATGATCTAATAGGATTTTACTTATCGGTATCTCTATTTGAGGTCTTTTACCACCTTTTCCTGCGAAATCTTTTGCCATGTGGAAAAATAAATTTTATTGTCAAACTTAAGCAATATTTATAAGTATACTTAAAATCAATTGACTTTTCTTTCGACGGACAAACCGTCAAAAAGTGTAGCGACTTTATTTCTCTTGGTAAATACTATTAATTAATTAAATAACGGCATTTACGTGATATTTGTTTTTGCACGATCAACAACAAAATCATCTTGTCTTACGTAAACCGCGCGAGGGATGGGAACGGCATCCTTTTGCTTAGCTTAATCGCTATAGTTTAGCAGAAGTCCTGAAAGCAAAAGATATAGAGTACAGCCCGGCCCAAAGGGACGCGCCCAAAAGAATATTAACTTAATTATTGAAATATACTGCCGTTTTAGTCATCTGAAGCTGAAGTTCCAAATTTGTTGGCGATTATACTGATAATGAATATTTGGAAACCGTGGAAGAGCATTAAGGGAAGTAGAATGATTCCCATTGTGGCGGCATTTTGAAATAGAATTTTGGAGAATATGGTTCCGTGAATTAATGATTTTTTGGTACCACAGAACTGAGCGGTGATTCTATCTTGCAGATTAAAGCCAAGTTTCTTGCTTAAGAAGCCGGTAATAAAATACATCACATAAAATAAAATTACCACACATATTACCATTACTACTAGGTTTGACGGCTTTAAAGTGGCAAAGATGTTTTCGTCAAAAGAGGTAGCAAAGCTTTTATAAATGATTAATAGGATGACCGATTTATCAAAGGTGGTTAGAAAAGTTTTATACTTGGTGGCGAATATTCCTAAGTAGCGGTGCAGGAAAAGTCCGAGGATAACGGGAAGTAAGACTTCGGTAATTAGTTTGATGTAGATCGCTCCTAATTCGAAATCAGTGTCGGCGTTGTTCAGAAAGAATCCCATCCATAAGGGAGTGATGATGATTCCGATTATACCGGAAATGCTGGCGTTAAAAATTGCTGCGGGTATATTTCCTTTGGCGATTGATACCATTACAACAGAAGAGGAAACGGTAGATGGGAGGGCAGCTAAGAAGAAAAATGCTAACCACAGATTTTTGTTTTGCTCTGAATCTACAAGTGGATAGAATATAAGAACGATTAAAGGAAAAATTATAAAGGTTGATGCTTGAACTAGAATGTGTAATCTCCAATTTTTCAGACCGCTTTTCATTTTTTCGGGGCTGAGTTTAAGTCCGTAAAAAAAGAAAATCAACGAGATTCCAATACTCGCGATCAAATCTAAATCTATAGTGCTAGAATGACTTCCGTATTGCGGAAAGAGATAAGCGAGTACAACGGTGATTACTATGGCAAGAATAAAAGGATCAATTTTAAACTTCATTATTTTCTCAACTTTTGGTTTGTGTTTCCGGGTGAAGCAAATTTATATAAGTAAAATGATATAGTGATTGATTGATTGTATTTGCTTAAAGAAAATGGATTTGGAAGAAAATAAATTTTTGATTGTGGGGACGAGCAGGATGCTCGCAGTAGCGTAGAGGAAACCGCAACTGAAACATTTTTCCATATTTCTAAAAAGCAAAATTCGCCCGAGGCTCAAAACAGGGCAGAAAAGTAAAATTATATATTAAAAAAAGCTCGGCAAAATAAACCTTTATTTACTTTGCCGAGCTTTAATTAGTGATCTGAAATTATTTTGCTGCTTCTAGTTGTGCAACTTTTTGCCATGAAGGATCTATTTCTAAAGCTACGGCGATATAAACTTCTCCATTTTTCTTGTTGAAGGCTACACCTTTTGTCAACTCAGCATCAATTTGCTTTGGAGTCAATTTGTACATCGCACCAGTAATTGGATCAACGATAAGCCCGATAATACCTCCCAAAGCAATATTTGCAAGATACCAGGCATTAAACTTTTTTGTTAATTTGGTTTCGTAGGTAGTATATCCGTCCATTTTGATCATGACGTGGTATTCTCTTTTTCTTTCAAGTTCAAGTTCTTTTGGAGTAATTCCAACTTGAAGTTCATCGATAAAAATTCCTGCAGCAGGAGGTGTGCTGGCGAAATTGATTTTCTGAGTTGTGCCTGAAATAATTGTAGCACAGCTAGAAGTTAAAACTAGTAATGCTAGCGAGCAGCAAACTAAAGCATTTTTCATATTTTGATATTTAGTAAATTTATTTAATTTGAATTTGAGTCTGTGCAAGTTGTGATACATCTCCATCGTAGTAGTAAAAATCGATTTTCATGCGGTGACATGACGACCATAAGTCAGGTGTTTTGACTTCTATAATTTTGACAATGTTGGCACCATTTGCGCGTGCGATTTTTCTAGCCTTTACGAGATTCGAATCATAATTACAATCTGTAGAAACACCCGAATCGCCAAACTTTGCAGAACCAACTTTTTTAGCACTTTGTGGAACTGCATGTTTCACTTCAAGAAAAGCCACTTTGTCGTCGATGGTTAATAGCTCGCGTTGATCAGTGATATTTGCTTTAACTCTCGCGCCACAACTTGTCAATAAAAGGCAGCTGATAAGAACAATACTATATTTCATAAGGAATGCATATTTTCAAAATATTTTTTAAAACTTCAAAATAAGTTGCGCAAATTTAGATATTTTTCTGACATATTATTAAGTTTTCTTTAACAGTGCCGATATTTTTTATAAGCGGCTGTAGATCAGATTTGAATGCTCAGCTTTAGAAAACACTTTTATGGTAGCAGGGGTCTATCTATAGTTATATTTGGATAGAATTTTATAGTAAGTGCCGTGAATTTGTAGTTATTTAAAATTATAGTAGTGAGAAATCAGAAATCTGTTCCTGACCGTAATAGCGGAAGAGTTTTTTAGGGTCATCAAATCCTCTTACTTACCGTAAACTGCGCGAGGGATGGGAACGGCATCCTTTTGCTTGTCTTATTCGTTATTGTTTAGCAAGAAGTCCTGAAAGCAAAAGATAGAGAGTACAGCCCGGCCCAAAGGGACGCGCCCAAAAAAAACTTATTGCAAAAATGAAAATTGGAAGTGCTTTAAAAGAAAAAAACCCAACAATCATAAGACTGTTGGGTTTTTGAAGTGGGGAGAGCAGGATTCGAACCTGCGAAGTTTGCACAGCAGATTTACAGTCTGCCCTCGTTGGCCGCTTGAGTATCTCCCCGGATAACTCCCGCTGTAATAGCGTCGGCAAGCGGTTGCAAATATACAGACGTTTTTTGGTTATTTGCACAAAAAAATCAGGAAATTTTGATATTTTTTTTAGTTGTCTGAGAATGAAATAAATAAAAAAATCCCCGTAAAGGGGATTTTAAAATTTTACTCTTTTAAGTCTATTTTGCGCCCAACATAGTAGCAACTCTTGCTCTCAATTCGGCACCATGCAGATCTTTTGCAACTACAATTCCGTTTTCGTCTAGAACAAACATATTAGGGATCGACTTTACATTGTATGTCGCCGCGATAGGATCATCCCAAAATTTAAGATTTGAAATCTGTGTCCAAGGAAGTCCGTCAGCAGCAATTCCTTCTTTCCATTTGTCTGCAGTTTTGTCAAGTGAAACTCCAACAATATTTAGACCTTGATCGTGAAATTCTTTGTAAAGTGCCACTAGGCTTGGATTTGCCTGACGACAAGGACCACACCATGATGCCCAAAAATCGATAATTGTTACTTTGCCCAACGACTCTCTTAGTGATACCATTTTGCCTTCTGGATTGGGTGCAGAAAAATCTGGAGCCGGAGATCCAACTGCAACACCTTTGGAAGTCTCCATTAATGTAGCGACTTTTTTACCTTTTGCACTACTCTTTAAGCTTGAGTCAAGACCATCAAAAAGAGACTTTGTTTTTGCCGCATCCGCATTTGGATTTGAAATCATTCCCTCTACTAGCAATAAAGAAACGTATGCTTTTGGATGCTCTTGAATATATTTTAAAGTAGATTGCTCCATTTCTGATTGGATTTTACCGTATTCGGTTCTCAACCCTTCGATGGTTACAGTATCTTGATTTTGCTGAGCGGTCATCATCTTCTCACCATTTACAGTTTCAAAATCTTTAAGCCTTTTCTGAATTTTCATTCCGATAGCATTGTATTCTGAAAGTTGCTCATTGTTATAGGTTCCTGAGATTTTGTTTAGGAACATACTATCTTTATTAATTTCAATATTGATTTTTCCGTTCTCAAGAATCACAAATGATCTTCCTTGAGACCCTTCTAATACCAAAGAGTAGATCGCTGGTTCGGCAATTTTACCTTCAAATTTAAATTTCCCATTCTCAATTATCGCCGTATCTACGGCAACTGCTTCTGCGTCATCTTGTTTTTCTAAGATAATTTTACCATCCTGCATACCCTTCACTGTTCCCGTTAGAGAGTAAGAATCTTTGCTATTGCAGGCAAAGAAAAGTGTCGAAACAGAAAGTAATAAAAAGATTTTTTTCATGTTGTGAGTTGTGTTTTATTTTGGGTGCAAATCTACCGAATTTATTAAAATTAAGAGAATTTAGTTGTGATTTTTATACATATTTTAGCTTATTTAGTAAAGGAATTGCGGTGCGTCGAAATTTCTTTTCTAAATAGATCTCTCAATTATTATGGGTCACACTTCCATTTAGGTGCGAAAATGCCTTGAAATAATTATAAGAATAGTATCGTATTAATTAAAAACTGTTTGAATAATAATTTTCTGAATAGTATGTATTGGCAGTGGGGCGATTTGGTCTTTTTGTAAATACTTTAAGCTACTGTCGCTTAGACGTAAAAATTATAGAAACAGTTCTTTTACGAAGATTACCACAGACATTAGTAGAACAAAGTAGCCAAAACCTTTCTTAAGCTGTTTTTCGTTGATAAATTTATTGAGGTATATTCCCAGGAAAATTCCGATAATCGAGAAGAACGAAAATTTAAGTAGGAAAGGCCAATCTATTTCAGTCGACCCAATATCACCAATGAATCCGATGAGCGAATTGATTGCAATGATAAATAATGATGTAGCAACCGCCGTTTTCATTGGCAATTTAGTAATGAAAACCAACATTGGAATAAATAAGAAACCTCCTCCAGCACCGATCAAACCGACAAGAATTCCGATTAAAAAAACTTGGAAAAGCGAGATTGCGATTTCAGTTGAAGTGGCCTCGGGTTTGGTTTGTAATATTTCCTCCTCCGCACGAGTCTTCAACATTGATTTGGCTGCAAGCAGCATTACAATTGCAAATAGGACCATCAAAAACATTCCTTTATGTAATTCAAATTCACCTACGGTTAATAATGTTTCGGGAATTGCTGGAATTACATACTTGCGTGATAGGTATACTCCAACCAAAGACGGTAGGGCAAACATCAATGATGTTTTAATATCGACAAGCTTATTTTTAAGATTTTGAATTGTACCAAAAGCAGAGGTTGTACCAACAATAAATAGCGAATATGCGGTTGCAGTTACAGGATTTAGTGCCATAATGTAAACTAACACCGGAACAGTGATAATTGATCCGCCGCCGCCCATGAGTCCCAGAATTAATCCAATTATTACCGCAAAAATATATCCTATTACTTCTATCATAGTTACTGATTGGTCTAAAGTACAAAAATAGTTAAAACATTAGCACTGCCGCACAAAAACGCACCGCATTGTGTCTAAAAAAAAAGTGCTCCAAATTGGAGCACTCTAATAATATTGATCATGAATACGTAATTATTCTTGATTGCTGACCTTTCTGTAAGGAAATGCATTAAAAATGTGACGTTTCGCAAAACGACCCGGAGAATCTGCATTTACCATTTTCTGGTACGTAGCCTTTGGCAAACTAATGTATTCGTAAACACTTCCGTTAGAAAAATTTACAATTAGTCTACTATTTTCAAATTTATAATCGGTAATCGTTGCCGTTGCAACAGTTTCGTTATATTCAGGACGCAATTGCTCAATTGTAGCAGGATTGATGCTTACCAATTGGTGGTATGCTTCAATAACGCTTTTACTTTTTTCTTCTGCTGCATGAAGACCATCTGCATCACCTGTAAATTTATCAGGATGACATTCTTTCATTGCATTGCGGTAGATTGTTTTTAACTCTTTTAATTCAACCGTTTTGTCAACATTTAATAACTTACGGAATTCAACAATTTTCTTCATAAAAATGGAACGTTTAATCTTTTTTGTATTGACCTGAAAGTCAAATTTTTTGCAAAAGTACACAATTTATTTTATATGTACTTTATTAAAAATTAAATTATCAGACTTCACACAATTAGAACATTAGCATCTCTAAGATAACTGCAAAACTGAAGATTATTATTTATTATCTTTTAATAGATGTTTATAGCTGATATTGGTGTCCTCGCCCTTTGGCAAGATATCTCCAGTATTTTTGGTGTCAAACCCACAATCTGCATCACCGTCTATCAAACATCTGATCTTTTCCATCACTGAATCTAAAATTCCTGACTTTTTTGCGATAATTCCTATTACAACTACTGCTGCAACCCCGCTTACAATTCCCATAATCGATTTCTTTTCCATAATAATTGAGTTTAAATTAATAAAGTTACTGCCTAACTATGACAGTAGGTTTCTAAAATTCTTTATTTGCCGCTTCCTCATTTACATAAGCTTCGGCTATATTAGATAAATTTAGGTCAAAAAGTTTCTCATCCATCAAATGCATGTCAAAAACATCCACAATCTCTTCTTCTTCCTCTTTAAGAGTAATTGCAAAAGCTTTTAATGTCCCGTATGAGGCAATTTGTGAATGTACAATATGCTGAATCAACACTATATAAGCAGCATCTCGAACCACTCCGCGACTTGTATTTCTTGTGATAAAAGAAATTTCGTCGCATAGACATTTAATTGACTCGAAAACCTTCATCTCTGCTACAATTCCAGTACTTTCACATATAGTTTGAATCGATTTTATGTGAGCATACTTTGTATTGAGATGTTGCTGAAAAATATTTACAATTTCATCCGAACGAACTTCTTCAAATAGACCAGTCAGAATAGTAATCATTTCGTTTTCTGACCAGTAAATACTTTTTAGATATCCTTCATAAAGAGATCGTAAAGCTGTAATCTCATCTTTCGATCGCAAAGGTTGGATATTAAATTGCATAGATACTATTTTAAGAAGTCGTGAATATTTAGACTTATAATTACTGTAAATATCATGCTATAAATTCAAAGTAGATTACACAATTCATTTCTTTTGTTACAGTATTTTTTTTCAACAAAATAGTTTCACCTTTCCATAGCATTGCTGAGATTATTGATAACTTTGGTGAAGTGAAGGAAGTTGCTGTACTATCCTAAATTTGTCTTACCTCATTTATCGAAAAGTATGGCTTTCGCCGAAGGGCGCATGGGTAAAAGTTGACAAAAATATTATAGGCGCAAGTCAGGTTTACATTTTCTTATAGTACACGAGCAGTTTAACCTATGAAATTATTATGCGTATATTGATGCAAAAAATTTTCAACCTTTAAAAATTCAACACTTAAAAGAGAAATTATGTCAAAATTTATTAGATTATCAATCATTGGTTCGCTTTTGCTTATGGGCAGCAGTGCTGCAATTGCTCAGGAATTTTACGTTCGCGGTGGAGTTGGACTTCACGGCGAATCTGGAAAAACTGAATATAATAATGCCGATCCAAATGGTCTAACTAATATTCAGCAATCCACAGATGTTACCATTAATGCCGATGGTACAACTCGTGTCAAGTCTTTAAACGGAACTTTAGGAAGTGGGTTTAAAGCAAACATTACTGGAGGATACATGTTTAATAAATATGTGGGCGCTGAAATTGGTTTTAATTATTTTGATGGCGATAAGAAAACCATCGGAAAACTCAGTACTCCTGAAATCAATTCGTCTGCTGTTGCCTATTTAAGAGGTCTTGATATTATGCCTGCAATCTTGATTACGCCTGGTTTTGATAAACTAAATCCATACGCGCGAATTGGTGCTTTGCTTACGGGTGCTGGAAAATTAACCATCGAAAGTGATGTTTTTGCAAAAGATGCTGCTGGGCCAGGGACTGATGTAAAAGTACAAGCACTTACAGAAGTTACGGCAAAATTTAGTGTAGGATTTGCAGGAGCCGTAGGAGCGACCTATCCAATCGGAAAAAATCTTTCTGTATTTGGCGAAATAGAATTCAAAAACTTTAGCATAAAAAGCAAATCGGCCGAAATTAAAGAATATGTTACCACAGGAATTAATGGCAGTAATACCTTTTTAATTCCTGGGCAGCAACTTGCAGATCTTCCTCAGAGCGAAAAGAACTTCGAATTTTCTGATGAATATAGCGGGACAGTGCAAGGAGATGATCCAAATAAGCCGCGAACTATTCCAACTCAATTTGTCAATGCAAGTGGAGTAGGAGTGAATGTGGGAATTAGGTATAGTTTTGGAAAATAAGCGAGTTTACAGCTAACAGCCTTTATCTAACAGCCTTTAGCTAAATAATTGAAGTCCACATTTGACAAGAAAATTTTGTCAAATGTGGACTTATTTTTTTACTCTATTGTCCTCCAAGCGTATGCAATCATCAAAGTTAATTTTCAACATTGCTTATTAAAAATTACACAAGAGTATAAGGTACACTAACTTAAATCGTCTTTACATAAGTTGAAATTTATAAAACATTCATGAAATTATAAAGCTAAAGGCTAAAAGCTAAAGGCTAAAACCTGGTAGCTAACAGCTAAAGATTATAACTCAACCCAAATATCAAATATCTTGGCTGTACTTTATACTGCGATGTTCTACTCGCAAATTGCGTAAAGCTATCATCGTTCAGAGATTTTGTATTCAGCAAATTGGTTCCGCTAATTTTATATTCCCATTTGCTAGATGGTTTTTTGAAAATTAAACTAGCAGTCAGAAAATCGTAATTATTTATAACGGTTTTGTCTTCGTTTTTGTAATGAAAAAATTCATATTCTGTAACTAGCGAAAAGCTATTTAAGAAATAATAGTCAAGTTTTGCAAATGGTCTTTGAGTGTAGAAAGTCGAATTGCTATATTCGTTGATTACTAAGTTATAACCCAATTCTAAATTTGGCATTTTCTTGAAGTTGGTCGAGCCTTTCAGAGTGTAATTCTGTGTAAAACTCTCAGAAGTTATCTGTTCGCCATTCTGAATATTATTATACTTCGACCAGTTGATTCCCACACTTGCAGAAGCTTTATAATTCTTTAAAAAAGATCTTCCGTATTGTCCATTTGCCGAGAAATTCTCATCTGCGAAATTAGACTGATATGGTGAAGATGTTTGATTAATTCCTTCGAAAATTGCTGCTGTTTTTATCGCATCAACTCTTCTCGAGTAATTTGCAAACGCAAAAATATTTTCGAAATTAAACATATTATACTTGAAATATCTCAAAGAATGAACTTGCGAAGTGGCATTTTCTAAATTTCTATTTCCGCGAAACAAACTGTTGTAATTCGAAAACACATATCCTTCCGCAAGTTGATTAATATCTGTAAAATCATTGCTCAAACTGAAATTGTAGGTCAAAGATTCAGACTTCTTAATTTGGTATAAAGCATAAACATCTGGAAGAATTTTCACGAACGACTTTTTGTTTTCGGTAGCATTCTGATCATCAAGCATCGAATAATTGTGAACGCTAAATCCGGGCGTAAAAGTGAATTTTCCGGTTATAAATTTATAATGCAAGCCTAAAAACGCATCATTAAAAATATAGCGAACATCATTGCTATTTTCCGCTGCCGCAAGACTGTTAACTAACTCATTATCCAAAATTTGGAAAATATTCGTATCAAAATTCTGATGAGAATAGGTGTTTCCAAGAGTGACATTGATATTGCTCTTTGGAGTCAACATATAATAATAATCAAGTTTCGAATCGATTTTATTCGTTCTTACAAAACGTTGTTGATTAATATTATTTCTATTTTGTCCACCGTCATATCCAATAAAATCAAACGGTTGCGATTGAAGATTTGCATTATAAAAAGGATCTTCGTCTTGATATAAATGCTGCATTTCAAAAGCAAAAACATTTTTGTCGCTTGCCGTATAATACAAACTCACATTCTGATTTACCGACAATGGATTCTGCTCTTTTGCAGTCCAAATATTTTCTGAATTCTGAATTCCGCCTGCAGTTACATTTCGCAACAGCGCATTATTTTCATCTTGACCAGATATTTTCATCAAGACATCATAATCAAATTGAAGTTTAGTATTTGGCTTATAAGTTGAACTCAATTTGAATAATCCCAGATTATTATTTTGAAGTGAAACATCTTTTCGCTCTTCCACAACTCCAGTATTTAAAATCTCAACTTTGGATTCCGTTTCCATTTCGGTTGTAGAAGAGGATAGAATTCCGAAACCACTTAAACTCCAGCTTTTCGAAATATTATAAGAGAAATTCGTTGCTCCAAACTGCGTTTCAATTTCCTTGGCGCGGTTATTTCGCATCAGCGAAATTCCCAAATCATTCGACGCAACATTGAAATTTGTGCCACCTTTCCGCATCATATTCTTGAATCCTCCGCTAAATTTAAAATAATCCTGCACCGTAAGTGGCAATTCGCCAATATTATTAAAGTTGCTCAGAATTCCAACGCTAAATTTTGGATTATAATAAAACAATTTTGGATTCGCAATGTAACGCGATTCCTCGTGCCCGATCCCAATTCCCGCAGAGACATCGCCAAACCAAAAGTTCTTTTTACCGTCCTTTAATTTAATATTCATCGCCACACTTTCCTCGTCATTCCCCAAACCTTTGAGAGCGCTTACTTCATTGTAATTTCGCAAAACTTGAATTTTGTCAATTGCATCTGCAGGAATATTTTTCACACCAAGTTTTGTGTCACCATCAAAAAAGTCTTTCCCTTCCACCATCAATTTGCTCACTCTTTTACCTTCAACTTCAACTTCGCCATCAGCGTTTACTTGCACTCCTGGAAGTTTTTTCAAAACATCTTCAAGTTTGCGCTCGGTGCCTGTTTTAAAAGAATCTGCGTTGTAAATTATGGTATCTCCACTAATTGAAACTGGCATTTCGCGCACGATTTCCACACCATCAAGTTCAAAACCGCCTTCTTCAAGCATAATATTCTGGGTAATATTTTCGGTAGAAGTCCGAACTGAAACCTCCTTATTTTTCATTCCCAAATAGCTCACTTTCACGATATATGTGGAGTTAGGTTTCAGATTTAGCAAAAATCGACCTTTATCATTCGTAATTGCATAGGCTTCCATCACGCCATTTTCAGCATTTACCGCCATCACATTCGCCATTTCCAATCCTACAATTCCCGAATCAGTTACATAACCGTCAAAGCGAATGTTTTGTGAATTTGCAGCAAATGCCACTAGAGAAAATAGAAAAATAAAAATTTGCTTATGCATTGCTTTTTTTATTGTAAAAAATATGGATTTCAAATTATTAGTCAACTTTAATTTGAATTATACCATTGGCATCTTTCAAGGTTTCAAATTTATCACGCATAATTTTCTTATATTCCTCACTTGTGACTTTTTTCCCCTTTTTTGGCTGCTTTATTTTTTGGCTGGTTTTAGAATTTAAAATAATTTTTGAGCAAAGTATTTGGGTTTTTTCACTAGTTGCTTCTAGAATTAATCCCGGCAATCCCCAATAATATTCAGGCCCTTGCGCAATCGGAATTTCTGTGGTATACCAAGCAATAAAAGTTTTGTCTTGAGGTGCTTTCGTCAGTAAAATTGACGTATTTGCAGCTGATTCCAAAGCTTTCGCCTTTTCATAATTCTCTTTTTCTACATCTGTAACTGGGGTTATAGACACCGCTTTATAGCAAGTGTAATCTCCAATTTTCTTGGTTTCAGAAGTCAATTGCCAGTTCCAATTCCTTAAGGAATCAGTCACTAAAAATTCTTTACTCATAAACTCTTTCTCTTCAAGCTGTAAGTTATCCTTTATGTTTTTGTACACTTTCCTATCAATTCCACTTCCAAAACCCATTGTTGATTCAGAATTATTTGGAGCAGCAAGCTTTTGCTCTTGTTCATAATACGATTCCGACTTATTAAAATTCAAAATGTACGTTTCTGTACTAGATTGTTTCATAAGTTCGTTCATTTTAGCTATCTGTGCCGGATTTAGACCAGTACTCGTCACCATCGCGCCACTTCCCGCGGTATTAACTTCAAAGACCGCCATCCCGTGAAAATTCTGAGCCACAATTGGCGCTGAGCATAAACTTGCAACTACCGAAAACACAATAATTAAATTTTTCATAGCATTTATACTTTATAGAATGATAATTTTTTGGAGCCAATCCCGCCAATGTTCCAAGCTTTTTCAATTCCGTCTATTTTTCTAAGGCATAAAAGGAGCTGCCTTTGGTCGCTCTTTTCTGCCAAGAAAAATTAGACGTTATTTTCAAAAGGCTTTCCACGAATGTCGGGGCTAGCTTCGCAGTCTAAAGCTCGGGAATAATTTCAACAATTGAATATTACGGGAAATTAGTTTTGAATCAGCCAATCATTTGTGCCGATGAAGTTTGTCTGTAGTGAAAGAATTATCTTCCCATTCTAAATCCTCCTGGAGCAGCATTCATCTGCTTTAATTCTTCCATTTTTTCCAGTACGATTTTGTTATATTCTTTTTCTGAAACAGTTTTACCTTTTGTTGGCGCTTTGATGACTACTTTCTCTTTAGGATTTAAAACGATTTTTGAGCAAAGAATTACCGTTTTTCCGTCATTGATTTCCAAAATTAATCCTGGAAGTCCATAATAACTTTCTGGCCCTTGACTCACCGGAATTTCTGGTGCATACCAAGCAGTAATGGCTACATTGTCGGGCATTTCCAACATATCGATGATGTTTGAATTACTAGTTGAAGCTTTCTTATCCGCTTCCTTTTTATCTTCTTTTTTGAAACCCATATTTCTAAAATCAGATTTATCCACCGCTTTTATCGCAGTAGCTTTATAGCAAGTGTAACCGTCGATCATTCGAGATTCGCTTTCCATTTTCCAATCGTATTTTGGCAATGAGTCCTGAACTAGAAATTCTTTTCCCATAAATTCACGATCAACAATGAACTTTTTGTCTTTGATATCTTTATAATACGTTCCGCCGCCACCCATAACCGATGCCATCATTCTGCGGCTTCCACCATCGGTGCCGGGAGCATCCAATTTTTCTTCTTCTTTATAAATAGAATTACTTTTTCCAAAATTTAGAATAAAAGTCTTTTCGGACATTTTCTTCATTCGATCTTCGATCATCTTTTGCATATCGGGAGTAATCTGACTGTTTCCAGAGATTTTATCCATCCATTCAGAAGTATTCGTTTTTGATTGGTAAGTAGCGGTTCCTTGAAATTCCTGCGCAATTGCAGGAATTGTTAACGCAGTAAATAGGAGAGAGAAAAATATGTTTTTCATTTGGTTATTTTATTATCGAAACAAAAATGCTGCTTTTTTTCTTGGTATTTTTAAAAGTTGCGTTAATTATTTGAGCAATAGAGTAATAACATTTCTTGACAGGATTCCGATTTGAATCGTGACAAAATTAGGGGTTGGGGAATTTTGTTAGATTAATATTCCTAACAATCAAATATTTCCATCTTCATTAAGTTGAATTTTATTAAGCGTATTAATCTTCATTGATAGCAATCAACTCCAAAGTTTTTTGATCAAATTTTCCACCAAAGTATTTACAAAGAACTTTTTCAAAAACAGTGTTGCCGCTAACTTGATCAAATAATGTCATACAAGAATGTAATTTTTTATCGTAGGGTTTTCCAAAGATCGAGTAAGCATCATTGGTTTCAAGATCTAATAAAGCTTCGGAAATTTCGATGAGATGAGTTCCTAAAACAGGATGTTTAACATACTCTCTAGCTTCCTTCAAATTGTGAATTGCGTAGATTTTGGAAGTTTCACTTTGACCCAAGCCATTTATTTGTGGAAAAATATACCACATCCAACGCGATGTTGTCTTAGCTGATTTTACTTCTGAAAGAGCAGTTGCATAGTCCTTATCGTGCTCAGTTAGAAAGCGGTTGAAATTATATTCCATAACTATTTTTTTTCTACTTTAAAAATACAAAAAAAACTAATATAAAAATTTATCTTTTAAAATGGAAGAGTAGTAAGTAGCTGGTATTAATTCTTGAAGGATTTTAAACTAATATTCAAAAACAAATAATTTTTAACTTTTGCAATTCTCAGTGATAAGAAGGCAATTTACTATTTATTCTTAAGCAGAATTTTTCAAAATATTATAATTTGGAAAAGAGATGCTATTCTAAACCAATTTAAAGTTTTTATATATTGTTTTGTTTATCAAAGTAATTTTTAAATTAGCTATGTACATTAAAAGAAAAAGGCTGCATAAAATTTAGCAGCCTTAGTCAATTTTAGTATTAATATTATTTAGTATACGGAAAATTTCTTGAAACTTTACGCATCATACTCTCTACGATATCATCTGTAGATGTTGAAATGTTGTCGTCCATAGTTTTGAAAAATCTCCATAATAACTCTCCATCGGAGCCATTGTGCAGCATCATAGTTAAAGATCCTGAGCCAGTTTTCCCACCAAAACCACCGAGTAGTACAGCTGTTGCAATTGCACCAGCTTCAGATTTTGTTTGTTCTGTTTCAAAAGAGCCACTTATTACAGCATCAACTCCTAATATTTTTGCGATTTCGTCTTTTGTCATGTCTTCAAGCTTTTCGATTACTCCAGCTTTTCGAAGCATAATATTGGTTTTATCTACGTCTTGAAAACCAACAGAATATTTGTCACCTTTTCTAAGCAAATAGGTATACATGCTTGACTGAATTGATTTTGACATTTTAATTTCTTCTGCTTTATTTCCTTCTGCGCTAAAGTTTTTTGGTGGTTTCTTAAAAGAAATTTTGACGAAGAAAGGAAGAATTGCAATGGTTTTGTGTTCTTTAATATCGTTTTTAAGAGTTGGTTTTTCAAAAACTTGTTTTTGGGCATTCATTGCGAAAACAGTCGCAAGCATAAAGAACAAAGAGTAAAATTTTTTCATTATTTGGGTTTGTTAAAGTTAATGTGGGCAATAATACAATAATTATTGGCTTAATATTTAATTTTTTTTAACTTTTTTTAACATTTATTCTTTCAGTCGATTTTGCATGAATTAAACCGAATTTAAGAGCACTTTTCTATCGAGGCGGATACTTTCTTGCGCAAGGGATGGGAACGGCATCCTTTGCTGCCTAGTGAGTTTTTCTAATTTAAAATAAAATTTCAGGCAGCAAAGATATAGAGTACAGCCCGACCTGAGCCTCACGAAATTTTCAATGTTAGAATATTCGTTGTGGCGAAGGTTGCGCCCAAAAAACGACACATATTCTAAACCGTCATCTTATTCCTCGGCAAATTAATCTCGTGTGCTTGCGGATATGGCGCGCGTTGTGTCATTGAAATATCCTCTTTTAGCTTATTTTGAGTTGCAAAACGCTCTCTCTCGGTATTGTTGTAGCGTGGATCGGCGATAAATGGCATTTTGGCCATCTTCGTAATAGTGACTGTGGGGAAGTGGTAATCTACTTGCACCGTTCCCAAAAGTAAATAGCAACCGCCGCCTTGAAATGGATAATTTTTAAGTGTATCGGCAAAGTGCGCCGTATCAAAAAAAGTTCCGTCAGCATCAATCCAAGTTCCAAAAAACATTGCGCCACGCTTGGTAGGCACGTGCTTGCGAGCAATCAAATAGGCTAACATTCTTACGGTTTTTTGGTGGTAATTATTGAGGTCTTTTGCCATTACATCGCCGCGAAAACTGGTTTTTAATAAATCAAAAGGACTGCAGGAAACGGTAAATCCCAGGAGTTCAATTTCGTCAAAAGCATCTTCATATTGTGAGCGCGGCAAGACTGGCAAAGTATATTCTTTGATAGGCTCCTGAATCAGCATCGCTTGTTTATGTGCGGGTTTGAAGTTCACAAGAATGATCTGTGCTCGAATCAACAACTGATTTTTGGTCTGATTGGTAAAGGCAAAAGCACCAATGAAAATCAAGGTTTTCATACTTTCAATTCCAATATCAACCCGATTTATAAAATCTTCGATCGATAAGAAAAGTCCATTTTCTTTGCGCTCTCGAAATATAGTATCTACTAATTTCTGCTCAATTCCTTGCAATTGCATAAATCCTAAATAAACATCTTTTCCGTAAAGTGTACTCACATAATCACTTTTGTTTACGCAAGGCCCGTGGATAATGGCACCACACATTTTAGCTTCGTGCAGATACACTTCGGTTCTATAAAAACCACCTTGATTGTTTATGACCGCAACCATAAATTCTATGGGGAAATGTACTTTTAGATACAAACTCTGATAACTTTCTACGGCGTAAGAAGCGGAGTGGGCTTTGCAAAAAGAATATCCCGCAAAAGATTCGATCTGACGATAAATCTCTTCACTCAATTGCAATGGATGTCCTTTTTTGGCACAACATTCAAAGAAATTATCCTTCACTTTTTGCAATGCATCTTTACTTCGACCTTTTCCACTCATCGCACGACGCAAAATATCTCCATCCGAAGCGGGAACGCCAGCGTAATGCAAAGCAATTTTTATCACATCTTCTTGATAAACCATAATGCCGTAGGTTTCTCCCAACTGCTCTTTGAAAACCTCGTGAAAATATTCGAACTGATCTGGATAATTATGTCGGAAAATATACTCTTTCATCATTCCACTTTGGGCTACTCCTGGTCGAATAATAGACGATGCCGCGACCAAAGTTTTATAATCTTCACATTTTAATCGTCGCAACAAGCCACGCATTGCGGGACTTTCGATATAAAAACAGCCAATCGTATTCCCGCTACTCAAGTATTTATTCGCAGCAGCTTCGTTTTTGGATAACAGCGGATTTCGAATATCCACTACCACACCTCGGTTTTCTTTGATTATCTGCGTCGCTTCTTCGATATGTCCAATGCCGCGTTGACTGAGAATATCGAATTTCTCAAAACCAATATCTTCGGCGATGTGCATATCAAATTGTACAATCGGAAAACCTTTTGGAGGCATTTCAAGAGCGGTATAATTGGTAATTGGCTCTTCGGAAATGATGATTCCACAGGAGTGCATACTGCGCTGATTGGGATATTTCTCCAACATTTGCCCGTATTCGTGGACGAGTTTTACCACTTTATTGGTGTCGTGATTTTGAAGTGGAGTAGTGGCAAGCACATCTAATTCCTCTTTTGGAAGTCCGAAAACTTTTCCTAATTCCCGGAAAATCGAACGGTATTTAAATTCCACATTAGTACCACAGAAAGCCACGTGTTCTTTTCCGTATCTATTAAAAATATATTCTAAAATTGTATCCCGCTCTTTCCAACTCCAATCGATATCAAAATCAGGCGGACTTTTCCGGTTTAGATTTAGAAATCTTTCAAAATACAAATCGAGTTCCAGCGGACAGATAGCGGTAATTCCCAAACAATAACTCACAATACTATTGGCGCCACTTCCTCGACCTACGTGCATAAAACCCATACTATTGCTGTATCGAACAATGTCCCAAGTGATTAGGAAGTAGCCGCTAAAACTCAATTCGTCAATTACTCGGAGTTCTTTTTCAACTCGTTCCTCAGCTTCTTTATGATTCTTTCCGTACTTTTTTTCGCATCCTTGATAGGCAAGACTTCGCAGCAATTGCATATCCGAAACTTGATTTTCGGTATAAAATTTTCTGTTTTTTGGAGTATTGAATTCAAATTCAAAATGACATTCGGCGATTACAGCTTCGGTATTGCTGATGATTTTTGGATAGTTTTGATAATGTGAAAGCAGTTCGGCTTCGGTACACATTGTATCATTTATAGTACAATAATCGGTGGGTATCAGTTTGGACAGTAGAGTGTTGAGGTCTATCGCTCGAAGTATTTTATGTAAGTTGAATTCCTTTTTTGTTCGAAAAGTAATTGGTTGCAAAATAACCATCTTATCGATTTTCGAATTCCATTTAGAAAGATAAAGCATCGAGAGTTGCTCGGGTCTGATGCCTAGATATTCATTGATTCCTAGTTGGTCAGGAGCATTTTCTAAAGGATAAATGATGATTGTTGATTCGAACTTTTCGGCTGTTTGCGGCAACGGAATATCTTCCAAATTATGTTTGGTTAGAAATCGATTCATCTCGCCAATTCCTGCACGATTTTTTGCTAGTCCTATATATAAGAGTTCATTATCACGTCTGAATTCGATTCCCACAATCGGATGGATATCTACTTTTTTGCATTCTTTTACAAAATCGTAAATTCCAGTTATGGTATTGATATCGGTCAATGCCAAAGATTTTACCTGCAATTCTGCTGCCTGAATTACGAGTTCAGAAAGTGGAATTGTGCCGTAGCGCAAGCTGTGATATGAGTGGCAATTGAGAAACATTTTCGTTCAGTTTTTTAAATAAGGTTGCTAGCTTTTTATTTCAAAAGCTTTCTAAATTTGTAGTAGTCAGATTTTTGTAATCGAAATTTTATTTCTTAGATTTCAATACCGCGCCCGCGCATCTAGCTACGGAATCAGTACCAAAACGCTTTTTCATTCGGTCCATCGCTTCATAAAGCGACAGCATTTCTTCGGTATCTTCAAACATATTTATCTGATAAGTACCGCGCACAAGTCCGCTAAAACGGATTCCCACCAATCGAAGTCGCATACGTCTTTGGTATAATTTGGCAAACAAATCGATCGCATTTTTTGTCAAGGTATGATCGGCAGAGGTATAAGCGATTTTCATCTGCTTGGTTTCAGTATCGAAATTCGCATACCTTATTTTGACCGTAACCACCGAGGTTAACCAACTTTCTTCTCTCAATTGGAAAGCTAGTTTTTCGACCATTCCCATAATTACAGATTTTAGCTTTTGAGTGTCGATAGTATCTTGATCAAAAGTGTGCTCGGTCGAAATTGATTTGCGTTCGGTATAAGCTTCAACAGGATTCTGATCGATTCCATTGGCTTTATTCCAAAGATCTAAACCGTTTTTGCCAATCATTTGCTGCAATACTTCGGCAGGCATTTCAGATAATGTCTGAATATTCCGAATTCCCAATCTGGACAATAACTGAAAAGTAACAGACCCTACTCCGGGAATTTTTTTTATAGAAAGTGGATTCAGAAATGGTCTTACTTTATTCTCGGGAATTTCCAAATTTCCCTTGGGTTTTGATTCTCCAGTACCGATTTTCGAAACGGTTTTATTTACCGAAAGGGCGAAACTAATTGGCAATCCTGTCTCGCGAGTGACTTCTTGTGAGAGTTCATTTGTCCATTTATAACCCCCATAAAACTTGTCCATTCCGGAGATATCGAGGTAGAATTCATCGATACTTGCCTTTTCCATTACCGGTGCTTTTTCTTTGATTACCGCGGTTACATCTTGCGAAAGTCTCGAGTACAATTCCATATCACCCTTCATTACTTTTGCCTGTGGGCACAGTCTCAAAGCGAGTTTCATTGGCATAGCAGAATGCACTCCAAAACGGCGTGCTTCGTACGAACAAGACGCCACAACACCTCTGTCGCCACCACCAATAATGACGGGCAAACCATCTAAAGATGAGTTTGTTAATCGTTCGCAGGATACAAAAAATGTATCCAAATCCATGTGTACTATTGACCTTTGCATTTGATTGAAAATTATTTTACAAAATTAGGATAGATTATAGCAAAGTTCCTTATATTTGTTGCTATAATTTGTAGCAATGTCAATACTATCAGAAAATATCAGATACCTGAGAGCACAAAAAAAGTACTCACAGCAGAAGGTCGCAGACGACTTAATCATTACTCGTGCGCGTTATTCAAAATATGAAGACGATGCCTCAGATCCGCCATTGGATATTCTGCAGCGCATTGCTCATTATTTTCATATCAGCATCGATATCTTACTTTCCGTTGATCTTAGGAAAATTCCGATGACTGAGCTGATGACGCTTTCAGATAATCGAATTTTACTGCCGATTACGGTGGATAGAAATGGAGAAAATTTTATCGAGATAATTCCTCATAAAGCACGAGCGGGATATCTTACGGGATATTCGGATCCTGAATTTATAGAGAATTTACAGCATTTGAGTTTGCCGTTTTTGGGTTCGGGAAAGTACCGAGCTTTTCCAGTTGCAGGAGATTCGATGCCGCCACATAAGCAAGGTTCGTTTATCGTTGGGCAGTACATAGAAAATTTGGGCGAAGTACGCGATGGCCGAACTTATATTTTACTCACTAAAAATGAAGGTATTGTATATAAACGACTGAATAAAAACGGCAAGAATTCGTTGATGCTGCATTCTGATAATACATTTTATGCACCGTATCAAATCAAGGCTTCGGAGATTTTGGAGATTTGGGAGTATGCTTGTAGTATTGCAACTGAGGAATTTCAGCCAGATGATTTGAGTCCAGAGAATTTGAGAACGATGTTTTTGGAATTAAAAAGAGACTTGCAGGAAGTGAAGCAGAGGATGGGGTAGAATTCTTCCACTCCATTACTTCGACAAGCTCAGTAACCGAGGAGGGGAGGTTTTGCGAATAAAAGTATACGATGAAATCAATATTACAAACAACCCACAGCGAGGGTCATTGCGATCACGATTGCTATCAGCGAAACAATCCCAATAGACGACTGCCTACCATATAGCGAGGATCATTGCGAGGAACGAAGCAATCGCATCTGAGACTCAATCTCATTTCAGAAAAGTTGATGTTTCTACTCACAATAAGTTTACTTAGAAAATATCCGCAAACAGACTCCACAAACAGACTCCACACACAGACTCCACACACAGACTCCACACACAGACTCCTCAAACTACTGCGCAAACTTGTCATCCTGACGAAGGAAGACCCGAGCGATAGCGAACGGGCGAAGCAATCTCATTACATACTATCTCTATCTCTTAAAAAACCTTAATTATCTCATAAATCACAACACCCGCTTATTTTTCACTTCCTTTCTTTTTGGCATTGCCCCAAAAAGAAACAAAAAAGTTCCTCTCTCCCCGCCCTCTCCGAAGGAGAGGGAGCCTCGGCGACCTGTCATCGCTTCAATTCCTAAATCAAAAAAACTCGCTTCGCTCAAACAGTTTTTGATTTGCTTCGCCAGTTCGCTTCGCTCGGGTTTCGGAATTTTCAGCGGACAGGTGCCTGCCTGCACAGTCTAAGGCCTAAGAAAGAACGTCATTTAAGATGAAAATCTCTCATCTGTAATTTGATTGATTTCCAACGAACTATTTCAAAAGACTCGAGATCCTCTTAATTCTTTCGGCGAAAGCCAAAACTCTAATAATTAGGAAGTGAAACACTAAATTACTTTCCACCTAAACATTTCAAAAAAGTCATTTAATTTCTTTCGGCGAAAGCCAAAATAACATTTTCATAAACAACTCAAGATCTACAATGATTTCCAACGGAGTATTTCAACCGAAGTTTAGATTATTAGAATTCTTTCGGCGAAAGCCATACTTTAACGATTAAGAAAAATGTAAAAAAATGTCTTGAGATTTATTTAGAATCGTACTGCGGATGAGTTCTTACATTGAAAATAAAACACTAAAAAAGGACCACCGAAGTAGTCCTTTAGATATTATTGATTTGAAAGTAATTCCAAATTTTCTAAACAAATTCTTTTTTGTAATACTTTTTGCGCAACCAAAAGGAAACACGCACTAACAATATCAAAATCGGAACTTCGACTAATGGGCCAATGACACCCGCAAAAGCTTGACCAGAATTAAGGCCGAAAACTGTAATTGCTACTGCAATAGCCAATTCAAAATTATTTCCAGCAGCAGTAAATGCTACCGCAGTAGTCTTATCATATTCAGCACCTGTGGCTTTTGTAACGAAAAATCCGATGATAAACATCAATGTAAAATAGATAATAAGAGGAATAGAAATAACCAATACGTCCATAGGAATTTGTACAATTAACTCTCCCTTTAACGAAAACATAATGACAATTGTAAATAATAATGCGATCAAAGTTAGTGGTGAGATGGCTGGAATAAACTTTTTACTATACCATTCTTCACCTTTTAATTTTACTAAAATAATGCGACTTAAAATTCCCATTAAAAACGGAATTCCTAAGTAGATGGCAACACTCTCGGCAATTGTTCCAATTGAAATATCTACAATAGCGCCATCAAAACCAAAATATGGTGGAAGGACTGTAATAAAAACCCAAGCATAAAAACTGTAGGCAAAAACCTGAAAAACACTATTAAGAGCAACTAAACCTGCACCATATTCACTATTACCTTCGGCAAGGTCATTCCACACCAAAACCATCGCTACACATCGTGCCAATCCAATTAATATAACACCCACCATATATTCTGGATAATCACGCAAGAAAGTAATTGCCAAAATAAACATCAGCACCGGACCAATAATCCAATTAAGGAGTAGCGAAATGGTCAAAATTTTAGTGTTTTTGAAAACCTTTGGTAAGAGTGCGAAATTTACTTTTGCCAAGGGTGGATACATCATAATAATCAAACCAATTGCAATAGGAATATTTGTTGGACCACTATTGAATGAGTTAATTACATTAGGCAATGATGGAATAAAGTAGCCGAGACCAACTCCTATTGCCATTGCTACAAAAATCCATAGTGTTAGATTTTTATCTAGGAAGTTTAATTTTTTTGAGGACATTGTTGTTATTTTAAAGTCGAGAAAACGTGAAATAATTCGGTTGCGATTTGCAAGCTTCTTTCGTGGTACTTTTCAAGTTGTTGAGACGTATTGTCGTAAATTTTAGGATCTTCGTAAGCTAATGCAATGCGTGTTTCGGCACCAGAAACAAAAGGACACCCTTGATCAGCAGAATCGCAGGTCATAATTGCAGCAAATTCAGATTTTGGATTAAAGGCACAATCAAGCTTTTTGGAGAACCCTATAATAGGATGTGAATTCTCCGCATATTTGATACTTAATATTGGATTCTCACTAGTTGAAAGCGCACTAACTTGAAATCCAACGGTATTTAATGTTTCAACAATTGCTGGAAATAAAGCTGTTGCTTCTGTACCGCTCGAGTAACAAAACACCTTTTTTACATCAAAATAATAGGCTATGGTCTGTGCCCAAATTTGCGCTAGATGACTTCTTCTGGAATTATGTGTACAGATAAAATTGAGTCGAATAGTTTGGTCTCTGTCTATTTTTTTTTGAATAAAATCGCGCAGCAGATTTAGTTGCTGTTTACGTGATTCGGGAATTGTTGTAGTATTTAAGTTTCGGATGGCACTCTCTATTTTCGGAAATAACCTAGATTTATCTGTCATTGCTCTAATGTCATTTTCCTAATTAGCAGCAACCACCGCCTGGTGTGCAAGTATTATTTAGATCGGCCAAAATAACTTTTGGTTTTTCCGTTGGAATGCCACAATTGTCTTTTGCCAAACAATCAGTCTGCAATGCCATTAACACAAAATTAGTTCCGTCAAACTCTAAGCCGTACTTTCCGACTGTATCACCTTGATACTCTACTTCGACATCTAGATCCGTAATTCCAAGAATCTTTTCTGAGAGCTCAATAATATTTAATAATTTTTCTGGATGTAATCTATGATCGTAATCATTTGCATTCCAAAGTTGAAAATTTACTAACTCTTCATTTCGCACGGTCCCACCGCAATCGATAAAGTTTTTTGTTATTTTACCGACTTCGGTAACGTGAAAATGGTTGGGAACTAAATTGCCATTTGGCAACTGAAATCCAACTGTTTCTATCTTTTTAAGAACATTTTTTACTTCTGATAATTTCATATTGTTGTTGTTTTTTACGGTTTTAATGATTTTTTACGAAGCTTCGTTGAACTAAACCTTCGGTAGTGTATTGCGGAAAATTTGAGTCCTTTGTAAAACTAATTAAAATTTATTTACAATGATAAAAAAAAGAAGATGAGTTAGTTGGATCACCAACAATCATCAATCGAGCAGTTGCAGAAGTACCTGGATTTGGGGAATTACTTCACCGATTCAAACGGTCTATGTCAATTTTAGGCAGGAGCGAAAGCACGTATCGAAATTATGCCCAGCACGTTGCCGCTATGGCATTGCATTTCGGAAAAATCCCCACCGAACTTGATGTAGAGCAAGTACAAGAATACTTATACATCCTGCAAAAGCGTTCCAAAACGCCTTCCTTAACCTATTTTAAGCATACCGTTTACGGACTTCGATTTATGCTAAAATCGGAAGGTTTACCTTATGAGTTTTTGCATTTACCATCGATTAAACACGACAAAAAACTTCCCACCGTTCTGAGCAAAGAGGAAGTGTGGCGGTTGCTTAAAAGCTGTCATCTGCTCAAACACAAAGTTCTTATTGGACTGCTGTATGGCTGTGGACTGCGCTGTATGGAAGTTCGAAGTCTGCGCTTGCAGGATCTTGATTTTGATCGAATGCAACTCAAAGTCGTTCAAGGCAAAGGCAAAAAAGATCGATATGTTCCCTTATCCATCCATTTAATTCGAGGTTTAAAATCCTATATCCAAGCTGAAAAACCAAAGATATATTTGTTCAACGGACAACCTGCAGGTCGTGCCGGTGGTGATTTTGACTCCCGCTATTCGCAGCGCGGTGTGCAATGGGCGGTCAAGCAAGCTTGTAAAGTTGCTGGAATTACCAAAGATGTTTGTGTCCACACACTGCGCCACACTTTTGCTACACATTTGCTAGAAGATGGACTCGATATTATCAGTTTAAAGAATCTTTTGGGGCACGAGAATATTGAGACGACGATGGAATATTTGCACATTGCGCAGCTCGATACTCAGAAAGCCTTTAGTCCTCTCGATACTTTATTTGCTAAATGCAGTTCCAATGGAAGTGCAGATTGATCGCAGTCGAAGTGAAGTTGCCGATGTGCTCGAAAAGTTAGGTGCTGGTATAGAAAATTTAGGATTAAATACCTGGCAGTTGCGAACGCTCTCAGCGGTGAGAAGGTGCAGAACCGCCGCTTTGGGCGGACATATCGATGCGTGTGAAGATTGTGGAACAGTCAAAATAAGTTACAACTCCTGTCGCAACCGACATTGTCCGAAGTGTCAAGGCAAAAATCGAGACGATTGGATACAAGCTCGGATGAGTGAACTTTTGCCAGTACCGTATTTTCACGTGGTGTTTACATTACCAGACAGTATTAATTCTTTGGCAATGCAGCACCCGAAATTGGTTTACGATATTCTTTTTGAATCGGCTTGGGCGACTTTAAAAACCTTTGGCAAAAAAAATACGTTGCAGACCGGTATGATTGCAGTTTTGCACACCTGGGGACAGAATTTATCCTTGCATCCGCACCTGCATTGTATTGTTCCGGGCGGTGGCGTGGATAAAAATGGTGCTTGGGTTAACATCCGAAATGACGGTAAATTTCTTTTTCCTGTAAAGGCATTATCGAAAGTGTACCGAGCCAAATTTTGCGACGCATTAAAGGCTCGAAATCCTGATGGCTATACCAAAGTGAAAAAGGATCTATGGGCAAAACCCTGGGTAGTATTTGCCAAGAAACCTTTTGGTAGCGCGCATTCTGTGGTAGAATATCTTGGGAGATATACTCACAAAATAGCCATTAGCAACAACCGAATCCAAGGAATTGATGACAAGAATGTGACTTTTAAGTACAAGGATTATCGGCAAAATGGAACTAAGAAACAGATGGTATTGTCTCACGGTGAATTTATCCGACGTTTTGCAATGCATATTCTACCAAAACGATTTGTAAAGATCAGACATTATGGTTTTTTGAGTAGCAATTGGAAACGCCAAAAGCTTCAGGATCTGCAGAAGAAAATGAACTTTACACCAATTGCTAGAGAAACCAAAGCAGTAGCAATCAGAAAATGCCAATGTTGTAAAGTGGGAAACTTGCATACCATTCTGATTTTTGACAAGAGAGGTCCGCCTGCTTGGTATCTTGGCAGTGGCCAAAAAACGGCAGCCCAACAAAGTTAATTTGGTACGGGTAAGGGCAGGTATGCACCAAAGTGAAGAGAAACACTCCAAAACTCTCGATTATTTTACTCCATAAAAAAAGAGGACTACTAATCCTCTCGATATCCTCATAACTCTTTTACGATAACTCCATAGGGATGGAATCTCAACCGGTTCCGTTCAACAAAGGCTTCATTGTTGGCTTTTCAAGCCCAACGAAGCCTTAGCTGTTAGCAGCAGTTATCTTGCAATTCAACTTTGTGATCTAGAAATTCAAGCATTATGGCTTTCATCTTTGACCAATTTTCATGGTCAATACAGTAGCAAATACTTGGTCCTTCGACAGTGCCTTTTATTAGCCCTAGATTTTTTAATTCTTTTAGATGCTGAGAAATTGTAGATTGAGCAAGTCCGATGATATCAACTAAATCTCCACAATAACATGCGTCTATTGTAAATAATTCTTCTAAGATTGCGACTCTAGCTGGGTGCCCAAAAACTTTTGCAAAGGCAGCAATCTCCTTTTGACGATCTGTATACATTGTCTTGTTATGATTAATAAAGCTTAATCGCAAATTTACGATTAATATTTTATCTGACGATGTAAATACTGTATTTATTGAGATGAAACTGAGAATACATTTCGATATAAGCTGCGGTCCTTTTGTTTTTTTATTAAAATGGAAACGCTGTTTTTCGCTTGCGCTAAAATTATAACTAGCATAGACATTTAGTGCATATCGGAAACTATATAATTTCACATAACTGGTCCTTTTGATTTTTTTGACCACCTCGAGATTCTTACTATAAATAGGAGCGATTAAAGTGCTAAAGTAGTTTTTTATGAAGTGATTCGGAAGAATTGACATCGTCACATTTCTTTCGACGGAAGCCAAAATACTATTTTCGAGGACTATACAACCTCAGGTCTTTTCAGCGCCTTTTTTAAACTGAAGCTGCTATTATCAGAATTTTTTCGGCAAAAGCCAAAAATCTATTTGCATGAAGAAATGAAAATTTCAAGATGTTTTCTGGATTATGGAGGATAAAAATTGCGTTTTTACCATTATAAAGTAGGTGTTGATATCATTAAAAAGAAAAAGCCGAATACATTTCGCTTCTTTGGAGATTTTAGTTATTTTTGTGACACTTTTAAAAGACAAAAACTTCAAAAATGGATATACACGAATACCAAGGTAAAGAAATACTGTCAAGCTACGGTGTACAAATACAACGTGGTTATGTTGCAAACAACCCTCAAGAAGCAGTTGCTGCTGCAAAAAAACTTACTGAAGAAACCGGAACAGGATGGCATGTGATTAAAGCACAAGTTCACGCTGGTGGTCGCGGAAAAGGTGGCGGTGTGAAGTTGGCAAAAAATTTACAACAAGTTGAAGAAATTGCTGAACAAATTATTGGAATGCAATTGGTTACGCCTCAAACTTCTGCTGAAGGTAAAAAAGTTCACAAGATTTTAGTTGCTGAGGATGTTTACTATCCTGGTGAATCTGAGCCTTCTGAATTTTATATGTCAGTACTTTTGAATAGAGCTAAAGGACGCAATATGATTATGTATTCTACTGAAGGTGGAATGGATATTGAAGAAGTTGCTGAAAACACGCCTCATTTAATCTTTACAGAAGAAATTGACCCAACTGTAGGTCTTCAAGGTTTTCAAGCAAGAAGAATTGCTTTTAATCTAGGTCTTTCTGGTGGTGCTCATAAGGAAATGGTGAAATTTGTTACATCATTGTACAATGCTTACATCGGATCTGATGCTTCAATGTTTGAAATCAACCCAGTATTAAAAACTTCTGACAGTAAAATTATTGCAGTTGATGCTAAAGTAAATTTAGATGATAATGCATTATACAGACACCCGAAATTAGCGGAATACCGTGACATTCGTGAGGAAAATCCTATTGAAGTTGAAGCAAAAGCTGCAGGTTTAAATTACGTAGATCTTGACGGTACTGTTGGATGTATGGTAAACGGTGCAGGTCTTGCAATGGCTACAATGGATTTGATTAAATATGCAGGTTTTGAGCCAGCTAATTTCCTAGATGTTGGTGGTACTGCTGATGCAAAACGTGTTGAACTAGCATTTAGAATTATCCTTAAAGATCCAGCTGTAAAAGCGATTTTGATTAATATTTTTGGTGGAATTGTACGTTGTGACCGTGTGGCACAAGGTGTAGTTGATGCTTATAAGAATATGGGTGATGCTATTAAAGTGCCAATCATTGTGCGTCTTCAAGGGACAAACGCTGAGATAGCAAAAGAATTAATTGACAACTCAGGTATGCCAATTCTTTCTGCAGTAGAATTCCAAGAAGCTGCAGATCAAGTAAAAGCTGCTCTAAGTAAATAATATAAAAGTATTAGTTATAGTGTTCAAATTATTGCTAATACTTGATTTATAGAAAAAATCCTAAGCTTCACGGCTTAGGATTTTTTATTTACAGCGATTTGAATTTTAGATATGTGATTTTTGATTTACGATATTTGATTTTAGATTTAGGAATGTCTTCTTAAAACTAGCTATCTCTAAATTTTTAGACTTTTGAAGTAGAAGTTAGAGTGCTTTAGAGCAGACGATAGGGAAGAGTATTCAATAATATAAACGGCCGAAAGGACAATGGAGTAATAGATGTATAAAAAAATCCCAAGCTTTAACGGCTTAGGATTTTATGTTTATAAAAGATCGCAAGATAATTCTACTTGAAAATTACGATTTCTTCTTTCCATTGCTAAAACGAACTTTCTCTACAACCTGAATTTTAGGTTCAGACTTTTTAGCTGGTTTCTTTTTGAAAGGTTTGTCGCTTTTAGGTTTTTCGAAAGGTTTGTCGCTTTTTCTAGCTGCCTCATCTCTCGGAAACACTTTCTGCTCACGAGGTGAAGCATCAGCGCGGTTTTTATTAATTTCCACCATCGGATTCTTAGGATTTTCCTTGGTACCACGTAAATGAATTACCAGTCCGTTAAGGAAATTTCTAAGTGCTTGATCGCCGCATTCCATATAATTTTCGTGACTTTCATCTCTAAAGAAAGCACCAAGCTCAGATTTTGAAATTCTGAAATCTACCAATTCCATAATTTCAATGATCTGATCATCTCTTAGCATCAATGCTACTCGAAGTTTTTTGAAAATGTCGTTATTAGTCATATTGTTTTTAATTTTTTACAAATGTAAGTTTAATCGTGTCTTGTTTTGCACAAGCGTGCAGTATTCCTAAATATATTTTATTCTTGTGCTTGAAGCATCTTGATTTCGTCACGCCATTTTGCCGCTTGCATAAAATCTAAATCTTTTGCAGACTTTTCCATTTCCTTACGTGCGAACTTTATTTTCTTATCAATCTCAGGTTTGGTTAGGTACTTGCTTTCTGGCTCTGCAGCTTTGTATGCCTTATCTTCAAAGTATTGAGTTGAAACTGAATTTCGAGCCAATACGCTATCAATAGATTTTTTCAAAGCCATTGGTTGCAGATTGTGTTTGGTATTATAAGCAATCTGTTTTTCTCTTCTATAATTAGTCTGATCAATGGTGGTCTGCATACTTTCTGTGATTTTGTCGGCATACATAATCGCTTTCCCGTTGATATTTCTCGCTGCACGACCTACAGTTTGGGTCAGCGATCTGTTACTACGCAAGAAACCTTCTTTGTCTGCATCCAAAATTGCCACTAACGAAACTTCGGGTAAATCCAATCCTTCACGAAGCAAATTCACTCCAATCAGAACATCAAAAATACCTTTTCGAAGATCTTGCATGATTTCTACACGCTCCAAAGTATCAACTTCTGAGTGAATATAGCGACATCTCACGCTTACCTTAGTCAAATATTTGGCAAGTTCTTCGGCCATTCTCTTGGTCAATGTTGTTACTAATACTCGTTCGTCTTTTTCAACTCTAAGCTGAATTTCTTCTAGCAAATCATCTATTTGATTCAAACTTGGTCGGACTTCAATAATTGGATCCAAAAGTCCAGTTGGTCGAATCACTTGTTCTACAAAAACACCCTCGGATTTCTCCATTTCATAATCTGCAGGAGTTGCTGAAACATAAACCACTTGATTTTGCATTCCTTCAAATTCCTCGAATTTCAACGGTCTATTGTCCATCGCCGCAGGAAGTCTAAAACCATATTCAACAAGATTTTCCTTTCTAGATCTATCGCCACCGTACATTGCGTGCACTTGCGAAATGGTTACGTGACTTTCATCGACCACCATCAAGAAGTCTTTTGGGAAATAATCTATCAAACAGAAAGGACGTGTTCCTGGAAGTCGACCGTCAAGATATCGTGAGTAGTTCTCAATTCCCGAACAATATCCGAGCTCGCGAATCATTTCTAAGTCGAAATTAGTTCTCTCCTCCAGTCTTTTCGCTTCAAGGTGTTTTCCCATTTGATTAAAATAATCCACTTGCTTAACCAAATCCTGTTGAATCTGCCAAATTGCTCCTTGCAGAACATCTGGAGACGTCACAAACATATTTGCTGGATAGATACTTAGATCTTTATATTTTTCTAAAACTTGAGATGTTTTAGCATCAAAAGCTTCGATTTCTTCAATTTCATCTCCAAAAAAGTGAATTCGGAACGGTTCGTCTCCATAACTCGGAAAAACTTCGACCGTATCGCCTTTAATTCTGAAACTACCTGGATTAAAATCTGCTTCGGTTCTTGAATATAAACTTTGAACCAGTTGATGCAGAAGTTTAGTTCTAGAAATTTGCTGATTTCGAGAAATTGAAACCACGTTTTTCTGAAATTCGACTGGATTCCCAATACCATAAAGACAGGAAACAGAAGCAATAACGATAATGTCACGTCTTCCCGAAAGTAAGGAAGAGGTTGTACTAAGACGCATTTTTTCTAATTCCTCGTTTATCGAAAGATCCTTTTCAATATACAATCCGCTGACTGGCATAAATGCTTCTGGCTGATAGTAGTCGTAATACGACACAAAATATTCCACAGCATTTTCTGGGAAAAACTGTTTGAATTCTGAATATAATTGTGCTGCAAGTGTTTTATTATGCGCCAAAACCAGCGTTGGTCTTTCTACTTTTTCAATAACATTCGCCATTGTAAAAGTCTTTCCAGATCCTGTAACCCCAAGCAATGTCTGATATTTTTCGCCAGAATCAATTCCTTTGACTAATTTATCGATTGCTTGTGGCTGATCGCCAGTAGGTTTATATGGAGAAACTACCTTAAATTTCATTCGTTTACCTTAATGTTTTTAGAGAGTTGCGGGCATAGAATCTGCCAGCGGATTTACTTAAAAAATAATTATACAAATTTAATAAATAAGTGCCTGACAATATGCAAACTAAAACTTAAAACTTCCAGTTTCGCTGCTGATCAGAAGTCTGAAAAGTCCATGCTATAAAGCGGCTTTTTTTATTTCCTTGAGCCATTTCTACTACTTTTACCTCTACAGCGGCAACTTTTGTCAAAATTTTCGAAAGCTTATGAACATTCTCCTGTTTCGAAACAAGCGAGGTGAACCAAAATACCTGTTTTTTATATTTCGCTGATTCGTAAATCATTTGAGTAATAAAGCCTAGTTCGCCACCTTCGCAATATAATTCAGCATTTTGTCCACCAAAATTCAATTCAGCCGCTTTGTTTTTATTGCTAACAATTAGATTTTCATTCTTGCGAGCTGCAGTTTTAGCAGCAATTTCTGCCGAAGCGTGAAATGGAGGATTGCAAATTGTAAAAGTAAATCGGTCGTCTTCTGCAATAATATCTTTAAAAATAAAACGTGGATTTGGTTGTAGTTGCAAACTGATAACTTCTTGTAAATGCGGATTTTTCTCGATGATCGTTACGCAATTTCGTATTGCACGTTTGTCGATGTCCGTTGCAACAAAGCTCCATCCGTAAATTGCATTTCCAAGTAATGGATAAATTAGATTTGCACCAACACCGATGTCTAGACCGCTAACCATCTCACCTTCGGGAATTTCACCTTCATTATTTAAGGCAAGTAAATCGGCAATATGGTGAATATAATCGGCTCTTCCTGGAACTGGAGCGCAAAGAAAATCGGAAGGAATATTCCAATTATCTACTCCATAATATTGTTTTAGAAGTGCCATATTTAGCAGTTTTACAGCCTCAGGATTTGTAAAATCAATCGTCTTCTTACCAAATTTCTCAATAATATGTTGTTCTAAAGCAGGAGTTGCTGTCGATAGTAATTCTAAATCGTAATCTACATTGTGCAAATTTCTAGGATGCAATTCTTTTTTTTCGCTCATAAAGCCGGGTCATTTTTAGATTGCAAAGATACTATTTCTAAGACACTATAAACTAGATTAATTCTATTCGATGTATTTGATAATTTACTTTAAGATATATCAAATAATAGTTAAATGAAAACAGTATAAAATATTTATTAAGAATTAAATATTAATTTGGATCTAAGTAGATTTATTTTTAATCACAATCTATTTGGAAATTTTTACATTATGGGAATTAAGAAGAGAGTACTACTTACTGGCGCTTCGGGAACTGTGGGTTTTCAAGTTTTGAAGCAATTATCAGAGCAATCAGATTTATATGATGTCACAGTTTTTGATATTAAAACCAAACGCTCAGAGCGAAAATTGAAGCCTTTTGCAAACACTGCAACTTTAGTTTACGGAGACATTTCTAAATTTGAAGAGGTTCGTAAAGCTTGCCACAATCAGGATTTTGTAATTCATCTTGCGGCAATTATTCCACCCGTGGCGGACGATTTTCCATTGCTTTCTCAAAAAATAAATGTGCAAGGAACAGAAAATTTGGTAAAAGCTCTTAGCGAACTTTCTCCACAAGCATTCTTTATGTACAGTTCGTCGATTTCGGTTTATGGTGACCGAGTTGATAGTCCTTTAATAAATGTTAGCGATAATCTAATGCCGAGTCCTCGTGATGAATACGCGAAAACTAAGATAGAAGCAGAACATATTATTCAAAACTCCTCTTTAAAGTGGACGATTTTCCGCTTGGCTGCCATTATGGGCGACCATAAAATTTCTAAATTGATGTTTCACATGCCACTTAAAACGGCTATGGAAATTGCCACTCCTGCAGATACTGCTCGAGCTTTTGTGAACGGAATTGACCATTGTGAAGAACTAGCGGGAAATATTTTTAATTTAGGTGGCGGATCGAGTTGCCGAGTTTCCTATAAAGATTTTCTGTTGCGTTCCTTCGATATTTTCGGGTTAAGCTCTCTGAGTTTTCCGCATTCTGCCTTTGCCACCAAGAATTTCCATTGTGGATTCTACCAAGATGGCGATATTTTAAATTCGATTGTTGATTTCAGAAGAGATACAATCGACAACTATTTTGAACAAGTTGCGGCTGGCGTGCCAACTATTCAGCGATTTTTCACGAAGATTCTACGTCCAATTATCAAACGAAAATTGCTTTCCCAATCTGAACCTTATGCCGCTTGCAAAACTCAAAATCAGGACGAAATAGATCATTATTTTAAGAAGGAAGATTTGAATAAGGCCTGTTAATTCAAGAATAATTTATTTTTGGAGCTTTCTCCCGCTATCCACTACAACTCTGGCTTTTTTTTAAGGAAAAAGCCAGAGGATGTGCTTCGCCAGTTCGCTTCGCTCGGGTCGTTGCTATCGGGGCTAGGAGTGAGGTGTAAATTGTGCTGATTAGTTTCGCCATAAAACAACTTAGCTTTTTGTAACTTGCTTAATATCAATTATTATCCTACATTTGTACCAGATTGGTACACAAAAAAATTAAGCGTTATGGTGGTAATAAGCAGTAGAGAATTTAGACAGAATCAAAAACTTTATTTTGAAATGGTTGATAACGGTGAACAAATTATTGTTCAGAGAGGAAAAAATAAATCCTATGCACTCACGCCGATTAATTTAGAGGACAATTACTTTAATCCCGCAATGCTGAAAAGAATTCAAGAAAGTTTAGATCAAATTAAAAATGGGCAGAGTAAACAAATTTCTACAAAAGAAGAAATTACTGAATTACTTGGATTATGAGTTATATACTAGATTTTTCTGTGCTAGCTTTAGAAGATATAGCCAAACACAAAAAGTCTGGTGATAAAGCAACTCTTAGAAAAATCGAAGTGCTACTTGGTGAATTACAGGAGCATCCAACAACAGGAACGGGTCAGCCTGAGAAATTAAAATATAATTTAGAAGGATTATTTTCTAGAAGAATAAATAAAAAACATCGGTTAATTTATTCTACAGATGAAAACGTTGTTTCGGTTTTAGTTGTAAGTGCATATTCACATTATAATCAGAAATAATTTTACCTAAAACTTGCTATCCATTAATTTAAAAATTTATTTAGATCGTTTGATGATTGATTTTAGATGAGTTTTTCATCCAGACTCAAATTAATCTGTCTGATGAATTTTAAATTTTGCATTATACAAATTCCTGATCCCAGTTGGGTCAAATCTTTATAGGAGAAACGCCGTGAAGTTATTTTCTACCTCGGAAGGGTCGCACTTTTAGGTATATTATTTTAGACGATTTTATTTTTTCAAAGATTTTATCTTTTGATGTGTTTTAAAAACAAAAACGTATGTGATTGTGCGACCCCGCTGGGGTCGTATCGACATTGATAAATCAACTTCTATAAACATTCGACCCCTATGGGGTCGGAAATGAAAAGTGCATTTTGTTTCGTGAGAATATTAAGACAATTTGCATTCATTAAAAGTTTTCACCATGGAAATCATCAATCTCTCAACTGTGCTGTTCAAGGCAATTCCTCAAATCTTTCAATATTTTAATTGTGCTATTCATGGAGATTCCTCAAATCTTTTAATCTTTAAATCATTCAATCTTTAAATCTTCCTCAATCCTCACACTCCATCAACAAAAGATCCCCACTTTTATGCTCTATACTCACAATTCCGTCCTCTTTTACGGAGTTACTACTTCCGGTTCGATAGCCCATAATTAGCGTATCGTCATTAAGTTCGTAAGTCAGATTGTTGGAAGTGATGCCAGTTACGGTGCCAACGGGAATAAGCGACAAAATACTATTTGCGGTATACCATTTTTTGAAATCTGGTTGAAGTAGAAAAATTTTGGAATAATCGTCGAGAATCACAATTTTGAGTTTATTGCGATATCTCACGATATTGGTCATATTTGTAATGCTGTGATCTGCGCGTCTTCCCGTGGCCCAAACAACGTTGACTGCGGGAATTTTGCGATCGATTAAGTAATCAAAAGCTTTTTCGAGATCGGTTTTATCTTGATTTGGTGTGTATACTATTTCGAGGGGAAATTGCTGTTGCTCGTAAAATGCGGGATCAAAATCTCTATCGAAATCTCCCAACAAAACATCTACCTTAATATTAAGATCTATCACGCGCTGAATTGCCGAATCCAAAACTACTACCAAAGGCGACCATTCTAGCAATTGACCAAGAAGTTCGTTGCTGCATGATTGACCATTTGCGATGATTAGTGCAGGCTCTTGATCGGTACGTACAATATGATGTGAAGACATAGGTTTTGAAAAGTTTTTTGTAAATATACGATTGTTTTTATTTTACCAAAAAATCCCTAGCCCAGACAGCAGTGGCAGGCAGCGGGCAATGCAAAGCTAGTTTTTTGTTGTGCTGCAAGAGCGACCGAAGTAAGCTCCTTGCAGGACTTACAAAAACAGCTTTTGCATCCCGCTGACTATAACGGATGGCTGGAAATAGCTCCTTAAAAAAGAAATTCAACCACTATTGAACGATATAGGTCTGCACATCGCTCTCGCATAAACTGAAATATCCAAGTGCAAAATCGTTGTTATCCATCGGATTCACTACGTTTCCGCGGACCGTGGCGGGCGGACCTTGAAAAGGATTTCCACCACTTGCCGCGCCGAAAAGCACGACCAAATAATTATAATATTGCAAAGAAATTCCGCTCAAGCGTAGATATAATGTGGTATTTGCGGCTAAATCCTGGTCAGAATAAAGTGCAAACATCTGATTTCCATTGAAAAATCGGTCTGATTGAGGCGAATAATCGGGGGTAAGCCAACCCTGAGCATTGAAACTCGAGAGGTAATAATTGTCCTCCGCGCCATTGTCCTGCCAGAGAAAACGAACCTCCTTATCTGTTCCTAAAAAACCACCTTCTTCGGTCTGAACGACATTCAAAATAGGTGGCGACGGAATAAGTTTTTCGGTTGCGATATACGTCACGCCGTTGTAAATGATGTTTAAAACGTAGGTTTGCCCAAGTTCAGGCACGAAATTCTGACAGATATAATTTCCAGTATTTCCATCTTCTAAAAATTCGAAAACCTGACTATTGCTAGTCACACTAACGATTGCAGCATTTGCGGCGGGAACAGAATTGTTGTAAAACGGCGCAGTTGTGGTCAATCTAATTGTCTGATTTGCGCCATCTGTGCCTTTTGTCCAGACAATCGCAGCATCTACAACGAGTCGTGGCGCGGCGTTGTCCAATTTAAGATCGATTACATCCTCGCAAGAAGTGGTGAGGATTATCGCAAAGAAAAATATGATGAGTTTGGCTATTTTTTGCATCGCTTAGAATTTAAAATTGTAGGTTACAGATGGAATAATTCCGAAGATTGAGAGTTTTACAGATTCGTTTTGACCGCTGTCTTCATTTTGTCTAAACGAAATCGAAGCGGCATTTTTACGGTTATAGATATTATAAATTCCGAAAACCCATTCGCCTTGCCATTTGCGACTTTCGTTTTTGCGCGGAGTCAAAGTTGCCGACACATCGAGACGGTGGTAGGCGGGAAGACGGCTCGCATTTCGAGCGCCATATTGCGGGACTTGCATTCCTTGGTATTCGTAATATCCAGTTGGGAAAGTGGTTGCTTGACCTGATTGCAAACTAAAAATACTTCCGAAAGTCCATTTTTTATTTAGAAAATAAGAACCAACCACCGAAAGATTGTGGGTCTTGTCATATCCAGATTTATACCAATCACCATTGCTGATTCCCAATTCTTCGGGAATTCTACCTGCGGTTTGCTGCTCCGCGGTAGAAAGTGTGTAGGCAATCCATCCGCTGAAATCTCCCGTATTTTTACGTAATAGCACTTCCAATCCGTAAGCACGAGCACGGCCATTTAGTAAAACCTGCTCAATGTTATTATTCGCAATTAAATCGGCTCCGTCAATATAATCGATGCGATTTTTGATCTCTTTATAAAATGATTCAACTTCTAGCGAATATTTATCATTATTGAAATTTCTAAAATATCCAATCGCCCATTGATCTAAAAGTTGTGGTTTCTGAAAATCATCCGAAGGCGTCCAAATATCCAGCGGAGTAGGAGATGCGGTGTTTGAAACCAAATGCAAATACTGCGTCATTCGGTTGTAACTCCCTTTTATCGACTGATCTTCGTCTAGAGAAAAAGACACGGCAACCCGTGGTTCCAAATTCGCAAAACTAGCGATTGTCTCGTTTTTCGAATATTTTCGACTTCCGATTGGAGTTGCTTTTTCGTAAATATTCAAATCGTTATTCCATTTTACAGCTTGATTATTTTCGTAAATACTAACTTCCTGGTCGCCTAATCTCAAAAATGAACTCAAACGAAGTCCGTAACTAACCTGCCATTTTTCAGAAATTTTCTGCTCTACGTCAATATAAGCAGCGTTTTCAAAAGCATATTTCTTGTCTAAGCTAAAAGGATTAATTCCCGAATCTGGCTTGGAAGGACTAATCGAACCTGGATCAAAATCGTAATAAATACTATTGATTCCGTAGCTTAATTTTATTTTGTCGTTTACGTATTGCTTCAAATCATATTTGAAATTGTAATTCTTTACACTACTATCCCAATTGAAACCAACAAAATCCAAAGTTAATCCGTAATAGTAATCGCTGTAAATCAAGGACATATTAGAAAAAATCTTGTCGCTAAAAAGGTGATTCCAACGCAGATTTACAATCGTGTTTCCAAAAGTGTTTTCGAAATTATCATTGATATTAAAAACATCACGACCAAAATATCCAGAGAAGTAGATATTGTTGTTCTCATTCAGATTGTAACTCAATTTGGTATTTAAATCATAAAAGTAAGCGGAATTTTCATTATCTGTGAGCTTCAAAAAAAGATGCGCGTATGAACTACGACCCGCTACTAGAAACGATCCTTTGTCTTTAACAATTGGACCTTCGGCAAGCAAACGACTCGAAATTAGTCCCACGCCACCAGTCATACTAAAGTCTTTGCTATTTCCTTCTTTCTGATAAATATCCAAAACCGACGAAACCCTTCCACCAAAGCGAGCAGGAATTCCACCTTTATACAGCTTCAAATCTTTAATTGCATCCGAATTAAATACCGAGAAAAATCCAAAAAGGTGAGATGAATTATAAATCGTCGCTTCGTCTAGCAAAATCAAATTCTGATCGACTGCGCCACCACGAACGTTAAAACCCGATTGTCCCTCGCCAGCATTTGTAACTCCAGGCAAAGTCAGAATAGATTTCAAAATATCGCTTTCGCCAAGAACTACGGGCATTCTCTTAATTTCGGCCATACTAATCTTGGCCACACTCATTTCGGTACTTCGAGTATTAGTTCGGCTTTTGCTTCCCACGATAACTTCAGATAGTTGTAGCGCGTCTTCACGCAAATCAATATTCAACCGAATATTTTGTGTCGCTTTGATTTCACGCATCACAGTTTCGTAGGATATATAACTAACCTCAAGCGTGTAATCTCCCGTGGGAACGGTCAACGAGAAAAATCCATATTCATTAGTCACCCCATACATTTTGGACGGCAACAACAGAATATTCACTCCAATAATTTTTTCGTTAGTATTCTGATCTTTCACAGTACCCGAAATCGTGACTTTTTCCTGTGCCATTGTAGTCGAAACCGCAAAGAGGAAAATAAGTATAAACGGCATTATATTTTTAAAAACCATAGAAGAGCCAAGTGTTTGACAGTTAGTACAATTTTGCTGAAAAGCAGCAAGTTTAAAAAGCAGGTAAATATAGTATTCACAAAAAAAGACGGCTGATTAAGGCCGTCTTTTTGATATATATTTAAGGGAAACTACGAAAGTTTAGCCAAAATAGTATTCAATGTTTCACTTGGACGCATTGCCTCATCAGTCTTCTTGAAGTTCGGGTGGTAGTAACCGCCAATTTCTTGAGGTTTTCCTTGTGCTCCAATTAGTTCAGAATTAATTTTTTCTTCGTTTGCTTTCAACTCTTCAGCGATTGGAGCAAATTTAGATTTCAATTCAGCATCTTTCGTTTGATTTGCAAGGGCTTCTGCCCAGTACATCGCTAGGTAAAAGTGCGATCCTCTATTGTCAATTTGTCCAACTTTACGAGCTGGAGATTTGTCATTGTCAAGGAATTTTTCTGTTGCAAGATCCAAAGCTTCAGAAATTACTAAAGCTTTTGAATTGTTAAGCGATTGACCAAGGTGCTCCAAAGAAACTCCCAAAGCCAAAAACTCTCCAAGAGAATCCCAACGCAAATATCCTTCTTCGATAAATTGCTCGATATGCTTAGGCGCAGATCCACCAGCACCAGTTTCAAACAATCCACCACCATTCATCAACGGAACGATCGATAGCATTTTTGCCGAAGTTCCTAATTCCAAAATTGGGAATAAATCAGTTAGGTAATCACGAAGAACGTTTCCAGTTACAGAGATGGTATCTTTTCCGTCTTTGATGCGCTCTAAAGAGAAATTTGTTGCATCAATCGGATTCATAATTCTTATGTCAAGACCGGCAGTATCGTGATCTTTCAAGTAAAGATTTACTTTTTCTATCAACAAACGATCGTGAGCTCTCTTTTCGTCCAACCAGAAAATCGCAGGAGTATCAGATAATCTTGCTCTATTCACCGCTAGTTTTACCCAGTCCTGAATTGGTGCGTCTTTCACTTGACACATTCTAAAAATGTCTTTATTAGCAACTTCTTGCTCCATCAAAACCTCTCCTTTAGAGTTTACAACTTTCACCACACCATCAGCTTCCATTTGGAAAGTCTTGTCGTGAGATCCGTATTCTTCAGCTTTTTGAGCCATCAAACCTACGTTTGGCACACTTCCCATTGTTGCAGGGTCAAAGGCACCGTGTTTTTTACAGAAGTCAATCGTAGCAACATAAACTCCAGCGTACGAACGGTCTGGAATAAGTGCAAGTGTATCTTGAGCTTTTCCATCTTTATTCCACATTTGTCCAGAAGTACGGATCATTGCAGGCATAGAAGCATCAACGATAACGTCAGAAGGAACGTGAAGATTTGTAATTCCTTTATCAGAATTTACCATTGCTAAAGCGGGACCATTTTCTTTTGTGTTTTCAAGGGCCGCTTTTACTTCAGCTTCCTTAGCGTGACCAGCGATTTTTGCATAAACGTCTCCTAAACCGTTTTTGGTGTCAACACCAAGCTCAGCAAAAAGGTCGGCGTATTTTTCAAATACATCAGCAAAGAAAACTTCTACAATTGCTCCAAAGATAATTGGATCAGAAACTTTCATCATCGTAGCTTTTAGGTGCACCGACAATAAAATTCCTTTTTCTTTTGCCACCAAAATTTCTTTGGCTACGAATTTTTTCAGTTCCGAAACACTCAAAACTGCTGTATCTATAATTTCTTCTTTTAATAAAGGAGCATTTTCTTTTAATGTTTTTGTCTGTCCATCAGTACCTACAAATTCGATTTTGAAAGTATCCGCTTCTTGCAGACAAACAGATTTTTCACTTCCGTAAAAGTCACCTTGCGTCATACTTGCCACTTCAGTTTTCGAGTCTGAACTCCAAGCACCCATTGAGTGTGGATGTTTTTTAGCAAAGTTTTTCACCGCTTTAGGCGCACGACGGTCAGAGTTTCCTTCGCGCAAAACTGGGTTTACCGCAGATCCTAAAACCTTAGAATAAGCCGCTTTAATTGCTTTCTCTTCAGCAGTTTTGGCATCAGCTGGAAATTCAGGAAGCGCGTAACCTTGTTTTTGCAATTCGGCAATCGCTTCTTTAAGTTGCGGTACAGACGCCGAGATATTCGGAAGTTTAATAATGTTAGCTTCAGGCGTTTTGGCCATATCGCCCAAAAACAAAAGATCATCTACAATTCGCTGCTCTGGCGTAAGGTATTCTCCAAGATTTGCGATAATTCTTCCTGCAAGTGAAATATTTTTGGTTTCAACAGTAATCCCTGCTGGAGCATTAAATGCTTTTACAATAGGCAAAAAAGAATGAGTTGCAAGCATTGGCGCCTCGTCTGTCATTGTGTAGTAAATGGTCGCTTTGTCTGACATTATAGTGGTATTTATGTTAATTAAAATATTTTTTTAGTCACGCAAAGATAGCAAAAACAGCCCGATAAAGTGGAGTAGAAGGCAGGCAATAATCCACTTTAGCAAAATTTTTGGATATGCTCAAAATATAGCAAACATTGTCCTTTAAAAATTCAGTATCAGCATTTTTAGTAGGGCAGAATTCCCAATTTCACATTCAGAATTATTGTCATATTGATAATTTTTAGGCTTTCGCCAAAAGACTTCAAGATAATTCAGCCAAGATCGTTGGTAAGGCAGATAGTAGTTTATCAGATGTGGGCAAAGAATGGGATTTGTCCTTGGTTGAAGTACTCCGTTGGGAAATGTGGTTGAAGCAGGTTTTTGAGGTGGGAAAAGGATTATATTAGCGGGGTGGAAAATAAAGTGATTTGTTAATTAATATAAATTGCGTTCTACTTAAATATTTAACCTACTCACTAAAGAAGGACAATAATATTGAAGTTAGTAAATATGGACAACGAATCAAAAAATGATAATAAGGAAGGTCTATTTTCAGATTTAATAGTAGAACGTAATATTCCATTCGATGCAACATTTGATTTTGAAGCATCCAGTGAAAAATTATTCGCTATGATTCAAGATTTGAGTAAAATTATAGAAAATGATTGGAAATTGATAAGCCTTCCTAAAACAAGGAAATCAACTTCTGTCACTGCAATCAAGCATTTAAAAGAAGCGTATACTAGGGGAAATTTAAATTTCGTAGTAGGCGCTGGCATCTCTTCTGGCTTTGGAATACCTACGTGGGAAAACTTGCTTCAACGCCTATTAATGACAACTATCGAAACTGAAACAGATAAAGCTGTTACTTTATCAAAATTCTTTTCGAAAATATTTAATCCTAGTCCCTTGATTGCTGGTAGATATTTGGAGGAATCTTTCAAAGATGAAAACAATAAAAATAAATTTGAAAGTCAAGTAAGAGAAGCACTCTATGAAACATTTAATGATAATTTCACGTCATTAATTATTGAGGAGATAGTTAAATTCTGTGTTGCGCCAAGAAATAGTCCTAATTTAGATGGAATTATAACCTATAACTACGATGATATCATCGAAGCTAAACTAAAAGATACTAATCTTGATATCCCTTTTGAGTCTGTGTTCGGCCAAGCAGTAAGTCAGGAAAATAATATTTTAAAAATTTACCACGTTCACGGTTTTCTTCCTAGGAAAGGTAAGATTGGAATTGACAACAAGATTACTTTAGGGGAATTTGTCTATCATGAACAATACAGTAATACTTACAGTTGGAATAATATCGTCCAAATAAACAAATTTAGAGATAAAACTTGTTTATTTATTGGAACATCTCTTACTGATCCCAATATTAGACGTTTACTTGATATCGCAAGATCTCAAAGAAAATCAGGCAAATTTCATTATATTTTTAAGAAAAGGACAGACAAAGCGTGGCTTAAATCTTCGATAAATAAATTGATTTCAGAAAATCAAGATAGTAAAGAAGATAAAATAATGGATTTATTGCAAGTAGAGGACACGATTAATTTTTTGACGGAGCTTAAAAATAGATTTGAAGAAAAAGATTCAGAATCATTGGGAGTTAAGACAGTTTGGATTGACTATTATGATCAAGATATTTCTGAAATATTAAAGAAGATAAGATTGTAAATGCTACAGAAAGTTGAATAATTAAAAATATATTATGTTAGAATTAGAAGTCATAATATTCATCTCTTTTTCTGTCATTCTACTACTCATTCTTGTATTCGTCTACGATAGACATATTCAATATGCAGATTTGAAAAAGAAGTTGGAAGATCCTGATTTTAAATCTTCAATTGGAAGTTTTCACGGCGGAACATTTTATGGTTGGATGCCATTGCCAATTGAAGACAATACCGAAAACGAAAAGATTCAAATTATGATAAATTCCCATAATAAATTTGTGAAACTCTTCTGGATTTTGCTAGCAATGATAATTCCTTTGGTGGTAAATACAAAGTACTTTGATCTATAAAAGTTACTAAAATACTCACCCAGCTTTGCGCACTTTGCGTTCTAAAACTCTATAATTTATAACATCGTCCCTATGGGACTTTCTTATCTTCCGGCGCATTATTACCCGCAGTTAAAACTGCGGGTTACAATAACATCGTCCCTACGGGACTTTTGGGAAATTCAATATTTTCTTTGCCCGCAATTAAATCTGCCGGTTGCCATAAATCTGTGGCGATGCTTCTCTCTTCATTAAATATTCCTCTTGAGCCAAAATCAAACTGCGGGTTACAATAACATCGTCCCTACGGGACTTTTTGGGAATCCAATATTTTCTTTGCCCGCAATTAAATCTACCTGCTGCCGTAAATCTGTGGCGATGCTTCTCTCTTCATTAAATATTCCTCTTAAGCCAAAATTAAACTGTAGGCGACAATAAAATCTTCCTTACGGGAGTATCTGGAAATTCAATATTATCTGTACTCACAGCTAATGCCGCGGATTAGAATAAAGCTTTCCCGATAAATCGGTTATTTGAGATATTTATGCAGACAGTCACGTAAAATTATTTAATAACACCAGCGAGGCGCTCAACCTAAAGGACAATGTTTGTACCTTTATTGCTCTCCCAATCTTTCAATCTTCCCATTAACAGCTTCTCAGTCCCATCGGGACGGCGTTATTGTAGCCCGCGGTTTCAACCGCGGGTTAAGATATTCGAACGTGAAGTCAAAGTCCCTTCGGGACGACTTTATAAAAAAAGCGCAAAGTTCTGCGTGTAATGCCATAGATAGCTATCTTATTTAATCGGCTATTAAATTAAAAAACAAACGTGTTTAACTTTATTAAAAAATAATTAAACAAAATGTTTTTACTAAACTTTTATAACCTACTTTTATCAAACAAAAAACCACAACCTAAAACCACTAAAATATCCTCAAAATGGAAAATATAGCAATCGCCGCACAATTAATCGTCGCTGTTTCAATTATTATCGTTTGGGTATTCCGATTTGATAATATCGTAAAAGAATTCAAACAATACGAACTAAGCGACCAAATGCGCACAATCGTTGGCGCAACCAAAATTATCTTGGCAACCTTGCTCGTTGTGGGAATTTGGCACAAAGAGCTTGTTTTAATTCCCGCTCTAATTATGGCTTTCTTGATGATTAGCGCACAGTATTTCCACTTTAAAGTTAACAATCCTTGGCAGAAGAGAATACCATCATTATTCCTACTAGCACTTTGTCTTTTCATCGCCGCCGTATCTCTTAATATGATTTAGTGATGACTTCACTTAACCTTCTGATTGTCTTTTCTAGCCTTTCTTTCCTCGGCTACGGAATCTCCTATTTTGCATCGCCAAAAATGAAAAGCGAATTTGTCCGATTCGGATTAGCAAAATTAGGAACGCTAACCGCCGTTTTGGAAATTGTTGGTGCTCTGGGTTTATTGCTAGGACTCAAATCCGACTTCTTTTTACTAATTTCTTCAGGAGGACTTTCATTACTAATGTTCTTTGGCGTAATCGTCCGACTAAAAGTCAAAGACGGCTTTATCGCATCGTTTCCCGCTATATTATTTATGTTGCTGAATTTCTATATTTTTTTGCAAGCGCTGAAAATATATACAGCGTAAATAAACCGCCTATTTCTGTCAAACTATTTCGCTTCAAATCCCATACAAAGATTATTCTTACAAATATCTTTGCGGTTAAAACTTTGTAGAGTTGATTATTCAAGCTTTAAAATCCACAATTTGCTAATAAATAAGGAGATTTATAAATGAATTGTTTTGTTCGCAAGTTCAATGCAATTAAAATCTCAAAAAAAATGTTATAATTTTAAATTTTATTTTAAGAAAATATTATATACTTGCAGCATTAATTAACCTACTTAATATTTATTAGAATTATGAAAAAATCCCTTATCGCAGTGGCATTGCTTTTCTTGATGATTGCTTGTCAGAATGATGACTCATCTGAAAACTCAGTAAATCAATCTCCAAATGTCGCACAAAGAGGCTGTGCTTCGCATGAAGTTTTGGATCGTCAGCTTAAAGCAGATCCGACACTAGCATTGAGAATGAATGCCATCGAAGAACAGACCGATGAATTTATCAAAAATGGTAAAATCGTAAATGGTGTTCTTGAAATTCCCGTAGTTTTCAACGTGTTGTATAGAACTACTGCCGAAAATATTTCGCAAGCACAATTGCAATCCCAAATTGATGTGCTTAACAAAGATTTTCAAGGAACAAATACCGATTACAATTCGAGCAATCCTTTCAACTCGGTTAGAGGTGCGCTAAATGTTCGTTTCGTTTTAGACAATGTAGTTAGAAAATCAACAACCAAAACTTCTTGGGGTACCAATGATGCGATGAAAAGTACTGCTTCGGGCGGTATCGCTGCAACTTCTCCTACAACCAAATTAAACTACTGGGTTTGTAATATCGGCGGTGGAATTTTGGGTTACGCGCAATTTCCTGGTGGATCTTCTACGACCGATGGTGTTGTAATCGATTCAAAATACACTGGAACAACTGGATCAGCTGTGGCACCTTTCAATAAAGGTAGAACTGCCACGCACGAAGTGGGTCACTGGATGAATCTTCGTCATATCTGGGGTGATGCAACTTGCGGAAGCGATCTTGTTGCCGATACGCCTACACATAATACTTCAAATTACGGTATTCCTGCAGTTGGCCACAGAAGTACTTGCTCTGGAACACCGTTGGAAATGTATATGAATTACATGGATTACACTGATGACGCTGGAATGTACATGTTTTCAAATGGACAAGCTACAAGAATGGCGGCAATATTTTCTACTACAGGTTCAAGAAAATCATTTAGATAGGCTATAAAATTTATAAATCACAAAACCGACTAAGCAATTAGTCGGTTTTTTTGTAGAATTATTTTAAAATTTTTCCTTTCGGAAAGAACAGAGCTCGATTCACGTTTTGTCAATCCCAAGGAAGATTGGTTTCTTATTAGACCAATAGAAAGAAGACGATTTGTCTTTTTTTGAAGTACTTCTGCTAGAAAGTTTAAATAGAATTCTTCACTTTATCTTGTGCTCCTATTATGCTTTATTCAATTTGTGGGCACGAGCAAGATACTTCCACTAGCGGAGAAGTCTTTCTAATAAAACAGCATTTTGAAAGCTTGTTTTTTAAGCTGCTGCAATCGTCCCGCTCGTGTCCCTCTATAGCATAAATGTCAAAAATTGAAACCTCAATAATATCCAAATTAAACCTATATTTATCCATTACTACGAAAATTCTATGCGATGAGATTTAAAGCCATTATTATACTTTTGATATTTTTAAATATAAGCTGCAGTTCCAATCAGAAATTTTTTAATTCAGGAGAAGCTATTATCAATAAAGATATCGAGGTAGTTAATTTGAAAATCGTAAAAGACTTGCCGCTATGCAAAGTGACTATCAAAGGAAAAGAGTACTGGTTTTTGGTAGATACGGGCGCGGCAATGGTAATTTCTAAAGAGATATTTGAAGATTTAGATTTAAAAACATTGCATTCAGCAACTGTCGGCGATTCACAAAAGAATAAGGAAACACAAGACTTTTGTCTTTTGCCGGAAATCAAGATTGGAGATTTGACTTTTAAAAATATTGCTGCTGTAGCAATGACCATAAATAATCAGGAGTTAAAGTGTTTTGGATTTGATGGAATAGTGGGTGCAAATTTATTAGCTAAATTAAATTGGCAATTTGATTACCAAAACAAAAAAATTAGCGCTTCAAAAAATGCAGCGCTTTTCAATATTGAGCAGTCTGACTTCACTTTAGATTTTACTAGCAAAGCTCAAAAAACTCCGCACGTTGCGGGACTTGTTAATGATAAAATTCAAGATTTTACCTTTGACACGGGATATGCAGGAAATATCAAAATCGCTAATGATCTTTCTTACCATCAAGAACTTACAAGTTCAGAGAAATTCTATATTAAATCTGGAGTAAATTCAATTGGGATTTATGGAAATAGTAGAAGTGATACAACGTTTGTAATGAAAAGTGCCCTAACTCTAAACTCAAGCATTTTTGAAGATGAACTTATGGATAGTGGAGCTTCGACTTTAATTGGGAACGAATTCCTTAAAAACTATGTCTTTGTAATCGATTGGAATACGAATAAAATTCACTTTAAAAAGAATTCAACCGTCGAGCCAGCAGAATTAGATGGTTTCGGATTTACCTATCTTTTTGTGGATGGCAAAGCGACAGTAATGTCCAAAGTCGTAGACAAGAATATTCCAATTGACTTAGGCGATCAGATTTTAGCTATTAATGACACCGACTTTACAAAAATTCAAAGCAGTGAATTCTGCAAATACTTTCTCGATAGAATTGAAAAAGACGAAACCGAAATAAGTGTTACCGTAAAACGTGCAGAGGAAATTCTTAAATTTAATCTCACTAAGCAAGAATTTATTAAATAACTCTACATAAAACTTCACACAGTTAATCTTCCACAAAAAATTTATGAAAAAAGGTCTACTAATATTTAGTGTTTTATTGATGATTGCTCTAATTGCGGTAATGTCTTTCGGCATTCAGATAGGAAATGTGCGCATCGGAAATCAAAATGATACTTTAGGAATTACCCAAAAATCAGAAATCAATCAAAGTGAATTCAGCAAGAAATATTTGGAGTCAGATAAGATAATATGTGTAAATTTATGGGCAACTTGGTGCGAACCTTGCCTGGTAGAAATTCCGATGCTAAACCAGATTAAATCAGATTTCAACGGGCAGAATATCGAATTTCTATCGCTCTCAGTAGATAAGGATTCTGTAAAGCTGAACAAATTTTTAAAAAATGATCGCTTCTACTTTAAAGATATCACAAATGAGAATTTGGAATTTCGCACCGCAATTATTAATTATCTTCAAAATAAGCCAGCCGATAACTCCTTAAATTCTTTGTCAATACCGATGACATATCTAATTAAAAATAAGAAAGTTATCAAAGTTTTTGATGGAAGTTTAGAAAATAAAGAAGAGTTGGTGAATGCTATAAATTCTGTGCTTTAAAAATTTTTTTCAAACTTATTTTGAAATAGTACAATTTATAGTCGCGAAAATAGTGACAGGATTTTGCCTTTGCAGTTTTTTTAAAAGCAGATATAATTGTGCAAAAAGATGGTCACTTAATGACTCTCAACAAAGCTGAAGAATTGACGAGAATATTGCGGAAAGAGTTGTTATTGTAAAGTAATTTTCAGGTTGAAAAGTAGAGATTTTGATTTTTAAGCGCGAGCAAGATGCTTGCGCTAGCTAACAATACTTGGTTCACAGTGCAATTTCAATTACAAACTCTACCATTTCACTAATTCAGCTGTGTGAACTTCGTGGTAATAATTCAGCAAATTAATTTTTAAAGTAGAGCAAAAAAAAGCTTCGATTTTCATCGAAGCTTTTAATATTTGAGTACAAAGAGATATTAGAATCTTCTTTTGTCTTTAATTCTTGCTCTTTTTCCAGTAAGTTCTCTGAAGTAGAAAATACGTGCTCTACGAACAGCTCCAACTTTATGAAGTTCAATTTTTTGAAGTGCTGGCAAGTGTACTGGGAAGATACGCTCAACTCCAATAGAACCTGACATTTTTCTGATTGTAAAAGTTTCAGTAGCTCCTGAACCTCTTCTTTGAATTACAACACCTTTAAAAAACTGTGTTCTAGTTTTTTCACCCTCTCTAATTTCGTAGTAAACAGTGATTGTGTCTCCTGCTGCGAAAGCTGGGAAGTCTTTTTTCTCTACAAATTCGTCTTGAACGAATTTCATCAAATCTGCCATGATAATTGTTTAATTATGGTTTTAAATCAGAGCAACATTCGCGGTTTTCGCCAGAGGTTGGTCCAAGTGGGCGCAAAGGTAGAAAATATTTTTAATTAACAATCTCAAAAAGCTAAGTTTTTTATGATTGCTTTGATATTTTTTAATGCTTTTAAAAAATATGTATTTCACTGATTGTGAACAAAATGCGAGTGATCTTTAATGTGTTACATTTGAATCCTAAAAATAGTAGTTCTTAGAATTGTGTGAGGCATAGCAGCGGCATCCTTTTTTATGACCTGCGAAGCAAGGTCATTAAAAAGATACAGCGGATAGGCCGACCTTTTTCCTGCTCCTTAAAAGCAGGAAAAAGGGCACACCCAAAAAACACTAATCGTCGCCCAAAAGATCGGGCCTTCTATTCTTGGTATGTTCGTACGCCTTGTCTTCACGCCACTTGTCAATCTTCGCGAAGTGGCCGCTAGTAAGGATTTCGGGTACTTTCCAACCTTTGTAATCCGCGGGTCTCGTGTACACAGGCGGCGCCAAAAGATTGTCTTGAAAACTGTCTGTAAGTGCCGAAGTTTCGTCACTAAGCACTCCTGGAATCAATCGAATCAGCGCATCCGAAAGGACAATCGCACCCAATTCGCCACCACTCAAAACGTAATCGCCAATAGAAATTTCCTTGGTAATAAAGTGGTCACGCACGCGCTGATCAACTCCTTTATAATGTCCGCACAGAATAATTATATTCTTTAAAGACGACATTCTATTGGCCATTGGCTGGTTTAAAGTCTCACCATCCGGGGACATATAAATGATTTCGTCGTATTCGCGCTGGGATTTTAAGTGGGTGATGCAATCGTCAATCGGTTGCACGGTCATCACCATTCCAGCGCCACCGCCAAACTGATAATCGTCGACACTCTTTTGTTTATTGGTTGAATAATCGCGCAAATTGTGAAAATGAACTTCGACAAGACCTTTGTCTATGGCGCGTTTCATAATCGAAGCTTCGAAAGGACTTCTCAATAATTCTGGTAAAAGTGTGACAATATCAATGCGCATAACTAGATTTTTTAGCAGCGGCAAAGTTACAAAAAGAATTCTGCCCTATTGAATCTATTATTGGATCAGCTTTACAACTTTTCTTGTGGTAAATCGGCGTGTTTGCGCAGATAATTTAGTAAAAAGGAAGTACTTCGGGTGATTCCCAAACCAATTAGACATCCTAAAGTCACGGAGAAAAACCGCTCGAGAGCGCCCGTCCAGGTCACTAATTCATTTTCAAAAATAAGAACTATTATCATTGCCACGATCGCTGATCTTGCCACAGACAGCAGATTCAGCCAATGGCAAACCAAAATTGCTAAGATAATTCCAAATAAAATCACCCACACTCTCGGACCTTCGATAAAAAAGCATATTAAACCAATGCCTGAACCAATTAAGTTGGATTTAAATCGATCCAGTGCCAATTTAAGCGAATCTTTAGCCTCGGGCGAGATAACCAAAATTATCGAAAGCAATGTCCAATAAAGATGGTGTTCGGGAAAACTCATATACAGAGTGTAGCCAATAAGAAACCCAATGATACAGCGGGAAATATAGATTACCAGATCGGAGCCTAAACTAAATTTTAAAATATTTTCCTTGACTTTCTGATTATCCAGCTGCATATTTGTCTACGTGTAGCAATGATTTTTACTAAGATTATTATGGCAAATTTAAGCAATAATAGAGACAAATGCGATTCTGATTATTTGGCAGCTAATCCTGCTTTTTGTTCCAATCTGCGGCAACAATTTGCCAGAGCAGAGGGCGGGCAAGGAGCTTCCGTTGGTCGCTCTTGCACGCCGCTGCTCTAAAAAAGGCAAATTGCTACCACAGGATTTGCTCGGCAATCAGGGCTGGGGACTTTCGCAGAAAAAAAGTCGCAGAAATTAACTTCAAAAATTTTTACCAGAGGATAACAGGATTATGAATCTACAACAGTATAAATTGCTTCGAGGTCAGCCCCGATAGTTATCGGGGATCGAAGAGCCTAATACTTTTCATAACTTGCGGGCGCGGATTACAATTCCGCTCTATCGGATTTTCGAGTGGTCGATAACAATTATATAACTTATCGGGCTTATAAAGTAAAGTCTCTTAAAAAAGATATATTTGAAAGAAAAATAATCTTAAAAATCACATAATTCATTTGCATCGTGACAGTTAATAGTAATATTTTTGGCCCAAATTGGAATTTAAAAATTGGTCTCTTTTTTGAGATAGATAAACCATACAAAAATAAAAATATGAAAAAAGCAGTTCTTGGTATTAGCGCATTTTTGCTTCTTGCCACCGTTTCTTGTAAGGATAAATCAGAATCGATTAACGTTAATCCTGAAGATGATGTTCAGGAAATTAAACTTCCACCACGCGTTGAGCCTACAAAAGCTGTTTCGTACGAAATTGCGAAAACCAAAGAATGGTTAGCCGCTAACAAAGACGATTCTCAAAAAATGAACTTGGTTTTGGCCGCAAATAGAACGGATGCCAAAAACATTTCGGCAATGGATTCTATCATTGTTCCAACCGATTTCTCAGGTGATATCGCTTATTATCTGCCTTTCCCTTTTGAAGTGCCAGCTTTGCAGAAAGTTGACAAAATAATTTTGTTCTCGTATCCATCGCAGACATTTGCGACTTATGAGCACGGTGCGTTGATTCATACTGGACCAACAAATATGGGAAGTAAAAAGCATTTGACGCCAACTGGATTGTTTTTTAGCAACTGGAAAGCTGAAGAAACCATCAGTACTTTTGATGATGAGTGGGAATTGAAGTGGAACTTTAATATCGAAAATAAAGAGGGTGTGGGATGGCACGAATATTCGCTTCCAGGCTATCCAGCTTCGCATTCTTGCTTGAGGTTACAGGAGAAAGATGCAAAAGTTTTGTACGAATGGGCTGATCAATGGATTCTTGCAGATGAGCACACTGTGAAAGTGAAAGGAACTCCAACCGTTGTTTTTGGAGCTTACGATTTTGAAAACGGTAAACCGTGGATGAAATTAAATACCAATCCAAAATCATTGAATCTTTCAGCGAAAGATATTGAGAAAGTTGTTGCGCCATTTATGAACGAAATTATGAAAGAGCAGCAAATTAGAAGATCTCAGAAAGACGTAGCAGCGAAATAAATAGTTGCAATTTTTATTAAAATGTGAAAGCCCCTTTTGTGAGGGGCTTTTTCTTTTTTATGGGATTATACTCTTTCAATGCTTCTAAAAGTTATTAGTTACTCAGTCTTTTATTTTCTTCGTCTTGCTGAATCAAAACTCCAAGCTTAAAAGCTTCGTATCTAGTTTCAAACTCGTCACGTTTTGTTGTTCCTTTTTTACCGATCTTTTCATCAGTAAATTGATCAAGACTTTGTAAGTCATTATATTTTGCTTCTATAAAATTCATTTTTATTTCCTTGCCTCGGAAACTTTATATTGTGCCAATAGCAGCTTTATCTGTTGAAGGTTGATAATTTAGAGGGATGAAAACATTGTTTTCAGATTTTTCAATTATGATCTCAAGTAACCTATCAATGTCAGCAGCAGTATATTCCAAAGTTTTAATTGCTATGGTTGAGTTTGATTCAAAATCAAGCTTTAAGATTTTACTAATTCGGTCAAATCGAATTTCTTTAAGTTCAGTTAGATTTCTTCTCTGGATCCAACGATTATTTAGTGTCAATTCATTGTTTTTTATAAACAGAGTATATGGTTTTTCTCTCTTATATATAAACCAAACAATTATTTCAGCTACTGGAAATATCCAAAACAAAAAAGTTAGAAATAGAATATCTTTATAATTATTAGTGCCAAGTACCCAAAATGTCGTCCAAGCAACAGCATATACTAATCCAAATTTTCCAATTATTTTTCGCTGACTTCTCATTTTGAAATCAGATTCGAAATTCTTTTTCAGTGGAGTGCATTCTAATAAAACTGCGGTTAGTAAAATTAAAAATGTTAATCCAATATTGACCGTAATAGGAAAGTTAGGTTCAAAGACTTGACCATAACCTAAAATTGCAATTAATAAGATGAGTGTTATAAAATACTTCATTCGCTAATTTTGACTGTAGTTCTACTAAAAATTTCTTTCTTGGCTAGTAAATATAAAAAAAGTAGCCCAATTGGACTACTTTTAAAACAATAATATTTAGGGAATACTATTTAACTAACTAACAAACTGCCATCTATCGTTTCTTCTGAAGCTAGTTCTAAAATCGAATCTCCTTCATTTATATCGCCAAAAATTTCTACTTCGTTTTTCTCTGCTCTTCCTATCTGAACATCTCTTTTCTCGAGTTTATAGTCTTTAATTACAAAAATATAAGTTCCGTCGCTCGCCTGAACCACCGCCGATTTTGGAACTACGAAGTTTGCATTCTTCGCACTTAATTTCAAACTCACATCGGCAATCATTCCCGAAAGTAATTTTCCATCGGTATTAACCAAATCCAATTCGATTTTCTCTGATCGTAATTTCTGATCAAGAGCGCCCGATTTACGTGTGATCTGTGCTTTAAAAGTTTTGTTTTGCAATGATTTTACTTTAAAACTAATGCTGTCGCCTTCGCTTAAAAACCCACTGTATCTCTCTGGAACAAACAGCGACAAACGCAATTTATCTTGCTTTTCTAATCTAAATAACGGCAAGTCTGCTTTTCCGCTTCCTGGCCCAACAAACGCTCCAAGGTTGGTGTTTCGGCTGGAAATTACTCCATCAAATGGTGCACGAATTTGCAAGTAGGATTGCATAATTGCGATCTCTCTGTATTTGGCTTCCGCCGAAAGAAACTGAGCGTGATCGGATTCTTTTTTGGCAATAGCCTGCTCGATATCATTAGTCGAAATGGTTCCTTCCACTTTTGAAGTTTCAAACAATCTTTGATAATTGCTGTTACTTGCGGTGTAAATTGCCTTTTGCGAAAGCATTCTACTTTTTGCTCCGGCCAATTGAGAACTTACTTCCGGAGCTTCCAAAGTTGCTAAAAGCTGTCCTTTTCTCACTTTCGATCCGATATCCGCTTTGATATCTTTGACGTATCCGCTGACCTTTGCGTATAAATCCACTTCCTGATCACTTCTAACTTCCGCAGGAATATTCAAATTGCTTTGAAGCAATTTCTTTTCGAGAACAATTATTTTTTGAGCCACGGCTTTTTGCTCCGTTGCTGGCTTATCTTCGGTTTTTTCAGCACAGCCCGCAAGTACTAGAAGAAATGCGAAAGAGGAGACAAGATATTTTTTATTATTATTTTTCATTACTAGAATTTATTGATGGTATATAATGTATGCTTTCCAGATCTTCAGGATCCAAAGAGATTGATTGAGTTGTCGATTTTTTCATTGCCCAAGCGTAAATTAGAGGTAGAATCAGTAATACTGCAAATGTTGAAAATAGCAGTCCGCCAATTACCGCGCGACCCAGTGGTGCAATTTGATCGCCTCCTTCGCCGTGTCCAATTGCCAAAGGCATCATTCCCGCAATCATCGCAATCGTTGTCATAATAATTGGTCGGATTCTCAAAGAAGCCGCTTCACGAGCTGATTGCATCGCATTCCCATTGTGTTTACGAAGTTGCTCTGCATTTGTAATTAGCAGTACTGCATTCGCAATCGAAACTCCAACCGCCATAATGATTCCCATATAAGATTGCAAATTTAGAGTTGCTCCCGTAATCATCAGCATTAACAGTGAACCGAGAATTACTGCTGGAACTGTGGTTACAATTACCAACGCTGTTTTGAAATTCTGGAAGTTTGCAGTCAACATCAATAGGATTACAATAATTGCAATCAATAATCCAACTTGTAGACTTTCCATTGTGTCTTTCAAAACTGTAGTCAATCCTATTTGCTCAATGAATAATCCTTTTGGAAGTTCACCAAGATTCTCAATACTTTTCTGAACTGCTTTACTTGCCGTTCCTAAATCATTATCGTGAACATTCGCAGTTACCGATAAGTAAGGTCTAGCTCCAATATTATCATTCTGACCGTGAGTCGTGGTTGGCGTTACTGTCGCAACATCACTCAAAACTGGTCTCGATTGATTTTTAAGCAACGGAATTTGTAGTAAATCGCTTTCGCTTTTCATTTGATTCAGCGGAACTTGAACTTGTACATTATAGGAGAAACCTGCTTTTTCGTCAATCCAAATATTCTTGTCGGTGTATTGAGAAGAAGAAGTGGAGGCAATCAGAGATTTTGAGATGTCACTCATATCTACACCCAATTGTGCCGCGCGTACTCTGTCGATTGTAATGTCGAGTGCTGGATAATTTATTGGTTGCGCAATCTGAATATCACGTAGATAATCTACCTGATTCATATTTGCCATTAGTAAGTTCGCGTATTTTTCGTTTTGCTTTTTGTTTTTTCCAGCAATTCGAACCTCAATTGGAGTAGGCGAACCTTGACTTAAAACTTTATCGGTAAGATCAATTGGCTCAAAAGAGATTTTCACGTCTGGTAACACATCTGTTACTTTAGCTCTTATTTGCTCTTTAAAATTATCCATTTCAACGTCATAATCTTTTAAAGCAACTTGAAAAACTGCTTCGTGCGGTCCTGCTGTAAAAAGATAAATTGGCGATACCGAAAATATTCCTGGATGTTGTCCGACATAGATTGATGAAATTGCTATATGTTCTTTTCCAACCATTTTCTCAATCTCTTGAAGCAACGTTTTGGCTTTCTCTTCCGTTACTTCTAGTCGCGTTCCGTCGGGAGCACGCATTCTCATTTGAAATTGTGATGAATTTCCTCTCGGGAACACGTCTTGTCCAATTGTACCAATTAAGATGGCAACCAATGCAACCGAGGCTACTAAATATATAATACTTGCCATCCTTTTGTAAACCAGCAACTGATGAATCAGTTTCATATAGCCATTTCTGAATCTCTCAAAAAAGCTGATTTTACCGTCATTATTAAAATCTTCTCTTTGAACCAAAATTCGCTTTTGATTCATTGTATCTTCCTCAGATTCCACCGTTAATCCTGAATCTTCAAAGATTTCTTGATCAGTTGAAGTTTTTGCCGATTTGTGCTCTTTCATCAACCAGTTCGCCATTATCGGTACAAATGTTTGCGAAAGTAAAAACGAAATGGTCATTGCAAATCCTATCGACAGTGCCAATGGTAGAAAAAGTGCTCCTGGAATTCCAACCATCGTAAAGGCTGGAGCAAAAACCGCTAGAATACAAAGAAGAATTAGCAGTTTTGGTAGTGCAATTTCCTTACAAGCATCCCAAATGGCGAGCGCCTTGGGTTTGCCCATATCGAGATGCTGATGTATATTTTCTATAGTCACCGTACTTTCATCGACCAGAATTCCAATCGCTAGAGCAAGTCCACTTAAGGACATTAGGTTAATGGTTTGTCCAAATAATTTCAAGAATAATACCGCTGAAATAATCGCAATTGGAATCGTAAGAATTACAATGAAAGCGGCACGTTTGTCGCCAAGGAATAGCAAAACCATTAATCCTGTTAATGTCGCTCCAATTACGCCTTCTAAAACCAGACTTTTCACCGAATTTATCACGTGAACCGATTGATCAAACTCATAAGACAATTCGACGTCATCTGGAAGTGTACTTTGAATTTTTGGTAAGTGTTTTTTCAAATTCTGAACAACGTCCCAAGTCGAAGCATCTCCAGCTTTGGCAATACTAATATAAACTGAACGTTTCCCATTTACTAGTGCGTAACCGGCGGTGATATCGGCACCATCTTTAACTGTGGCAACATCACCGATATAAAGATTTTCGACTCCATTTTTAAATAATGGTATTTTCTCAAAATCCTTTATATCCTTAATAGTATTATTGGTCGGAATAATGAAATTAGTATTACCAGTTCTCAAATTCCCAGAGGGAGCGGTAATATTATTAGATGTTATTGCCGCAACTATTTGCTCTACGGTAAGTTGGTGTGACCGAAGCAAATCAGGATTTACGTTAATTTCTACCGTTCTTGGGCTTCCGCCAAATGGAGGAGGAGACAATAGTCCCGGCACGGCAGTAAAGGTAGCTCGCACTTGCATATTTGCAATATCTTGAAGCTGATCATTAGATTTGGTTTTACTGCTCAAGACCAATTGTCCGACGGGCAAAGAAGAAGCATCAAATCGAATAATAAATGGAGGTTGAGAGCCGGGAGGGAAACGCGACTGAATTCGGTTGGATAGCGCCGAAATTTCGGCGGCAGCCTGAGCCATATTAGTGTCTTCATAATAGGTTACCTTCATCAAAGTAAGACCTTGAATATTCTTGGTCTCCATACTTTTTACCCCGTTGGCAAAAGCCATCACATTGACATAATTTTTGGCAAAGTACGACTCCATCTGATCGGGAGTATATCCGGCAAAAGAGTGGGCGAGGTAAATTACGGGCAGATTCATTTCGGGTAAAATGTCAATCTTTACGCTGCGTACGGCGCCAATTCCGAAGAAGAGAAGTCCTGCAACAAGCACCATGATCGAAATTGGTTTCCGAAGTGCAAATCGAATCATATTCATAGTATTGTTATATTAAAATTCGTTCATAAATAGATTCATATCTCCAGTTGCAGCGGCCTTCATCAGCAAAGCCTGCCACACATTTGTATAGATAATATCGCGATCAGTTTCGGCACGGTTTAGTGCGTACAATGCTTGGGTAACTTCGGTGAGTGTGGTGAGTCCGTTTTTGTAAAGGGTGCTTTTTTGAAGGTAAGCTTGAGCCGCCGCTTCCACTTGTCGCGGTGCTTCGGCATAATTTTGCAAAGCAAATTGCATCGTGGCGTCGGCAGTTTTTGCCTGAGTTACCAATTCTAATTTTACCTGTTTCAACTCCTCGGCAACTCCTTGGGCAATCATTTTTTGTGCGGAAGCTTTTTTATCATTTCGAAAAAAGTCAGATAGATTCCATTTCAATCCAATTCCCAGCAAATAATTTTCACGACTCGGATTAATTCCGTCGAGGTAATTTTGAGTGAAAGACGTCTGATTATTTCCGTAATTATCACCAAACCCTGAGGCGCGACCTTGGTAAATTCCGAAAAGAGATAAAGTTGGAAATCTTTCAGTTTTAAATAATCTGGTTTCGGCTTCCGCCAAATTTACTCGGCTTTGCATAAAAGCTTCCTGCGGATGAGGTGCATTTGACAAAGTTTCGGATGTAAGAGGAAATTTTGGAATTGTACTTACAAACGCCGTATCAACAATAATTTCATTTGATTCCATTCCCATTAAAGCCTGCAGCTGATTTTGCTGTTTATTTTTATTCTCTTTTATTTGATTGAGCATAATTCGAGCCCGAGACACTTCGGCGAAAGCCACAGTAGAATCTACGCCAGCAAGAAGTCCGTTTTTTACTCTTACCGAAGCTAATCGGTGAAAAATTTCGGCACGTTCGAGGTTTTTCAATTGTGAAATCTCCACCCGCTCGGCAGCCAAAAGATTAAGGTAAGCGGCGGCAATTTTAATGCTTTGTTGAAATTTCTCTTGTTCAAAATCAAAAGTGGCTTTTTGAGATTGGGCTTTCGCCAAATTAATTCGTTGTCTAGCGCGGCCAAAGGCGTAAACATCCCAATTGACATTTGCTAAATAAAGCGCACCGAAAGCTGCATTCCAATTCTGCGAATCTAATACTGGTCCGGAAGAAGTTGCCGCCTGACCGCCAAAACCAAAAAGAGGTCCATTTTGACCGTTAATCGTCCCGTAATCATTTTGAGCTGCAATGGTAAAATCTGGAATAGCCATTAATCTTGACTGTCCAACACTCAGAGTCGAACTTTCGGCGAAAGCCTTTTTTGCTTTTATAATTCCATAATTTTCAGTGCCAATTTCAACAGCCTTTTTCAGCGAAAGCACTTGTCCGGAACTTAAGATTGGAAAGGCAAGAAGTGATAGATAAAGTAATTTTTTTGATCTAAATCTCATTATAATCGTTGTTTGTAGCGCAAATCTAACTTGGCAAAGGCAATAATTTGGGTTTTAAATGACCAACGGAAGTAGTAAATGACCAATTGAATTGGTCATTTAGATTGGAGGAAATCTCAACTAAAATCGTTACTTTGAAGTCTTAAATTTAAAAATGAATCGTCAATTCAAATTTGCCTTGGAAAATAGGTGGGGTCAGGAAATCTTGATTATCCTGTTTTCGTTTGTGCTTTTTACGCTCAACGATTGGGTTTTTATCCAAAGTTGGAAGGGCTTTAGCAATGGACTATTATACTTCTTTGTATTGTACGCCCACGCGATGATTAATCGCTTTTATCTACTGCCAATTCTACTCAAAAAACATAAGCCAGCACTTTATATCGCACTTACTGTAGCTTTAATTTTGGTGTTTACATTGTTTCTTTTCGAGGCAAGTACCGGATATATTTACAAAAATTGCTTTTTATATAAATCAGCGCACCAAAAGACTTATCAATTTCAATTTGCCACCCTCGCAGGAACTTTGCTCTGCATCTTGGGGACCATTCAGATTATAGAGCATTATAGAGAATTGAAAAATAAGTCTAGAAAGGACTTGCTATCTAATGAGGTGGAGCTAAAAGCGCTCAAAAATCAGTTTAATCCGCACTTTTTGTTCAATACGATGAATACCTTGTATGGAATTTCGCTGCAACATCCAGAAAGAACTTCGGATATGATAATGAAAGTTTCGCAATTAATGCGATACCAAGTGGTGCAGGGCGAACGTGAATATGTTTCACTAGAAGATGAGGTTGACTTTATATCAAGTTACGTCGAACTTGAGCGAGAGCGCGTTGGTTATAGATGTGATATTGGCTTTACATTTACGTCTGACAAAGAAAATAGTTACGAAATTGCCCCGATGTTATTGATTGCCTTTATCGAAAATGCCTTCAAACACGGCACGGCAACTGTTGAAAAGTGTTTTGTGAAAATTAATATTTCGGTGGAAAGTAACAAACTACGGTTGGTAGTAGAAAATTCGGTTCCCAATAAAAAGAAGGAAATAAGTTCTAATAATATTGGTTTGCAAAATACCAAAGATCGGTTGGATATTTTGTATCCCAAGCGGCATTCTCTAGAAATTAATAATACGGTCAATTTATATTTGGTAATTTTAACTTTTGATTTATAAATATGAAAAAAACCAAATGTCTTATTGTGGACGACGAACCGGCAGCACATTATGTACTTCAGAATTATATAAAGCAAAATCCGCAGTTGGAGTTGGTGCATCAGTGCTATAACGGAATCGAAGCGCTCAATTATCTGCGCTCAAATTCTGTCGATTTGATGTTTCTAGATATTGATATGCCCGAGATTACTGGTTTGGAATTGCTGGCAACATTGCCGGATCCTCCAACTACAATTCTCACCACGGCTTATTCAGAATTTGCGCTGAAAAGTTACGACTTTGGCGTATTTGATTATTTGCTAAAACCAATTTTTCTTCCGCGTTTTATAAAGTCAGTCGAACGATTTTTAGCCTCACAGAAGGTCGAAACTGCTAGTGATATCTGCTCTTCTTTTCTGGTAAAAGTGGATGGAGCAATGGTGGAAATTGACTTTCAGGATGTGCTTTTTGCCCAGAGTTACGGCAATTACGTTAAAATATTTTGCTTTAAGAAAATATACGTTGCATCAATTACCACTTCAGAATTGGAAAGTCTTTTGAATACAAATAATTTTATGCGAATTCACAAATCTTATATTGTTGCAATCGATAAAATCAAATCCTTTGATAAAAATAATATATTAATTGGCGAAGAAACGATTCCGATCGGAATAACTTACAAACGTGCTTTGAGCGACAAACTTAAGTCAGAATGATTTAGGTAATAAAATAATTATCAAATTTCTCATCGTGAAAATCAGGTCTATTGTCAATTTCCAATAAGGTATTTTCTATCATTTTTGACATTGCATCTAGTGCTAAGTCATTTGGCTGCAACCCAAAAGGATCTTCCAATTCATCGGCAATTGCTTCGAGCGCGACAAAAGTGTAAGCAATAAAGACAATTGCAAACGGCGTCATCCAGCCAAGTGTTTGCACAAATCCAAAAGGAAGTAGAAAGCAGTACAGATACACAGTACGGTGTAGTAAAACGCTATAAGTGTATGGAATTGGCGTACTTGCAATTCGCTCGCATCCACCGATTATATCCGAAATTTTGTTGAAGTTATCTTCAAAAGCAAGTTGTTCAATTGCGGTAATTCGCTGTTCTTTTTTAGCAAGTTTAATCTGCTCTGCTAGCTTTTGCAAAAGCATAATCGGCTGATATTTTGTCTTGCTTATTTCCAATAAATCCTCACTCTTTAAAAGTCGCTTTAGATCATCAGAACTATCTGTAAATCGAAGTTGGTGTCGCAAAGTATGCACTAAAGCGATCATTTTATTAATGAAATCAGTGCGTTTTTTTTGGTAATCTTCATCATCAATCAGACTGTATGATTGTCTTGCAATAGATCGAGTATCATTAAGAAGTGCACCCCAAAGTTTTCGTGCTTCCCACCATCTTTCGTAGCTAGCACTATTTCTAAATCCTAGAAAAATGGCAAGTGCTACTCCAAATAATGTAAATATTGCAGGATCTATTGATAGATTATAAGTTTGGAAGAATCCTTGAAAATAAACAACGGATGCGGCAAATATAAAAAGCAAAGTCAATCGAGGAAGGAGTTGAGGCAGTACCGAACCTTTCCATTCGAAAAGCATTTTAAACCAATGTGCTTTTGTTTTGATGATCATTGAACAATTTTTTTTGCAAAAGTAACTTATTTTACTGCCAAGCAAAGAGATTGTCAAAAGCGTTTTAAATAATTTGGGTACATAAAATCAGGCATCGCGGGCGATAATTTGTAAATTTGTTGAAACCATCAATTTTATGAGTTCTCCATTTTTTGACGACAGTCCTTTTAAAACCTACCTATCTTTTCATAAGCTTATTGAGCAGTTGGAAGAAGTTACACTTTCGGTAGTTACTTACAGAGCGAAGTATGCGCAGGGTTTGCTGGATGAAATCATGAAAGTGCCAGCGCTCCGAAATGGTATTGATGATCTTAAAATTGTTGAAGAAAACGAAGAATTAATTCGGTACATGTTATCGGATTTATTTCCTTCGGCATTGACCAACAATGAAATTAAGGCGGTAACATTGCCTTTTCAGAACTTTACCTTCAATTACACAAAACGTTTCCAAAAGATTTTGAATAATGCTGGTTTTGATTTTGATATGAATATTCGAGATTTCACCAAGGATGAATTTTACATAAACAATTGCTGTTTGATTTTACAATTTTATTATAATCAAAATATTAATTTTAACCGGCCATTTTTTTACGATATTCCGCGACAAGACGGAATTATAAATCATTATAGAATTCTTTACAATGGGGATTTTTTAGAAATTTTACCTTCAGCTCAGGCAAAAAAAATTACTCAGGAAGACATCAATCTACTTTTAGATAATTATGATGATATCGAGCTTTGGAAAGAAAAATTTCCGCTCCACAGCTGGATTATCAAAGGATTTGCGATTGTTACTTTATTTGATGCTACTACTGAAAATGCCATTTCAAATCTGAAGACGAGTTTAATCAGACCCGAAATAGGAAGGTATAATGAGAATAGTGATGTAGAAATAATTTTTAGATCATTGTTTTTGATACCCGATTTGCAGATTGGATTTGTACTTTATGATTTGGATGATAAATCTTTTACAAGACCTGGTTTTGGTAGCAATGTGAATAGTTTTATTTTAAGTCCAGGCCAGAAAATTAGTTGCAGCGACGGACTATTGGGCTGCGCATTCGAAAATTTATTGCAAAGTCAGAAGCCGTTTGTAATTTCGGATGTTGCCAACTTTGCTAATGATGCTAAAACATCCAAATTAGCGCAGCATCTGCTTTCGCAAAATATCCAAAGTTGTGTATTTGCTCCAATTGTTAATGATGGAAAAGTTTTGGGTGTGGTCGAATTAATGTCTTCCAAAACTAGGGCGCTAAACAGTATTAATGCTCATAAATTGGATTTGGTGATGCCTTATTTAGTCGATACGATGGAGCGCTACGGTATTGACAAAAACAATCAGATTGAGGCGATTATTCAGCGAGAATACACGACCATTCATTCTAGTGTTTATTGGAAATTTCGCCAAGAAGCAGAAAAATACTACCAGACTTTTAATCAAACGAAAGATTATATTTTCAATCAAATTATCTTCAAGGATGTGTATCCATTGTATGGACAAATAGATGTAAAAAGTTCATCAATTCACCGCAATGATACGATTAAACTAGATTTAAGGACCGAATTAGAATTACTCCAAAGTATCTTTAAAAGTAAAAAATCAGCCGAGATAATTCCACTTTTTGAGCAATTGCAGTTTCAGTTAAAATCTTATTTAGAGAATTTAGAATTAACTTTTTTTACCAATACAGAGCAAGAAATACAGCTATTTGTAGAAACAGAAATTCATCCGCTTCTGCGAAATGAGAAAAACACTTTCAATCCTGAATTGATAGAAAGTTATTTTGAAAATCTTGACGACAAAACGGGTGTTTTTTATCAGGAACGCAAGAAATTTGATAGTGCGATGTCTATTATCAATAAAAAGTTGGCCAATATTTTAGACAAGAAACAGCAGGATGCTCAAAAAATGTTTCCGCATTATTACGAGCGTTTTAAAACCGATGGTGTCGAGCATACAATGTATATTGGAGCATCAATTGCACCACATTCTAAATTTGATATCTCCTATTTTGCCAATTTGCGCCTTTGGCAATTACAAACACTTTGCGAAATGGAGTTGGAGCATCATAAATTAAAGTCGTCTTTGCCTTACGAATTGGATGTAACTTCTCTTATATTGGTTTTTAGCAACCCAATTACTATACGATTCAGAATGGACGAAAAGCGTTTTGATATTGATAGTAGCTTTAATGTTCAGTACGAAATGGTGAAAAAAAGAATTGACAAAGCAACTATCAAAGATACCAACGAGCGCATTGTCGAAAAAGAAAAAATTACCATTGTCTATTCGACCATCAATGAAGAAAAGGAATATCTAAATTATATTAAATACCTTCAGTTTAAAGAAATTTTGGAAAACTCTGTGGAGAAATTCGACATATCTGAAACTCAAGGCGTTGCTGGTTTGAAAGCGCTAAGGATCAAAATAAAAAATGAATCAAATTATTCAATTGAAGCCATCAATTTTGAACAGTTATACGATTAATTTACATAAGTTAATTTTTGACAAACGCCCAAACAAAAACCAATACTGACAAAATTATACTAAACATAAAAAAATTGTATGTGATACGGAGAAGCCGGTATTTTTTTTCTAAAACTATTCCCAGATAGTACAAATCTTTTATCATTGTACTGTAGGTATATTCTGAGTCCTTCAGCATTTCCTTCATTGCCCATTCGTACTCTTCAATGGGCATTTTGTAAAAATTTCCAAAAAACAATAAATTAACTTTCTTATTTTCGATATCTTCTCGAGAAAAAAGTCCTTTCGTAACCTTCGGTCGGGTAGAAAGTATGGCAAAAATAATTGTCACCACACTAGAAAAAAGCATGACCATGGTTGGAATTACTAAGTGTGCATTCTTTGGACTATCTAATTTTGGGATGATGATTGAAAGGGCAATGGAAATGATGATCGCATTTACTGATAGTAAAATATTTGCTTTGCTATCGGCAATTCCACTCAAGCGAGTATGATTGGCTAGTGTAACGCGAAAAACGGTATCAATAGCACGCTCTGACTTTGCGCTTTTGTCTTTAGTTTTTTTCTTTTTAATCGGACTAATTTCTAAACTAGGTTCTTCTTTTGGTTCCAAATATTTTCTGATTTTTGCAATGTTTTCTCGTTTTATTGGCGCTAAATTTTCTTTGCCATATTCGGTATAGTACACATGAACAGACTCTAAAAAGGTAAGATTTTCTTGATTCCATTCAGAATCAGAAAACCTAGTTTGCTCTGTGTCCTGCCACTCTTTCCGTAATTTTTCGCAGTTTGTAAAGTAATTAGGACTTCCCAAATTCATAAAATCAGCATCTCTAATAATTTTTTGCAGGGTGGTTTGAGGTGCAAATGATTTCTCGGTCGCAGCAATTATATAGTTTACTTCTGTAATAAAATCTTCAGATTTGCCATTTTCTTTGAGGAAATCGGCAGCGATTTTCATACTTCTATTTTCATGATTTTCACGGCCTTTGATATAGCCCGCGTCATGAAACCAAGCCGCAACGAGGAGCTTTTCCAACTGCTCTTCGTCGAGATTCATATCTTGGGAAATTGTCTTACAAGCCGCTACGACTTGCTTTGTATGTTCGATATTATGGTATAAATATAAATGAGATAGGCTATCTTTGAATAATTGGGAAATATAATCTTCAGATTTTGAGACGAGATTCATAATTTGATATATTTTCACTAAAATATGAAATAGTTTTAAGAGATGCAGTTGACTTACAAATTTATATTAAAAATAACTCTCGCAATTTTTTCGTGCTTTTTCTTTTCATGTGCTACAAAAGCACCGCAGTATGGAAAGGAAATAAAAAAAAATTTTGTGTTTCAAGATATTGATACAGCAAAAGCATTACATACTTTTTATCTTATAGGTGATGCCGGAAACACCGATGAATTAAAATCGGAACAAATCTTATCATCTTTTAAAAGGCGTTTGGATAATGCCGAAAGAGAATCAACGTTGCTTTTTTTAGGTGACAATATTTACCCAATTGGCTTTACAGCCCAAAATGATTCTTTGCCAAAAGTTAAACTTTTAAATCAACTTCACTTGGCGGATGATTTTAAAGGGAGTACTATTTTTATTCCAGGAAATCACGACTGGTATAGCGGGTTGGATGGCGTTGAACGTCAAGCAGACTTTGTAACTGCTCACTTAAAAGATAAGAAAGCTTTTTTACCGCGGAAAAGTTGTGCTATAGAAGTGCTGAAAATGGATAATGACATCAGCCTGATTGCAATTGATAGTCAGTGGTATTTGGCAGATTGGGATAAGCATCCCGAAATAAACAAAAATTGCGAAATTAAAACGCGAGAAGGATTTTTCGATGAATTAGAAAGTTTGCTCAAGAAAAATCAGAATAAGACTGTGGTAATTGCTTTGCATCATCCTCTGCTCACAAATGGTAGTCATGGCGGTCAATTTTCAATAGAAAAACAGTTTTTTCCACTCGAAAAAAAAATCCCACTGCCCATTCTTGGATCAATTGCAAATTTACTTCGCAAAACTTCGGGCGCTAGTCCGCAAGACAATCAAAATAAAATTTACCGAACTTTTTCAAATAGAATTCAAACACTGCTTTCACAATATCAAAATGTAGTCGTGGTTTCTGGTCATGATCACAATTTGCAATACATCGAGAAAAACAATGTAAAGCAAATTGTTAGCGGCTCAGGTTCAAAAACCGAAGCAGCAAAGGCAGTGGGGAAATTTGATTTTTCGTATGGTGGGAATGGATATGCGATTCTGGAAATTAGTAAAAAAGGGATGGCTTCGGTCCAATACTATGGAATAGAAGGCGATATCGAAAAACTGCTTTTTACTCATAATGTTCTTATCCCGACGCAAAAATATGACACGTCTCATCTTGCTGAAAATTTTCCAGCACAGGTTTCGACTAGTATTTATGCAACAAATACAAACAAGAAATCTTTTTTCTACAATATTCTGTTCGGAAAGCACTATCGCGACTATTACAGCATGCCAATTTTGGCCAAAACAGTTTCGCTAGATACCATTTATGGAGGATTAATACCTACAAGAGCAGGAGGCGGACACCAATCAAAGTCATTGCGACTCCAAGACCCTGAAGGTAGAGAGTATGTAATGCGTGCACTTAAAAAAAGCGCTACTCAGTTTTTGCAGTCGGTTGCTTTTAGAGATCAAATTATTACTCAAGATTTTGAAAATACTTACGCAGAAAACTTTTTATTAGATTTTTATACCACCTCACATCCTTTTGCGCCTTTTGCCGTGGGACATCTTGCAGATTTTGTGGGAATCTCTCACTCAAATCCGCAATTGTTTTATATTCCAAAACAGAAAATATTGGGCGATTATAATTCAGAATATGGTGACGAATTATATATGATTGAAGAGCGTGCTGCCGGAAGTCAGATAGAATTAGAAACTTTTGGCGATGCATCCGATATTATTAGCAGCAGTGATGTATTAAAAAATCTACATAAAAGCCAAAAGTATAGTGTCGATACCAAATCATATATCCGAAGTAGACTTTTTGATATGTTAATTGGCGATTGGGATAGACACGATGATCAATGGCGCTGGGGCGAATATATTCAGGACGACAGCACAATCTACAGAGCGATTGCTAGAGATCGTGATCAAGCATTTTCTAAATATGACGGAGCCGCAATTAGGCTTATCATGACGACGCCCGAACTTCGTCATATGCAAACTTTCACGAGCAAGATTCGAAATATTAAATGGTTTAATCGCGAACCTTATCCTTTGGATATTGCCTTCTTGATATCTTCAACGGCTGCAGATTGGCTGGCTGAAGCGGAATACATCAAAAGTAATTTGACAGACAAAAACATCGAGACCGCTTTTTTTAACTTACCAGATGAGGTCAATGACAAAACTTTGGAAACGATCAAAGCAAATATTAAAATTAGGAGAGACCATTTGCAGAAATATGCCCAAGAATATTATGATATTTTACAAGAAACTGCCATAGTGGTTGGTACAAATAAAAAGGACAAATTTAAAATCGAGCGTAAAGCTAATGGAATAGTGGAAGTTGGGGTGTATCGGATCAAATCTACGGGTGAAGAATTTTTGTACAAAAAAGATTTTTTTAGTAAAAAAACAAAGCATTTATGGATCTATGGATTAGAAGATGATGATATGTTTGAAGTTCTCGGAAATCAAAAGTCATCAATTAAAATTAAGCTTATAGGTGGTCAAAACCATGATTCGTATCTGGTTGAAAACGGCAGGAAATTAAAAATTTACGATTTTAAGACAAAAAAGAACACAATTGAAGCAGACAAGCGTACGGTAATAAATCTTCGAGATAACTACGAAGACAATTCTTATTCTTATAAGAGGCCAAAGTATAATTTTGCCTCTTTTTTACCTACAATTGGCTACAATCCTGACGATAATATGAAACTTGGATTTATAGTAAATTATACAGTAAACAATTTTAAGCAAAATATATATACACAAAAACACAGTTTCAAAGGTGATTACTTTTTTGGAACAGAAGGCGTCGAGCTTAGTTATAAAGGTTCGTTTCCAGAACTATTGGGGAAATGGGGACTGGAAGTTCATACCCTTTTTACGACTCCCAATTTCACGATGAATTATTTTGGTTTTGGCAATAATACACGCAATCAAGATGAAGAAAAAGGAATGAATTTCAATCGTGTCCGCATTCAAAAGATTAAAATCGGGACGGCTATTAAAAAAGTAGGTCGTAGTGGAAGTGAAGTATCGATCAGGCCACAATTTGAACAATTTGAAGTGGAAAAAACTGATGATCGATTTATAAATATTCCAAACATTGTAAATCGAGATGTTTTTCTAAATCAATATTTCTTTTCAACTCAGGCGAAGTATAAATTTACAAATCTCGATTTTGAGTCAATTCCAAGTTTAGGTCTAGATTTTGGAATTGCAGCAACTTGGACCACAAATTTATATACTAGCCAGCAAAACTTTCCAACTTTAGAAACAAATTTGGGAATCTTTCACCATCTTGATGCTCAGAAAAATATAGTTTTGGCTACAAATGCTAAGTATAAAAAAATCTTAACTTCTAATTATTTTTTCTATCAAGCGGCATCGATTGGTGGTGATTCAGATTTAAGAGGCTATAGAAATGAAAGATTTATAGGAGATAGTTACTTTGTTCAAACCACAGATTTAAGGGTAACCATTGGGAGTATTAAAGAAAGTATTGCACCACTATCCTATGGTTTATTTGCAGGTTTTGATTACGGCCGAGTGTGGATTGAAGCGCCGGAAGCAGAAGTGTGGCGCTACGATTATGGCGGGGGAATTTGGATAAATACGGTGAAAAAGTTCACCGCACGAATCAGCATGTTTAAGGCGCCTGATGAGGAAGTTCGGATTTCTTTTGGACTAAATTTTAATTTTTAATTGATATACATTTCCACCTTCCTTACTTTTACGCTCATCGGCGATTAAAATCGTTTCATTATCAAGAAAAGTTACCGCTTCTTTTTGTGAAGTGTGGCCTAACTCGATGATCGTTTTTTTCGCCTCTAGGATTTGCTCTCCTTTCCAGTCTTCAAAGAGAATAATTTTATCGTGAAAGAGCACCACAATCTTCGTTGCATCGGGGCTGATGGCCGCAGAAGTCACGGCACATCTATTATAATTTCCACAACTAACGAAGCTTCCTAATAATTCTGCTTTTTGGGGGCCGGGTTTATTTTCTACCTTATAAAGCATCGAAGTGCCATCGAAAAACTTGCTGCGATTTTTGGTAAACAGAAAGAAAGAACCATTTAATTCAAAAAAACTTTCGACATCATAAATCAAGTCCTTTTTCTTAGGTGGGAAATCTGTTTGTTCTGGATATGAAAACTCAATTTTGTACTCTGCTACCGCATTTTTTTTTGAGAGTTGCTCTTTTGAAACTTTATAAATAGAAAGGTCTTGGCGTTTATTTTCATTATTACCAAAATCGCCAATGTAGATATTCCCCGCATGATCTTGAGTAATATCTTCCCAATCTACATTTTTTGCGTTGGTGATTTCGATCGACTTTAACCAATCGCCATTTAAATTTAGTTGCAAAATTTCGGTACCATTTCCTCGATCTTGTATTGCAAAAATACTATTGTCCACTTTATTGTAAGTTATTCCTGAGACTTCCTTTAAATCTTTCGGTAATTTAAAAAGCACCATTAATTCGTCACTTGGAGGTTGACAGGAGATCAAAAATATAGCTGCTAGTATGAAATATAATTGCTTCATTGTTAGTTTTTTATTTTTTTAAAATCAATTTTACCAATGTTGATTGCAGAATACAAATTTAATTGTTTCCGGATGTAACTTTGAGAACATTTATATAAATATGATGCACAATTTGCAATTCTGCATAAGAAATTGGCAGTCTGTTTTATAAATGTCCAAAACAATCTTATATTTAATGTAAATCATTTAAGTAGAATCTGCAATTTCGTGGGAGTTAGCTTTACAATTAATAAATTAATTTATGGAAGATGAAACCGCTGGTTTTACAGCAAATATAGAAGAATCAATCAATGCTTATTACAATAGTTTCGTGCATGCACTCCCTCGTTTTGTGTTTGCATTGCTTATACTAATCATAACATTTTTTGTAGCAAAATACTTTTCGAACCTGATCAGGACAAGATATATAAATAAGGACCATGATCCACTTTTTGTCAATTTCCTAAGTAAAACGGTCAAATTTATATTGATAGTAATTGGAGTTATTATTGCGATGAATGTGATTGGACTGAGCGGAATTGCCCAAGGTTTGCTTGCTGGTGCTGGAGTTGGAGCTTTCATTTTTGGATTTGCTTTTAAAGATATTGCCGAAAATTTCCTTGGCGGAATGATTTTGGCCTTCAACCGACCTTTTAGTCTTAACGATACAATTATGGTGCGCGAATTTAGCGGCCACGTAGTTGCGCTCAATTTTAGAACCACTCATATCAAAACTTTTGATGAGCGCGATGTCTTTATTCCCAATTCTATTATGATTAAAGAACCTTTGATAAATTATACTCGCGATGGAAAAATTCGTATAGATTTTTTGGTGGGCATCGCTTACGAAGACGATATTACCACTGCAATTGACACCATAAAACGTACGATTAGACCCATTCAAGATCTTAAAAAAAACACCGAAGCCTTTGCGGTGGTGGAGGAACTTGCAACTAGTACAGTGAATTTGCGAGTTTATTTCTGGACGGATACCATGGATTATAAACGTAGTGTGCTCGAAATAAAAAGTGAAGTAATCAGTAAGGTGAAAGAAGTTTTAGTGGCGGATGGATTTTCGTTACCTGCGGATATTCAGGAATTTAAATTGTATGATAAACAAGAGCCATTGCCAATTAATATTCTCAATATTAAAGATGCACGTGCCCAATAATAATGGTAGAAAATTTACGCTTACGCGAAATGTACTCATGTAAGGTAGTTAGAGTAAAGGTTTTAATGTTCATTAAAGAGACAAATAAAGTATGACGGTTGCCAATATGAAAATTAGAAAATTTGTTAGAATTTATTATAACAAAGTAATTGAAAGCATTGCATTTTATCCTGCATTAATTGCTATCGGTTTTTTGCTGCTATCATTTTTAATGATAACGTTTGATTTTTCTGAAGCTGGAAAAGAATTTAAGTCGGGATTGAGTTGGCTAAGTCTTAAGGATGCAAGTACGGCTAGATCAATCATTTCGACGGTTGCTGCGGCCATCATTTCGCTTACAGTTTTTAGTTTTTCGATGGTGATGATTGTACTTAATCAGGCTGCATCGCAAATGAGTAATCGAGTGCTTAATAGTATGATTGAAAATCGTTTTCAGCAAATGATTCTAGGATTTTATATCGGAACAATCGTTTATGCGCTGTTTTTACTTAGCACAATTCGAGATATTGAAAGCGGAATTTTGGTTCCCGCCTTGAGTATTTACGTACTTATATTGATGACTGTAATAGATATTTTTCTATTTATATATTTTTTGGATTATGTCACTCAGACTGTAAAATATGAAACGGTAATTGATAGAGTTTGCCATCAAACTAAGAAAATGATGGTGAAAGAATTTCGAGGTTTAAATGAAAATTTTGCTACTTGGGAAGGTCACCCTTATACAGAAATAGTGGTTAAAAATTCTGGGTATTTTCAGAATTTTAATAGAACAGCATTATTACAATTGAGCAAAGACAAAAATTTCTTTATCAGTTTTCAACGGAATTTTGGATCGTATTTACTAAAGGGAACCGTTGTTTTGAGGGTGTACTGCGCAGCAAGATTGGATAAAGAAATTCAAGAATCAATTGCAAATTCGATCGAATTTTTTCCAGGACAACCCATTGATGTAAATGCTGATTATGGTTTTGGTCAACTGACCGAAATTGCTTTAAGAGCGTTAAGTCCTGGAATTAATGATCCAGGTACCGCAGTTATAAGCCTGCACGCACTCTCGGGATTGTTGCAATATCGAATGTATTGCAAAATGCCATCTTTATTAGATGATGATGAAAACACACCAAGAATCTACATAGGTTCGTCTACTTTCTTAGATATGTTCGAAAGATGTATCGTTCCTATTTGGCGTTATGGCAAAGAAGATCAATATGTTCAAAAAGCAATGTTGGAAATGATTTTACAACTTAAGGAATGTGACACTCAAGTAATGTACACCGCTTTATATAATGATTGGATTGTTATCATTACTAAACAAATGAAAAACAGCGAAATTTTTTGATGGAAGACCAAATCGGTAAAAGTTGCAAATTTATTTAAAAGATTTTCGCTGTTTTCGAATATTTAAATAAGTTCAATTTTATTTCTTTAGATTCGCATTTAGCCCCGATGGGAGTGGAAAGCAATCCCGCAAAAAAAGCTAGTTTTTTGCTAAAATAGAAGAGCGACCAACGGAAGCTCCTTATATTTTTTTGCAAAAACTGCTTTTTTGTGGGGTTCTTGGAATGCACAGCGGGAATAGCTCCAAATAATCTATAGCAACTTAATTTAGATTATATCAGTCATTCTACTATTTCGATTTTCTAATCTCCTCAATAGCCACCAAATATTCGGGATCCTTGACAATATTGACGTCGATGACCGCATCGGCATTGTCGAGCAACTTTATACAATCGAAACTAAGGTGTTGCAAACGGACCGTTTTGCCAGCCTCTCGATACTTTCGGGTCACGTTATTTACCGCATCTATCGCAGACATATCAGTGATGCGGGATTCTTTGAAGCTAATTATAACTTTTTCTGGATCATCATTTATGGTAAATTTCTCCGAAAAAGCCATGGTAGATCCGAAGAAAAGTGGGCCGTAAATTTCGTAGTGTTTTACTCCATCGACATCAATATGTGTCCTTGCGCGTATTCTTTTGGCACTTTCCCAGGCGAAAACCAAAGCTGAAATGATGACTCCAATTAGAACCGCGAGAGCAAGATTGTGAAGCAGGACGGTAATTACTGCGACTAGAATTCCGATAAAAATATCGTGCCGTGGCATTTTGGTGATAATCTTAAAGCTAGCCCATTCAAAGGTGCCGAGTGCTACCATAATCATCACTCCAACTAGCGCCGCCATTGGCAAACGTCCAATAATTGGTGCGCCAAAAAGGATGATGAGTAAAATTGTTAATGCTGCGATAATTCCAGAAAGTCGTGCTCTAGAACCGGCAGAAAGATTGACAAGTGTCTGAGCAATCATTGGACAACCGCCCATACCGTAGAAAAAACCGTTGGCAATATTCGAACTTCCTTGTGCGATACATTCTCTATTGCCATTTCCGCGCGTTCCAGTCATTTCGTCTACAAGATTGAGCGTAAGTAGACCTTCGGTAAGTCCGACAGCGGCAAAAATTAGAGAGTAGGGCAAAATTATCTGAAAAGCTTTCCAGGTAAAAGGGATATTTGGAATATGAAAAGGAGGGAAACCACCTTCAATCGAGGCGATATCTTGAACGGTTTTTGTATCAATATTAAATATAATTACAACCAGAAAGACTACGATAATTGCGACTAGTGAGGCTGGAATTTTTTTAGTTATTCTCGGGAAAAAGACCACTATTGCTACGGTAAGTGCTACTAATGCTAGCATTATGAAGAGCGGTCCACCTTGGAGCCAGAAGCTTTCGCCTCCCGAAGTGAATTTGAATTGCTCGAGTTGAGACATGAATATGATGACCGCAAGACCGTTGACAAAACCATACATTACTGGTTGTGGCACAAGCCTTATAAATTTGCTGAATTTAAAAAGTCCGATAAGAATTTGAATTACACCAGCCAATGCGACAGCGGCAAAAACATATTCCAATCCGTTAGATCTCATTAGAGCGATTAATACAACTACTGTAGCTCCAGCACCGCCAGAAACCATTCCAGGACGTCCACCAAAAATCGCCGTGATTAAACCTGCAATAAATGCTGCATACAATCCGACAAGTGGCGGGAAGCCTGCCAGAATTGCGAATGAGAGTGACTCGGGAATCATTGTCATAGCAACAGTTAATCCGGCGAGAATTTCATTTCGGTAATTTATTTTTTGTGAGAAATCAAAAAGATTGAGTACGTTTTTCATATATTATAAGTGCAGCAGTCGAAAATTGTTAAATCTTAGTTTTTGCGTTTTTAGGTCTGCGTTATCGCAAATACTGGATCCTTTGTTCTATATGAGTAATTGCTACGTATAGCTAATAAAACAGAAGGAAAAGTAGTTTTTTAAATTATTTTGTGAGGCTTTTTTGGAGGTGCAAAAATACATTATTTTTTTTGAGCTAAGCGGCAGAATATGTCTTTAAAGGCAATTTATCTTTAAAAATTGCGGTAACTTAAGCTTTTTACTGTAAAAGAAGGTGACTTTTCATTTACGAAAAGTCACCTTGTATTTAGTCGTATTTTAAACGAATTATCATTTTTTGGAAATTGGATTCTGCTTTTTATAAATCTCAATATTCTTCACAGACAGTCGTTGATTGAGATAATTTTTAAATTTTTCCAATTCCTTGCCTTTCAGAGGCTCTTTGGCATCATAAAGAACGGCGGTGACGACGATAATGCTGTCGGTTAGGTTTTTCATCTCATTGTGCGAGATTGATAGCGAAGTGATTTCAGGAAAAACAGTATGAACTTCTTTGAGGATTTTAGAATTGTCGTAACTAAATTGCGATAGTTTCTTTTCTAACTGTACGATTTTAATATCTTTTTGACTCAGCTCATTTTCACTACTCTTTATCTGATTCATAATATCGCCACGCAATGCCAAAAATCGATCGGTAGTGTCCTGCCTGATTATTAAATTAGTACCTCTTAAAAATTTATTTCTGCTCAAAGTACTATCCAAACGGGTAATTTCGCTTTCTGTAAAAATTTTACTCAAAAAAGCAAGTTCCAGTTTTTTCTTGGTAGGTTCAAAAACGGTCTTTTTATATATAACTGTTAGACCTTTTGAGGTAAATTCTTTCTCAATAAATAATTCGGTATTTTTTTTAAACTGCTGTTCTTGATATAGGGAATAGGCTAGATATGAACTTGGGACTAACATTGCGATAATGAGAATTGTAATTATCACACGTACCTGCTTTTGCTGTTTTTCGTCAACTTGCTTTTTGGCAGGATACTTTAGATATTTAATAATTAAGAAGGTCGATATACCTATAAAAACACAATTGATTGTATATAAATAAATGGCACCAAAAAAAAATGTCCATTGTCCTGTTGCGAGGCCGTAACCCGCAGTACAAAGTGGTGGCATTAATGCTGTTGCAATTGCTACTCCGGGAATGGGATTTCCTTTTTCGGTTCTTGTCACAGCAATTGCCCCTACTATTCCACCGAAGAAAGCAATTAAAATATCATAAATTGTAGGTGATGTACGCGCCAAAAGTTCTGACTGTACATCTTTGAAAGGACTCAAGGCGAAATAGGTTGTAGACACCACTAGACCTACGATTGTGGCGTTGGCGAGGTTTCGCAAAGATCGTTTGAGAAGTTTAAAATCGTAAATCCCCAAGGCAAATCCAGCTCCGACAATAGGTCCCATTAGCGGCGAAATTAACATCGCACCAATTACTACCGCGGTGGAATTAACGTTGAGCCCTACCGACGCTACGATAATTGCACAAGCCAAAATCCATAAGTTTGCTCCTTTGAAGGAAATGTTCTTAACAATACTTTCTAGCGTTTTCTCCCTGTCATCTTCACCCTCGTGTAAATTGAAAACATTTTTAAAGTTTTTTAGCATAGTATCTGTTGTAATTTTGCCTGTAAAAATAAGGAAAATATAAAGACGCGGATAAATCCATTTTGGCATTTAAAATGTTTTTAAAATAACGCTTTTTAAAAACATGTGTAGATGATCACAATAAGGATAGTTCTGAAAATAAATACTGAGAGAAGTGTAAACTATGATGCCCTCAATATTTGACCTATGCTAAATTCAATCTGCCATATTATTTTATATTTTGTGATGATTTATAATTAGATTGACTTCTCAAAACATAAAAAATTAATTATAGCTAAATATCTTCAACAAAAACATTATTAAACCTTACTTTAGTTTTTTGGATTTTTAGTTAAAATCGAATTGAATTTAGAATAAGAAAGATGAAGAACGAAGATTACAAAATACATATTATTGGTGCCGGTGTCAGTGGTTTGATTGCGGCTAAAGTTTTGGAAGGTAATGGATTTCACCCGACAATTATCGAAGCTACGGATAGAGTGGGAGGTAGAGTCAAAACAGATATTGTTGATGGTTATCAGCTAGATCGCGGATTTCAAGTATTACTAACGGCATATCCTGCAGCTATAAAATACTTAGATTTTGATAGATTAGAACTACAGCATTTTGTTTCTGGAGCAGCAATATTTGACAATGGAAAGCAGAAAATTCTCGGCGATCCATTGCGAGATACGTCTTTGCTGCTACCAACATTATTTTCGGGAATAGGAAGTGTTTCTGATAAACTGAAAGTATTAAAGTTGAATATCTTATTAAAAGGTACAACGATCGAACAGATTTTTGAAAAACCAGAAATTACCACATATAACTATTTGTTGAACTTCGGATTTTCGGAGGAGATGATTTCGAAGTTTTTCAAACCTTTTTTTGGCGGAATTTTTTTAGAAGCAGAACTGCAAACTTCAAGCAGAATGTTTGAATTTGTGTATAAAATGTTTGGAGAAGGCTCCGCTGCATTACCAAAGGCAGGCATTGAAGCGATTCCTCAGCAACTAAAAGAAAATCTAAAGCAAACGACTTTTAAGTTTAACACCAAAGTAAAATCGGTAGAAAGCGGAAAATTAATTCTAGAAGATGGTACCGAATTAGAAAGTGATTATACCATTGTTGCCGCCGAAGCTAGTAAGCTGATCAGCAATTTAAAGAATCAAGAGATTCAGTGGAAAAGTTGCGAAACATTGTATTTCGAAGTAGATTCTAGAAATATAGAAAAGCCACTAATTGGACTAATTACCGCAAAAAATGCCTTAGTAAATAATATTTTCTATCATACAAGTCTCGAAACTAATTCGGCTGGCAATAAGGAATTACTATCGGTTACTGTTGTAAAGGATTTTATGGATGTAACTGAATTGCGAATGCAAGTTGAAAAAGAACTCAAAGAAATATGCGGAATTACTTCTGTGAAATTCCTCAAGCAGTATTCGATTGAGAAAGCATTGCCAAAACTTGATAGCTTGCAATATGAAATGAGTCCATCCGAAACACGATTGACTACCAGAGTTTTCCTAGCGGGAGATACTCAACTTAATGGTTCGCTGAATGCGGCAATGATTTCTGGAGAAAGAGCTGCGATGGGCGTAATTGAGGCGATAAGCGGAGATGGGTATTAGGGGGAATTTTAGTTTTAAAAAAGATTAAGTCTCTCAATTTAACTTTTTAAATCAGGGAGAGACCAAAATAGCAGTATATAATTTATAAATTTATTTGAAATAGAAATGTCTGATATCTTAAAATATAGAGAATACGAAGAAGAAGTTTACGATTGGTTAATGTCAAAGCATACTAAAGATAGTTCTTTTACATTTTCTCTCAGACAAAAAAAAGTGAGAGGTAGTGAAACAGATTTTTTTATAGGGACTAGTAAATCAAAGTATTTTGGAACAACATTTTGGACTTTCCCAGCCGCATATCCTGGATCTGCTGGAGATTGTATTAATTTAATATTTAGAACATCTGACAAGGGCTATAGTTATTTTTTTGAATTTACTCAAACAAATAATCCTCATAATGAGCAAAATGAATTGGCTCTCAAACTTCTTAAAGCGGTAGAAAAACCGCTAGATGAAAGTATTGGTTTAGATTCTGTTTCTGGTGATGAAAACAAAATCTATTCTTTTAAAACAAAATCTATTCAACCTCACTATTCAACAGTCCAACAAATGCTTCTTGATGTAGATAAGCAATTGTCGACTGTGATTTCTGTTGTAGACAATGTTGCGAAAGATTTCATAAAGCAAAATCCTACTTTAGTTTTTGAGAGAATCAGTATCGAAAAGTTTAGGAAATTTTTGATAAAGAAAGACGCCCGTTTACTTAACTATGATGAAATAAATAGCGATATGAACTTTGAGGAAAGTTCCGAAGTGTACCCTGCTGAAGAAAAAATTACAAAGTCATCTTTCCATCCCATCAATCAAATTTTTTACGGACCTCCAGGAACTGGAAAAACATATCGTACCGTTTTAGAAGCCGCAAAGATTATTTCTGGTAATGAAAATATTAAATACGATGAAGCATTAGCAATTTTTAATGAGAATCTTGGTGGCCAAATTGAGTTTATTACTTTCCATCAAAATTATAGTTATGAAGATTTCATACAAGGATTGCGTCCAGATACAGAAAATGCAAGTATTCTGACTTTTGAAAAGAAAGATGGCGTTTTTAAAAGGATTGCGGATAGAGCACTGAAAAATATAGAAGTTTCTAGAAATCCAGCAATTGCCAGAAAGGACTTCGACCTAGTTTTTCAAGAATTACTCAAACCTTTAAATGAGGGAGATATTGAAGAGTTAGAGATAAAAATGAAAAAATCTTCTTTCTTTATTACGGAGGTTGGTTTGAAATCTATCGAATTCAGGAAAAATATTGGTGAATCTAATCATACTCTAAGCATTAATACACTTCGCAAAATGTATGAAAGAGGTTCAAATGATTTAATTCTAGGGGGATTGCAACCTTATTATAATCCTATTTTAGAAATTCTTTTGGAGAAAGGTAAAAGTAATGTTCAAACTATCGCTGAAGAAAACTTCGTTATCATCATTGACGAAATCAATAGAGCAAATATTTCGCGAGTTTTTGGGGAGTTAATCACTTTGATTGAAGAGGACAAGCGATCGCACGGGAAGATTCCAATGCGAGTGACTTTGCCTTCGGGAGATTCGTTTATTGTGCCTTCCAATCTTTATATTATTGGAACAATGAATACCGCTGATAAATCTATTGCGTTGCTAGACATCGCTTTAAGACGAAGATTCGAATTTATTCCGATGTATCCAGATTTAAAAGTTCAAGGAATTAATGATATTCTAGTTTTAGAAGCAATTAACAAAGCTATTCTCGATAGAAAAAATCACGACTTTACGATTGGCCATTCTTATTTTATGGGCGATTCTTATTCTAGAGAAAAGACAATTAACAATAAAGTAATTCCGCTTTTGCTAGAATATTTTATCAACGATGAGAAAGAAGTTATTGCAATTTTAAATCAGGCAAATCTTAAAGTTGGTAATTGGCCATTAACCTTGATGAGTCAAAATGATTAATCTTTTTGAATATCAAAATAAGGAAACTTTCCCTGAACAGCATTTCGAAAATCTCGAAGTGTTTTTGGATGCAGTTTGGAATAAAAGAGAAAAGTCAACATACTATAGCGAAGAAGAGAATAGGGAAGAGGTACAGCATTTTCTGCAATTTCTGCATAAAAATAAAGAACTTAAATCCAATAAGTTTGTTGGCGTTATCCATTTTGAAAATCAAACCATCAATTTACTGCCAAAGATTTTTTACGATGGAACTGAAGCTGAGGAAAATGATGTAAAGGTTATAAACTCGCATATTTTATGGTGGCTGAGTTATTGTAGAAAACTAAAGTTCCCAAATTATCTTTCTGGCCTTAATGCACAGCAATCTGACTTTTTTGAAATTCTAATTTACCTATTTAGTAAGTACACCAAGGAACTATTGAATTCGTCCGTTTTTCAGAAATACGTGGATGTAGAAAATGAATTATCTTTTGTAAAAGGTCGAATTAACTTTGATGAATATATAAATCAGAATCTTGCCCGCGGTCGGAATCACAAAGTGAACTGTACTTATGACTCATTCGAAATGGATAATGAATTCAATCAGTGTATAAAATATGTTTCGAAAATGCTGCTGTCTGCGTCAAAAGATCAGCAGAATAGACGAAATCTAAACGACATTTTATTTATTTTCGACGAGGTTACAGACTGTTATATTACATCTGAACAATGCAAAAAAATTCAGTTTAATCCGTTGTTATCTGATTTTGAAACGGTGCGTGATTACTGCGTTTTGTTTTTAGAAAATAGTGTTTCTTTTAATTATAAAAATGATTTGAAACTTTTCGCATTCCTACTTCCAATGGAATATGTTTTTGAGGATTTCATTTATGGTTTCATAGATAAAGAAATCGATAATGTAAATCCAAAAGGGCAGGCTAAGGGAACTTATCTCGATGAAGCAAAAGCATTTGGTTTGAAACCAGATTTGATTTTGGAATTTGCAGATTATAAGACGATTATTGCTGACACCAAATATAAGATGGTTTATGCAGATGGAGCTGATGCTAAAAACGGAATTTCACAAACTGACTTATACCAGATGGTAGGCTACGCAATTCGGTTTGGAATTACAGACATAAAACTACTTTATCCCAATACTTGCAAGGGAGAAAATTGTTCTGAATTAAAAACCATTTCAATTATCGATGAACTTGCCCAACAGCAAGCAATCACCATCAAAGCACATCAACTACCCATTATGGATCAATCGATTTCAATTGAGAACCTCCATAAAATCAAACTATCAGACTGCTTTAAAGACTTGAAAGATAAACTGAAAGCTCGACTGCAAGAAATTCTCTTCCCATTCCAAACGAAGATCTAAGATCTTTAGTAAAATATAGTTGGTATAGAACTACAAAACCCCTAACCCTTATGGGAACGACCCGAGCGAAGCGAACTGGCGAAGCACATCCTTTCCTGCCCTTTGTTTTGGGCAGGAAAGATACAGTGGACAGCAGGATTTAGCTCCTGAAAAATAATCTAGAAATCACAAATCTATTTGTTAAAATCGTTAGTCTGCGTCGAGGCGAAAGAATACCTTGCGGAGGCAAAAAACATTTGATTGTGACTCTAAATGATTCTAACAATTGGTTCTTTATCAAATGAATTATCTTTAAATTATTGATTACAGCTGCTATTGTACTTAGATGTTTAAACAATTAGATTCTCAGAATTGAACGCTATGAAGGAAAAATTACATTGGAAAGGATTGCTTTTTTCTGTAGCATTACTGGCAGGAGTTTTATTATTTCCAGTTTTTGAGGACTCCAAAATTAATAGTGCTTTGGCGATTTTGTTGGTTGCTGCAAGCTTGTGGATATCCGAAGCGATTCCGTTGTCAATGACTGCATTGCTGATACCGGTAATGGCAGTTTTGCTAAATATCGCTACGCCAGCAGCGGCTTTCGGCGAATTTGCCAATCCTGTAATCTACTTATTTATGGGTGGATTTGTGCTAGCAGGCGCATTATCTGCACACTCTCTCGATATGTTGTTGGCGCATAAATTGATGCGACTAGCAAAAGGAAATTTCTATAAATCGGCGATATTATTGATGCTTGCCACCTCTCTAACTGCCTGCTGGGTAAGTAATACCTCGACCGCAGCGATGATGATTCCTCTTGCACTGGGAATGTTGGCGATAACAGATAGCAAAAAATCGACTTCGGAAGCAAAATTCCTTTTACTGGGAATTGCTTATGCGGCGAATATTGGGGGAATCGTTACGATGATTGCAAGTCCACCAAATGCAATTGGGGCAGCGACATTGGGTTTGTCATTTTCGGAGTGGCTGGTTTATGGGATTCCAATATTTTTATTGAGCTTTCCGATAATGGTAATCGTTTTAACCTTGTATTTTAAGCCAGATAGAACTATTTTAATTCCTGCGGTTTCCCTACCGGGAAAGAAAAGCAAGGATAGAACTGCACTGATTGTAATTTTTGCCATCACAGTGTTGCTTTGGGTTCTGGAAGGTTTTCTGGCGCCAATAATGGGTGTTCCGTCCGGATTTAGTTCGCTTGTAGCAATTTTATCGATATTGATGCTTTATGTTTTTCGAGTTATGACATGGGAACAAATTATAGCATCGGTGCGTTGGGATATTTTACTACTTTTTGGTGGTGGATTAACACTAGGATTTCTGGTAGAAAGTACTGGTCTAGGTAGTATTTTGATAGGAGGTATTATGTCGCTAAGCGAAAAGATGCCGCTAATCCTTTTCTTATGGGTAATTGTAATTGGGTCAATTATCATGACCGAATTTATGAGCAATACTGCGAGTGCAGCTCTGATTTTACCGCTGCTATATACTTTGGCGGTAGAGTCACAAATAAATCCAATGATTCTTGTGCTGCCCGCAACTATTGCCGCTTCTTACGGTTTTATGATGCCGGTAGGAACGCCGCCAAATGCAATGGTTTTCTCGACCGGCATTGTGCCGCAAAAAGATATGATGAAAGCTGGATTGGGATTGAATATTTTATTTTCAATCGTGCTTACATTGTTCTTTTATTTTTGGTTTCGCTAGATTAGGAAGCACGCAATGCTGTTTTTTTTTTCTATAATTTCAATTTTAATTTGAAATTGCTGTAATAATGAGAGTTTTGATAATTAGCCCTTATAATCTTGACTTTACACAGTATATACAGTTTCGTTTTCTAAAAGTTTCGCAAGAATTTCCACAAATTGTATAAAAAGACCTGCAATATGACTAGTATCTTTATAACTTGAAAAACGAGAATTTTTTTACATTAAATTATATCAGATATGAACTATTCAAACCAGCCATTTCCACAACAAAGAGATAATCAACCATTACAAGAAAAATACCAATTCACGAATCAATCAGACGATGATCGTAGAGAAGAAGAGAAAGAGAAACTTAAGGAAGAATTAGAAGAACAAAGTGGTGATTGGGGTGATATAGATCCCGCAGGTGGAGAAGAGCCAACTGCACCAGGTAGTGCTGTATAGTTTCTAAATTACAGATACCTATTAGTAAAATGCCCCCAAAAGTAAAAACTTTTGGGGGCATTTTTATATTATGTTATTAAATCTTTTCGAAATCAAAATCTTGTATGTGATCGAATAGTTTCGGACGGTTTTATTTTAAATATCTGCGCTGTTGCTAAATATCTTTTGCAAAAGTACATCTGTGCTTATGCACTAACGGATCAAAGTTTTTCCAAAGATTGTGGATGGCGTGGTTTTCTTCTAATTCTGGAGTTCTTATACACGTTTTGATCCCTTTTTTTTTGAAGGTATTGTAATATTCCTCAAAAATCACTGCGGTTACTCCTTTATTCTGAAATTCAGGCGCGACTCCTATAAGATAGAATAACACCTCTTTGCTAGTTAATTTTGCTTTTAGAAAATAAAGAAATCCAAAAGGAAATAATCTTCCTCTAGATTTCTGTAAAGCTTCTGCAAATGATGGCATCACAATACTAAAGGCAATCATTTTCCCATCTTTATCATCTATAAATTTGATATATTCTGGATTAATTAGTCCTATGTATTTTTTTTTGAAAAACTCTTTCTGTTTTTCTGAAACTCCAACAAAGGACGACAGGTTTGCATAAGTCTTATTAAAGAGATCAAACATTTCGTCGACTCTGCCCATTACATCTTTTTTAGTTTTGTAAGCGTGCGCTTTTAGTTCATATCTTCTCTTGATTAGCGTTGAAGCTTTCATGAAAAATTTTTCTTGAACATTGGCAAACGGGAAAATACTTTCGATGTATTCTTTCTCTTTTTCAAACCCCAAATGCTTTAAGTGCTCTGCGTAATACGCGTGATTATACCAAGTGATCATTGTCCCGACATATTCAAAGCCTTCAGTTAGCACCCCAACTTTATCTAGATTGGAAAACCCCATCGGACCTTCAATATGTTCTAGATTGTTCTTTTTTCCTAATTCACGTACTTTTTCTAGGAGTGCCTCGGTGACAGTTATGTCGTCAATTACATCAAACCAACCAAAACGAACTTTTTTCTTATTCTGAAGTTTTACTTCGTCCCAATTGATGATTGCCGTAATTCGTCCCACCGCTTTTCCATCGCGATACGCTAGGTAGAAATAGGCTTCGGCAGTTTCGAAAATAGGATTAGTTTTTTTGTTAAAACTCTCAACCTCATCCGAAATTAATGGCGGAATCCAATTAGCATTGTCTTTATAGATTGAAAAAGGGAATAATACATATTCCTCGATTTCCTTTTTTGAGATACATTCTTTTATTGTTATCATTTGTTATTCAGGAAGGTTATCGCCACCAACTTCGTCAATGCGTTTTGTCTTTTTCTTTTTGTCTTTTTTATCTTTTCCTTTTTTATCATCGTCGCCTTTGATACGAAGGAACACCTCTTTATAGTTTTCGTCAAATCTCCAAGAAACTCCTAGTCCTGCCATCATATAGGCGGGATTGTCTTTGATATTTGCTCCAATTGAAGCGTCAACTTGAAGGTTTTCGGCAATCAAATAAGCTGCTCCCAGTCTAAAGGCAATATCATTTCTGAAATCACTTTTATATCCTTGTGCTTCAACAAATCCAGACCACTGCTCATTAAACCCTCGAGTAAGCGTTATTATTCCTCCCAATATCATATAATCTGATCCAATTTTGTCTGCCTGAAAATTCATTACCAAAACGTGTTTTCCAAATTGGTTTTGCGTAATAACGGCAGCTTTTGGTGAGATTTTAGATTCATCTTCATAAGCAAAACCATCTTTGAAAAGATTAAAATTTGCTCCAGCATATATTCCGATTGCGGGAATTAACTGTCTCCAAATAAATTTATGATTTGCTTTCCAACTGTGGATACTCGGCTTTCTTTCAAAATTTTTATAGGGATCGTATACAAGAAACTTTGCACCAAGGGCCATTTGGCGTAAACCCGAAACTTTGTACTCGTAATCCGACCTTTCGTAATTTGAATATTGATATTGAAGGTCTAAGTTAAATTCTAATTGCTCCAAAAACGCACCGTAGCGAAGGCTCATCTCTGATCCTAAACCAAAACCTTTTTGATTTATAGATTTATTTTCTTCGTCAATTGCATAAACTCCAGCTTCGACTTGAAATACACTTTGTCCAACCGAAAATGCGGCCATCGATTTTCCGGGTCTATTAGAATTTATAACATCCGTAAATTGGCTGTAGCCGAAAGCAGTAGAGCATAAAGCAAGAATTGTTGATGCGAAACGTAATGAAAACATAGCTTAATGATTTTTTGAAGAACTCAAATGTACTGCAATTTATTATTAATTTAAGAATTATAGGCAGTTTTTGAAACTTTGATTTAGTAATTTTGCTCTTAATAAAATACAATTATGCAGACAGCTTCAATTCAAGGAGTAGTAAAAATACTTTTCTATTTTATAATATTTTATTACGTTGCAAAATTCGTGATGCGATTTCTCGCGCCTATTCTTTTGCGAAAAGCTATGGAAAAAGCACAAGAAAGCTTCCGTCAACAACAACAGCCGCAGCAACCACGAGAGTCTCAAACTACCTTTGAGAGTCCCACATCTGACCGCCCAAAAGAGAAAACAAAGGTTGGCGAATATATCGATTTCGAAGAAATCAAATAAATTCAATTTGATTTTCGGCTTAGCGTTTTTAATTTTCTACTTTTACAAAGTATATCAAACAGAATTTTCTAAGCATTTATGAAATCTATTAGTAAGTTTTATCCCCATTTGGCTGCAATTGCCGGTTTTATTATAATTGCACTTCTTTATTTTTATCCAGTTTTACAAGGCAAGCAAATCTTTCAATCAGATATTGTGCAGTATACTGGCATGGCCAAAGAGCAGAATGATTTTAGAGCATCAGAAAATCAGGAACCATTCTGGACAAATTCGGCTTTTGGCGGAATGCCAACTTATCAATTAGGTGCTAATTATCCTCATAATTATGTAAAAAAGCTTGACAGCATTATACGGTTTCTACCCAGACCTGCAGATTATCTTTTCTTATACTTTATAGGATTTTACGTTTTGCTGATTGTTCTAAAAATCAATCCGCTCAAAGCATTTATTGGAGCACTTGCTTTCGGACTTTCAACTTATATGGTCATTATTCTCGGCGTTGGTCATAATGCCAAAGCACACGCTATTGGATATATGCCACTTGTGCTTGCAGGAGTTTTGCTGGTTTACAGAAAGAGATATATTCTGGGCGGATTGCTTACGATGGTCGCAGCGGCTTTAGAAATTAATGCCAATCACTTTCAAATGACCTATTATTTGTTGTTTTTACTTCTAATAATCGGAATTTATTATACGTATATTTTTATTAAAGAAAAGGATTTCAAGACTTTAGGATTTACCCTTGCAACGTTTGGAATTGCAGCAATATTTGCAATTGGATCAAATGCCACGGGATTGCTAGCGACTGCAGAATATGCTGACTTTAGTATGCGGGCTAAAAGCGAACTTACTTTTAATCCTGATGGGTCAAAAAATACCACAACTGCTGCTATGGACTATGGCTATATTACTGAATATAGTTATGGTCTAGCCGAAAGTTTTAACTTGATTGCACCGAGACTTTTTGGTGGTTCAAACAGTGAAAAATTAGGAGAAGACAGCGACGTTTACGATTACTTAATTGGAGCGGGTGCATCAGAAGGACAAGCACGAGAATTTATCTCTGGTTTGCCGACCTACTGGGGAGATCAACCGATTGTGGCAGCGCCGGCATATATTGGAGCAATCGTTTTCTTCTTAGCGGTATTAGCATTTTTCGTAGACAATAAGAAAATTAAGTACTTATTATTAGCCGGTGCGTTGCTTTCGCTAATTTTATCGTGGGGAAAAAATTTCGCGCTTGTTACCGATTTTTTTATTCATTATGTCCCTTTTTACGATAAATTTAGAGCGGTATCTTCAATCCAAGTAATTCTCGAATTGTGTATGCCAGCAATAGCAATCATTGGACTTTCGGCTTATTTTAAGGAAGAAGACGAAGCCAAGCGATGGAATGCTCTTTGGAAAACAACTGCAATTAGTTTGGGATTGATTTTATTTTTATTTTTAATAAAAGGTTTCTTTAATTTCAACGGTTCCAATGACGGTGCATATGCTCAAAATTTCGGTCCAGACTTTGTTAGCGCACTTAAAAATGACCGAAAAACAATGTATTCTGCCGATCTTTTAAGAAGTGGGTTCTTTATAATAGTTGCTGGACTAATCCTTTATTTACACAGTTTAAAGCGTTTTTCGCAAACCACAGCAGTTATTTTGGTTGGCGTTTTTATGATTGCCGATTTATTTTTTGTAGATAAAAAATATGTTGACAGCAGCAGCTTTGTAGCAGCAAGACAAGTCGAAGAGCCTTTCCAGCCGACAGCAGCAGATCTTGAAATTCTAAAAGATACTTCACATTACAGAGTTTTTGAAGTTCAAGGTAGATTAAAGGCTCGAACTTCTTATTTCCATAAATCACTTTCTGGTTATAGTGCAGTGCGTCCACGAAGAATTGAGCAATTGTTTGATTACCAAATTGCAAAAAATAATTTTGAAATCCTGAATATGCTGAATACAAAGTATGTGATTCAGGTGGATGAAAAAGGACAGGAATTTCCTGCCGTTAATCCTGACGCTAACGGAAACGCGTGGTTTGTCTCGAAAGTGAATAAAGTAACGACTGCAGACCAAGAAATGAAGGCGCTGGATGAATTTAATAGTTTGGAAGAGGCAATCGTCAATACTTCTGAATTTCCATCTTTGAAGTCGTCAAATTTCTCAAAAGACAGCCTTGCTAAAATTGAATTGCAAGTGTATAAACCTAATTATTTAAAATACACTTCGAACAATGCAAATAACGGTCTTGCGGTTTTCTCTGAAATTTATTATCCGCAGGGATGGCAAGCGAGAATTGATGGAAAAGAAGTTGATCATATTCGAGTAGATTACACTTTAAGAGCATTGGAAATTCCGAAAGGAAATCATACAATTGAATTTAGTTTTGAGCCGCAAGTGGTTAAAACTGGAAGTATGATTTCGCTGGTAAGTTCGTTAGGGATATTATTATTGATAGTTGGTGGAATTTACTATGAATTTTTCTTTAGAAAAGAAGAGTCAGATACATTTGAAGAGACAGAATAACAGATTTTAAATTTGAAAAAAGAGAGAAAGAAAGTTTTGATCATCACTTACTACTGGCCGCCTGCAGGGGGACCGGGTGTACAGCGATGGTTGAAATTTGTCAAATATCTGCCAGATTTCGATATTGAACCAATCGTTTATATTCCCGAAAATCCGACTTATCCAATTCTCGATTCAGATCTTGAAAATGATGTTTCAAAACAGGCAACAATTTTGCGTAAGCGAATTTTTGAACCTTACAGAATAGCTTCAATCTTCGGTAGTGGCAATATCAAGAAGATTAGCAAAGGAATTATTCCGCATCAGCGAAAGCAATCATTCTTTGAAAGGGCATCATTATGGATTCGGGGAAATTTATTTATTCCAGATGCCCGGGTATTCTGGGTGAAGCCGTCAATTACTTATTTAGATAAATATATTAAGGAGAATAAGATTGAAACTATAATTTCAACTGGACCACCTCACAGTGTTCATCTAATTGGTCTTGGGCTTAAAAAGTTGAATAATATTACTTGGATTGCAGATTTTAGAGATCCGTGGACTACCATTGGGTATCATAAGTCTTTAAAATTAACGGCACAATCGCAGCAGCGCCATATTTCCTTAGAAAAAGAAGTACTTAATACTGCCGATTCTGTAATTGTAACTTCTAGAACTACGAAAGTTGAATTTTCGAAGATTACTTCCAAGCCAATCGAAATCATTACAAATGGCTATGACGCTGAAAAAGTTCAGAAGAAAGCATTGGATACAAAATTTTCTTTGGCGCATATTGGATCTTTTCTTTCTGAACGTAATCCGCGTATATTATGGAAAGCTTTGAAAGAGCTAATCAAGGAAGAACCTGGCTTCGCTGATAATTTTGAATTAAAATTGGCGGGAGCAGTTAGTCCTATTATTCTGGCTAATATTGATGAATTTGGTTTGACAAAATTCCTAAACAATTTGGGATATTTGGCGCATAAGGAGGCTGTTGCCGAACAAAGAGCTGCGCAAGTCTTGCTTTTAATCGAAATTGACTCGGAAGAAACGAATGGAATTATTCCAGGAAAAATTTTCGAATATATGGTATCGGGCAGGCCGGTTATCGGAATTGGACCCGATATGTCTGATTTTGCCGAAATCATTACAGAAACCAACACGGGTGTTTTTATCAATTACGACGAAAAAGATAAATTGAAAGAAACTATTTTAGCATATTATACACAATATCTTCAAGGAAATTTAAAGTCAAATGCGGTGGGATTACAGAAATATTCTAGAAAAAATTTGACTTCTCAATTGGCACAAATTTTAAAGAAGTAGAATGGGCATCGTCATAAATCAATCGATAAAAAATACTATAATTACCTATATAGGATTTGCAATCGGTGCGGTAAATGCACTTTTTATGTATCCAGAATTTCTAGGAAAAACTTTCTACGGACTTACCGGTTTTCTGCTTTCTTCGGCCAATATAATTATGCCTTTAATGGCTTTTGGCGTTCATAATACATTAGTGAAGTTTTATTCCACCTACGAGTCTGACCTTCAAAAGTCACAATTTTTATCATTCGTTCTGCTATTACCGCTGCTCACAATTATTCCGCTCTCTCTAATTCTGTTATTTTTTTATAAGCAAATAGCACAATCATTGTCCGTAGAAAATCCTATCATATACGATTACGTTTGGCTTGTGCCAATCATCGGACTTTGTATGGGTTATTTTGAGATTTTTTATGCTTGGGTCAAAGTCAATATGAAATCAGTTTTAGGGAATTTTATTAAAGAAGTTTTTTTAAGGGTTTTAATTTCGATATTTCTCTTTGCCGTTTATTTCGACTACATCACCGTTGAGCAGTTTATTTATATTACGGTAGCAATTTATTTGGCTACAACTCTGCTGATGCTGTATTTTGCCATTCGCGTCAAGCGATTGTCTTTAAATTTTAATTTTCCAAAAAATAAAGGCCAGATTATTACCTATTCTATCTTTATAATTCTATCGGGCAGTGTGGCAGTTTTACTTTTGGATATCGACAAATTTATGCTCGGACAATACATTAACATTGACAACATTGCATTTTATTCTGTTGCAATTTTTATCGCCACCGTGATTTCGGTACCTAGTCGTGCGATGCATCAAATAACTTATCCAATCACTGCAAAGTTGATGAGCGAGAACAAATACGACGAGCTTAATCTACTTTACAAAAAAACCTCTATTACGCTTCAGATCGTTGGAGGATATGTTTTATTGGGAATTTTGATAAATATCAAATCTGTCTATTCACTCTTACCAATTGAATATTCTGGCGGAATTACTGTTGTATTTCTAATTGGTTTTTCAAAATATTTAGATTTAATATTAGGGAATAATAATGCAATTATCTTTAATTCAAAATACTATAAAATTGTGTTGATGCTGGGACTTTTGCTTGCGTTTTTTGCGATTACTTTGAATATGATTCTAATTCCATTGTACGGAATTATCGGTGCAGCAATTGCTACATTATCAGCAATTTTACTTTATAGTCTTGCCAAATTACTTTTTGTAGTTTTCCAGATGAAATTATTTCCATTTACTGTTGAGACACTCAAATCGTTTGGCATATTACTGCTAAGCTTTGGAGTTTTCTATTTTTGGGATTTTAATTTACACCCCATTATTAATATTATTTTAAAGTCGACCATTTTGACTGTTTTCTTTGGATTTATAAATTACTATCTAAAAATATCACCCGAAATTAATCAGGTGATAGATCAAATTTTTAAATTTATTCTGCCTCGAAAAATTAAATAAAGAGATGTTTAAAGTTTCTCTTTTAAGTATTGTCCAGTGATTGATTTCTTATTTCTAGCTACTTCTTCTGGGGTTCCAGTAGCAAGCACAAAACCGCCATTTTCTCCACCTTCGGGACCGATATCAATAATATAATCGGCACATTTAATTAGATCAAGATTGTGTTCGATTACAATAATTGAATGTCCTTTATCGATTAAAGCTTCAAATGAGGCCAGTAGTTTTTTGATATCATGAAAATGTAAACCAGTGGTTGGCTCATCAAAAACAAATAAAGCTTTCTCCTTTGTAACTCCTTTTACTAGAAAAGTTGCCAGTTTGATACGTTGTGCTTCCCCGCCAGACAGAGTGGAGGAGGACTGACCTAATTGTACGTATCCAAGACCAACATCTTGCAAGGGTTGAAGCTTTTGCATTATTTTAGTTTGTTTGGTTTCTGTAAAAAATTCTACAGCATCGTCAACGGTCATCGTTAGAATGTCGTCTATGTTTTTTCCTTCAAATCGAACTTCCAATACATCTTTTTTGAATCTTTTCCCTCCACAATCATCGCACGGCAACTGCACATCGGCCATAAAAACCATTTCCACATTAATTGAACCTTCGCCTTTGCACGTTTCGCAACGACCGCCATCAACGTTAAAAGAGAAATGTTTTGGTTGATATCCGCGAATTTTCGAAAGCTTCTCTTTCGAAAATAAGTCACGAATGTCGTCATAAGCTTTAATATATGTCACAGGATTTGACCTCGAACTTCTTCCAATTGGATTCTGATCTACATATTCAATATGTCTAATTTTATGGTAATGGCCGCGCATTTCTGTAAACTGTCCGCTTTTTTCGCCAGGTCCATCGAGATGTTTTTGCATCGCCGGAAAAAGAATTTTCTTAACCAAAGTACTTTTCCCACTTCCAGATACTCCAGTAATTACCGTAAGCATTTCAAGAGGGAAACGAACATCAATATTCTTTAAGTTATTTTCTCTAGCACCAAGAATTTCGATATAAGCATCGCTTTTCCGTCTAATTCTTGGAACTTCAATCTTTAGGTCACCATTTAAATATTTGGAGGTTAACGAGTCTGATCGCAAGATTTCATCATAAGTTCCTTGCGCAACAAGTTCACCACCGTAAGTTCCAGCTTCTGGTCCAATATCAATAATCATATCTGCCGCCTTCATAATATCTTCGTCGTGCTCTACTACAATTACGGTATTACCAAGTTCACGAAGCGCAATTAGCACCTTTATCAAGCGCTCAGTATCTTTTGGATGCAATCCAATACTTGGCTCATCAAGAATATACATCGACCCTACAAGGCTACTACCTAGAGAAGTTGCCAAATTTATTCTTTGAGATTCTCCACCAGATAAGGTTGCAGAGTTTCTATTTATGGTCAAATAGTCCAGACCAACTTGAGAAAGGAATGACAGTCGGTTATTTATTTCAATCAGCAAACGTTTTGCAATAATTGCGTCGTGCTCGCTTAATGTTAATTCTTGAAAAAATGGAATAATCTTTTTGATGGACAAATCGACCAATTCAGAAATAGTTTTGTCGCCAACTTTAACATAATTTGCTTCAACTCTCAGTCGTCGCCCAAGACAAGAATAACATTTTGTTTTTCCGCGATAACGCGATAGCATAACGCGATTCTGAATTTTGTAGTTTTTTGATTCTAATTCCTTAAAAAAATCATTTAGACCGGTAAAATAACTATTTCCTGTCCACAGTAATGCTTTGTGCTCATCAGAAAGTTCAAAATATGGTTTGTGGATTGGAAAGTCAAAACGGTGTGAATTTTTAACTAATTCATCTCTGTAGTAACTCATTGATTCGCCACGCCACGGAAAAATAGCATTTTCGTAAATACTCAATGACGTATTTGGAATGACCAATTCTGCATCAATTCCAATAATATTTCCATATCCTTGACATACTGGACAAGCACCATAAGGATTATTAAAACTAAAAAGGTGAACATTTGGTTCAAGAAAACTAATGCCATCTAAATCAAAATTACTGCTGAATTCTATACGATTCTTAGCATCAACTTCTTGAAGGTAGCAAATACCTTTTCCTTCATAAAAAGCCACTTGTACAGAATCTGCCAATCTATTAAAAAATGCTTCATCGTCGGCCACAACAATTCGATCAACAATTAACAGAATTTCTTTTTTGGCAAATTTAATATCTGCAATTTCATCCAATCGAACGGTTTCGTTGTCTACTAAAATTCTCGCAAATCCTTGCTGTAACAATGCCTTTAGCTTGTCTTCAAGAGGTCTGTCTTTTTCTAAAACTATTGGCGCTAGTAATAACCACCGTGAGCCTATTTCAAACTCAGACACTTTCTTAACCACATCTGTGACCGTGTCTTTTTTGACTTCTTGTCCAGAAATTGGAGAAATTGTCTTGCCAATACGAGCGTATAATAGCTTAAGATAATCGTAGATTTCGGTAGATGTTCCTACAGTCGATCGAGCGTTTGTAGTATTTACTTTCTGTTCAATTGCGATTGCCGGAGCGATTCCTTTTATATATTCAACTTTTGGCTTGTCTAGTCTGCCAAGGAATTGACGGGCATAGGATGACAAACTTTCTACATATCGACGCTGTCCTTCGGCGTACAAGGTGTCAAAAGCTAGACTAGATTTTCCAGAACCGGAAAGCCCTGTAATTACTACTAATTTGTTCCTCGGAATTACAACATCTAATTTTTTGAGGTTGTGAATTTCTGCTCCTTTTATTATAATGTTGGTTTTTGGATCCAACTTGCTAAAATCTTTCTGCATAGTAAAAAGCCCTTGTTTTTACACAAAGATACTAAAAAGTCAACGCTAGAATATCCTAATATTTAGTGAAGACTACTTCGCTTTTGAAATAGTTATTGTCCTTTTTTTGTTAAACTTTAAAAAAAGTTTGGATACTAAAGTTTAATAATGTTAAATTTGGTTAATATAAACTCTAAAAAAATAGCAGCCTATACAGCAAAAGTACTTTTAAAAATTTATGACCAACCCAAATTAAAAGGTACTATTATGGCTACTAACACAACTACTGACGCTTTATTGGTGAAGAATTATATTGCTGGTGACGAGAAATCATTAGAAATATTAATTAATAGACATCAATCAAAAATATACGGTTTTATCTATTCAAAAATTTCTGACAGAAATCTTTCTGACGATATTTTTCAAGATACCTTTATTAAAGTTATTAAGACTTTAAAATCAAATTCTTACAATGAAGAAGGTAAATTCCTACCGTGGGTGATGCGAATTGCACATAATTTGGTAATTGATCATTTTCGTGGTACCAAGAAGATGCCAATGTTTCGAGAAACCGAAGAATTTTCTATCTTCTCAATAATGTCAGATAATGTACCTAATATCGAAAGTAGGATTATCACTTCGCAAGTAGAAGAAGATATCCGTAAAATTATCGAAGAGCTTCCAGCTGATCAAAAAGAAGTGTTGATGATGAGAATGTATCAAGATTTGAGCTTTAGAGAAATTTCTGAACTTACCGGAGTAAGTATCAATACTGCCTTAGGAAGAATGAGATACGCGCTGATGAATATGCGTAAAGTTATTGACAAGCATCAAATAGTTTTGACAAACTAGTAATAATGTTTCAAAGATATCGTTATAATAAAAAACATAATGATATGGCTAAACTTTACTCTAAAAAATCTTCAGTAAATTCAAGCAAAATGCCCAAGAATAGTACAATAAAGTTTCTACTTGCATATTCGCAAGCACTACAAGTAGTTAAAGTGGGCAGAATGAATATTGAATTAATTGCAAACTAAAAAAAAATCCTGAGCTATTTCAGGATTTTTTTTTAGAATATTCGTCCAAAATTGATTTTCTTCCAATTGTCCTTGTAATAATATCTTTTTCTAAATCCCAACCTCTTGCCGGAGAATATTGTCTACCATACCAAATCATCTGTAAGTGGATATCATTCCACTTTTCTATAGGAAATAGCCGTTTGGCATCTCGCTCAGTCTGTTCGACATTTTTTCCGTTTGTGAGATTCCATCGATACATGAGACGGTGAATGTGAGTGTCAACAGGAAATGCTGGAAAACCAAACCCTTGGGACATTACAACAGATGCCGTTTTATGCCCTACCGCAGGGAAAGACTCTAGTGCTTCATACGTTGCAGGAACCTCACCATCATATTGTTCGATAATCATCTTTGAAAGACCAAAAATCCCCTTCGATTTCATCGGACTTAATCCACAGGGTTTAATTATTTCCCGTATTTCTTCTACGGACATTTTTACCATATCGTAAGGATTATCAGCTTTCGCAAACAATAATGGTGTTATCTGATTTACTTTTATATCTGTGCACTGTGCCGAAAGCAGTACTGCAATTAATAAAGTATATGGGTCTTTGTGGTCAAGCGGTACTTCAATGTTAGGGTAGAGTCTATCTAATTGGTCAATTACAAACTGAACTCGTTCTTTTTTATTCATAAATATTTGCCGTAACTTTAATGCAAAGATACATATTATGACAAAGTTTAAGGTAGGAGATAAGGCTCCAGATTTTGAAGGACTGGATCAAGACGGTAATATTCATAAACTGAACGATTATATTGGAAAGAAACTTGTTATTTTCTTCTTTCCAAAAGCAAGTACACCCGGTTGCACTGCACAAGCCAAGAATCTATCAGAAAACTACCAGGAATTTGAGGCTAAGAATTATAGAATTCTAGGCATTAGTGCTGATAGTCAAGAACGTCAAGCTAAGTTTAAAGATAAATACGAGATGCCTTTTCCATTAATTGCCGACGAAGACAAAAAGATTTTGGAAGCCTACGATGTTTGGGGTGAGAAGAAATTTATGGGTAAAACTTTTGACGGAATAAAACGCACAACTTTTGTAATTGACGAAAGCGGAAATATCGAAGATATAATTACGGCAGTCAAAACCAAAGAACATACAGCTCAAATTTTAAAGTAAAAAAAATAGCGGTCAACTTAGTGACCGCTATTTTATTATTTTTTAGCTTCTAATGAACGACTATGATCGTAATCAAAAAGCTTTTTATCTTTTATCAAGTTTGCAATTCCTTCAGGTAGCATTTGTTCCCATCCAGCTTCGCCTTTATTGATCATTTTTAAAACATCTCTAGAAAATACTCCTAGAATTGTGGAATCAGGATTTTCAATATCTACAAGTTTTCCGTTGAATTTAAAGAATTTATAAAGTTCTTTTAATCTTGGATGAACTTTTAGATTTTCAGAAGTAATAATTTCTCCGGATTCGTCCAGCATCGGATATAAGAATACTTTTAGATCTCTGTAGAATAATTTCCCAAAAGCCTCTAGAATTCCACCGCTAAGGTGTCTGTAGTATTTCTCATCAAAAATATAAACAAGATTGCTCACACCCATTGCGAGCACCATTCTTTCCTTGGTGTAATTCGCAAAATATTCTACAACTTTATAGTATTCTCTAAAGTTCGAAATCATTACGGTTTGCCCTAGAGAACAGAGCAATTCAGCTCGATCAATAAAATCAGCTTCATCAATTTCTCCTTCAAAAGCTAGGTTGGAAAGCGTGATTTCAAAAATTACCAGAGTATTTTCTTTATCAACTTTTTTGTCTTTTAGGAACATATCCATCGATTTCTGGTACATATCCATATTGACTTTAGTCACTGGTCTGAAACTTCCGCGCAACGCCAAAATATTCTTTTTGTACAACATGGTTGCTGGAAGGATATTATGTCCGTCTGGTGTAAACATTACCGCATCTGTCATTCCAAATTTTACAAGTTGCAAACTCATCAATCTGTTATCAACTTGAGCAAATCGAGGGCCTGAGAAGTTGATTGTATCAATTTCTAACTGATCTTTGTCTAAGTGATCGTATAAATAAGATATCAATACTTTAGGATCACGGTACTTATAAAAAGCACCATAGATAAGGTTCACCCCAAGAGTACCCAAAGTTTCCTGTTGCAACTTTGTATCTGTTTCTTTAAACTGAATATGTAAAGAGATTTCGTTATAATCTTCCTCTGGATCTAATTGGTAGCGAATTCCTACCCAACCGTGTCCTTTAAATTGCTTTGCAAAATCGATGGTGGCAACCGTATTTGCGTAGCTGAAGAAAATTTTTGTAGGATGCTTTTCTCGACTTAGGCGACTTTCCATCAAATCAACTTCGTGACTCAGCATTTTTTTTAATCTGCTTTCGGTTACATAACGTCCATCCTCTTCAATTCCGTAAATGTCGTCACTAAAGTCTTTGTCATAAGCAGACATTGCTTTGGCAATTGTTCGCGCAGATCCTCCTGATCTAAAGAAGTGGCGAACCGTTTCTTGGCCAGCGCCAATTTCGGCAAATGTTCCGTAAATATTTGTGTTTAAATTTATGCGAAGTGTTTTGTCGGCAAGGGATGGAACTTGGGCAATAATTCTATCTCCTTTTAACGAATTTTCAGTGTTCATAAAATCGTAATACTAGATTAAGTACAAAGTTAAGGAAATAGGGCAAGGCGAAAAGTTTTTTATCCTATTTTTGTAAAAATTAAAAACTTTGAAAGTATATTTTTTAGGTACTGGAACATCGCAAGGAATACCAGTGATAGGAAGCAAAGATCCTGTATGCCTGAGCAAAGATCAGAAAGATAAAAGATTGCGTGTATCGGTTTGGATTTACGATGATAACTTTTCGATAGTTGTAGATTGTGGGCCAGATTTTAGGCAGCAAATGCTTAAATCGGAATGTCCTTGGATTGATGCAATTTTATTTACTCACGAACATGCCGATCACACCGCAGGACTTGATGACATCCGACCATTTAATTTTCAGCAAGGCGCCTTAAAAGCTTATGGTCATAAAAGAGTTCTAGATAATATCAAAAGTAGATTTGGATATATTTTCGAAACTAAAAACAGATACCCTGGCGCGCCATCACTTGAAACAATCGAAGTTAATAATGATGAACCGTTTGAAGTGGCAGGAAAAAAAATTATTCCCATCAACGCTTTTCACGGATGGTTACAGGTTTTTGGTTATCGAATTGACAAGTTCGCCTATTTGACCGACTTAAAAACGGTTCCTAAAGAAGAGCTTTCTAAGTTTGAAGATTTAGATGTTTTAGTTATAAATGCACTAAGGGAGGAAGAGCACGAAACCCATTTCAGTTTAGCCGAAGCCTTAGATTTTATCAAACTTGTAAATCCTAAAAAGGCCTATCTTACTCACATCAGTCATAAAATGGGTTTTCATGAAGAGGTGCAGAAAAAGCTTCCTGAAAATGTTTTTTTAGCCTACGATAATCTCGAAATAACAATTTAATTCTTAAAAACCACCTTACTTGTAATGAAAAAATTATATCTGTACTTATTTATTTTCGCTGTCCTCTTTAACATTTTTACGTATATGTTTTTCAACAAACAATCGACTTTTCAGGAAAAGCGCTACGATGAAATGGCTCAGAAAATGCGTGATAGCATCAGCTTAATGAAAGGTTCTCCCTCAAATGATGATGATTATTTCGCACTAATTAAAAATGAGAAGGCTCAGAATTATTTTTACAATGAAGATCCTGCAAAAGATGTGGATTACGTGAAATTAATTCCATTTGTAAAGGATCAATTGTTGAATTACAACGATGATCCAAAAGGAAATAAATACACAGGCCAGGATCGAATTACTGATCAAAAATTCATCATCAATAAAATCAAGATTCTTAACCACCGATGGATTATCGCCGATTATAGCGATGGTGAATATTGGGGAGAAGCGATGATCAAATATTTCTTAAACGACGACGGTACGGTTTCTTTCGAGACATTTCAAAGTATTCTATACCAGAAATAAGGTTTTCATTTGAAGTGTCCTTTTTTGGGCGCGACCATCGCCAGAATGTTTTCGTTAAATACACTATTTAATGTGGCTCTGGTCAGGCTGTCCGCTGTATCTTTTCTTCCGCAAGCTCCAGAAAAGGATGCCGCTACCATCCTTCGCGCAAACCGTTAATGATGAGATTTACGTTGCTCTTGATTACTAAGTATTAGAAGAAATTTGTATAATAAAAAGCAAAAAATCGATTTGCAGACTAGATCTTAGTCCTCAAATCGATTTTTTTAGGTTTGTATAAAATCTACTTTTTTGTAAGTAGTAGCCAGCCCAGAAAATCTCTAAAATTTTGAGGAGAAACGCCGTGGCCAATAGGATATTCTTTATATGTAACATCGATCTTCATTGATTCCAAAACAGGCTTTGCCATACGTCCCCATTCTACGGGCACTACCTGATCCTGACTTCCGTGAGAGCAGAAAACCTTGAAATTATCGAAATTCTTTTCTCGGAAACCATCAACAATCAAGTCGGTATTTAGATAGCCACTCATCGCAACAATGCGGCGAATGCGCTCTGGATACGACAATCCAATCGCATAACTCAAGATAGAACCTTGGCTAAAACCGATCAATGTCACGTCGTCTTGGTCGATATTATACATCGGAATTATCTCGTCCAGAAAGTTCATAATCTTGTCTCGCGACACAATTGCTTCCTCATTATTCGAGAATTTATTCTGATCTGCGTCAAAATTTATTGCGTACCAAGCGTGGCCATAAGGCTGTAAATCGTAGGGCGCACGTACCGAAACGATGCAGTAATTTTCAGGTAATTCAGCAGCAAATCCGAATAAATCATCTTCGTTACTGCCATAACCGTGAAGCAAAAGCAACAGTGGATTCTTGTCTTTTTTAACTTTTGGTTCGCGAACCAAATGATATAGTGATGTTGTCATATTATTCTATATTTTTAAAAATTTTCTGAAAAAAATCTCCTAAGAGGGGAATTGCCCGCATCTGACCTTGCAAAGCGGTCGAAAAACCATAAATCCACAATATAAAAATAAATAACCAGAAAGAATAAGTTGCCATCCAACTATCAAAATAGCCTACAAAATATCCCAAAAGGAAAAAACTGATAAAAATTCCTAGTGATTGTCTGATATGGAAAGCAGCAAAGGCATTTTTCTTTTCGCCATTCATTACCATTGCGCTAATGGTTCCAATTATAGTGACATAGCTTATGATTGCAATCTTTTTTCCTTCATCCATATTCTCGAGCATAATCTTTATTTTAATATTAATTGTGAATTATTCAAAATACCGTAGACCTGTCCTTGAGTTTCAAAACCCAGAAATGCAGAATTTTTGGATTTCGATAGAATATCGTGGTTTGTAAAAGTTGCCGTTCCCATTGGAGTAAAAAAAGTGAAATTTGCTTTCGCTCCTTTTTCAATTTTGGTAGACTCTATTCCAAAAATCGCTTTTCCTGCAGTAAGTTTTTTAACGATTACTTCTGTTGGCAGAACTGTTTGCAGGGCTGAATATGCGCTTTCTAAACCAATTGTACCATTCATCGCAAGATCAAATTCCATCTTCTTATGTTCGATATCGATTGGATTGTGGTCAGAGGTGATCATATCTATTGTTCCGTCAATGACTGCTTCAATCAAGGCTTTTCTGTCTGAGTCTTCACGTAAAGGCGGTGTAACTTTGTATCTCGTATCAAAAGCTTGCAAAGTTTCGTCGGTAAGAGTCAAGTGGTGTACAGCGACGCTGCAGGTAACTTTTAGACCTTTAGCTTTAGCTTCGCGAATTAATTCGACCGATTTTGCGGTAGAAATTGTTGGTATATGAAGTTTCCCTCCAGTATATTCTAAAATAAATAAATTCTTGGCAAGGTCAACTTCTTCGGCAAGGTTGGGAATTCCTTTCATTCCCAGTTGTGTACTTATAATACCTTCATTGGCAATTCCGACACCTTTAAGATTTTTGTCTTCGCAAAAAGCGATGATTAAGCCATCAAAATCCTGAGCATATTGTAGTGCAATCTTAAATAAAAGAGAATTGCCGATGCTCTTATTATAATCGCCAAATGCAATTGCGCCAGCATTTTTCATATCAAAAAGTTCGGCAAGATCTTTTCCTTCCGACGCCTTTGTCAAAGCACCAATTGGATAAAGGTCTGTAGCTGCTGCGTTTGATTTGTTTTTTACAAATAAAACTTGTGACTGATTGTCTATACTAGGGGTAGAATTGGGCTGCAAAGCAACGGCTGTAAAACCACTTTTTGCTGCAACCATCAGACCGTTGCTGATAGTTTCTCTATCTTCATAACCAGGCTCGCCAAAACTTACGCTACTATCAAACCAACCGCTAGAAATATGTAAGTTCTCTAAAGTAAGTTCCTTAATATTAGAATCATTCTCAATGTTTTCTGCGATATTTGAAATGATGCCTTCCTCAATTAATAAATCGATTTTTTTATTATTAAATGGACTTGCAGCATCAATAATCGTAGCAGCTTTAATGATTATTTTCATTTTATAAATTTTTGAATGGCTATTTCAGTTAGTAAAAAGAGGAAGCAGAGGGCTATAAACCATTTCCAAAAGGAATTGTCTGTTCTGTCTGATTTTATAGTAGATAATATCGAATCAATATTTTCTGTGGTTTTTAGCTTGTCTAAAAGATTGTTGTCAATATTGCTTAAATCACTTTCTGATCGATTGTAATTAAAACTTATTAAAGCAACTTTTTCGCTCTTATTCATTACCTGATAATTTCCAGAAACCGAAGGATTATTGGCAAATGAAAGTGTGACTTTTTTATTAAAGACTTTCTGCATTGGGATAAAACTTTCATCCTTGTTTTCAACTTTCAAAACGGCATCTTTCCCCAAACTTGTAATTGCCGAAAAGGATTGTTCAGAACCAATTTTAATTGCAGTAATCGCCGCATTTGCATTGGCTTGAGCCATATTAAAAAAGGTGGGAACAATTAATGGTGAATTTTGAAAATTGCTATTTTTCTTATTTATAGGAGCCGAAAACACATAAACTTTTCCCGCTTTATGAGGAACGACAGCTAGAAAACTGCTTTGATCAACGTATTTTAAAGCTGATATTGCTGAACTTCTAATTTCAAATGAACCATTAGTTGAGGGATATTCGAAATTATCGACTTTCTTTTCAAATACTCCTTTAAACAATGGATTGTCAAATGCAATTGTGCTTACTTTCTTTTCTTGTTCAGTGTATTTTAAAAATTGATAATTTCCAAATTTAGAAAGAAGTGAAGATCCGTTCTCAGATGACATTGATTTTGATGGAATCACAATCACAATTCCACCTTCGGCGCAAAAGGCTTTTAAATTTGTTTGAAGTGCTTCGGGAATTTCTGATAATTCATTCAACACAATAACATCTTGGTTTTGCAATAAACTATAATCGAGTTTTTGAATAGTCGAATTTTGATAATCAAATTCTTCTGACGTATAAATCCTTTTTAGAAATCCTGATAGATCGTCTTCTCCAATACTGATCACCGAAGTTTTCTTTGGACTTGCGATCGAAAAATAATACGTATTATCATATTCTAAAGCGTTGTCCTCGATTTGAACATATCCGTGAAAATCTGCTTTGGCTATTTTAAAGGGCACCGTAACTTTAGATTTATCAAATTGCAACAGTGTTTTAGCGACAAGCTTATCATTATTATAAAGGGCAATACTCAAATTGCCATCGTTTTTTCCGTAAGCGTTTACATCTACGGCAATATCGTAAAAACTATCTTGAATATCGCTGATGTAAACACTATCGATAGAAACATTGCTCGTTTTTTGAGATTTCGGAATTATAAAATGAGTCAGAAGTCCCTTGTTTGTTGCATCGACATCTTTAGATTTTAATCCAATTCCGTCAGTAATTACTATTATGTCCTTTCCTGCAATTGAATTTTTAGTATTGATTTTTCCAATTTGAGTTTCTAAATCAAATGAATTGTTTGAATATGAAATCTGTTGCAAATCCTTTTGCATCGAGGTAATATCGGTATCCCAATAATTCCCATCATTGGTAAGAAGTGAAAAGGTCTGATTTTCAGGAATCTCTTGAAGAATATCTTCAACTGAGCGTTTTAGCAATTCTCCTTTTTCTCCTTTTGCTTGCATCGAAAAGGAGTTGTCAAGAATAATATAAAGACTATTATTGGTGTTTGAAGTATCTTTAGCAGCGCTAAAAGGTTGTGCAAATGCGATAATTAGAGCTGCAAGAAGTAGCATTCTCGTAATAAGTAGCAACCATTTTTTAAGCTGTGAACTTTTTCTTGTTTGCACGACAAGGTTTTTCAAGAATTGAACATTAGTAAAATATTCTTTCTTAAATCGACGTAACTGAAATAAGTGAACTATAATAGGAATAACCAGAAGGAAAAGGAAGTAGAGAATTTCTGGGTATCTAAAGTGCATTCTTTTTTAAGTTTATCAAATATAGTAGTAAGTTTTCAAAATCAAAAAGTAAAATCAGAACATTTGACGCATTTGTCAAACCTCCACTTCTATTTTCAATTTACTTTTTCTTTTTATTTCTTTTTGCCGTTTGAGCGCGCAATAACCCTCTGTTAATCGAGCCGTGAGTTTTCTTTTTGGTTTTTGAAGGACCACCAAGATTCACTTTCTTATTTTTATCAGATTTTTCCTGAAAAGCACCGTCACCCGAAAGTTTTGGTTTTTTAAGAAGAAATTTAATTTTCTCTTTGTCTTTTTCTGGACCAATCAAAAAGGTAGAAATCGCAACCTCTTCAGGAAATTCGGTTATTTCAAGTTCATAATCCATTAATTCTTCAATAGACATTTGCATTTCCTGCTCTCGGGGAGTTACAAAATTAATTGCCGTTCCGCTAGCATCGGCACGACCAGTTCGACCAATTCGGTGCATATACTGCTCCGGCATTTCAGGCATTTCAAAATTAATTACGTGTGTAATATTTGAAATATCCAATCCACGCGCCATAATATCAGTAGTAATCAGTCCGCGCAATTTTCCATCTTGAAAGCTTGCCATCGTATTTAGGCGGTAATTCTGTGATTTATTTGAGTGAATAACGCCAAATTGATCTTCAAAATTAGGTTCGATTTTCTCGTGTAATAAATCGGCAATCTTCTTATTATTTACAAAAACCAAAACACGGCTCATATCTTCGTAATTTTGAAGTAAATGAGTGAGTAAGTTTATTTTCGTATTAAAATTCGGAACATTGTATGTCAACTGCTCGATATTTTCCAAAGGTGTTCCTGATGCGGCAAGTGTAACTTCTTCTGGATAATCAAAAAAGTCATTTAAAATTGCATCAACTTCATCGGTCATCGTTGCCGAAAAGAGAATATTCTGTCTTTTTTTAGGCATCATCGCAAGAATGGAGGTAAGCTGAACCCTAAAACCAAGATTCAACATTTCGTCAAACTCATCAATAACTAGTTTCTGGGTATCTTCAAAACGAATTACATTATCGAGCGCAAGATCCATCACACGTCCTGGAGTTCCCACAAGAATATCAATCCCGGTATAAACCGCCGTCTTTTGAGTGTTGATATTTACACCTCCGTAAACTCCGAGGGAGCGTACCGACATATATTTAGTTAATTTCTGAACTTCCTCTACAACTTGTACAACTAGTTCACGTGTAGGAACAAGAATTACCAGTTTTGGAGTATGAGAAGTAGAAAATTTGTATAATTTTAAAAGTGGTAATAGGTAAGCCAAAGTTTTACCAGTACCAGTTTGAGCAATACCCATCATATCACGACCGGACATAATAACTCCAAAAGATTTTTCCTGTATTGGCGTAGGCGAGGTAAAGCCCAGGTCGTCAATAGCTTTCTGTACAGATTTTGGAAGGTTAAATTGCTCGAATGTACTCATTTTAATTTTTTGGCAAAGGTACATTTTTTTTGACAGTTATGGGCTGTCAAGCCAAAAAATAGGAGATTTAGGAAGTCGGAATAATCACAATTATTGAAGAATTGAGGCTTGCAAAGTCCATTTTTTAAAGTTAAATCATATATTTGTTTCCAAACTTCAAAAAATGGCAGGCAACAGTTTCGGAATCCTCTTCAAACTTACTACTTTCGGAGAATCGCATGGCGAGGCAATCGGCGGTACAATTGACGGATGTCCATCTGGAATCAAATTAGATTTCGAAGCTATACGACGAGAGATGCAAAGGCGAAAACCTGGACAATCCTCGATTGTAACCCAGCGAAAGGAGGAAGACGAAATCGAATTTCTTTCTGGTATATTTGAAGGCATAACCACTGGCACGCCCATAGGATTTATTATTCGAAATACCAATCAAAAAACCGCAGATTACAGCGATAATCAAGACACTTTCCGACCAAGTCACGCTGATTATACCTACCAACAAAAATATGGGATTCGTGATTATCGCGGTGGTGGTCGTAGTTCGGCTCGAGAAACAGCAGTAAGAGTTGCTGCGGGAGCAATCGCAAAGCAACTACTTCCAGATCTAGTAATAAATGCTTTTGTATCGTCGGTTGGAGACATTTTTATTGATAAACCGTACCAAGCTTTAGATTTTTCGCTGACCGAAACCAACGATGTTCGTTGTCCTGATTTGGCTTCTGCAGAAAAAATGCAAAATTACATCAAAGAAATAAAAAAGCAAGGCGATACCGTTGGCGGTACCGTAACGTGTGTAATTCAGAATGTGCCACTTGGACTGGGGGAACCCATTTTTGACAAACTTCACGCCACTCTTGGTCACGCGATGTTATCCATTAACGCCGTTAAAGGGTTTGAATATGGAAGCGGTTTCTGTGGCGCCAAAATGCTTGGAAGCGAACATAATGATCTTTTTAGTCCCGACGGAACTACAAAATCCAATCTCTCGGGTGGAATTCAAGGCGGCATTAGTAACGGTATGGATATTTACTTTCGAGTAGCCTTTAAACCGGTGGCCACGATTATGCAAAATCAACAAACCATTAATGCAAAAGGAGAGACCGTCGATTTGATGGGCAAAGGGCGCCATGATCCTTGTGTTGTACCGCGCGCGGTGCCAATTGTCGAAGCGATGGCTGCTCTAGTGATGGCCGATTTCTACCTTTTAAATAAAATTTACAGCAATAAATGAAAATAGCACTGCACTGGAAAATATTATTCGGAATGGTTGCCGGACTCGTCTTCGGTTATATCATGAAGAATTTTGATCAATTGACTTTTGTAACCGATTGGATCAAACCATTTGGAACCATCTTTATCAACCTGCTCAAAATGATTGCGGTGCCACTTATATTGGTATCGTTGATTAACGGATTGGCTGACTTGCAAGATATTTCGAAATTATCCAAATTAGGCGGAAGAACAGTCGGACTCTACCTATGTACCACAGTCATTGCCGTTTCATTGGGTCTGGTTTTGGCCAATCTGGTAAAACCGGGCAGTTACATCAATCAAGAATCACGAGAATCACTATTATCTAGTTTTGCTGGTGACGCCGCTCAGAAAATTCAGTTGGCCGAAACTGCCAAAAATCAAGGACCATTGCAATCACTCGTAGATATTGTTCCCGAAAACGTATTTTTTGCGATGGGCGACAATTCCAAAATGCTGCAAGTAATTTTATTTGCCATTTTGATTGGAGTTGGATTAATCCTAATCGAACCCAAAAAAGCCGAACCCGTTTCTGCATTTTTTCGAGGTTTAAACGATGTAATTCTTAAAATTATCGACATTATTATGCTCGCCGCACCCATTGGAGTCTTTGCTTTGATGGCGGCCTTAATGGTCGAAATACCCGATTTTTCAACACTGCAGGCACTATTGGTTTATGCAGCAACCGTACTCACAGGGCTCTTATTGATGATTTTTGTGTTGTATCCGTCGCTCTTGATGATTTTTGCCAAGGTATCGCCGCGCCGATTTTTCTCTGCGATGATGCCAGCGCAATTATTGGCGTTTTCAACCAGTTCGAGTGCCGCTACTTTGCCTGTAACGATGGAAAGAGTAACCGAACATTTGGGCGTGGACGAAGAAGTTTCGAGTTTCGTTTTGCCACTTGGTGCGACCGTAAATATGGATGGAACAAGTCTTTATCAAGCGGTTGCAGCGATTTTTATCGCCCAAGCTTTTGGTTTAGAGCTTGATTTAAGCACACAGTTAATGATTGTAGTTACCGCCACTTTGGCGTCAATTGGCTCGGCAGCAGTGCCAAGTGCGGGAATGGTAATGCTAGTAATTGTACTAGGTCAGGCAGGAATACCCGAGGCTGGTTTAGCCTTGATTTTCGCCATTGACAGACCATTAGATATGGTTCGAACTGTCGTAAATGTAACATCGGATGCCGCCGTTGCTACGATTGTTGCAAAATCTGTAGACAAACTGCACGACAATCCCGTTCCTGTGAATTTGTAGAAAATTTTTAATTTATATAGCGTCCGTAATTTTTTATGGGCGCTTTTTTTTTGGAGCTAATCCTGCTTTTTGTTCCAAGCTTTTTGGTCATAAGCCATTTTTGTAAGCAAAAAAAAGAGCTTCCTTTGGTCGCTTTTTTTATGCAACAAAAATTGGCTTCTGCCTGCAAAAGGCTTTCCACTTCAGTCAGGGCTAAAAACGACTCCGCCTCTTTAGAGGATTTTCTGGTAAATTGAAACTAAGCTTTCAAAAAACTAATCAAGAAACTTTGACTGCAATTCGGCTGTGGGTATCATACAAGCATCCTGCTTTCCAAACCATTTGTAGCGGTTTTTAGCTATGAAGTCGTAACCAAAATTTAGAATGGAATCTGGCAATATATTTAGAACATAGCCAAGAATAGAATAGATTCCACCCAAGCTTTTTGCGATTTCAAGTGCTGCGTTTGCTTTATAGAAGTAAGCAACTCCAGGCTCGTACAACACAATGCTGTCAATGTTATTACCGTATAGTCCAATCTTTTTCAAAATCGAAATTCCCGTTTCAGACTGTAAGGACACAAATCTAAAGTCATCTTTTTTATCACGTTCAATTACGTAATTTACCATCCTATTGCAAAGATTGCAAACGCCATCAAATAGAATGATTTTTTTTACTACTGTAACTTCTTCGATTTCCATTTTATTTTTTTACTGCTTCTACAAGCTCTAGTTGATCAAGATTTACCTTGGACATAAAGATACCATAATTTACCATTGCTTTCTTTTTCTCAATAGAATCAATGCTTCCCACTGCCTTTCCGTCAAGCATACGAACACGATCACCAACTTTCAAAACGTGATTTGTCTTAATTGGAGTTTGTGCAGCCTTAATTTTCTTCTCTTTCTTCTCTTCTCTTATTTCATCAACCTTAACGGCAACTTCTTTTATAATCTCTTTCTTTATAGCTTCCTTTTTCTTGACTTCTTTTGGAGCAACCACTTTCCTCTTAGAATTTTCTATTTCGACAAGTTTCAAAAACTCGCCAATCAAATCTTTCTTACTTTTATTATTGAAATACTTCTCAGCAATATCTTCAATTTTCTGTCCTATATATATTGTCTTCTGATTGGCGTCGTAGAGCTCTTGATAACTTTCGAGTTTCTGTTTAATCTTTGCATTCGTAGTTTCCATCTTAGCACCTTCTTCGCGAGCTTTCGTTTCAACCTCTTTCAAGTTTTGAGACGTTTTTTCGAGTTTTGAACGTTCCTTCTGCAACGTTGCAATCGTTTTGTCAAATCGAACTTTCCCACCCTCGATTTTCTTTTTTGCGCGATTTATCAACCCAAACGGAATTCCGTTTTTCTGCGCGACTTCAAAGGTAAACGAGCTACCTGCTTGACCTAGAATCAATTTATACATTGGCTCTAACGTTTTTTCGTCAAAAAGCATATTGGCATTAATTGCATGTGGCAATTCATTGGCAAGCATCTTTAAATTCGAATAATGTGTGGTAATAATTCCGAAAGCTTCTCGGTGGTAAAACTCTTCTAAGAAAATTTCGGCAAGAGCTCCACCTAATTCAGGATCAGATCCCGTTCCAAATTCATCAATCAGAAATAAGGTTTTGTTATTACACTTTTTCAAGAAATAATTCATATTCTTTAGTCGGTAGCTGTAAGTACTTAAATGATTTTCTATCGATTGATTATCACCAATATCGGTTAGAATTCTATCAAATAAAAATGTTTCACTTCGTTCGTGAACAGGAATCAACATTCCACTTTGCAACATCAATTGAAGCAAACCAACAGTCTTCAGCGAAATTGTTTTTCCTCCAGCATTTGGACCTGATATTACAATAATGCGTTTTTCATCACTGAAATTGATACTTTGAGGATAAGTTATTTCCTTTTTCTCCTTATTGGTTAAATATAAAATAGGATGGTAGGCATCTCGAAAATTTACAATCCTGTTCTCCGTAATTTCGGGTAAAATTCCGTTTATCTTTCGAGCATATTTCGCCTTTGCGGCCAGCACATCAATATCGCTCAAATATTCTTGATACTGCTTTATGAGCGGGACGTGAGGCCGAATAATCGCTGATAATTTTTTCAAAATCCTCTTGACTTCTTCTCCTTCCTCATATTCTAGATTGGCAAGCTCTCGCGAATATTTTAGAGTTGCTTCAGGTTCAATGTAGGCAATACTTCCTGTTTTGGAACTTCCTAAAATAGAACCTTTCACTTTGCGTCGGTACATTGACAGCACTGCCAAAACACGACGATTCTGAACAAAACTTTCTTTGATATCGTCAAGATATCCAAGTGAGTTATATTGAGTGAGCGCGCTTCCAAAACTTTGGTTCACTTTTCCGCGAACGCTATTCATCTCACGACGAAGCTCTACCAACTGCGGCGAAGCATTGTCTTTTATTTCGCCATATTTATCGACAACTTTCGCAATTTCAGAAATAAGCTCAGTAGTGAGCGGCACATTATCTGAAAACTTTTTGAGCTCTGGATAATAGTCGTAAAACTTTTTGAAAAATTGCAATAGTACATTTACAGTTTCAGAAAGGTTTGAAATCTTTTTAAATGAGGGAGTATCTAAATAACTATCCTCAATAGCTAGAAATTTTAGCTCTGCAGACAGTTGCTCAAAACCGTGATTTGGTATTGCATTATTATTTATAAATGAGGATGCGTACTCTGATGTCATCAATAGGGAAGACATTAAAGCTTCTTTACCGTGATATGGTTTTATCAATAATGCTTTTTCAGCTCCTAATTCGGTGTTACACAATTCTGAAACAGTATTTAAAACCGTCGGAAATTGTAAATCTTGTAATGTTTTTTCGGTAATACTAACCATTATATTTTTTAAGTTCCTTTATTTCTAGAATGCAAAGTTACAAAGTAATTATCGACCTTTTTCTTGTGATATTATTAAATTAAATTTGACGAAATTTGTTCTCAAAAATTATCAAAATGCAACTAAATCTTTCTGGAGAATGGCGTGAATTTCTAAAAGATGAAATCTCTCAAAACTATTTTCAAAATTTAATGAAAGCAGTTTCCGAAGAATACCAAAAAGCAGAATGTTATCCTCCAAAAGCGCAAATTTTTAATGCATTTAATTATTGCTTGCCAAAAGATGTAAAAGTGGTTATAATTGGACAAGATCCTTACCACGGAGCAGGTGAGGCGCACGGACTATGCTTTTCGGTTAATGATAATGTGAAAATTCCACCGTCATTGCGGAATATTTACAAAGAACTGCTTGTAGATATGGATTCGGTATTTTTTCCAACATCAGGAAATTTAGAACATTGGGCCAAACAAGGAGTGTTGTTGTTGAATGCAACTTTGAGTGTTCAAAAAGATCAAGCAAATAGCCACAAACATTTGGAATGGCAGAAGTTTACCGATTCGGTAATCAAGATAATTTCAGAAGAAAAAGAAAATGTAGTTTTTTTACTTTGGGGTGGCTTTGCACAGAAAAAAGCAAAATTTATAAATGAACAAAAACATCTGATTTTAAAGTCTGGACATCCTTCGCCATTAAGTGCCAATCAAGGAAAGTGGTTTGGCAATAAGCACTTTTCTAAAACCAATGAATATTTAGAGCAAACAAGGCAATCTCCGATAAGGTGGCTATAATTACTGAAGTGTCAAAGCTCCAAGTATTTCTTCGGACATAAATGGTCCTCCCGGATATTTGGCGGTATAATCAAGGTTTAGCCAAATTTGACCTCGCTCATCGATGTGGTAATGAATTTCCTTATTCTTACTTTGCTTTACAAATAACTCTTTTTTAATTAAGTAGTTGATTGCTTCAAGATCGGATTTATTTCCAATCAAAATTTCAGGATAGATATGACCCTTAGTATGGATTAATCGCGGAGTTCCACCAATTGCACGTATACAGGCAGCCATAAAAATCGCATGATCATCGCAATCACCCGATAGTGAAAAGACAGTTTCGCTCGCTTTGGCTATATATTCGCGACCTTTAGGATCATTTACGTAATTCCATTGACTATTAATTTCTTCAAAAACGGCGAAACACTGAATAATTTGACGGTATTCTCTAAAACCTTGCACATTGCGAAACCTCTTGGTTGTTGCCATAATAGCAAAATTTCGGACATTGGGATTTTCGAAATTTATTGCATTTATAACTTTCGATTTATTTGGAAATGGCAATAATTTTGAAATAATTAGATCCTGTGGGTACGGATCATCGGCCATAGAGTACATCATCGAACGATAATCCTCAAATACAGCTCCGAAACCATAATTTCCAAAAACACTTCCGTAAATGAGAAAAATAAGGTAAAAAAAGATACAGATAATAATAATAGAGCGCATTAATTGCAATAACAACTGAATAATCGCAATAATTCCGATAAAAATTAAAACCCTATCAAAATGAAATGGCCATTCTGGATCTATTAAATTTTGGTGTACGATAATGAACAGCGGAATAGCAATCAAAACATTCAAAACAAAAATAATGATTGTATCCCACGGTTTTTTAACCCGTAGTCGCTCTTTCACCGTTTTTATAGAAGTAATTGTATTATTTACCATTAGTGTAAATCCCTAGCTATAAAGCTTTGACGATTTCTGCAAAAGTACCTTTTTTTGTTATAATTCCGAGTTCTAATAACTCATTTTGAACTTTGTTTAACGACGACTCATCCATAGAAGATTGTGACCAAGTTGTTAGGTCCATCCATTCAAGTATATCATTTTCATTTTGATTAAAAGTGTCCGAAAGAATTGTGGAAATATTTTCCTCCTTTTTAAAGTTTTTAGTAAAATTATTAATGACGTTCAAGACTGTGCGGATTGCCTCAGTATCATTTTCGAGAACTTCATCTCGAACCGCAATTACAAAACTCGGCCAAGGTGTTGGACAAACGCCAACCCGTCTAAATATTCCTTGATCTACAAGCGGTTTTGTCATAAATTGCTCCCACATAAAGTAATCGGCAGATTTATTTTGCAGCGCTGTAACTGCTCCTTCAATGGTATTAACGATCTCAAACTGCATTCGATCATTATCCCAACCCATTTGATGTGCGTGAACTCTGGCCATCAATTCTGATCCTGATCCAAATCTGCTTATGGCAACTATTTTATCTTTTAGAGATTCTGGAGTTTCAAAAGGAGAATTATGATCAACATGAATTCCCCAGATAAGTGGCGATTCAACGTAAATTTGAACAATTTTAGAGTGATTTCCAGCTAGAATATCTTTAATTATTCCTTCGGTAAGAATTATGGCCATATCAGTTTGTCCATCTCGTAACATCTGATTTAGACGTCCTGTTCCTTCGGGAATTGCGGTCCATTCTAAATTAATTCCTTTATCAGAAAATTTATTGTCGGCAATAGCTTTAGTCCAAGGAAAATTAAAATGTTCAGGTACTCCAGCGATCTTTATTTTTTTCATAGTTTCTAGTGGTTATATAAACTAACAAGTTTCTCGAGAGTATATTGTATCAAGGAGTCAATCGCTTTGTAGGGATCTTCGCTAAAAGTGCCGTTAGCGCGATTTGCAACGATCGCATTCATAGATAGTGCGTCGTGGCCTAATAGTGATGATAATCCATAAATAGCTGCGGTTTCCATTTCAAGATTCGTCAATTTTTGTTTTTTAAATTCAAAACTAGAGAGAGTATCATTCAGCTTGTCATCCTCTAATTGTAATCTAAGAACTCGACCTTGTGGACCGTAGAATCCTCCAGATGTTGCGGTAATTCCTTTGTGAATATCTTCTGAATCAAAATGTTTTTTTAACATCTCTGAACATTCAATAACATAAGGTCGTCCCTTATCGAGATTCCACTGAGTATGTTTTATAAATGCATCTTCCATTTTCATATTGCACACATCTTCCATTTTATAAGAACGCAACATATTGTCCATTCCTAAACCAGCCGTCGAAATGACAATTGAATCTACAGGAATATTTTTTTGCAAAGAACCTGAGGTTCCAACTCTAATAATGTGGAGTTTGGTTAATTCTTTTTTTGGTTTTCTTGTTTCAAAATCAATATTGTGCAGGGCATCCAATTCGTTCATTACGATATCAATGTTGTCAGGGCCGATTCCAGTAGAAATAACTGTAAGCTCTTTTCCTTTGTAAGTGCCCGTCTGAGTTTTAAATTCTCTTTTTTGAGTTCGGAAAGTGACGGTATCAAAATATTGAGTGATTTTCTCGACTCTATCCTGATCACCCACAAAAATAATGTCTTGTGCAATGTTTTCCGGTCGAGCATTTAGATGGTAAACACTACCGTCTGGATTTAAAATTAATTCTGAAGCTTTAATCATTGTTCTATTTTTTATTTAGCGAAAGCAAAATTATTATCCGCCAACACGTTTTACTTTAAATCCCTTTTCTTTTAAAATGGTCATTATCTGATCGCGATAATCTCCTTGTATTATGATGGTGTCGTCTTTGAAAGTACCGCCAACGCTCAATTTTGTCTTTATCTCTTTGGCTAGTTTTTTAAAATCTGAGTCCGCTCCGGTATACCCTTCGATAATAGTTGTTGGCTTGCCTTTTCGTTTTTCGAATTTACAAACCATCGGCTCATCTTGCAACCATAATTCTGATGAACTAGTATCTTCTGCAATTGGCTCGTCAGTCTCTTCGTGTTCTGGAAAGAGATTTTTAAGCTGATCTTTTAAATCCATTTATGTAGTATTTAAATCAGAAAAGCAGTAAGTAAAACTCAATATCTTTCTGAAGTTACAGTTTTTAAATTTATTTTTTAATTAAGCCCAATTCAACAAGACGTTCGTGAAGAAAATCTCCAGCGGTGATATCTTCAAATTTCTTAGGGTTTTCGGCGTCTATACAATTATCAAGGCAATCCAACTTCATTTCACTTATCGGATGCATAAAAAATGGAATCGAATATCTGGATGTTCCCCAGAGTTCTTTTGGAGGATTGACAACTTGGTGAATGGTAGATTTTAGTTTGTTATTGGTATGCCTAGAAAGCATATCGCCTACATTTATCACTAATTCGTCAGGCTTTGCAATGGCATCAATCCATTCTCCTTCATGATTTTGCACTTGCAATCCTTTACCTTGCGCACCCATTAAGAGCGTAATCAAATTGATGTCGCCGTGAGCAGCTGCTCTGATGGCATCTTTAGGTTCTTCTGTGATAGGTGGATAATGAATTGGTCGCAAAATCGAATTTCCTTCGTGCGCATATTTATCAAAATAAAATTCATCTAAACCTAAATGTAAAGCGAGAGCCCTTAAGACATAAACTCCAGTTTTCTCTAACATTTGATATGCTTCTTTACCAACTATGTTAAATCTTGGTAATTCTTCTACTTCAACATTTTCAGGATATTGACCTTTATATTTTGAATCGTCATTTACATATTGACCAAAATGCCAGAATTCTTTCAAATCACCTTCCTTTCGGCCTTTTGCGTGTTCTTTGCCAAAAGACACATAGCCACGCTGACCGCCAATACCGGGAATTTCATATTTCTCCTTAGCTGCTTTTGGCATCGAAAAGAATTTTTTAATTTCACTATACAATTCTTCGACAAGTGGTTCGTCAAGAAAGTGCCCTTTAAGAGCTACAAAACCAATATCTTCAAATGCTTTTCCGATTTCATTTACAAATTTTTGTTTACGTTTCGGGTCGTCCGAAAGGAAATCACGTAGATCAACGCTAGGAATTTGTTGCATAATATTTAAATTGATGTCAGTACCAATATGGTGTTTTGACCTTGTTACTACAAATATAATTAATAAAAGGACAACAGATTTGCTATTTATTTAATTATTGATTTTTCTGAAATTGGTAGAATGTCTCATCTAAATTTTAATTACTTTTGGACTGTTTTAAACCAACTAAATTTTAGGCAAATAATGAATTTTGAAAGAGGTAATCTTAGCAATGATCAGTTATTAGATTTGTACAAAAAAATAATTAAACCGCGTCTGATTGAAGAAAAGATGTTAAAATTAATTAGACAAGGTAAAGTATCAAAATGGTTTTCTGGAATTGGCCAAGAAGCTATCGCAGTGGGAGTTACCGCCGCATTGCAAAAAGATGAGTACATCTTACCGATGCACCGAAACTTAGGTGTATTTACGACAAGAGATATACCATTGTACAGACTTTTCTCACAATGGCAAGGAAAAGCAAATGGCTTTACCAAAGGTCGTGATCGTTCATTTCATTTTGGTACACAAGAATATAAAATAGTTGGAATGATTTCGCACCTTGGTCCTCAACTTGGAGTTGCCGACGGAATTGCGCTAGCAGATAAACTTAGCGATAACGGAAAAATTACTGCTGTATTTACAGGAGAAGGTGCTACAAGTGAAGGCGATTTTCACGAGGCACTAAATATAGCTTCTGTATGGGATTTGCCCGTTTTGTTTGTGATCGAAAATAATGGTTACGGACTTTCCACTCCCACAAATGAGCAATATCGTTGTGAGAATCTTGCTGATAAAGGCATAGGTTATGGAATGGAAGCTCATATAATTGACGGGAATAATATTGTGGAAGTTTATAATAAGATTTCGGCTATAGCCAAATCTATGCGTGAAAATCCGCGTCCTGTATTAATTGAGTTTAAAACTTTCAGAATGCGCGGACACGAAGAGGCGAGTGGTACCAAATATGTTCCTCAGGAATTAATGGATATGTGGGCTATTAAAGATCCGGTAGAAAATTTTAGGAAATACCTAGTTTCAGAAAACATTTTAAGCGAAGAAATTGATGCGCAGTGGCGTTCTGAAATTAAAAAAGAAATTGAAGACAATTTGCTTACTGCCAATACCGAAGCTCCAATTGTAGCGTCGATGGAAGCAGAATTGGCAGATGTTTATAAGCCTTTTAATTTTCAAGAAACCAAGCCTTCTGACGAAGTTGAAAATATTCGTTTTATTGATGCAATTACTGCGGCTTTGAGACAATCAATGCAAAAATATGATAAACTTGTAATTATGGGTCAAGACATTGCCGAATATGGTGGTGCCTTTAAAATTACCGAAGGTTTTGTAGAAGAATTTGGTAAGGGAAGAGTTCGCAATACGCCAATTTGCGAAAGTGCGGTGGTGTCTACAGCGATGGGACTTTCGATAAATGGCTATAAAGCAATAATGGAAATGCAGTTTGCTGATTTTGTGTCTTCTGGCTTCAATCCAATCGTAAATTATCTAGCAAAAAATCATTACCGTTGGAATGAAAAGGCTGACGTAGTGGTGAGAATGCCTTGCGGAGGCGGTACTCAAGCAGGACCTTTCCACTCACAAACAAACGAAGCTTGGTTTACCAAAACACCAGGACTTAAGGTAGTGTATCCAGCTTTTCCATATGACGCAAAAGGGTTGCTGAATGCTTCTATCGAGGATCCAAACCCTGTGATGTTTTTTGAACATAAGCAATTATACCGAAGTATTAAGCAAGACGTACCAACCGATTATTATACACTTCCATTAGGAAAAGCGGCGATTTTGCGTGCGGGATCTGATGTTACTGTTGTCTCTTTTGGTGCCGCTGTGCATTGGGCAATTGAAACTTTAGACAAAATAGGTGCTATTTCGGCAGATTTAATTGATCTTAGAACTTTGCAACCCTTGGATACAGAGACGATTTATGTATCGGTTAAAAAAACAGGCAAAGTAATTATTCTGCAAGAAGATAGTATGTTTGGCGGCATTGCCTCTGATTTATCCGCGATGATTATGGAAAATTGTTTTGAGTATTTAGATGCTCCTGTAAAAAGGGTAGCGAGTATCGAAACACCAATTCCATTCACCAAAGCATTGGAAGATCAATATTTGCCTAAGGACAGATTTGAAGAAGAATTAAAAAGCTTATTAGATTACTAAAATATAAACTCCGCAATTAGCGGAGTTTTTTATTAGTAGAGATTTTATTTATTAAAAAAGATGGGAGTGAAGTTAATATTTTGAATGAAAAATTACTTTCAAACTCTTTTTAGGTGTATCTCGTATTTAATAACTAGCTCGTCTCAATGAGGATTCTGCGAGAGTGAATACATCACTAAAATTTTATTTGGCAAAGGAGTTCAGTGAACTTCATTTGAAGTAGAAATCCTTGTTTTGGCTTTACGGAGCACAAGCTGTAAGAAAGATTGGGAGCAGATAGCCCGGCCAAAGCCAAACGATAATTTCAACTTTTACGAAAAGGATCTGGCTTCGGACTTGCATAAAAAATAATTATTATTCCTATAAGACAATTGAGAATGATCCGTTAAAAAATTTTGATGTTGGTATTCAATTTGTATTTTTACTAGTATTGCAAAACTAATTTAGCCTAATTACAGTATTTATGAGATTAATAATTGAAAGAAAAGAGGTTAAAATTTCTCCTGATTCCACCAGAGTAATAGCAAAATTCTTCTTTAATGGTGAGGAGCGAGCGGTACAGCTGATAAAGCAGGTGATGGAACTTTCTAAGGAGGAAATTTTTAAATTAATTTCGCCAATATTACAGGACTTTTCAAAAAGACACCGAAATATTACTCAAAAACTAGAGAAACATTGCAAAAAAGTGGAGCATCAGATAAGGCTTGCCGGCTACGATCCAGAAAAGTTGGATGAGTATAGCAGATTGCTGCTTGGTTCCTATTTTACACATGAATATTCAATTGAATCGGCAGCTTTTTTCAATCCATCAATTGTCGAAGATATCGATCAGAGCAATCTGGAGCGAGGACAATTGCGGGTGATTATTAGCTTTAGAGCAGTAGGTGAAGGGCACGTGTCGTCGGTAGTGTTTAGGCGTGCGCTAATAGATAGGTATAATAATATTACGGTCTTGCCTGCAGGAAAGTATGTGGATGAGGCAGAAAAGATTCGAAATGGGGTTTATCAGAAGAGACTGTTTATACGAAAGGCTCAAGATGAAGGAATTAATAAAGATTTTTTGAAGGCCGTTGACGAGCGGTTGGGTGATGAATTTGATTATCCTCAATTGAAAGCAATAATTATTGAAAAAAAGGCTGAAACTACAGATGCAAGAACTTTAAAACAATATAATTTAATTTTAGCATTGTCCGACAGTTATAGAAATATTACATTTTCGAAGGATACTGATATTAGCGATCGGGTAATATTTCCAATTTCGGACTTGGAGAGCAAAGGAATTGAAGATGCGCGATTTGTGAAATTTACATTGGATAATGGCAGTTGTGTTTACTATGCAACTTACACCGCATTTGATGGACAATATATAATGCCAAAACTTTTAAAAACTTCAGATTTTTACCATTTTAAAACCAGCCCATTGCATGGTAAAGGGGCACAGAATAAGAATTTAGCTCTATTTCCGAGGAAAATTAATGGAAAATATGTCATGCTTTCGCGCGTAGATGGCTACAATAACTATATAATGTATTCTGATAGCATCCATAATTGGGAAAACCCAATTTTGATACAACAACCCAAGTTACCCTTTGAATTTGTACAATTAGGAAATTGCGGTTCGCCAATTGAGACAAAAGACGGATGGCTGATAATGACGCACGCCGTGGGTCCGATGCGTCGTTATAGTATTGGCGCAAGTCTATTAGATTTGCACAATCCGGAGATTGAAATTGGGAGGCTCTCTGAACCCTTAATTATTCCAAATACCGAAGAGCGCGAAGGATATGTGCCAAATGTGGTTTATTCTTGTGGCAGTATAATTCACAACGGTGAGTTGATAATTCCTTACGGACTATCTGATTATAGCTCAAGTTTTGCCACGGTAAATTTAGAACTATTATTCGACAGACTTAAAAACGGAGAGCAGTAGTGCCTACTGCTCTTGTTTTTATAACTCTAATGGTAATAATATTGTAAAGGTTGCGCCTTCTCCAGGAACAGAACTAGCAGCTATTAATCCATGATGTTTATCCACAATTTTCTTACAGATGGCCAAGCCTATTCCAGTTCCATCATATGTTCCTTTCGCGTGTAGTCTTTGAAATACTTCGAAAATTTTGGAAGCATATTCTTGACTAAAGCCGATTCCATTATCTTGCAACGTTATTTCAACATATTTCTGATTCGTGTATAGGTTTGGGATATTTATTTCACTACCGCTAAGAATTTTACTAGAAATTTTAATTTGAGGAGGCACACCATCCCGCGCAAATTTAATTGAGTTTGAAATAAGATTTACAAATAATTGGCTGAGTTGGAACGAAACTCCACTAACTATTGGCATCGACTCCACGGTAATATTTCCATTTTTGTCCTCTAAAGTTTCAATAAAATCTCCTTCAATTTCTTCCAATAATTCTTGAAGATTTACTTTTTCAAAATCTTTGTCCACGGCACTAGTGCGAGAATAAGTCAGCAAATCTGTAATAAGGTTTTTCATTCTAGCAGCTGCACTTTCTACTCGTAAGAAATATGATTTGCCTCGGTCGCTTAAATTCTCGTAATCTGAATCTAAAATTATATTGATAAAGGTCTGAATTTTTCGCAGAGGTTCTTGTAAATCGTGGCTTGATATATATGCAAACGATTCTAAATCTTGATTAGAACTTTGTAATTCAATATTTAATATACTAAGATCCTTTGTTCTTGCATCTACAAGATCTTCTAATGTTTCTTGAAATTTAATTTGGTCATGTATATCAGTACTTGTACCTACCCATTGCAATATAGTACCTTGATCATCGCGTTGAGCTACTGCTCGCGATAATTGCCATCTATAATCTCCATTTGATTTTCTGAAGCGATGTTCAAATATAAAATCTTTACCGGTATTAATTGATTGAAGCCACAATTTAATATTCTCATCCCTGTCATCTGGATGAACGATGCTAAGCCAACCATTGGTAAGTAAATCTTCCTCAGTCTTGCCAGAAAACTCATAGATTGCCTCGTTAAAATAGTCGAGCTGACCTTTTGGAGTTGCTGTCCAAATAAATTGCTGCATTACCGATGCAATAGATTTAAATCTGTCCTCGCTAACCTTAAGCGCCTGTTCAGATCTAACTCTATCAGTTACATCATAAGCTGAAATCAATATTCCATCAACTTTTTTATTTTCATCTAATAAAGGCGCATATTCGTAATCAAAAATATATTCCTTTCTTCCATCGGACGAATCTACATATGCCAAAGCATTATTTTCACTATGTGCGATACCGGTAGAATAGACTTGCAGAAGTCGTTGAGGAAAAACTTGACTCTCTAGTTCGGGAAAAAGTTCTAGAAACGGTCTACCTTGTACTTCCTCAAGAGTCCTTCTCCAGAAAAAATCCAACATTCTTTTATTAGCTAATTCAACCTTAAATTCAGGTCCTCTTAATATTGTTTTTGCAACAGGAGATCTATCTATGATTTGACGAAATTTGAGTTCACTTTCTTCTAATGCTCTGCGTGAAGATGCAATTTCTGTAACTTCTGTACAAATAACCACAACCCCTGAAATACTGTTGTCTAATTCTCGAAGAGGTTCGCAAACGAGATCAAAATAAGCATTTTTAAATTGACCGTATCTTTCAAGTTTTACTAAAACTTCGTTTGCGATATACACTTCTCCCGTATCATAAACGTTTTTGATGGCATTAAAAATTAATTGGGAATCAATATCTATTAACGTATCAGAAACTTTTTTGCCAATAATACTGATATCTTTATCAATAATCTCTAAATACTTTTCATTAGCGAATTGGAAGACTAAATCTTCACCGGTTGCGATACATATACCCAAGGGAAGTTGCGCAAGATATGAGGGTAATTTCTGTTTAAAGCTCTCAGCTGCTGCCTTACTGATAGTTCCTTGTATGCTGTCAGAAAAATCTAAATTATCGTCCTGTTGATGAATTAAATCTGAATTATTGTGATCTTTATAACTATGGTTGTCAAGTGAATCCTTCTGTACAATTTCATTAAACTTAAATTGAATTAATTCATTATGCAACAAAAAATTATCTATCCAAACAGCAAGTATCGCTTTAGTATTTGAAGCTTCTAAATCATCACCTCTTTCTAAATTTTCAACTAAAGAATTTGATAATTCGATAATTTTATTTTTCGCATTAAATAATTTTTGAAATTCATGACTATCCGAAATGGTCGTGTTATCTAAAACAGAAATTAATTTTTCAATTTTTTCTGAAATGGAGGCTAATTGTTGTTTAGAGAAGTTATTATTTTGACTTAAAGATTTTAAATCGGTGATAACTTCGCTTATAATCGAACTTGTCTTGTTTGAAGTGGAATTAATCGTGTACATATTTTAACGGGTAAATCTAAAATTGGGCAAAGCAGCATTTATTAATTTGGTAGGAAATTGAAAAAATAATTAAGGGAAATTTAGAACGTGCATAGTAGTACCTTGACGATCTAAATTTCCCTAAAATTTCTATTTCTTATTTTCTTCTTCATCCGCGAGATTATCTGCTTTGTCTCTAAAGTCCATATCTACTTTAGGTTTTCCACCTTTGAATAATTCATCATTAGTCTGCTCTTCGTTATAATCAGAGTATTGATGTTTCTGAGTATCACTTCTAGGATTGTCACCTGCTCGGTGGTTTGCTGAGCGATTTCCCTTAGATTGATTGCTGTTTTGATTGTTCATAATAGTAGTATTTTATTTTTTTTAAAATTAGCACAATCATGGGGAAGGTCACTTACCTATTGTTGTAGAAAGTTTATAGAATTTCCATGTAAAGAAAGGATCTACTATAAGTTGCAGTAGCAAATGAACCATTTAGAGATTCCATATTAAATGACTATGAACCAGCAAATGTTTTACTTTGAAATTCGAAAAATTCATACGTTTTCAATCGATTGTCTTGCTATTGGCTAATTGTAGCGTCAAAGTAGTAATCAGCAACGCAAGGAAGTTTGCGAAGCAAAATATGTTAATAATTTTTAATGTATGTAACAATCCAACAAGATAAAAACAGTGTACTTTACATCAAGTCACTTTAATATCTCTATTTTTATTGCAATGCTGTAAAGTTAAATCTTTCAGTGTTGAGAAAGCTTATAAAAAAAATGACTGCTTAAAAAGCAGTCATTGTATTTTAGAACATTCCTAATAGCCAATAAATTATAATAAATACTATTATAGTACCGATGCAACCACCGCCTAATTTTTTAGCTCCCCACCCGGCCAATATTGTTTTGAAAAATCCGTTCATAATATAGTTGTTTTTGGTTTCGGTAAAGATGGAAAATCCGACGATTCATTTTCTTACATAATTTGCATGGAAGCTTACAAAATTAATTTATCTACTGTCTTCGTCTACTTTTTCATTAATGGTCATTAGCCTAGTTTTGAGGACATTAATTTATGGATTCATTGCAAATTAACGTTCTTTAAAATCTACAGATAAAGAGTTGATGCAGTAACGCTGCTTAGTATCGGTGGGTCCATCGTCAAAAACATGTCCTAAATGACTTCCACAATTGGAGCAAACAACTTCAGTTCTCAACATACCGTAAGTGGTATCCTTGATGTATTCGATTGTGCCTGGCAAAGCATTGTCAAAAGAGGGCCATCCGCAACTGGAATTAAATTTAGAATCATCAGCGAAAAGTGCTTGCCCGCATGCGGCACAGCAATATTGTCCCTGATCAAAATGAAGATTGTATTTTCCAGAATGAGGTGCTTCCGTACCTTTCTGCCGTAGAACTCTATATTTTTCTGGACCTAATTCGGCAAGCCATTCCTGTTCTGTTTTCTCTATATTATATTTCATTCGATATTAATTTGAAAATTATTAATTATAAAATTATGCCCTACTTATTCTCAGGTATAAATTTCATTGCTACTGAATTCATGCAATACCGTTTTCCGGTAGTTTCCATGGGACCATCATCGAAGACGTGTCCTAAATGTCCGCCGCATTTTGAACACAGAACTTCAGTTCGTTCCATCATAAAACTATTGTCATCCTTATAAATCACTGAACCTTTGATAGCCTGATCAAATGAAGGCCAGCCGCAATCAGATCTAAATTTTGTATCGGAATTAAAGATTAAATTGTTGCAGGCTGCGCAAACATATCTCCCCTTTTCGAAGGTGTTGACATATTCGCCAGCGTGGGCTCTTTCTGTCCCTTTCTTTCGAAGAACTTCATATTCTTCCGCGGTCAATGACTTTTTCCACTCCCCTTCAGATTTGTTTATTTTGTAGTTCTTCGTGGGAGTAGCTTCACTATTTGACTGCCCTTTGCAGGAAAAAAGCACAAATAGAATTGCTATTAAAAATATGTTTTTCATGATGAATTTGTATGAATGTGATGCGATTTATTTATTCAATTGTAAAATTACAGAATGAAATTCGCAACCACTATTATTTTATATTAACCTTAAGTAATGTAAATTTCACTTAAAGAACTTTTATAAAATACAGAATTGAACTAGAATTCCTTATTTTAGGAAATCGACAGCTTTATTAATAACATCTGCACTTCCAAGAATTTTGCGATGTCCTAGACCTTTGGTGATATAAAGGTCACCATTTAGTAAATTTTCATTTATGTTATATGCACAGTCAATCGAAACTTCGGCATCATCCTCGTCATGAATTACTAGAACAGGAATTGAAATCTTTTGAGCAGAAATATAAGAAGAGTATTCGGCCATTGGAGTGTTGGTTCTCTTTTCGAACAACTTTTCCATTATATTGGCAATTTTTCCCTTGAGACCAATGGCAGCGATAAATTCATCTATCACATCTTTCACCACATCAGCACTTCCAATTACCGCCATTTTTGAAACCACTAATCCTCTAGGTACAGAATTTAGCATTGCCATTCCACCCAATGAGTGTCCAACCGCAACCTCAAAGGGTCCGTATTGTTTTTGTATAAATAAAATGGAAGCGATAAAATCTGTTAGTATGGCGGTATTTGCCTTCGCATCGCCATGACCAGGCGCGTCAAAACTAATAACCGAAAAGCCTTGAGCAACAAATGCATCGGCAAATTTGAAAAGCTGAGTGCCTCGACCGGACCAGCCATGAACTAACAATATCTTTTTTTGTGTGTGCGAATCATTACCGTATTCATAAACAACAACTTCTTTCTTAATTTCTGGAATCAGCAGAGGAGTTTTTTTTGCATCCTTATACATCGCAACTTCCCGATTTGGAAGCTTATGTTTGACCGGAGTTGTAAAAATCTTAGACGCAAAAAGAGACGCAAGTTTAGGAGACAAAAACTGTAGCGTTTTAGAGGTTCTCAAAATATTTTTGGGAACTTGTGAAGCGGCTATGTTTTTAATTTCCTGTTTATTCTTACTGCTCATAGTATTCTGAAATTTATATTCAAACAAAGGTCTGCATTAATTTGACATCAAACTCTTAAGATTAAATTAAAGGAACAATTATTGGTTAGGAGAAGATTATAAAACATTTTTCTAAATTCATATAAAATTCCTACCAAAATCAATTGTATTTTTGAAACTTAAAATCAGCCATATGAAAACAAAAATTTTATTACCGTCGATACTTGCATTAGTTATTGCAGTTTCGTGCACGACAAAGAATCCTTTTACAGGAAAAAATAATTTAAATTTTGTTAGCAATGAGCAATTATTCCCGAGCTCATTTCAGCAGTATGATCAATTTCTCACAGAACATAAAGTAGTTAGAGGCTCGAATGATGCGAAAAATGTTGAGAATGTTGGTACAAAAATAAAAAATGCAAGTGAGCGTTATTTGAAATCATTGGGATACGATAATTATCTGGAAGGTTACAAGTGGGAATACAAATTGGTGGAAGATAAAGCTGTAAATGCTTTTTGCATGCCCGGTGGGAAAATCGTGGTATATACTGGAATCTTACCAATTACAAAAAATGAATCAGGTCTTGCAACTGTCATGGGGCACGAAGTAGCACATGCCTTAGCAAATCACGGAGCACAGAGAATGAGTGCTTCACAATTGCAGCAATTAGGAGCAGTAGGAGTAGGTCTTGCAACAGGTGGTAAGAGCGAGGAACAACAGCAAATGTGGCAACAATATTATGGTTTAGGTTCGCAAGTTGGAGTGATGCTACCTTTTGGGCGAAGTCATGAATCTGAAGCTGATATGATAGGATTGACATTAATGGCAATTGCAGGTTATAATCCAGATAATGCAGTAGCTTTCTGGGAAAGAATGTCTGCGAATTCTGGCGGAAATGCACCACCTGAATTTTTAAGTACGCACCCTAGCGATGCAACTAGAATTGCAAAAATTAAAGCTTTAATTCCCGAAGCGAAAGCGACTGCAAAGAAATTTGGTGTTGTCTTCAATAATTAGAAAAAAATACTACCTTCGAAGCTGCTCAAAATGAGCAGCTTTTTTTTTCTAATTATTTATCGATGCAAAACTTACCTAAAGGAAGTAAAAAGTTAATCAACGCGTGGGCTTTTTATGATTGGGCAAATTCAGTTTATACACTTGTTATTGCTTCATCGATCTTTCCTATATATTACGGTGCGCTATTTAAATTAAAGGGTACCTTATATATAGAAGCTTTCGGGTCAAATTTTAAGAGTACTGCCTTAATTAGCTTTGTTACTGCTGCAGCATTTTTAGTTGTTGCAATTCTTTCGCCCTTACTATCTGGTATTGCCGATTATGCAGGTAATAAGAAATTATTCCTGAAATTTTTCTGCTATCTAGGAGCATCGTCTTGTATAGGTCTTTATTGGTTTAGCCTCGAAAATATTTATATTGGCCTTTTATTTTACTTTTTAGCGCTTATTGGATTTTGGGGGAGTTTAGTCTTTTATAATTCTTACCTGCCCGATATTGCGTTTCCAGATCAGCAAGATGCGGCTTCCGCCAAAGGTTATTCAATTGGATACCTTGGAAGTGTCGTGCTACTTTTAATAAATCTTGCTATGGTAATGACGGCTGAGTCAAACGAAGCAGCACTTTCTGCAATGAAACTTTCTTTTATAATGGTGGGTGTTTGGTGGATAGTTTTTAGCCAATACACGTTTTATTACTTGCCTAAGGGTCAGAGAAAGGTAGGCTACATTGCAAACAAATCGCTGATTTTTGGCGGATTTAAAGAGCTAAAAAAAGTTTGGATATCGCTGAGCACTAATCCGATACTTAAAAAATATTTAAGTAGTTTTTTTATTTACAGTATGGCGGTACAAACGGTAATGTTGGTAGCTACCTATTTTGGAGAGCAAGAAATTTCGTGGAAAGATGATTCGCAAAAAACATCTGGTTTGATTATTAGCATTTTGGTCATTCAATTGGTGGCCGTTGTAGGAGCGCAGATCACTTCATTATTGTCATCTAAAATTGGAAACATTAGAACATTAATTCTTATAAATAGTATTTGGGTTGCCATCTGCTTAGGAGCATACTTTGTTACAACTCCTTTTCATTTTTACCTTACGGCAGGATTTGTAGGTCTAGTGATGGGAGGAATTCAGTCATTATCTAGGTCAACTTATTCAAAATTGTTACCGGAAACACAAGATACTGCGTCGTATTTCAGTTTTTATGATGTAGCAGAAAAAATCGGAATTGTAATAGGAATGTGCATTTATGGAGTAATTGACCAAATCACTGGTAGTCCGCGTCTTGCGATACTATTTTTAGCCTTATTTTTTATAGTGGGGGTCATTATGTTGAACCATTTACGAATATATTCGAAAAAAAATGCAATCTCGTTTTATTCGCCAAACTAAATTAATTATATTTGAAAAATTTAACTTTAATCTAACAATGAAAAAACTAAACCTACTTTATTCAATTTATATATTGTTTGCTGTTTTCACTTTAAACTCATGCTCGGATGTTGAGCCATTAGGTGCAGGGGTAATTGGCGATGGCGGTACCACTGGTCCAGTAGATCCTGTCACTAATGGAAATTTTAAAGTTGATTTTGATGGACAGACTTTCGTAGGTTTTTCTAATCAAGCAATGGCTCACAGCACTGGTTTTACTATTTCTTCAGTAAATTCACTAGGGAATGCTGTTCAAATAACAACAATTGGTTACACAGTTGGAACTTATCAATTTGGACCATCAGCCTTAGGACAGTATTCGATGTTAGGTAGCACTACCGCATTTTTCCATATTAATCCTGCTGATCCTTTCGCTCCAAATGGTGAGTTAATTCTTGCCGAAATAGATACTATTGCAAAAACTGTTTCTGGAACATTTCATTTTACTGGCTATGAAAGCGATTTTGTATCTGATGAAGCATTAAGTACTAAAGAATTTACTAACGGAATCTTTACTGCTATACCGTATACTGGAGATATTCCTGTTGATAATGGAGGTGGACCTGGAGTTGTTTTCGAAAATTTCTTTGCAAAAATTAATGGTGAAAATTTCTTAGCGGTGGATGATTTTGTACTATATGGTCCAACTTCAATTAATAATGTGTCATTTGATTCGTATAAAGCAGTCAATGACGAAGGAGATGAAATTACAATCAATATAAAGGCGAATACTCCCGTTGGAACTTATAATATTACGGCTGGTGGTGCTGAGGATAAGGTTCAAATCAAATTAAAAAAAGGGGTGAACGTGAACAAAGCAACTGCAGGTCAAGTTAAAATTACGGTTAAAACTGCTACCAACATTAAAGCAACATTCTCGGGCGTGGTAAATATCGCCGGTGTAACTTATACAATTACTGCAGGACAGTTTAAAGCTAATCTATAGTAATACGAGTTTTTTCTAAATCTTAATTATTTAAAATGCCCCTTATAGTGTAATTCTGTTCGGGGCATTTTTATGGCATAGTGCTTGTCTACCTACAATTAGGAAGAACGTAATACCCTGTTTATTTACTGACTTTGAGAACTATATAGTCTATAGCTCACTGGAAAGCGAACATTCCTTATACTATTAATGACAAAATGACCTAATAAAAATATGTCTCAACAAAAAATAATTACTCTTGACAATTTGTCACTACAAGAAATAGATTCAGAAGCTGATTTAATTCCACTTCTTACCCCAGAGGATGAAGCCCAAATGAATAGCGAAGCGCTACCTGAAACTCTTCCGATTTTGCCCTTGCGAAATACGGTACTTTTTCCAGGTGTAGTTATTCCTATATCAGCTGGTCGCGATAAATCGATTAAACTTATTAATGACGCCAATGAAGGATCAAAGATTATTGGAGTAGTTGCTCAGAGAAATGAAGATGACGAGGATCCGGCTGCTGCTGATATTCACATGGTCGGGACAGTAGCTAAAATTCTAAGAGTTTTAAAAATGCCTGACGGAAACATCACGGTTATTCTACAAGGAAAGAAGCGTTTTGAGATTGATTCTATCGTCACAGAACAGCCGTATATGATAGGAACCGTAAAAGAGGTAGAGGAAACTCGCCCAAAGGATGATGACTCAGAATTTAGTGCCATTGTCGAGTCGGTGAAGGAACTTGCTATAGAAATTATCAAGGAAAGTCCAAATATTCCAACCGAAGCAACTTTCGCTATTCGAAATATTGAAAGCAAATCATTTCTAATAAACTTTGTGTCGTCAAATATGAATTTGACTGTAGAAGAGAAGCAGAATCTTTTGGCGATTAATAGTCTAAAAGACCGCGCTCTTGAAACACTACGGTTTATGAATGTCGAACTTCAAAAACTAGAATTGAAGAATGACATCCAGTCAAAAGTACGATTCGATTTAGATCAACAGCAGCGAGAATATTTTCTTCATCAACAAATGAAAACCATTCAAGAAGAGCTTGGAGGAGTTTCTCATGACGAAGAGATTGAGGAAATGCGTCGCAAGGCCAAACTTAAGAAGTGGAATGAAACAACTCAGAAGAGTTTTGATAAAGAGTTATCAAAATTACAACGAATGAATCCGCAAGCTCCTGATTTTGGCACACAACGCAATTACCTTGAACTTCTTTTAGACCTTCCTTGGGGGACATATTCTAAAGATAATTTTGACCTAAAGCGTGCGCAAAAAATATTAGATCGAGATCATTTTGGCCTTGAAGAAGTAAAAAAGAGAATGATTGAACATCTTGCTGTTTTAAAACTTCGCAATGATATGAAATCGCCAATTATATGCCTTACAGGACCTCCAGGAGTCGGAAAAACCTCAATCGGAAAATCAATCGCTGAAGCGTTAGGTAGAGAGTATGTTCGAATTTCATTAGGAGGATTGAGAGATGAAGCAGAAATTAGAGGTCATAGAAAAACGTATATCGGTGCAATGCCAGGTCGAATTATTCAAAGTCTAAAGAAAGCTGGAACGGCAAATCCTGTTTTTGTTTTAGATGAAATTGACAAACTAGCATCGGGTAATCAGGGAGATCCTTCTTCGGCTTTGTTAGAAGTTTTGGATCCCGAGCAAAATAACGAATTTTACGACAACTTCTTAGAAATGGGTTTTGACTTGTCTAAAGTAATGTTTATTGCGACTTCAAATAGTATTAACGCTGTGCAGCCTGCTCTTCGTGATCGTATGGAAATAATTACCATGACTGGATATACCATCGAAGAAAAGGTTGAGATTGCGCGCAAGCACCTTTTCCCTAAACAATTAAAAGAGCACGGTTTAGATTCAAAACAATTAAGCATATCTAAAAAAGAATTAGAGAAAATTGTTGTTGGATATACAAGAGAATCTGGAGTTAGAGGATTGGAATCAAAAATTGCTCAAGTAATTCGAAATTCTGCCAAATCCATTGCGATGGACGAGCCGTATAACGAAAAGATTTCTGACGAAGATATAAATCAAGCACTGGGGGCACCAAAAATGACTCGGGATAAGTATGAAAACAATCAAGTGGCAGGAGTGGTAACAGGATTAGCGTGGACTTCTGTAGGAGGTGATATTTTATTTATAGAATCATTATTGTCCAAAGGGAAAGGAACCATGACCATGACCGGAAATCTTGGTACAGTGATGAAAGAATCAGCGACAATTGCTTTAGAATATATTAAAGCCAACGCCGAAATGTTTGAAATTAGCTCAGAAGTAGTATCCAATTACAACGTACATATTCACGTGCCGGAGGGCGCAACACCCAAAGATGGTCCAAGTGCGGGTATCGCGATGTTAACATCATTAGTATCATTGTATACGCAAACCAAAGTAAAAAAACATCTCGCAATGACTGGCGAAATTACCTTAAGAGGTAAAGTACTGCCTGTAGGCGGAATAAAAGAAAAAATTCTGGCCGCAAAACGCGCTAATATTAAGGAGATTATACTTTGTAAAGAAAATCAACGCGATATTGATGAGATTAACCCAAAATATCTTGAGGGACTTACATTTCACTATGTTTCTGAAATGAAAGAAGTTATAAATTATGCATTAACTGATGAGAAAGTAAAACACGCAAAAATACTCTCTTAAATCTATAAGCAGCACATATAGAAACCGGTAACAATGTTGCCGGTTTTTTTTTGCGTTCGCAGTGAAAATTGTTTTAAATTGCGACATAAAAATATTGCCCTATTATTTGCGTTATGCATAATAGAAGTTGAATTTTAAAGATGTATAAACTGTTTTTTTCTTGTTTCTTGATTTTGTTTTTTTCTGCTTCTTACGCGCAGATTGGAGGAAAGCACGTATACGAATTTCTCAATCTAGTTACCTCTCCACGACAAGCAGCTTTAGGTGGTAAAACCATTACCATATACGATAATGATGTCAATCAGGCGCATTATAATCCAGCCACTATTAATGCGGATATGGACAATCATCTAGCTCTAAATTATGGAAGCTATTTTGGTGAAGTTTCTTACGGAACTGCATCCTATGCCTACACCTATGACCGACGCGTGCAAACTTTCCAAGCCGGGGTCAATTATGTCAATTATGGTACCTTCGATGGCCGTGACGAAAATGGAATAGCCACCAGTGAATTCACAGGTTCAGAAATTGCGCTATCTTTTGGATATGCGTACAATGTCCCTTATTCTGAATTGTATTTGGGCGCTTCCGCGAAATTAATTGCGTCTACTTTAGAAAGTTATAATTCTTACGGAGGAGCTATCGATTTGGGTGCACTTTATATCGATCAAGATAATGACATTAACTATGGTTTGGTTATTCGCAATATCGGAACTCAGTTTACAACCTACTCCGGAACACAAGAAAAATTACCACTCGAAATTATGGCTGGAATTTCTCAGGAACTTGAGAATGTACCAATAAGATGGCATCTTACATTAGAAAATTTACAACAGTGGAATATAGCTTTTAGCAATCCCGCAAGAGCCGAAGGTACGATTGATGGTGGTGCTGTAGAAGAGAAGGTATCATTTTTTAATAACGCGCTTCGTCACGTCATTGTAGGCGCTGAGCTTTTTCCAACCAAAGGCTTTAACTTAAGAGTTGGATACAATTTTAGGCGTGCCGAAGAACTTAAATTATTAGAGCAAAGAAATTTTTCAGGTATTTCGGTTGGGTTTGGATTAAAATTTAATAAGATAAAATTCGACTATTCGTATTCAAGGTATACTTTAGCAGCGAATACAAGTTTATTTGGCCTTACTATTAACTTTCAAGAATAAGTTTTGACAAAAAAAATTATTATAGCAATTGACGGCTTTTCGTCTACTGGAAAGAGCACTTTGGCCAAACAATTGGCAAATCATCTTGGATATATTTACGTCGATACTGGGGCTATGTACCGTGCAGTAGCATATTTTGCCATGCAGCATGGATACATTTCCAAAGATTTCTTCGATAAAGATCTTCTGATTCAATCTTTAAATTCAATCAAACTGCAATTTAAGTACAATCAAAATTTGGCTTTCGCCGAAATGTTTCTGAATGACGAAAACGTCGAGCAGCAAATAAGGACTATAGAGGTTTCAAGTTTTGTGAGTCGAGTTGCCGAAATTTCTGAAGTTAGAGCAATGCTTGTGCAGCAACAACAAGAGATGGGCACAGAAAGCGGAATTGTGATGGACGGCCGAGATATTGGAACGGTAGTTTTTCCAGAAGCCGAACTAAAGATATTTATGACTGCTTCTGCATCTACACGTGCGCAGCGCAGATATGAAGAATTAGTTTCTAAAAATCCAGATATAACTTTTGATGAGGTTTTGCAAAATGTGGAGGAAAGAGATTATATAGATACTCATAGAGATGATTCACCATTAGTAAAAGCGGATGATGCGGTCGAAATTGATAATTCATATCTAACTATTTCTGAACAATTTGAAATTGTTCTAGAACTTGTGAGTGAAATTATATAATAAAAAACGCTAACTTCCATATTATAAGTAAATTTGCATCCACAAAACTTCTTTTTATAATACCTGAAACATAATGAATATAAAGAATCGGTTAATCTCGATGAGTTTCCTCCAATTTTTTGTCTGGGGAGCATGGCTTATAACTATTGCAAATTGTTGGTTTGGAACAAAAGGTTGGGAGGGAACACAATTTGGATTGGTTTTCGGTACTATGGGAATCGCGTCGCTATTTATGCCGACAATCACCGGAATTATTGCCGATAGATGGGTTAATGCCGAAAAACTTTATGCAGGACTACATATTTTATATGCAGCAGTTTTATTTTATATTCCACAAGTAGATAACCCTACAGACTTTGTATATATTATGCTGTTGGCAATGTGCTTTTATATGCCAACCATTGCGTTAAGTAACTCAATATCTTACACGGTTTTAAAAAATAGTGGGAAAGATGTTGTAAAAAATTTCCCCCCAATACGGGTTTGGGGTACCATAGGATTTATAGCAGCAATGTGGCTTACAAACTTAACAGGCAGTAAAGCGACGGAATTTCAATTTTATATTGCAGGAGTTTCTGCTTTACTTTTAGGTCTCTATTCACTAACTCTTCCAGCCTGCAAACCGCAAAATCTGACCAAAGAAGATTCTTCATGGTCAGAAACTCTTGGTCTTGGCGCATTCAAGCTTTTTGCAGATTATAAAATGCTGCTTTTCTTTATTTTCTCTATGTTTTTGGGTGGAGCTTTGCAATTAACGAATGCTTACGGCGATGTTTTTCTTGACGAATTTAAATTTTTTCCAAAATATGCATCTTCATTTGTGGTAGAATATTCGACCATAATCATGTCGATTTCTCAAATTTCTGAAACGCTTTTTATATTAGCGATTCCCTTTTTTCTAAAGCGCTTTGGAATTAAACAGGTAATGCTAATTAGTATGCTGGCCTGGGTTTTGAGATTTGGCTTCTTTGCCTATGGAAATCCAACCGATGGATTATGGATGATTGTTATGTCTTGCATAGTGTACGGGATGGCTTTTGACTTTTTTAATATTTCAGGTTCATTATTTATCGAAACTACAACCGATGCAAAGAATCGTTCCTCTGCTCAAGGATTGTTTATGATGATGACTAATGGTTTTGGTGCTGTCCTAGGAAGTTTTACCTCTGGATGGGCAATTGATAAATATTTCACCAAAACCTTTACAAATACTTCAGAAATTGCGGGCTTTTTGGAAACCGAAGCAACCAATTCAACTTTATTGAACTTTATCAAAGAACAAGGAACTCAAATCGCAGCAAATGGCGCATTTGACAATCCTATTTTGATGAAGGATTGGCACTCTATTTGGCTTTCTTTCGCCATCTACTCACTAATAATAGCTATAGCATTTGCGATAATGTTTAAGCACAAACACGATCCGGAAGCTATAATGGAAGTGGCTCCTAATCTTTAAACTTCGATGGTAAGAGGAAAATTTAAAAGACTAGAATTTCTAGTCTTTTTATGCATCTAAATGCGCGTAATTTTAGAAAATTTAAAATCAGGAGAATAGCAATCTCTGAGTTAATATTCCGAACAGCATTTTTTTTTAAAAATTGATAAATCTATCGCTACAAATCACTAAAAATGTGATGGGAAGTGGTATTTCAATGTGGCCAAGAAATTTTGCACTGCTTAAATCTGTTTATTTTTTAATGCAATAGGATTAAAAGGATTTCATTTTTATAATGGATTAGTCAATATTGCGCTGCAATTCAAGTAAAAGATCATGTATGACCGACAATGAAAATGGTTTTATGATATAATCATTTACAATTTCATAATTCTTAGCTTTCTCAATATCGCGACTATCCACTGAAGAGCTGACGATATAGATCGGAATTCTCTCGGTATTTGCAATAGTTGCAAATTCATCCAGAAACTGCCATCCATCCATAATTGGCATATTCAAATCGAGTAAAATTACATCCGGAATATTCGTATTTGACTTTAATTTATAAATTATGTCTTCAAATGCTTCTTTTCCATTTTTATAAATTAGAAAATTGAGAGATGCCTGCACTTTTTCCATTAACTTTTTTGTCCCGAATCTAAAGATTGGATCATCATCAATAATGCAAATTGTATTAATTGTTTTCATTTTTGAAATAAATTGTGAATGTACTTCCCACATCGGGTTTACTTTGAACGGATATACCGCCGTCCATAGCTTCTAACTGATTTTTCGTCATAAACAAACCAATTCCCCGAGCGTCTTTATGCTCGTGAAAAGTTTTATACATTCCAAAAATCTTCGAACCACATTTTTCAAGGTCAATTCCTAAACCATTATCAATAAAATTCAGATTAGTACGACCATTTATTCGTTCCGCCACTATTTTAATAATTAAAGGTCGCTCATTTGATCGGTATTTAATTGCATTCGTTAATATATTTAATAAAATGCTATCAAGATAAGACGGAATAGCATAAACCATCAAATCTTCACTGACGTTGATTATAATTTTACCATTTATCTGACTGATTGTAGCTTGTACATTCTCTAAGGCCCTCTTAACCCGTTTTTGTAAATTTTGTGCTACAAGAGTGTTTTTTATTAAATTTTGAATTTCAACAATTTCACTCAAATGAGAGACAGTTTCACTCATATTAGTTGCCGCTGACTTCATATGTTCAAATAATTCCTGATTGATCTTCTGTTCGTTGTCAATTTCACTTAATTCTAATAACATCATCAAATTTCCTGTGTGAGATCTTAAATTGTGCGACACAATATGCGCATAATTTTGCAGCCGATTGTTATGTTCCTTTAAACTTTCTGTTAACATTTTCTTGTCTGTTATATCAGTCACTAAGACTACATAATGCGTGGTTTCGCCTTTGTCACTTTTAACAGCAGACATCGACAAAATTGCCCAAATTATATTTTTATTCTTATGATAATATCTTTTTTCCTGCTCAAAACTATCGCGTTTGCCACTTGCGAGCTCTTCAATCAAAAGAGTCGTAATCTCGGCATCGTCGGAATTTGAAAGGAACACTTTGTCGATTTCTATTAGCTCCTGCATTGTATAACCCAATGTTTCGCATAGAGATGGATTTGCTCGAACTATCCGACCTTCGAGATCTACTAAAGCCATACCCGTGGAAGCATACCAAAAACTCTGACGAAATTCTTGCTCTCTAAGCTGAATTTCCATCTGAGCAAGTTTAATTTCATGTATATCCTGCACTAGTCCATGCAATAAATTACAACTACCATTTTCAAAATTAGAGATTGCGATTATCCGCATCCATCGCAGACCAGAAGATGTTTTTAGTTCGAGCTCAATATCAAAATTATTGCCTTCTTTTAGGGCTTCACCAATTAACTTATTTATATGTTTTTGATCATCTTCAAAAATAAAATCATTCAAAAGTCCGCACCCATATGAGGTACCATTCTCATTTGTACCTAATAGAGAATGAAGATTTTTGCTCAAAAGTAGCAGTAGGGTTCTAGGGTTATATTCCCAAGATCCAATTTTTGCGACCTCATTGGATCGATCAAGAATTTCTTTATATTTCTTTAAAAGTAATTCATTGGTTTTTGATTTGGTGATATCTATCACTTGAGCTACCATATGTGTAAAATGGTCATAATCGTTTCGTACAGCAGATACTGTAACATTTGTCCAAATGATATGTTTATCTTTATGAAAAAAGCGCATTTCTGTATTAAAATGTGTGGTAGTACCACTTATAAGCTCCTTCATTCTAATAATGTTATCTTGGAGGTCTTCGGGCAGAGATAGATCTTTAATTCTCACATTCTGCATTTCTTGAATTGTATATCCAAAAATTTCGCAAATACTCTGATTTACTTTATAGGGTTGTCCATCAAAATTTATTAAAGCTATACCAGCATTTGCGTAATTAAAAGTGGTCCGCCATAACTCTTCTTTAGCAGCACTATCATGTTGAGCTTGCTTTAGGTCATTGATATCCTGTATTAATCCGTACAACCGTTGACATTTGCCATCATAATATTCTGAAATTCCAACCATACGAACCCACTTATAGACTCCGTGAAAATCCTTTACTCTTACTTGAATGTCGAAGTTTTTACCTAATGCTAGCGCATTTTTAATTGTATGATTAATGAGCTCTTTATCCTCATCCGCAATTAGATGCTCAACAGAATTTTCAAACGTAGGTGCACTGTCTTCTCGAGTGTTTATAATACTACGCAGAGACGCACTCCAACTTACAGTACCGTCCTCAACATCAATCTCCCATGAACCAATTTTTGCTACGTAATTAGAGCGTTCCAAGAGAGCTTTATAGTTTATTAAAAGCAGCTCGTCTCTTTTCCTTTCTGAAATATCTTGTATCTGTGCAACAAAATTGGTAATCTTTCCTACCTCATTTTTTATTGCAGACACCGATACTTGTGCCCAAATTATCGAACCACTTTTATGGATATATCGTTTATCTACCTTAAAACTTTCGCATTTTCGATTCAGTAATGACGCAATCAGTCCATTTGTAACATTTTTATCCTCAGGAAACGAAAATTCCCTAAGTCGCCTACCGATCATTTCAAGTTTATTATAGCCAAAAATTGTACATAGATCACTATTTGATTGGGAGATTTTTCCCTCTAAATCTGTGATTGCCATGCCGAAAGGTGCATAAAAAAATGTCTTCTTAAATAATTCATCCTTTAGCGCAAGTTCTCTATTTGCGATTTTTCTCTCAGTTATATCTTGTAAAAAACCATAAAATCGAGTGCACTTACCTGCAATAAATTCCGAAAATCCTCTAGCGCGTATCCAAACATTCTCACCTTTTCTGTTAGTAGCTTCAACTTCAATGTCATAATTAATACCACGCTCAATTGCACCAGATACTGCATCAAGCATTTTCTGCCGGTTTTCACCCTCATTTATAAATTCAATGCTGTACTCGTAAGAAGGTTCAAAAGAAAGTGGAATGCCATAAATTTTCTTTAATTCGTCGCTAAAATAAACTTCATTGGTTGCCAAATCTACCTCCCAAATTCCAATTTGAGCAGCTTTGTTCACCTGCGGAATCAAATCTTCATATTTTAGAGAGTTTTCTTCTCTATTTTTCCTCTGAGTAATGTCATAAACTATTCCGCCCAACCATTCTGCTTCTTGCTCCTGAGAAAAACTAATAACTTTTCCAACAATAATTATCCAAATATAATGGCCAAATTTATGTTTTAACCGAATCTCGTATCGGACATCTGGTAGTTTATTATCAATATGATCGTCAAAAAGTTGCTGCAATTTAGCGCCCTCTCCCTTGCTTGAAAAGGCTAGCCAAAAATCACTTTTTGGATCTTCGATTTCTGAAACGGTGTAGCCAATTATTTCAGATAAGTGGTTGCTCCAAATTTTTTCACCGGTCTTTAAATGATATTGCCAAGTTCCCACCGAGGCTGCATTTAGAATTTCATCAGTCCTTTGGTATCTAATAATTTCATCAATTTCAGAAACTTTTGAGCGCTGAATGTCTCTAAAACCTGCGAATAGTAAGTGCAAATTTTCATCATTGCTCGGTGCTGAATATACCTGACACTGCATCCAAACAAAAGCGCCAGATTTAATTAAAACCTTCAAGTCCTTTGTCTGTGCTATTTCTGCGTTTTCATCCTTGACCGAAAGCATATCAAGAAAAATTGCAATATCATCAAACGTGAAAATATCTCCCAGTTCAAGTGCGGAAGTTGCCTCGTAACCAAGTCGAATTTTAAATTTTTCACTAAAATGAAATTCGTTAAAATGAAACTTTTCACAGTAGCAAAAACCATCATATAACGCAGACTCAAATAATTGATAGTGAGCTGCATTAGCGCCTGTAAAATGTTCTGGATTTAACTGTATTTTTACCAAATTATGGGATTATAAAGTATTTTATATCAGATTAAAGATAGTTTTTTTTAACAATTATTAGCGAAAATACTTAAACATAATATATAAAGCCAATAAGATCCGTCAATAATAATAGTGCCATAATTTCAATAATAACGATTTTTTGGGCACGTCCCCCGCCATAATATTTCTCTTTAAATACAACCAAGAGGTGGCGGGGGTCGGGTCGTCCACTGTATCTTTGCTGCCAGAACAATTATCTAAATATTCAAATATCTCAGTGGCAGCAAAGGATGCCGTTCCCACCCCTCGTGCAAAATCGTCTTCGATTGAAATCCATCTTTTCCAAAATAAATCATAAATAATTTTCGAATTCTAGATTTATAAAGATTTAGTTCTACTTTTGACAATTCAAAATAACAACTATGTTCAATCAAGTACATCATCATCATCATTCTTGCACTCAGGCGAGGTGATCGTGATATGTAGTTAACTATACAATCTAATCCCGTTTGAGTAAATCAAACGGGATTTTTCTTTTCTGCCATTTTCCGCGCACCGATTTACTCAAGCATTCAACAAAAAAAAATGAGTAAATTAAAAATTGCAATTCAAAAAAGTGGTCGATTAAGCGAAAATTCTCTTCGTCTTATTCAAGAATGCGGAATCAAAATTCCAAACGGCGGTGGTAAATTAATAACCGAATCAACAAATTTTCCTGTCGAAATCTTATTTCTAAGAGACGATGATATTCCGCAATATGTCGAGCAAAAAGTCGCGGATATTGGAATTATTGGCGAGAATGTTTTAATAGAAACTAGAAAGAACCTAGTTGTAATTCAGAAATTAGGATTTTCTGCTTGCCGTTTAAGTTTGGCGGTTGCCAAAGAAGTTGATTATAAAGACTTAAGCTACTTTAACGGTAAAAAAGTCGCGACTTCCTATCCAAGTATCTTAGAGGACTATTTCCAAGAAAATAATATCAAAGCGACGATCGAATTCATCTCCGGAAGTGTCGAAATAGCCACAGGAATTGGTCTGGCTGATGGAATTTGTGATATTGTTAGTAGCGGAAGTACGTTGTTTTCGAATGGATTAAAAGAGGTTGAGAAAGTGCTAAGCAGTCAAGCTGTTTTAGTTGCTGCAGAGAAATTAGATTCTGAGAAACAGCAAATTCTAGATAAGCTTTTATTCCGAATCAGATCCGTTCAAAAAGCAAAAGAAAGCAAGTACATTTTGCTAAATGCGCCCAATCAAAATTTAGAAAGAATCATCAAAATTCTACCTGGAATGAACAGCCCGACGATTTTGCCTTTGGCTCAAGAAGGCTGGAGCAGCTTGCATTCGGTAATTTCCGAAGATAAGTTTTGGGATATAATCGAAGAATTAAAAGGCGCCGGTGCCGAAGGAATTTTGGTTGTTCCAATTGAAAAAATGATTCTCTAATAAATGTCAGTTATGAAAATATATAAAAATCCAGCACAAGAAGATTGGGAAGCTTTAAGCCAACGACCAAGTTTTAAATCTGAAGATTTGGGGAAAAAAGTTCAAGGAATTATCAATGAAGTTAAGAAGAACGGCGACCAAGCGTTAAGAGATTTTTCGCTGAAATTTGATGGAGTAAATCTTGAAGATTTGAAAGTTAATCCTTCAGAAATTGAAACTGCAAAAAATGAAGTTTCTTCCGAATTAAAAGAAGCGATTTCGATTGCCTCCGATAATATTCGAAAATTTCACAGTTCTCAAAAATCATCCGAAGCAAAGGTCGAAACAATGCCTGGAGTTCTTTGTTGGAGAGAAAATGTCGCCATCGAAAATGTAGGACTATACATTCCTGGCGGAACCGCTCCTTTATTTTCTACCATATTGATGCTAGGAATTCCTGCGAAGTTAGCAGGTTGTGGCCGAATTATTTTATGCACACCTTCCGATAAAAACGGGAAAATTAATTCAGCTATTTTATACACTGCTTCATCCCTTGGTATAACTGAAATTTATAAAATCGGCGGTGCTCAAGCAATTGCCGCAATGGCTTTTGGAACTGAAAGCATCAAGAAAGTGAATAAGATTTTCGGCCCTGGAAACCAATATGTGATGAAAGCGAAAGAACTGGTTCAGCAAAGTGGCGTTGCCATCGATTTACCCGCTGGTCCAAGTGAAGTTTTGGTCATTGCAGATTCTAATGCAGATCCAGAATTTGTAGCTTCTGATTTACTGAGTCAGGCCGAGCACGGCGCGGATAGTCAAGTGGTTTTGCTTACCAACGATAAATCTTTGCCGCAAAAAGTTAGTGAAGCGATTGAGCGACAACTTCAAGATTTACCTAGAGCTGAATTTATCAAGAAATCGTTGGGAAATAGCTTTTTAGTAGTTTTTAATTCGATTGCAGATTGTATTGATTTTTCTAATGTTTACGCGCCCGAGCACTTAATTTTGGCTATTGATTATCCTGAAAGTTATACCACTCAAATTCTAAATGCAGGATCGGTATTTCTCGGGAATTACAGCTGTGAAAGTGCAGGCGATTACGCCAGCGGAACTAATCATACTTTGCCAACAAGTGGTTATGCCAAAAGTTACAGCGGAGTGTCTTTAGATAGTTTTGTGAAGAAAATCACCTTCCAAAAAATCACTAAGAAAGGACTTCAAAATATTGGAAAAACCATCGAAGTAATGGCCAAAGCAGAGGAATTATTCGCTCACAAAAATGCCGTAAGCATTAGACTTAAAAAGATTATAAATGAAAAGTAATATTCAAAAACTAGTTCGGAATAACATCCTAAATCTTGCTCCATATTCGAGCGCTAGGGACGAATATACTGGAAAAGAAGGTGTTTTTCTGGATGCAAACGAAAACCCCTTTGGCGATTACAATCGCTATCCAGACCCAGATCAAACCGAATTAAAACAGCGTTTGGCTGAAATCAAAAAGGTTGATGCGAAAAAGATTTTTCTAGGAAATGGAAGTGACGAAGTTATTGATTTGGCTTTCCGAATCTTCTGCGAACCCAATCAAGATAAAGCGCTGACTTTTACGCCAACCTACGGGATGTATGAAGTTTCGGCAAATATTAATTCGGTCGAACTGATTAAGCTTCCGCTAAATCCAGAATTTCAAATCGACAGAAAAACTATTGAACCGTATCTTTTAGATGAAAATTTAAAGTTGATTTTTATTTGCTCGCCAAATAATCCAACTGGAAATTTAATCAAAACTGACGACATCAAATTTATTTTAGACAACTTCGGGGGAATTGTAATCATCGACGAAGCGTATATTGATTTTGCTGAACAAGAATCTTTTATAAAGGAATTAGAAAACCATCCCAACTTGATAATATCCCAAACTCTCAGCAAAGCGTGGGGATTAGCAGGACTTAGATTGGGAATTGCCGTAATGAACGAGGAAATTTTGTCCTATTATAAAAAAGTAAAATCACCTTATAATATCAGTTCAGTCAACCAAAAGGTTGCTTTGCAAGCACTTTCTAATGAAAAGGAATTTCAGAATAATGTGACTATTATTTTACGAGAGAAATCTAAGCTGATTAAAGAGCTTCAATCCTTAAAAATAGTTCGAAAAATATATCCTTCAGATGCGAATTTCATTTTAGTGGAAGTAAATAATGCCAACGAAGTTTATTCCAAATTAATTTCGAAACAAATCATTATTCGCAATCGAGATTCGGTAATCAAAAACTGCATCCGAATCACCGTCGGATCTGCTGAAGAAAATCAAAAATTGTTCAATGCCCTAAAACTAATTTCAAATGACTAAAAAAGTATTATTTATAGACCGCGACGGGACAATTATTATAGAGCCCGAAGATTTTCAGATTGATAGTTTTGAGAAATTAGAATTTTTGCCAAATGCTATTTCGAATCTCGCTCGCATCGCTAAAGAACTTGATTACGAATTAGTAATGGTGAGTAATCAAGATGGTTTGGGAACGGATTCTTTCCCCGAAGATACATTTTGGCCAGTTCAGAATATGATTCTGAAAACCTTGGAAAACGAAGGAGTAAAATTCGCTGATATTTATATCGATCCATCATTTGAATACGAAAATAAGCCAACTCGCAAACCCGAAACAGGATTGCTCGGAAAGTACATTTATGGGAATTATGATCTTGCAAATTCCTTTGTAATTGGAGATAGATTGACCGACGTGAAACTTGCGGAAAATCTTGCGTGCCAGTCAATTTTTATCAGTGCTGATAAATCACAAAATGCGACTTTGACCACGATGGATTGGAATGAAATCTATCGATATCTAAAAGGAGTTCCGAGAATTGGAAAAGTGAATCGCAAAACTTTGGAAACGGATATTTTAGTAGAAGTGAATTTGGATGGAAGCGGGAAATCGTCAATTGATACAGGTTTGCCATTTTTTGATCATATGCTTGAACAAATTTCGAAACACGGAAATTTAGATTTAAAAATCAAAGTTTATGGCGATTTACAAATTGATGAGCACCACACAATCGAAGATACTGCAATTGCTTTAGGTGATGCTTTTCTGCAAGCTTTAGGGACAAAAAAGGCGATTGATAGATATGGTTTTCTGTTGCCAATGGACGATTGTTTGGCTCAGGTTGCAATTGATTTCGGCGGTAGGCCTTGGCTGGTTTGGGATGCAGAATTCAAAAGAGAAAAAGTTGGAGATATGCCAACCGAATTATTTTCGCATTTTTTTAAATCTTTTAGCGATCAGGCGCGATGCAATTTAAACATCAAAGTTGAAGGTGAAAATGAACACCACAAAATTGAATCAATCTTTAAGGCTTTCGCGAAAGCGCTAAAAATGGCCGTTGCAAAAACGGAGAATTTCAACATTCCAAGTACAAAAGGAACATTATGATAGTGATTTTAAAATACAATGCAGGCAATGTGACTTCGGTTGAAAATGCGGTTAAAAAACTTGGTTATAAAGTTGTGATTACGGACGATGTTGAAATTCTAAAAACTGCAGACAAAGTAATTTTCCCAGGCGTTGGAGAAGCAAGTTCGGCGATGAAATACTTGAGAGAAAAAGGATTGGATCAAGTGATTCGAGAATTAAAGCAACCAGTTTTAGGAATCTGTTTGGGAATGCAGTTGATGTGCAATTCTTCTGAAGAAGGCGCAACTCAAGCCTTAGGAATTTTTAATACCAAGGTGTTGAAATTTCCGCCTCAAGGATTAGTTCCTCAAATGGGTTGGAATAATTTTACTTCAATAAAAGGTAAATTATTCAAAGGAATAGCTTCAGATGACAATTGCTACTTTGTGCACAGTTATTACGCCGAAATTTGTCCAGAAACCATTGCGGTCAACGACTATATCCTGCCCTTTAGCGTAGCTTTAAACAGAGATAATTTTTATGCGACACAATTTCATCCAGAAAAATCGGGAGAAATCGGACAGCGAATCTTAAAAAACTTTTTAGAATTATGAGAATCATACCCGCAATTGATATTATAGACGGAAAATGCGTCCGACTCAGCAAAGGCGACTATTCCACCCAAAAAACTTACAGCGACAATCCATTAGAAATGGCTAAGAGTTTTGAAGATTTGGGAATTCAATATTTGCACGTGGTTGATTTAGATGGCGCCAAAGCCAAGCAAATTATCAACTACAAAACTTTGGAACAAATAGCTTCAAAAACCAATTTGATCGTTGATTTTGGTGGCGGAATTAAATCTGAAGCTGATGTTCAAATCGCTTTTAATTCAGGTGCAGAACAAATCACCGTTGGAAGTATTGCGGCACAAAAACCAGAATTAATGTTGGAATGGTTGCAGAAATATGGCTCGAAAAAAATTATTTTAGGCGCAGATTGTAAAGATCGAAAAATCGCCACCAATGGTTGGTTAGAATCTAGTAATCAGGATGTAATTGCGTTCATTCAGGAATATGAAAAGCGCGGTACAATTTATAGTATTGTGACCGATATTGAAAAAGACGGAATGCTTGCAGGGCCAGCATTTGAATTATATAAAGAAATTTTGGAATCGACGGAGAAGACAAAACTGATTGCCAGTGGCGGTATAACCACAATCGACGATGTTTTAAAGTTAATCGAATTGGGTTGCGAAGGAGCAATTATCGGAAAGGCGATTTACGAGGGAACAATCAATCTCAACATTTTACTGAAAACACTATGCTAAAGAAAAGAATAATTCCTTGTCTTGATATTAGAGATGGCCGAACTGTAAAGGGGATCAATTTCGAAAATATAATCGATGCTGGCGATCCAATCGAACTTGCAAAGCGGTATGTGATTGAAGGTGCAGATGAATTGGTATTCCTAGACATTACCGCGACTTTAGAGAAGCGAAAAACGCTGACTGAACTAGTGACGCGAATCGCTGCAGAAATCAATATTCCGTTTACAGTTGGTGGCGGAATAAATAGTATTCAAGACGCGAAGGAAATCATTGAGGCAGGTGCGGATAAGATTAGTATTAACTCCGCCGCAGTTCTGGATCCGCATTTAATTTCGGAAATCGCAAAAAACTACGGAAATCAATGCGTGGTGGTGGCGATCGATACAAAATTCGTCGATGGTGAATGGATGGTTTTTCGCAATGGCGGAAAAATCGCCACTAATCAGAAAGCGGTTGAATGGGCAAAAACTGCGGCAGAGCTCGGCGCGGGAGAGATCCTATTAACCTCAATGAATAACGACGGAACAAAAGATGGATTTGCTTGCGATATTACAAAACAGATTTCAGAAGCGGTTTCAATTCCCGTGATTGCTTCGGGTGGTGCTGGAACTATGCAGCATTTTGCAGATGTTTTCCAGCAGACTAAAGCAACCGGAGCTTTGGCGGCAAGTGTTTTTCATTTTGGAGAAATAGCCATTCCCGACCTCAAACAATTTTTAGATACCCAAAATATCCCAGTCAGATTATGAAACCAGATTTTACAAAAACCAACGGATTAATTCCTGTAATTATTCAAGATTCAAGTACTTTGCAAGTTTTGATGCTCGGCTATATGAATGAAGAAGCTTTCGCCAAAACCAATACGGACCAAAGAGTTACTTTCTTTAGCAGAAGCAAAAATCGTCTTTGGACCAAAGGCGAAACTTCAGGAAATTTTCTGAATGTAGAAAGTATAAGTTTAGATTGTGACAACGATACGATTTTAATCACCGTAAAAGCTGAAGGTCCAGCCTGCCATACCGGTTCTACATCTTGTTTTAATACTGAAGTTTCGACAAACTTCCTTTATAAACTAGAGCAAACCATTCACGATCGAATTGATCAAAACGATCCGAAATCCTACACTAATGAATTGTTCAAACGCGGAATTAATAAAGTCGCGCAGAAAGTTGGTGAAGAAGCGGTTGAATTGGTGATCGAAGCAAAAGATGACAATGCCGACTTATTTAAAAATGAAGCAGCCGATTTATTATACCACTTTTTAATTTTGCTAAAAGCGAAAAATTTTAAATTGAAAGATATTGAGGAAGTTTTGGTGGGGCGATCGTAGGAGATTTATAGATTAAAAAAATTTAAAAGGTAATTCACCCCGCAGAAATTCGAATGTTTTTCTGACCTTTAGATAAATCTTATTTAAATGCCCAAGTCAATGCAATTTTCCGAAAATCAAGAAAAAGAATACTCACTTTCAGGAAGTAAAGATGCCACGAATATGATAGCTGCAATATTTAAAAATGTGCCGTTGTCGGAAGAGGATTTGGACTTGATCGCTTCAAAATTAGAGAGAATTGAGCTTAAAAAAGGCTTGTCATTACTAAAGGAAGGCGATAAAGTTACCGATCAATATTATGTGGTTAGCGGTTGCCTTCGAACATTTTTTATCGATGACTCGGGCAAGGAGCACACTGTTCAATTTGCAGTTCACGATTGGTGGATTAGTGATTATACAGCTTTTTTCGCAGATGGAATTGCGATTTTAAATATCGAAACAATTCAAGATAGCCTACTTTTCCGAATGTCGAAAATTGATATGGATTCGCTGTTAGGACAAATTCCTGCTTTAGAAACTTTCTTCCGTAAGAAGATGGAAGGCGCTTTTGCAGGATTTCAGAAACGGATATTGGCAAATTTGTCACAATCGGCGTCTGAGCGATACAGTCATTTTATAGAGAGTTATCCAAACATAGAACAGCAAGTCAAAAACTATCACATTGCTTCTTATTTGGGTATTACCACCGAAAGTCTCAGCAGAATTCGCAAGGAATTATTTGAGAATTAGATTTCTTATCCTAGATCAATTTTTTAGAGATTTATATCTTGTAATTTTGTTCTTATAAAATTCTGAAATTTTAAATTTAGAATATAATCAATTGAAATTTAGATTATTGTTGTAGTTTTAAAAGTCTTTTGGATAGAAGATAGATTTAAAAAATTAAAAAAAATAACGATGAAGAAGGTATTATTTGTATTGACCAGCCACGAAGATTTAGGAAATACTGGCGAGAAAACAGGATTTTGGATTGAAGAATTTGCAGCTCCTTATTATCTATTAAAAGATAAAGGAATCTATGTTACTTTAGCTTCACCAAAAGGTGGACAACCGCCGATAGATCCAAAAAGTGATGCACCCGATGCTCAAACTCCAGCAACAATCCGTTTTAAAAGCGATGTTGAAACTCAAAAAGTATTGTCTCAAACGCACATGTTATCAGTAGTAAATCAAGCAGATTACGATGCTGTTTTCTATCCAGGAGGTCACGGGCCACTTTGGGATTTGGCAGAAGACAAAGATTCGATTGCTTTGATTGAGAGCTTTATCAAAAATAATAAAACCGTAGCTGCAGTTTGCCACGCACCAGCAGTTTTTAGACACACTAAAAATGAAAATGGTAAGCCATTAGTTGATGGCAAAAAAGTTACAGGCTTTACAAATACTGAAGAGGAAGCTGTTCAATTAACGGATGTCGTTCCGTTTTTAGTTGAAGATATGCTAAAAGCCAATGGCGGAATTTACAGCAAAAAAGGCGATTGGGAATCGTATGCTGTTGAAGATGGTTTATTAATTACAGGTCAAAATCCAGCTTCATCAGAAGCAGTTGCTGAAATATTATTGAAGAGATTGTCTTAAAATTTTTCAACTTTATAAACATTAAAATCCTGCTTGAATTTTCAAGCAGGATTTTTTTGTTTAAAGCAAATTGAGGAATAACGCTTAATAATCTTTAATCATGTCTCCGGAATATGTTATTAAAGGCCATTTGCATAAACTTCGTTTTATATAAAAGTTAAAATGCAGAGAAAAAATCAGAAGAATTTATGCCTATATTTGGATTGGACGATTAAGTAGAAAATAATTATTTTTTAACTTCTACTCAAACTTAAATCTCCGATTATTATGAAGAAAGCTTTACTATTTTTTATCTGCATGCCAAATATCTTTTGAATTAACTAGGTAAATTGCTTAAAAGACTTTAATAAAACTGCACTATATGTTCTATCCAATAATGATTATTATAGGCTTGCTCATATTCGTTCCTATTGCAACTGCATATTATTACGATTATAAATCGAACCCCAAAGAGTTTCGTTTTTCACCAAAAAAAGTTGCATCAAAAATTTTTCAATTTGCCACAATTATGCTTGTCGTATTTCTGCTAGGTATTTTGTGGGAATATGCAGTTCCCTTAAATCAGAAACATGGAGTGGAATTTAATGCTGAACGCAAGGCAAAAAATATTCCACCATTAGATAAAGACTGGAATTTTGAAAAACAAACTTCAAGTCAGTTTACAAAAGTGTACCTCAATCCAAAGGCTGAGGAAAAACATTTTAAAAAAGTAATTGAGTACAACTATTCTGACAGTATTTCCGAAACAGATTATTACAAAGATGGTTCAGATTTGGATAATGTTGTCTGGTCCACTTATGATTTTCAAAATAACACTTTCAAATATTTCTCAGAAAAGCCAGCGGAACAAATCGTCTCAGTAAATAAAGCCGGGAAATTTTATTATAATGAGGTGACGAAAACTACTCAAATTTCTAAAACTGATTTTCATGCTTTTATAAAATAATATATCATTATTCGATATTTTAAATCAACCAATTGACTTTAGAAATCTGAGGCATTTTTCGTAATTTGCACTTTAAATTTTCCCAAACTCACATATGGAAGTTCAAGCCCAAAAATCTTCACATTCAGCATTTATTCGTTATTCATTTTTCTTTAGTGGTCTTATATTTTTTGGACTTGGAGTGGCCTTCTCGGTCAAGGTTAAATATTTGGGACTACATCCCTGGGATGTGCTGAACGTGGCACTATTTGAACATTTTGGTTTTAGTATTGGCACTTGGAGTATTGTTATCGGATTAATACTGATTGGAGTTTCATTGCTAGTTCGCAAAAAATATGTAAATATTGGCACTTTTCTAAATGCTTTACTCATTGGTCCAATTATGGATTTATTTCTTTGGCTAGATATTTTGCCCGATGCTACAAACAATTGGACAGATTATTTGTTGTTGCTTATAGGTATTTTATTGATTGGAATAGGTGGCGGAATGTATGTTGCTGGTGGAGTAGGTGCTGGACCGCGTGACGGATTTATGCTTTCTATTTCCGAACGTACAGGACTTTCTGTGGTCAAAGCTAGAATTCTGGTTGAAAGTATTGTACTAGCGATCGGATTTCTGCTTGGCGGGCCTATCTTTTGGGTCACTTTTGTATATACGTTAATTCTGAGTCCGATTTTTCAATTTTCATTGAAGTTCTTTACGCGTTTGCGAACCCAATTGGAGCAGAAATAATGGGTATTGGCCTCTTCTGATAACAGAAAAACATATATTGAAATACGTAGCAACAAAATTGCTAACAATAATCGAATTTGTGATAACTGTCTAAAATATGCACCCAGTCATGTTTAATTTCTGAGTTACAAAACTAGACGTGGTAATATCAAAAATAAAATGATTGCCAGTTAGTTTAGCCCCCGATAAGTTCGGAGTGTTATTTTAAATTTCAAACTTATATATTTGAGATATGAAATACAAGAAATGGACTTTAGATCAGAAGCTAGAAATATTAGCTAGTTCAGAAGAAATAGGTATTGTGGAGGCTTGCCGCAAATATGGCGTTAGTACAGGTACTTTATATAATTGGAAGAAAAAGCATGAGCATAAAGGAGAGGCTGGCTTAAAAGTGACATACGATACTAAAACGAAGGAGCATAAAGAAGTGGTTGAGGAAAATCGTATTCTGCGTAAGCTCTTAAGCGATCGGGAAATTGAGTTGGAAGTACAAAGAGAGCTTTTAAAAAAAAAGTTTGGGACATCCGATCCAAGAAAGATTTAGTAGACATTATCTATGCGAAGTATAAATGTAGTAAAGCTAAAATCATAAAGATGGTAGGCATAGTTGCCAGTAGCTATTATAGGAAGCCTAGCCTTGGTCGAAAAGGAAATACTGCCACAACAACCACTTTTCATCAAACTAAAGGTTTTGTAAGCCAGTGCGTGGTTGTAAAGTCTATTAAAAAGATATTAAAACACGAATTTATAGACTGTGGTTATCGACTGATGACTAGCTACTTAAAAAGAGATGGCTACAAGATAAATCATAAAAAACTATACCGAATTATGAAAGAGGAAGGTCTATTAAAACTCGAGAATAGAATTAGTAGAAGTGGTTCTGGTCGTAAATTCGTGAAGTTTAGAAAGGTTTATACCTCGAGACCTTTGCAATGTCTAGAGATGGATATTAAAATGGTGTGGGTGCCAAATGTTGGTAAAAATGCTTATTTACTATCTATAATTGATGTTCATACTAGAAGAATTTTAATAGATTATTTTTCTTTCACTATAAAACAAAATCATGTTATAGAATTGCTTTCACAACTCTTTGAAGACTATCAATATCCTGAAAGTGTCGTTATTAGAAGCGATAATGGAAGTCAGTTTATAGCTAAAAGTGTGCGCGAGTATTTAGGTTTGATAGGTGTCCAGCAGGAATTCACCCACGTTGCAACACCAGAAGAAAACGCTCATATAGAAGCTTATCATGGTATTCTAAAGAAAGAAGTATTCGCCAGGTTCGACTATCGCACGTTTGGAGAAATCGAGCAAATATTAAAACGATTTGTACCATTTTACAACAATCAAAGGCTTCACGGACTTTTAGGAAGAATAACTCCTATGGAGAAATGGAGCGCTGATAAACATCTAATTTTAATGAAAAAATTAACCGCATAATTAATAATCGAAATTTAGAATAATACTCTTGTTTTATAGGGGTCAAAACACCAGTCCTGCGCCAACGAACTAACATTATAAGGTACTTTATGACAAAATCTTTTAAATTTGTAGGCGGTTTATCGCTAATTATTTCTTAAATTTGAGTCATTTCAAATAGTAACCTAATTATTTTAAATCTTATATATGAGTGCAAGAGAAGAATTAATTCAAAAATATGCAGCAGATCTTAAAGACAAATGTGGAATAACTGCAGATATGGACTTATTGACAAAAGTCACAATAGGATGTGGACCTTCAATTTACAATGCAGACGCCTCGACAATTGCAGCTAGTCAACCAAAAGAGTTAGAAACTGTAAAAAAGAATTTTTTAATTAAGAAACTTGGCCTTACCGATGCAGACAAACTTGATGAAGGAATTGAAGCGGTTATGGAAAAGTATGGAAAATCTAATAGATCAAAGCATCGAGCAGTAGTATACTATTTGCTTACAGTTCATTTTAAGAAAGAAAGTGTCTACAATTAGGGATGTAAAGATTAATTTAAAAAGCGCTTACTTAAGCGCTTTTTTCATGCAGAAAATCCAGTAATTTTACTTTTTAATTGCTAAAAAAGCACAAAGAGATTTATAATTAGATTTTACTTGTCAGAGCGATTTGCTTTTATTAATCCTATCAGGGCTGTCAGAGATTTTAAAAAAATAATTTAACCCACCTTTCCCAAAACATACATTTGATCCATTGTTGGTGTAGGACTACCACCTTTATTCTCGAGCGTTATTGCAAAAGCTTGCGGATTCTGGACCGCTTTCATTGCTTGAAGTTTCTGCGAATTGTTATCATTGTACATTCCCAAATCAACAGGCGTACCGTCCACAATTGCCCAAAGTTGATATTCTTTACCCGCAGGTGTGGGTGGAAGATTGCCTACCTCTAAAAAAACTTGCTGATCTGCAGAATATAGGATTGTTGCAAGAAGTTCGGGATGTGTTTCGACTCCGAGTAATTTAATTTTTTCCGAATTAAGTAGAAGATTATTTTGCTGCTCTACGGCATCAATTTGCACTTTAAGCGCTTCATTATTTTGGGCAAGAGTTTCAATTTCGGTATTTTTTGATGTAGTATTCAATACATTCCAACCTAAACTCACCAGCAATATGATAGATGCGGCAATCATCCAAAAATTTGAGCTTTTGGATTTGCTGTCATTTATATTATAATTTGCGCTGTCCATCTTAATACTTGAATTACCTAAGGAACCAATTTCCTCCGGAATATCAAAATTTAATTTACTAGCGATTTTGTCTTTTAATTCTATAGAGGGTGCGACACTGTGTGCTAAAGCAAGATCACCCAAAGTTTCTTGAGCTTCTAAAATAGCTTTTTCTACTTCAGAATTGTGTTTCATTACACATTCTAAAATAGAAGCTTCTTCGGGAGTAGCAATTCCCAAAGCGTATTGCTCTATAATTCCTGACGATATGTAAGCCTTAATATCCAATTCTACTATAATTTAAATTCCTTTAATAATTTTCTAAGTTCAACAAAAGCTGATCTAGTTCTTGTTTTTACAGTACCCAACGGAATATTCATATTGTCTGATATCTCTTGTTGTGTATATCCTTCAAAATATGATTTGATTATAATATCCTTATAATCATCCTTCATTTTGTTTACAATATTTTGAATTTCATTAAAATGATCCGTTTGATTCACTGCGAGTGAACTGTGATTACTTACGAAATCTGGAATGCTTTGGTTTTTTAAATTATTCTGAAAATTTTTGGATTTTAATTTATCAATAGCACTATTGCGCGCAATATTAAGCATCCAAGTGTATAGAGTGCCTTTTGAAACATCATATTGTGCAGAAGAATTCCAAATTTTTACAAAAACATCCTGTAACACCTCGTCAGCATCATCTTTAAAAATAACTATACGTAAGATAACCCCATATAATGATGCAGAATAATTATCGTAGAGATAATTAAAACCGTTCACATTCTTATCTTTCAAAAGACTAATGAGTTTTTCTTGTGTAATAGTTTCTTTATACAAAATTATTTTTAAAAAAGGAATTGGTATCAAAAATAATATTATTACCCAACACCTTTCTTATATCATTTGTTTAAATAGTTACTTAATATATCGACGACATAAAAACATTTAGAGTAAAAGGTTATGTGATTTCTTTTTAAACACTTGTCCTCACAATAATTCAAAGATCATCTACTAACAAATATAATAGAAAAGTATTACAAAATAACATTTATATGTACGATATTAATCTTCAAGATAGATTTAATTAATAAAGTATTTTGTTCTGATATCGAGTAGCACTCAATCAGCAATCAAGTTAGTACTCAATACAATATAATTTGCTTCTATATATTAGCATGAGTATTAAATCGGATTTTTATTTATATTAATATTAACGCAAGAAATTAAAACCACAGCACATATATTGTCGTAATTAATTGATATAATTGATGCAAATGGAAATAATGCTCAAGTAACTATTGCATATGTTAATCAATCTAATGGAGTAATCCACGTGATTGATACAGTTCTAATACCGTAATTCATAGTGGTTTTTTTTGGTTAGAATGCCGCTCATTTTTGAGCGGCATTCTTTTTAGGAATATACCAACTCAAAAAATGCCATCCAAAAGCGAGAACAACAGTTACTTTCCTTCAGCACGCATTAAGTACACAGAGTGATAATAATGCAGTGAACATGAACTAGTTGTTCTAATTATTTAGAAAAAGTTCAAAATAAATGCATTTTTGTAAATCCAATACGGAATCTCTTTCGTAATTGTTACTATCGAGTTTCTATACTATTAAGGAATTTGACTTTGTCTAACCTAAAAAATTACTATTATGAAAAGCAATGTTTTAAAAGTGCATGCGCCACAACAGCCTTTCGCAAACAACAGACGACAATTTCTCAAATTGAGTGGTCTAGCTGTTGTAAGTTCTGGCTTACTCTTCGCTTGTAGCGATGATGATGACAACAATCCACAAAACCAAGGATTATTTGATCTTGGCAAAGGAGATTTAGGGGTTCTAAATTATGCTTACGCATTAGAACAACTAGAAGCTGATTTTTACACTAAAGTTGTAAATGGATCTTATTGGTCTACAGCAACGCAAAAAGAAAAAGAAGTATTACAAGATTTGTATTACCACGAAGTTAATCACCGCGATTTTTTTAGTGCCGCAATCTCTGCAGCAGTAGGCTCTAACACAGGAGCAAAGCTTCCAATCCTCACATTTGACTATTCAGGCGTTAATTTTAATGATAGAGATTCAGTTCTTGGGACCGCAAAGGTTTTAGAAGACACAGGAGTTGCTGCTTATAATGGTGCAGGTCGACTACTTACAAATCCGGATTATTTGGTAATTGCAGGTAAAATTGTTTCGGTAGAAGCGCGTCATGCTTCTGCAATCCGAACTCTAATTAATCCTACCTCTGTAGATTTTGCAGGAGATGATGTTGTTGATCCAGTAACAGGATTAGACCGCGCACTAAATCCCTCACAAATCCTAGCCGCAGTAGGCGATACAGGATTTATTACAACCAAATTTACAGCAAACTTTTTGCCGTAATCACTACTCACCTTAAAAAATAAACGATATGAATATTTTAAAATTTTTAGAGGAATTTACAAATGACAATATGATGTCAGAAGTTTCCTCCCGACGCGATGTTTTTGGAACTTTTGGCTCTCTGTCAAAAAAACTCGCTATAGCCGCAGTACCTTTTGGTTTAGCCACTGCTACTACTAAAACCTATGGAGCCGCAGCCGCTGCAGCTGCCGATCCGGTTGGAGCATTACAATTTGCACTTACGCTAGAATATCTGGAAGACGAATTTTATGACCTGGCACTTCAATCAGGGGTTATCACAGATAATAGAGATCAAGCTGTTTTTATGAAAATCTCGCAACATGAGCAATCCCACGTGACTTATTTGCAAACAGGTTTGAATGCCGCTGGAATTACACCAGTTTCAAAACCAACTTTTGACTTTACTGCAGGGGGACTTTTTGACCCTTTTAATACTGCAAATCCAAGTGCAAAAGCGCAACTATTTGCACTAGCACAAGCTTTTGAAGACACAGGAGTTAGAGCATACAAAGGTCAGGCAACCAATTTGCAAGGATCACCTTATCTTACTGCTGCATTGCAAATTCACTCAGTAGAAGCGCGCCACGCTTCAGAAATTCGAAGAATGAGGGGAGAAAAAGGTTGGATCACAGGAAATGAACGTGGAATTGGAATGCCAATGCAAACCCAAGCAACTTATAATGGAGAGGAAAATATTACCCAAGGCGGCGTAAATGTCACAACCTTAGGTACAGGACCAATCTATAGCGTTGCAGCATCTACTGAAGCTTACGACGAACCCTTAAGTAAGGATGCCGTTCTTGCAATTGCGAGTTTATTTATTGTTGGATAAAGATAAATTTACTTAGAATTATTAAGCTGCTCAATTTGGGCAGTTTTTTTTTGGCAGCTATTCCCGCTATACTCTCCAATCCGGCCTGGGCATTTGCCGTAGCAGTCGTCGGGCAAGGAGCTTCCGTTGGTCGCTCTTTCCCGCCGCTGCTACCAAAAGGCAAATCCCCACGCCGGGATTTCCGTTCCTATCGGGGCTGAAACGATCATATTCCAACAACATTAAGTTTTGAAATTCAGTCACACGATTAAAACTGCCGTAAAGCAATTGCATATTTTTTCGCTTGCACCTGAGGTCAACCAATATAGTTTCAATACATATTTCTCTCCTATATATAAGGTGTAGAATTACCACCTTAAAATTCAGTATCCATATTCAATCCTCAGTCCCAGAGGGAAGGCTTTACTGTACCCCAGGGTTTCAACCTGGAATTCGTGACGATTTTATAAAACGCATTATTTGCCAAGCCGCTAAATTCAAGATGATTTTTGTTTCCTATATATAAGGGACAAAATCACTATTAAAATTCCATATCCATATTCATTCCTCAGTCCCAGAGGGACGGCGTTATTGTAGCCCAGGGTTTTAACCCTGGGTTTAAAAAAAATGAAAAGCCATCCAAGTCCCATCGGGACGATTTTATAAACCACAAGTTTTGTAATATCTCGGTAATTAATTTGATTTTTCCAACAATGCTTATATATAAGGGACGGCTTTATTGTAGCCCAGGGTTTCAACCCTGGGTTTAATAATAGATGAAATACATCCAAGTCCCATGGGGACGATTTTATGAACCACAAGTTTTATAAGATTTCGGCAATTAATATGATTTTTCCAACAATGCTGATATTTAAGGACTAGAATTATTATTAAAATTCCATATCCATTTTCATTCCCCAGTCCCATCGGGACGACCGACATCATAGCCCAGGGTTTTAACCCTGGGAATTGGGATGGCATTATAAAACGCACAGTTTACCACGCCGCTAGATTTAGAATGATTTTCATGAGATTTTTGTTTCCTATATATAAGGGCTAGAATTACCGCCACTAAAATCCCACAGCCACATTCATTCCTTAGTCCCAGAGGGACGGAATAATTGTAGCCCAGGGTTTTAACAATGGGTTTAAAAAAATAAAAAGACATCCAAGTCCCATCGGGACGATGTTATAAACCACAATGTTTCACACGGCCAGATTTAAAATAATATTCGTAAGATTTTTGTTTCCTATATATAGAGACTATAATTACCCAAGAATTACAATCCCACATCCACCTTCATTCTTCAGTCCCAGAGGGACGGCTTTATTGTAGCCCATGATTTAAAGCCCGGGAATCGCGATGGCAATATTGTATAATAGGGTTTCAACCGTGGGTCTAGTGAAGATTTTATAAAACGCACAGTTTACCACGCCGCTAAATTCAAGATGATTTTTGTTTCCTATATATAAGACCATAATTACTAATAAAATTCCATATCCATATCCATATTAATTCCTTAGTCCCAGAGGGACGACTTTATTGTAGCCCAGGGTTTTAACCCTGGGTTTAATAATGGATGAAATACATCCAAGTCCCATCGGGACGACTTTATAAACCACAAGTTTTGTTGGATGCGACAATTAATGTGATTTTTCCAACAATGCTTATATATAAGGGACGGAATTATTATTAAAATCCCACAGCCCACATTCAATCCTCATTCCCAGAGGGACGGCATTAATGTAGCCTAGGGTTTCAACCCTGGGTCAATAACAATTAAAGGTTCATCCAAGTTCCATCGGGACGATGTTATAAACCACAACGTTACACACGGCCAGATTTAAAATAGTATTCGTAAGATTTTTGTTTCCTATATATAGAGACTATAATCACCCAAGCATTACAATCCCACATCGACCTTCATTCCTCAGTCCTAGAGGGACGGCCACTATCATATCCCAGGGTTTCAACGAGGCTGCTGAAAAAGTCCCTTCAAAAATGTGACATATTTTTCAATTAAAAGGAGTGTGAACTGTAGTGTTTACGCTCCTTTTTTCGTATTTTTAGTACTGATTATTAAGGCTTTTACTATGTTATTACAGCAGCAAAAAATTCAGTTAAGTGCGTATTCCGATTTGTATGACTTAGTTATACCTAAAGAAAATCTTCTTAGAAAAATCAATGACCTAATTGATTTTTCTTTTATTTACGATGAATTGGTTAGCAAATACTGCCTCAATAATGGACGCACTGCAGAATGTCCTGTCCGTATGTTTAAGTATTTACTATTGAAAACAATCTATTCTATTTCGGATGCTGATGTTGTGGAGCGTTCTCGTTTCGATATGTCGTTTAAATACTTTCTTGAAATGGCTCCAGAAGATGGCGTAATAAACTCGAGTTCATTAACAAATTTTAGAAAGTTACGATTAAAGGATTCTGATTTGTTGAATCTTTTAATTGGGAAAACGGTTGCTATTGCTATTGAAAAAGGAATTGTAAATTCAAAATCAATTATCGTTGACGCTACTCACACCTTATCAAAATCAAATCCATTTTCTGCTCTTCAAGTTTTGAAAGAACGTTCAAAACTTTTACGTAAAGCTGTCTATAATTTAGATCCAGATTGGAAAGAACGAATGCCCAAGAAAAATGAGAATAACGATTTACAGAAAGAAATCGCCTATTCTAAAGAACTTATAAAAGCAATTGAATCGGATACTACATTGAGCTTAGTCCCTGTAGTGAAAGAAAAATTGAATCTATTGAAAGAAACAATTGAAGACACTCAAGAGAACTTAAACTTGTCAAAAGATAAAGATGCCAAAATAGGACACAAATCAGCCGATAGCTCCTTCTTTGGTTATAAGACTCATATTGCAATGACCGAAGAACGTATAATTACAGCGGCAGTAGTTACTTCGGGAGAAAGAGGAGATGGTCCTGAATTACCAACTCTTTTAAAGATCAGTCAAAACAATGGAATAAAAGTAGACACTATCATTGGCGATGGTGCATACTCTGGAAAAGAAAATCTTGAATTAACTTCTGGACAAGAAATAAAAGTGGTAGCAAGATTAAATCCTTCAATAACCCAAGGATGTAGAAAAGAAGAAGATAAATTTGACTACAATAAAGATGCTGATATGTTTGTTTGTCCAGCGGGTCATATGGCGATACAGAAATCAAAGCAAGGAAAAAAGAATGTCGGAACAAATCAAATACTCACCTTTTACTTTGATGTGGAGAAATGTAAAACTTGTCCATTAAGAGATGGATGTTACAAACCTGGCGCGAAAAGTAAAAGTTATTCAGTGTCTATAAAATCAGATTTACATAAGGCACAAATGGATTTTCAAGAATCGGAACTTTACAAAGAGAAGGCAAAACACAGATATAAAATAGAAGCTAAAAACAGTGAGCTAAAAAATGTGCACGGTTATGGTCGAGCAAATGCTTACGGAATAGAAAATATGCAAATGCAGGGTGCATTAGCAATTTTCACCGTGAATTTGAAAAGAATACTTAAATTAAATGTGTAGAAAATCTACAAGATCAAAAATCTTCATCACAGACTCCATAACGATCCTATAAAAGTGTATAAACGCCTTATAAAGCTTGAACTTTTTTGAAAAAATAAACACCAAAAAAGAAGGTCAAGTAAATAAAACGAAGTTTATTTACTCGACCTTCTTAATATGTTCTGAGAAACAGATACTTTTTCAGCAGCCTCGGTTTCAACCCTGGGTTTAATAATAGATGAAAAGTCATCCCAGCCCCATCGGGACGATGTTATAAACCGCAAGTTTTGAGGGATTTCTGCAATTAATATGATTTTTCCAACAGTGCTTATATATAAAGGACTAGAATTATTATTAAAATCGCTCAGGTACATTCATCCCTCAGTCCCATTGGGACGACCGGTATCATAGCTCAGGATTTAAACCCTGGGAATCGGGACGGCATTATAAAACGCATTATTTACCACGCCGCTAAATTCAAGATGATTTTTGTTTCCTATATATAAGGACCATAATTATTATTAAAATCCCATAGCCACATTCACTCCTCAGTCCCAGAGGGACGGCTTTATTGTAGCCCAGGGTTTCAACCCTGGGTTTCATCGGGAAGGCAAACACACAATTTGCCGAATCCCAACGATTCAAATGATTTTCAAACCAATTTCCGAAGGTTTATAAATTTCACCAGCCGTGCTTTGTATGAATCCAAGTCTGAAAGTCCGCAAATTCGCTTCATTTAGCTCTTTTTGACTTTTTAATCTTTCAATTTTTAAATCTTTGAATCTTTAAATCAAGGTCTTACAAAATATTTACATTTTATTACAAAATTCTGCTTGTTTATCTAGAAAGAAGTAGTAGTTTTGCACCCGCAATCAGCGGTAAGTTATTTGAAATATTAGAAGATTATCCTTTATATGACTAGAGAAATTTAGTAAAAATAAAGTTGTGAGATTCTAATTTTCTATTTACATTTGCAGGCCCGAAAGGGAGCAAGTTCTTTGAGACATTTTGAGTGAGTTATGAGGTTTAAAAAGCGTTGAAAATTTATTTTCAAATTATTTTCACCAAACACTTGCGAGAGACGAAAAGAGGTTGTACTTTTGCACCCCGCTAAGCGCGCAAGCGACAAGCGGAAAAACAAGAAGACACGTTCATAGACATATTGAATTGACAGCAACATTTTGAGAAGCAATTTTCAGAGTGATTTAAGAGAGAGTAAGAAGAGAATACGTTAGAATATAAGAACGAGCTTTGAGTTTTTATTGTACAAGTTATTAAAATTATACGATGAAGAGTTTGATCCTGGCTCAGGATGAACGCTAGCGGCAGGCTTAACACATGCAAGTCGAGGGGTAGAAGAAGCTTGCTTTTTTGAGACCGGCGCACGGGTGCGTAACGCGTATGCAATCTACCTTTTACAAAGGGATAGCCCAGAGAAATTTGGATTAATACCTTATAGTATTAAGTTTTGGCATCAAGATTTAATTAAAGATTTATCGGTAAAAGATGAGCATGCGTCCCATTAGTTAGTTGGTAAGGTAACGGCTTACCAAGACTTCGATGGGTAGGGGTCCTGAGAGGGAGATCCCCCACACTGGTACTGAGACACGGACCAGACTCCTACGGGAGGCAGCAGTGAGGAATATTGGTCAATGGACGCAAGTCTGAACCAGCCATGCCGCGTGCAGGATGACGGTCCTATGGATTGTAAACTGCTTTTATACGGGAAGAAACCCTGGCTCGTGAGCCAGACTGACGGTACCGTAAGAATAAGGATCGGCTAACTCCGTGCCAGCAGCCGCGGTAATACGGAGGATCCAAGCGTTATCCGGAATCATTGGGTTTAAAGGGTCCGTAGGCGGCCCTGTAAGTCAGCGGTGAAATCTCCCGGCTCAACCGGGAAATGGCCGTTGATACTGCAGGGCTTGAATTAGTAGGAAGTAATTAGAATATGTAGTGTAGCGGTGAAATGCTTAGAGATTACATGGAATACCAATTGCGAAGGCAGGTTACTACTACTATATTGACGCTGAGGGACGAAAGCGTGGGTAGCGAACAGGATTAGATACCCTGGTAGTCCACGCCGTAAACGATGGATACTAGCTGTTGGGTTGCAAGACTCAGTGGCTAAGCGAAAGTGATAAGTATCCCACCTGGGGAGTACGAACGCAAGTTTGAAACTCAAAGGAATTGACGGGGGCCCGCACAAGCGGTGGAGCATGTGGTTTAATTCGATGATACGCGAGGAACCTTACCAAGGCTTAAATGTAGATTGACCGGTTTGGAAACAGACTTTTCGCAAGACAATTTACAAGGTGCTGCATGGTTGTCGTCAGCTCGTGCCGTGAGGTGTCAGGTTAAGTCCTATAACGAGCGCAACCCCTGTTGTTAGTTGCCAGCGAGTCATGTCGGGAACTCTAACAAGACTGCCAGTGCAAACTGTGAGGAAGGTGGGGATGACGTCAAATCATCACGGCCCTTACGCCTTGGGCTACACACGTGCTACAATGGCCGGTACAGAGAGCAGCCACTGGGCGACCAGGAGCGAATCTACAAAACCGGTCACAGTTCGGATCGGAGTCTGCAACTCGACTCCGTGAAGCTGGAATCGCTAGTAATCGGATATCAGCCATGATCCGGTGAATACGTTCCCGGGCCTTGTACACACCGCCCGTCAAGCCATGGAAGCTGGGGGTGCCTGAAGTCGGTGACCGCAAGGAGCTGCCTAGGGTAAAACTGGTAACTAGGGCTAAGTCGTAACAAGGTAGCCGTACCGGAAGGTGCGGCTGGAACACCTCCTTTCTAGAGAATACAAAAAGACACAAAGTCTTATATATCGAAGTGTTTAATCACTTACTCTCGCTGTTGGTTCATATTATTACATTTTTTAAGCAAAAATAAAACAGAGTCTCGTAGCTCAGCTGGTTAGAGTACAACACTGATAATGTTGGGGTCGGCAGTTCGAGTCTGCCCGGGACTACTTTTTCAAAAGCAAGCGCGATTGAAGATACTGTTATGCTTAAAGAAAAAAAAGGAAATTTTAGAGGTTAAGCTAACCGTTTTTAGAGACTGTTAACTGTAAACTGTTAACTAAAATACTAAAAAAGGGGAATTAGCTCAGCTGGCTAGAGCGCCTGCCTTGCACGCAGGAGGTCAACGGTTCGACTCCGTTATTCTCCACAAGATAGTATCAAGATGGTAGTATCAAGTATTAAGACGTAAGTCTTGCTACTTAATACAGACATCTTCATACGGATCAAAGTTCATTGACATATTGGGATAAGAAATACAAAATAAGTAGAAAGAAAAATATACTACAAGTTAATTGTAGTTATTTGTACACAAGATTTATCTTGATGTACATTATACAAGCAAAATAAGGGCGTATGGGGGATGCCTTGGCTCTCAGAGGCGATGAAAGGCGTGATAAGCTGCGAAAAGTTACGGGGACGAGCACACATCGATTGATCCGTAAATACCTGAATGGGGCAACCCGGCATGTTGAAGACATGTCACTCCGAATGGAGAGCAAACCCGCTGAACTGAAACATCTAAGTAGGCGGAGGAGAAGAAAACAAAAGTGATTCCGTAAGTAGTGGCGAGCGAACGCGGATTAGCCCAAACCAATGTTGTTACGGCAATATTGGGGTTGTAGGACCACGACATTTTATGCATGCAGAACCGGAAGTTACTGGAAAGTGACACCATAGAGGGTGATAGTCCCGTATGGGTAATAAATGTAATGAATAGTGGTATCCTGAGTAGGGCGGGGCACGTGAAACCCTGTCTGAATTTGGCGGGACCATCCGCTAAGGCTAAATACTCCTGAGAGACCGATAGTGAACCAGTACCGTGAGGGAAAGGTGAAAAGAACCGTGAATAACGGAGTGAAATAGATCCTGAAACCATACGCCTACAAGCGGTCGGAGCCCTTTCGTGGGGTGACGGCGTGCCTTTTGCATAATGAGCCTACGAGTTAACGTTGCTGGCAAGGATAAGTGGTTAAGCCACGGATCCGTAGCGAAAGCGAGTCTGAATAGGGCGCTTTAGTCAGTAGTGTTAGACGCGAAACCGTGTGATCTACCCATGGACAGGTTGAAGTTTAGGTAACACTAAATGGAGGACCGAACCCGTTGACGTTGAAAAGTCTTGGGATGATCTGTGGGTAGGGGTGAAAGGCCAATCAAACTCGGAAATAGCTCGTACTCCCCGAAATGCATTTAGGTGCAGCGTTAGTTATAAAGTTATATAGAGGTAGAGCTACTGATTGGATGCGGGGGCTTCACCGCCTACCAATTCCTGACAAACTCCGAATGCTATATAATGTTCACTAACAGTGAGGGCTTGGGTGCTAAGGTCCAAGTCCGAGAGGGAAAGAACCCAGACCATCAGCTAAGGTCCCCAAATATATACTAAGTTGAAAGAACGCGGTTTGTCTGCCCAGACAGCTAGGATGTTGGCTTGGAAGCAGCCATTCATTTAAAGAGTGCGTAACAGCTCACTAGTCGAGCGGACGAGCATGGATAATAATCGGGCATAAGTATATTACCGAAGCTATGGATTTACGATTTATTTCGTAAGTGGTAGGGGAGCATTCTAACAGGGTTGAAGGTGTGTCTTGAGACATGCTGGACCGGTTAGAAAAGAAAATGTAGGCATAAGTAACGATAAAGGGGGCGAGAAACCCCCTCACCGAAAGACTAAGGTTTCCACAGCTATGCTAATCAGCTGTGGGTTAGTCGGGACCTAAGGCGAACCCGAAAGGGACAGTCGATGGCCAACGGGTTAATATTCCCGTACTACTGATAACTGTGATGGGGTGACGGAGTGATGAAAGCGCCGCGAACTGACGGAATAGTTCGTTGAAGTACCTACCTATAAGCTGCGCAGGCAAATCCACGCGGCTTGGGGAAATACGATAGTACTCAGAGTCTTCGGACAACGAGATAGTGCGCCTAAGGGCTTCCAAGAAAAACCTCTAAACTTCAGGTTATTAGTACCCGTACCGTAAACCGACACAGGTAGTCGAGGAGAGAATCCTAAGGTGCTCGAGAGATTCATGGCTAAGGAATTAGGCAAAATAGACCTGTAACTTCGGGAGAAAGGTCGCCAGCAGCAATGCTGGCCGCAGTGAAGAGGTCCAGGCGACTGTTTATCAAAAACACAGGGCTCTGCAAAATCGTAAGATGAAGTATAGGGCCTGACACCTGCCCGGTGCTGGAAGGTTAAGAGGAGATGTCATGAGGTAACTCAGAAGCATTGAATTGAAGCCCCAGTAAACGGCGGCCGTAACTATAACGGTCCTAAGGTAGCGAAATTCCTTGTCGGGTAAGTTCCGACCTGCACGAATGGTGTAACGATCTGGACACTGTCTCAGCCATGAGCTCGGTGAAATTGTAGTAACGGTGAAGATGCCGTTTACCCGCAGTGGGACGAAAAGACCCTGTGCACCTTTACTATAGCTTAGTATTGGTCTTGGATAAGTGATGTGTAGGATAGGTGGGAGACTTCGATCCAGCGTCGCTAGGCGTTGGTTAGTCATTGTTGAAATACCACCCTTTGCTTATCTAGGATCTAACCCCGGAATCCGGGGGACATTGCTTGGTGGGTAGTTTGACTGGGGTGGTCGCCTCCAAAAGAGTAACGGAGGCTTCTAAAGGTTCCCTCAGTACGCTTGGTAACCGTGCGTAGAGTGCAATGGCATAAGGGAGCTTGACTGAGAGACATACAGGTCGATCAGGTACGAAAGTAGAGCATAGTGATCCGGTGGTTCCGCATGGAAGGGCCATCGCTCAAAGGATAAAAGGTACGCCGGGGATAACAGGCTGATCTCCCCCAAGAGCTCATATCGACGGGGGGGTTTGGCACCTCGATGTCGGCTCGTCACATCCTGGGGCTGGAGAAGGTCCCAAGGGTTGGGCTGTTCGCCCATTAAAGTGGCACGCGAGCTGGGTTCAGAACGTCGTGAGACAGTTCGGTCTCTATCTACTGCGGGCGCAAGAAATTTGAGTGGATCTGACTCTAGTACGAGAGGACCGAGTTGGACAAACCGCTGGTGTATCTGTTGTCCCGCCAGGGGCACCGCAGAGTAGCTACGTTTGGCAGGGATAAGCGCTGAAAGCATATAAGCGCGAAACCCACCACAAGATGAGATTTCTTTTAAGGGTCGTGGGAGATGACCACGTTGATAGGCTATAGATGTAAAGGCAGTAATGTCATAGTCGAGTAGTACTAATAACCCGTAAGCTTGTATACTCCTCCTTGCCGGTCTTCGGATAGGCAAGGGGCGACTTTCTTCTACAAAATAGTATATTTCTTTATCCCAGTGTGTTAATAATATTAGTTTACAGCTATCAGTCCACAGTTGACTGTTATATGTAAGCAAGTTGTCCAAAGCAACTAACGACTTAAGGTGGTTATTGCGGCGGGGCTCACCTCTTCCCATCCCGAACAGAGTAGTTAAGCCCGCCTGCGCAGATGGTACTGCAGTTATGTGGGAGAGTATGTCGTCGCCTTTCTTTTTAAAAACCCCGTTCTAACGAACGGGGTTTTTTGTTTTTAATCTATTTTGATAAAAAAATAGTGATTGTTGGTTGAGACAAGGCATGCCTTGTCTGTACCGGTAATATTGATTTTTTGTAGCGGTAGTGAATTGTGAATATCCTTCTTTATTTTTTAACAGCTCTAAAAACCGTTACTTGAAAAATATAGGACATAAAAATTTTCCTCATCACCACAGCTCCCATTAAAAATAAAACTGATTTAGTACTTGGCATCGTCCCTCCCATCTTTAAAAGTCGTTTAATTTTTATTTGATTGTTCGATAGGATAAAAATAGTTTTTCTGCTGTCGGTACAAAGAGGCATAGAATATTATGAAAATTTGCTATAGTTAACAATAATTCTGCAATTTGCTCTAATGCAAAGTTCATAAATCTTTAAGTTCTTTTGTCGTAATTTTAAATTACACACTTTTTTTGTACATTATCTGCATTTCGTTTTCGTAAAAAACTCTAAAGAGTCGTTCAATCTTCTTATCATCATATCTTCCAATCTCCCAATCATCTTATCTTCCAATCTTCCTATCTTCCCTAAAAAACACTCAGCCGAAATAAACTGAATTATTTCGGCTGAGGAATTATAACATATTAGGGGTTTTACTGAATCTTTCCAACCATATCTTCTGGTTTTACCCAAGCGTCAAAATCTTCTGCTGTAACATATCCAAGGCGAACTGCTTCTTCTTTAAGAGTTGTTCCGTTGGCATGTGCTGTTTGAGCGATTTCTGCTGATTTGTAATAACCGATTTTTGTGTTAAGAGCTGTAACAAGCATCAATGAGTTGTCTACCAATTCTTTGATACGTTTGTGGTTTGGTTCGATTCCCTGTGCACAGTGGATATCAAAAGATACACAAGCATCACCAAGTAATTCAGCCGACTGTAAGAAGTTTGCCGCCATTACTGGTTTGAAAACGTTCAATTCATACTGACCTTGCATTCCTCCAACGGCGATTGCCATATCATTTCCGATAACTTGCGCACAAACCATGGTTAGGGCTTCACATTGCGTAGGATTTACTTTTCCTGGCATAATAGAAGATCCTGGCTCATTTGCTGGAATAATGATTTCGCCAATTCCAGAACGTGGTCCTGAAGCAAGCATACGAACATCATTTGCAATTTTATTTAATGAAACTGCTAGTTGTTTTAGGGCACCGTGAGATTCAACAATTGCATCGTGAGCTGCTAGTGCTTCAAATTTGTTTGGAGCTGTAATAAAAGGAAGTCCCGTAAATTCAGCAATGTACGCAGCAACTTTTACGTCATAGCCTTCTGGAGTATTCAATCCAGTTCCTACCGCTGTACCACCAAGAGCAAGTTCGGATAGGTGAGGAAGGGTATTCTCAAGTGCTTTGATTCCGTATTTTAATTGAGCTGCATATCCAGAAATTTCTTGTCCAAGTGTTAATGGTGTTGCATCCATCAGGTGCGTACGGCCAATTTTTACTATGTTTTTAAACTCTTCAGCTTTTTGTTCTAGTGTTTTTTGAAGTTGTTTTACTCCTGGAATTGTGATTTCGACCGCTGCTTTGTAGGCTGCGATGTGCATTCCTGTTGGGAAAGTATCATTGGAAGATTGAGATTTGTTAGCGTCGTCATTTGCTTTTACAACTGCTTCGCCTTCGCCAATTTTGAAACCTGCTAGTACTTGTGCGCGGTTTGCGATCACTTCATTAACGTTCATATTACTTTGTGTACCTGAGCCAGTCTGCCAAATAACTAATGGGAACTGATCATCAAGTTTTCCTGCTAAGATTTCATCGCATACGGCTGCGATAGCATCTCTTTTTTCGATAGAAAGTACACCTAAATCATGATTTGCATAAGCTGCAGCTTTTTTTAGATAGGCAAATCCTTGGATGATTTCGCGAGGCATGGAGCCCGATGGTCCTATTTTGAAATTATTGCGTGAACGTTCTGTTTGTGCACCCCAATATTTAACTGCTGGTACCTGCACTTCACCCATGGTGTCTTTTTCAATTCTGTATTCCATTATTAGATAGATTTTATATTAATTTCAAAATTTTGTGTTATAACGTAAAGCCCTAGCCCTGCTAGCAGCGGCATCCTTTTTCTTTTTTTCTTAGAAAAAAGAAAAAGATACAGCGGATAGCAGGAAATAGCTCCAAAAAATGCTTGTTCAAATTTACATATAATTAAGAATCTATAAAAATGATTGTGCTTTTTAATTGCTAAGAAATAATATAACGCTTACATTTGCCTATAATTCAAAAACTCCGGAAAACATGTTTGAATTTCAACAGTACTTAGGTTTTTTAGTATTCCTTACCGTCTTAACGATGGGATTCTGGGTAATGTTCTTTGTGGTTGGTTTCGTAACCTACTGGGTTGGCGGTGCTAGCTATGAACTTTACAAAGAGAAAAGAGCGAAGAAAAAACTAGAACAGGAAAATCAGCTTTAATTAAATTTAATCTGATAAAAAAAAAGGAAACCTAATTGGTTTCCTTTTTTTATGCTTATTATCCTTGAAATTCCTCTCCACCATTATCATTTGACTGTGGTTTAACTTTTTGACGATCTGTCTTTTTCTGATTAAATCTGTATGTCAATGACATCATAATTGTTCTGGTGCGCCACTGCATCTCTGATTCTGAGTTCAATACATTCAATATATTGGTGTCATACCTTCTTTTACGAGTGTTGAGCAAATCACTTACATTTAAGGAAACTGTTGCTTTCTCGTTTAAGAAATCTTTAGAAAAAGCTAAATTGAGAACAGCAATTCCGTAACTTTTACCTTGAGCAGTAGTTGATGGCCCGTAATAATTAAATGTTGTTTGCCAATCGACCTTATAAGGTAGAGTAACTTTTGAACTCATTCTGGTAAACCAAGAAATGGCTTCATTGTCAAAATTTTGTGTTACTTCTAGACCATTAAAGTCGGTGTACGTATAATCACCTTTGGTATCATTGCCATATAAATTGAAATTTGAATTAAGTCTCCACCATTTGAAAGGTGTATAGTTTAACGAAAATTCAAATCCATAACGCAAACTTGTTGCAAGGTTTATAGGAGTGGTGATAATTACTGGCGTCAAGATTCCGCTGTTTTCTGAATCAGTACTTACAAAGTCGCCCGATTCTGTACGGATAAACTGCACAGATTGATCAGTTTTATTGACATAGACCGAAGTGCTAAAGGTAACTTTGTCCCAACGGTGCAAATATCCAAGATCTATGGCATCTGTATAAGAAGCATTGAGATCCGGATTTCCTTTAAATAAATTAATATTACTTGAATAGTTTGAGAATGGATTGATCAAACGTCCTCGCGGTCTAGAAATTCTACGGCTATAACTAAGAGATGTACTTGATTTTTCTGAAATTTCATAGGTTAAAAACGCGCTCGGGAAAAAGTCACGGTACGTTTTTGTATTATAATCTGAACTTGTAATCTGATTGATATTTACCTTTGTATCTTCATATCTTAGACCTAGAAGGACTGAAAATTTATTGAATTTAGTTCCAAATTGAGTGTACAGAGCATTAATGTTCTCCTTGTACTCCAAAGTATTGCTGTACCGATTGTCGCTGCTATAGGTGTTGTTTGAAATATCAAGTGTATCAACCTTGTAGATAGTATATAGCTTATTAAAATCACCTTTATAGCCTGCCTCAAACTTGCTGTCTTCTCCTATTGGCAAAACATAGTCGGCCTTAATAGAATTTCTGCTTTCAGTCTGATGATTAAAAGTAGTTTCGGAGCCAAAATTTATTTCGGAATTATCTTTGTCACCTTCTTTGGAAAATGATCCATCAAGTGTGAAAATGTGTCCTTCTTTGCTAAATTTCTTTTCGAAATTGGTAGCGTACTCCAAATTATAATCATCATTATAAGAATCGTTGAATCGAGCTGTTGTAAATTGAAAATTCTTGGCAGCGTCGTAATTGTCATAAAAGACATCATCGGGATTTGAACCTTTGCTTTCACGAACGTTTAATGAGTTTGTCCAAATTGTTTTATCGGCGAGAAACCACTCAAGACCAATTGTTGAATTGTACCCTTTGTTTAGGCGTTCATTTGTACGTCTATCTGTGATGTAGTTTCTAACGCTTCCGTCTGGATTTAGATATTCTGTCTCAGTACGGCTGTTTCCTTTACTTGTTCTATAACTATAACCGGTACTAGTGAAAAGGTTGAATTCAGTATCTCTAAAGTTAAGATTCGCCGAAAGCCCGTAATTTTCTGGATCACCTACAGTTCCAATCACAGTTCCATTAAATCCATCTCTTTTTCCTTTTTTCAAAATGATGTTCAGAAGTCCAGCTCCACCTTCGGAGTCGTAACGAGCAGATGGATTGGTAATTACTTCCACTTTGTCAATAGCATCTGCAGGCAGCATCTTTAGCGCCTCAGCTACATTTATTGCAGTGGATGGTCGCCCATCAATCAGAATTCTTACACTTTCATTTCCACGAAGGCTGATGGCTCCATCAGAATCTACAGTGACAGACGGAATATTATCCAAGACATCACTCACTGTGCCACCTTTTACCATCAAATCATTCCCAATACTATATACTTTTTTGTCAAGTTTAATGTCTATGGCAGTGGTCTCGTTTCTAATAACGACTTCACTTAATTGGGTAACATCATCGCGAAGGCTGATTGTACCTAAGTTTGTGTTTCCGTCAATTTTGCGCGCTTTGAAATCAACGATTTGAAAAGAAATAAATTCGACGCTTATGTCGTAAGTACCTTTTGCTACCTGGAGTTCAAACTCTCCCTGATCATTAGTAAGACCACCAGTAACGGGAGTTTTACTACCCACATTAAAGAGGGTTACAGTTGCATATCCGAGTGGTTGTTTTGTGGTTTGCTCCACAACTTTGCCGGTTACATTTACTTTAGCAACGTCTGGCCTTTGAGCAAATAGCTGAAAGCTGAGCAGAAGGAGAGCAGCTAAGAATGTGAATTTTGTTAGATTCATTAATAAAGTTTTTATAATAATTGAGAGCGCCAAAAATAGCCATTACAGTACTTTAGCTGTCCCAAATAGAAGTTAAAACTCCAAGTTTTTAGAGGATCTTGTCAATATTTTCAAGGGGTCTCCCAATTACAGCGCGGTTTCCATTGACAATGATTGGACGTTCAATGAGAATTGGACAATTTGCCATTGCAGTAATTATTTCATCTTCGCTCAGAACTTGATTTTTATAATTTTCTATCCAGATCTTTTCGCTTTTGCGAATTAATTCTTCTGCTGGAATCTCAAGTTTTTTGAGAAGAGCTTTTAATTCTTCAAAGTTTAGTGGATTGTCTAAATATCGAATTATTTCGTAGGGCTGATTTAAGTCTAATAGAAAGCTGTCACAGGCGCGTGATTTTGAGCAACGAGGATTGTGGAAAATTTGAATCATAGTTTTAGGATATTATTGGGTTACAAATTAAAGCAATTTTGAATACTTTTACCTTTTTACCATTTTGGCTTTGGCCATTTAAATCTAATTAGTTACTAATAGTTAATTTTTTATACATGTTTATACAACAAGCGGTTAACGGAGAAAATAAATTTTGGAAGTATTTACTAGGTTCTGTGGTAGTAATTGCTGCATCTTTTATAGGGCAGCTTCCACTGATTGTGGCGTTACTTTTTAAAAGTTTTTCAACGGGAGATGCTTTTCCAACCTCCAATGAACAAGTAACAAAGTATTTAGATTCAAATTTAACTTTATTTTTGTTGCTGTTGTCATTCGTTTTTGCGCTTGTAGCATTATTTGGTTGGCAGAGAGTAATTCATAAGCAGAGTATTATTAATCTTACCACAAGTAGAAAAAAAATTGATTGGTCAAGGATATTTTTTGCATTCTTAGTGTGGGCAGCTTTCTTACTAATTGTCACCGCAGCCGACTATCTTATGGAGCCAGAAAATTATCAAGTTAATTTTCAACTTGTACCTTTTCTAATTTTAGCAGTAATTGCTATTATTATGATACCAATTCAAACAAGTAGTGAAGAATATATTTTCCGCGGATATCTGATGCAAGGGTTCGGAATTTTATCAGGAAATAAATGGTTTCCATTATTGATGACTTCCTTAATATTTGGACTTATGCATATTGCAAATCCTGAGGTAAGCAAAATGGGCTACATTATTATGATTTACTATATTGGGACAGGTTTGTTTTTAGGGATTCTAACGCTTATGGACGAAGGTATCGAGCTAAGTTTAGGATTTCATGCTGCCAATAATTTAGTCAGTGCATTGCTGATAACATCAGATTGGTCAGCGTTTCAAACAAATTCTATATTGCGAGATCTATCAACTCCTACAGCAGGATTTGATGTGATACTTCCCGTCTTTGTCATTTTTCCGATACTTTTATTTATCTTTAGTAAAAAGTATGGTTGGACATCTTGGTCTGAAAAGCTTTTTGGTAAAATAAAATTGAAAAATGATGATGACAACTACTAAAGCTGAAGTTACCTACACCCAAGTACATCGAGCATTTAAATTAAACGGGTTTGCACTTAGTAAAGCTGACCTTATTAGAGAGGCATGTATTTTTATCAAAGAAGGTGACGATTTTGAGAAAGCCGTGGGAGATTTTATTTACGAATGGTTTGATGCCAATGATTATATTGAATTACAGACTTCAGGCACCACAGGAGATCCAAAAATAGTAAGACTTGATAAGCAGGCGATGGTTAATTCGGCTCTTGCAACTGGCGATTTCTTTGATTTGCGTCCAGGTGATAAAGTGTTACACTGCCTCCCTGTCAGATTTATAGCTGGAAAAATGCAGTTGGTACGAGGTTTTATTTTAGGTCTTGATATGGATTTTGTAGCGCCAAGTTCGCATCCATTACAAAATAACGATACCAAATATGATTTTGCCGCGATGGTACCTCTTCAAGTAATGGGCTCTATAGACAAACTTTGCAACATTAAGAAAATTATTATCGGAGGTCAAAAAATTAGTAAACCTCTTGAAGATATTTTGCTGAAATTACCCATTCACGCATACGAAACCTACGGTATGACAGAGACTATCACGCATATTGCAGCAAAAAGAGTGGGAGAGGAGAGTTTTAAAGTACTTCCAAATGTTACGGTGTCAAAAGATGAAAATAATTGCCTTTGCATTAGTGCTGCTAGAATTAGCGCTGAGATATTTTGCACTAATGATGTTGTTGAAATTATAAGCGAAAGCGAATTTATATTTCTAGGACGTCTTGATAATATTGTAAATAGTGGGGGAATAAAACTCATTCCTGAAACTATCGAAGCCAAACTTGCCGATCAGATTAAAGCTAGATTTTTTGTTATCGGAATTGAAGATGAATTATTGGGCGAAAAGTTAGGGCTTGTTATTGAAGGGGATCGCTATGAAATCGATGCAAATGATTTTGAAAATTTGGACAAATATCAAAAGCCGAGGGAGATCTTTTTCCATCCACACTTTTTGGAGACTGGATCGGGGAAAATTAGAAGAAGAGAGACTCTGGCGGAGGTTTTGGAGCAGAAGTAAAATAATATAGTTATTCCTAGACAACTTCAATTTCAGGGTTTCCAACTTTGAGAATTTGGTTTGTATTAAATGGAATCTTGTCAACGTTTAATTCTATTTTTGTTTATAATCCTCAAGATCAAATTCTTGTTTTTCAAATTTTTTGAATTTTCTAGTTATGAATTTATTTTATAAAGACATTCTTGATTGTAAGCAGCCATCAATAAGGATAGGTCCCAAATATCCTTTAAAAAAATAAATTTACCCATTTCAGAATTTACGACTAAAAGGACTTCGTCATTCATCCACAAATCTTTAAGATCAGTTATTTTAGAGTGATTTCTTTAATTGTTTCAAAAAAATCAGAAATGAATTCCTCATTTTCTACGCCAGTAAAATTTTGATTAGAAGTTTATCAGAATTAAATTCTGGTCTAAAGCGATATCTATACAGTAAAAAATAGTTTAATAAAGGTTTTTTGCTTGCAAATCTAAATCTGAATAGTAGTTTAAAATAGTCTGGATTATTTTATCAAAACTAGATTCTCCATATTAAATAGTTGATAAATCAATCATATCGGCGATAGAGCTGCCTGATTCGTTTTTCCAAACATTGCCGTCAGTCTTAAAATCAATCGTCTTAGCAGCAATCATGTCTGGAGATAAATCAGAACCATAGAAATCTTTTAGTTCTGAAATAAAATCAAAAATTCTAGTTTGATTGTAAGTTGGCCAATCGATCATACTACCCACAAATAACTTTGCAATATCTCGTAACTTATGAGTATTGGAATCATTTTCAATTAATTCAGATAATTGGTCAAGTGTTTGTATTGTGTTTTGCATTTTTATTTTTGGCTAATTGAAACTAACCGATTTTAGCATATATTTATTAGTTATTCTAAGTTATTTACTAGCTCGTGTATTTGCTGCAAACCTCAATATCATTCCTATGCCTCAATCTCAATCAGCTACTTCAACAAAATCAAAAAGTCATTCGTATTTACCGATACATCTTCAATCTCAAACTTTCCAACTTTCAAAGTTTGCTCTTTTGAAGTTGGATAAATTCTGATTTTCTTCTTTTTAATCGTTATGTCGATTGGAAGATTAAAGTCATCTTCCACATTTTCCCAATTGTAAACAAGTTTATTTCTTTCCTCTTTCAAAGACAGATACGGAATTTTTGTAGTTCGTAAATAGTGATCAAAAACAGGAGTGAGATTCATCCCAATTTCGGCATTAAAGAAATCGACAACATCTTTGGTTTCAATGATTTTGTGTCGGTATGTTTCAGAATATTTCTTGAGCATTGCCCACCATTTCACATCATTGTTTACAACGTGTCTCAGAGTATTTAGCATCAACGCACCTTTATAATACATATCGCCAGAACCTTTAGTATTTACGCCAAAAGCCGAAATAATTGGTTTGTCATTTACAATATTTCTTTTCTGTCCATTTATATACTCCTGACCTTTTTCGTAACCATATTGACATTCCACAAAAACTGATTCGCTGTAAGTTGTAAATGACTCGTGAATCCACATATCCGCAATATCCTTACTAGTAATGCTATTTCCAAACCACTCGTGGCCAGTCTCGTGAATGATTATGAAGTCGAATAAAAGTCCAATTCCAGTTTGCGAAATATCGCCACCCAAATAACCTTTTTCAAACTTATTTCCGTACGCCACAGCGCTTTGATGCTCCATTCCCAAATAGCTACTTTCTACTAATTTATAACCATCTTCAGGAAAAGGGTATTTTCCAAACTTCGATTGAAAGCATTCCATCATCGGAATTACATCTTCTTTAAAATGTTGTTTTGCAATAAACTCGTTGTCGCGAAGTACATAATAATCCAAAGAAAGATCATCAAGTTGATCGTGAATATGAACGTAGTCGCCCACATTCAAAGTAATATTGTAAGCGTTGATTGGATTTTTAACTTCCCAATCCCATCTTGTATATCCGTCAGAAAGTTTAGTGCTTCCTGCAAATTTCCCATTCGAAACATTCATTAATCCATCAGGAACTGCAATTTTTAGGCTTACGCCAAAGTCAGGCTCGTCACTCTGAGAATCTTTCACCGGTAGCCAAAGACTTCCTCCAGTTCCTTGCACCGCAACGCCCATCCACGGATTGCCGTTATTGTCTTTTTTCCAAACAAAACCGCCGTCCCAAGGAGCACGAACCGCTTCAATCGGTTTTCCTGAATAGTAGAATTTTATTTTCTGAATTTCTGAATTGGCAACAAGCTGTTCAGGAAAATAAATAAAAACCGCTCCGAAATCTCGACGATAACGAAGCGGTTTATTATTATAGGTAATACTGTCAACTTTCATATTTTCAAATAAATCTACTTGAATTTTTGAAGTTGGTTTTAAAACTTTAAAAGATATTTCGTTAAATCCTGCAATGCTCTTCTCCGATGGAATTACTTTCAGATTCACATCATAATGCATCACATCGTAGGAAGTACGCTCAGCGCGCAATCCACCAATTAGACTGTCTTTTCGGCTAAAATTTTCTTGTGCAGAAATTGAACCTACAGAAAACAAACCAATCGCGCAGAGCAGGAATTTAACCATTTTGCTAAATCTTAAAAATTATACTTGAATAACCCCTAGGTTAAATTTCTTCTCAATAGGAGCGTGGTCTGCAGCTTCGATTCCCATCGAAATCCATTTACGAGTATCAAGAGGATCGATGATATTATCGGTCCAAATTCTTGATGCAGCATAATAAGGAGAAACTTGCTCGTCGTATCTAGCTTTAATTTTGTCAAAAAGTTCTTTTTCTTTTGCCTCATCAATTACTTCACCTTTCGCTTTAAGCGACGAAGCTTCAATTTGAGCCAATACTTTTGCCGCCTGAGTTCCACCCATAACTGCAAGTTCAGCACTAGGCCACGCAAAAATCAAACGAGGATCGTAGGCTTTTCCACACATTGCATAATTTCCTGCTCCATAAGAATTTCCAACGATTACCGTAAATTTCGGAACAACCGAATTACTTACAGCATTCACCATTTTTGCACCATCTTTAATGATTCCACCGTGTTCAGATTTAGACCCAACCATAAAACCAGTCACGTCCTGAACGAAAACAAGAGGAATTTTCTTCTGATTACAGTTTGCAATAAAACGAGTTGCTTTATCCGCGCTATCCGAATAAATTACGCCACCAAACTGCATTTCACCATTTTTAGTTTTTACAACTTTTCGCTGATTTGCAACAATTCCAACAGCCCAACCGTCAATTCTAGCATAGCCAGTAATAATCGTCTGTCCGTATCCTTCTTTGTAGGCTTCAAATTCCGAATTATCAACCAAGCGATTAATAATTTCCATCATATCATACTGCTCATTACGAGCTTTCGGAAGAATTCCGTAGATATCTTCTTCTTTCAACGCAGGTTTTTCAGCTTTAATTCGGCTAAAACCAGCTTTTGTGTAGTCGCCCATTTTGTCAACGATATTTCTGATTTTGTCCAGAGCATCCTTGTCATTTAGTGCTTTATAATCTGTAACTCCAGAGATTTCGCAGTGAGTCACCGCGCCACCAAGAGTTTCGTTATCAATAGTTTCGCCAATTGCAGCTTTTACAAGGTAACTTCCCGCAAGGAAAATACTACCAGTATCTTGCACAATTAACGCTTCGTCACTCATAATAGGAAGGTACGCGCCACCGGCAACACAACTTCCCATAACTGCCGAAATCTGAGTAATTCCCATACTGCTCATAATCGCATTATTACGGAAAATTCGTCCAAAATGTTCTTTATCAGGGAAAATTTCGTCCTGCATCGGTAGGTAAACACCCGCGCTATCTACAAGATAAATAATCGGAAGTCGGTTTTCCATTGCAATTTCTTGCGCACGAAGATTCTTCTTTCCAGTAATCGGAAACCACGCGCCCGCTTTCACCGTCGCATCATTCGCCACCACAATTACCTGACGGCCTTTTACATATCCTATTTTAATCACAACACCACCAGAAGGGCATCCGCCGTGTTCTTTGTACATTCCTTCACCCACAAAAGTCCCAATTTCGATGCTTTTCGACTTCGGATCCAGTAAATAATCGATGCGTTCACGAGCAGTCATTTTTCCTTGACTATGCAGTTTAGCAATTCTTTTTTCGCCGCCACCTAGACTCACTCGAGCAATATTTCGCTTAAGGTCTGACAGTAGCAATTTGTTGTGATCTTCGTTTTTGTTGAAGTTGATGTCCATATTATAGTAGTAAAAATGTCGATTTATTAATTTCTAAAGCACTTTTTTTTGCGCGTGGCTAAATTACAAAATCCTTTGAAACATTTAGCCGTTTATTTCACAAGTCCGAGTCCTAATCAAAATTGTTTTCAAAATAAGTGTTTATATAAGGATGATAATTTTTTTTTGGAGCTTTTTCCGGCTATCCACTATATCTTTTTCTTTTTTCTAAGAAAAAAAGAAAAAGGATGCCGTTCCTATCCGGGCTAGGGGATTGGTCTTTGAAAGATATTTATTTTTCAAATTGATGGGAAGTTGTTTGAAGTGACGAAAAATTCTAATTGAATTTTATTTAAAGAATATCAGCCGTTTAAAAATTATTTATTTACGGTAGAAATTTGCGCAAAGCAAAAAATTAAGAGGCGACATATATTTTTGCTTAAAAAAGAATCTTATTAGAATTTAGATTATAAATTTACAATTAAAGATTAAAATTTTAACTCAAAATGCCAATCTAACCCTTGCAGTCTACTTCTCAATTCAATTAAGTTATCAATCAGATTTTCAAAAGATGGCTTTTCATCTTCATAAATCATATCTGACATCATTTTGGCATAATCAGCTTTCCACTCCAACATTTGTTCGTCAGTTGGAATAGGATTAACTGTAGTAGGATTATGAAGATTGTAATCTACCTTTGCGACACTAGTAAATTTGTATCTATGCGCTACAATGGTTTCATATAGTTCTTTGTCATTTATGGCAATTTCTGCAATTCCTGCTTTAGTTAAATAATATATGTCGTAAAGATGGCGACTTAATCTATCGACGCGTGCTTTTTCTATTGGTCGATGAAACTCTTCGTGTAAGAGAAATAATTTTTCTAAAAACGTTCGTTCTGGATTTACCGTTGGCACATCAAATAGAGGAATTGTAAATTCTTTGTCAGCATACATTTCATCGACCAACGAGCCAAATGATTTGACTGTAAATGGTTCTCTCAATGATCTACAGCTAATTTCTATTTGGACACGTGGTTTTAGGTATTGTGAAGATTGATAAATGATATTAGGGTAAAAAATCTCAATAATTCGTGGATCTTGGTCACTTTCTTTCGAATCTATCGCTAAGAACTTAAGATCTGTAAAACCTTTTTTATGAAACTCTTCTTTAAGTTCTTGAAAAAATGTTTCTGAGGTATAGGTTCCCGCTTCTTTTCTCAACTTATTAATTTGAGTTTTTGAAAGTTCGTTTTGGTATCCTTCGAAAAACTCCTTATTTATGGCTAGATCTATATCTTCAGAAAATCTATTAATTAAGTTCCAAGCTTTGCTTAAAGACGTACCACCTTTGAAAACTAGATGTTTTGCAATTTCCATTTGAAAGATGATTTCTAAGGTTCTACTAACCCACCAATCTTTTTCTACCGAAAAAAGGCGTCATTCCTCTTTCGGTAGCTACAGAATTGAAAATTGCTATTTTCTCTGCATTTTCAAGGTGATAGAAATTAATTTTTGCCATCTTCGAGTGCTTTCTTCATTATTTTTTGAATCCAAACCGGAGCCAAAGCTATGTCGTGTTTTAGGTCTTTTACATCTTCTTCTTTTAGTAAACCTATTATTTTATTTTCCTCCTCAGGTTTTACTTTTCCATTTCCAATTTCTTTAAGTGCCTGTATTGCCAAACTGCTAATTTGACCCTTTGCTAATAGGTTCTTCGGAGTAGTTTTTTTTAATCTTATTTTTCGCTTACCAATGTTTATTACTCGCGGAGAGCCATCAGTCAAAAATACAAGATTCAATGGTACTTGAGTACTTAGACCTAAAGCATTCAAAGCATAACTTCCTGTAGGCACCGTTTTTATTCGGTCGCGCTTAGCAATTGCTTTAACTATTTCTTCTGCTGTAGGAATTAATATTCCTATAAAACTACTGACTTTTGGGCGGACATAAATACCTTGAGCTACTCTTCTAATTACTCCTTCTTTTTCTAATCTAAACAATGATAGCCTAACTGCTTCTGATGATCCTAATTCACTAAAATCAGTTGGAAGCAACAGTTCTCCTTTTGGAATCGCTATTATGCGTTTTAGTATTTGATCTTCTATGCTCATTTATTTCATTCTTGTAACAAATATAGCAAAAATTTGTTACAAGAATAAACTTTATATGTAACAAAAGAAGCAATAATTTGTTATCATAATTTTTGGGTATTTAAGTTCGATAAAATCATAAATATTTTATAATGAGTTATTAATGAATAAGCCGTGCACCAAATATAATTATTTGTAAGAGAAATTTTAATTATATAATTACGCTACAGAATCTTCAAATGCTGATTTTATAATTTTGTAAGGATTGCATCCGAGCGTTTAGCACAACAAGCTAAGTAAATCCGTGCTGTAGTGGTAAAAGAGTCTTCGCTGGTTAAAAAACCTTGCAAGTGCAACACCTTGCAACAACTATTCTATAAATAGAAAAGCTGTAGGATGATAAACTATTGTAAGTGCAACACCTCCGACAAAATAAATCTTAGGTACAAACTACTGTGATATAATATGTTGCGAGTGGAGTAAATTGTAATGGAAGCAACTTGCAAGTGCAACACCCCTGATGTAAAACTTACGTAAACTGCACTATATAATGATAAAACATCGTAAAACTAAAATGCGTTGTAACAGTACATCTAGAGATTTGGGAAACATCTCTAATATATCATTTTGTATTTTAATCTCAGATGCGATTGCTTCGCACATTCGATATCCCTCGGTATTCCTTCGTCAGGATGATAATTTTGCGGTTTTTTGTTCTAAGTCAAATTAAATTAGTATGAAAATTAAACTTTCTAGAAATAATATTGAGTCTCAAATGCGAATACTTCGCCCGTTCGCTTTGCTCGGGTCTTCCTTCGTCAGGATGACAAGTTTGCGGGTAGTTGTCCTAAGTCAAATTGAATTAGCAGGAAAACCAGACTTTTTAGAAATAATATTGAGTCTCAGATGAGATCGCTTCGCCCGTTCGCTTTGCTCGGTCTTCCTTCGTCAGGACGACAAGTTTGCGGGTAGTTGTCCTAAGTCAAATTGAATTAGCAGGTAAACTAGACTTTCTAGAAATAATATTGAGTCTCAAATGAGATTGCTTCGCCTGTTCGCTTTGCTCGAGTCTTCCTTTGTCAGGATGACAAGTTTGCGGATAGCTGTTCTAAGTCAAATTGAATTAGCATGAAAAACTAGACTTTAAAGAAATAATATTGAGTCTCAAAGGCGATTGCTTCGCAAGTTCGCTACAGCTTGGGTCTTCCTTCGTCAGGATGACAAGTTGGTGCGTAGTTTTTCTAGGTCAAATTAAATTAGCAGGAAAACTAGACTTTCTAGAAATAATATTGAGTCTAAGATGAGATCCTTCCTTCGTCAGGATGACAAGTTTGTGGATGTAGTTTATGGAAAGGTATGATATACGACTCAGTGATTATATACAATAATAATCGCAAGTATTCACAATTAAATTTTTCTGATAATCTTCTATCAAACTTGTCATTTCGACGAAGGAGAAATCACATAAAGCTGGCTTCATTCTATCTTGATATTTCCGAAGTCACTGTAATAAATAAGATTGAGTCTCAAATGCGATTGCTTTGCCCGTTCGCTTTGCTCGGGTCTCCCTTCGTCAGGATGACAAGTTTGCGGATAGTTGTCCTCCTGAATTAGCCTTCGAGCACAGATTGGACCCGAGAATTGGGGGGAGTTGATGAAATAAATCCGCACTATTATATGGGAGCAACACTACAATTGATGGTACAAATTAGATCTTTGTCATAATTTATAAAAAGCTGCAACAGATTTTTCAAAAAAATTGAACAATTAAAAATCCAACTAAATAAGTAGCAAGAATAAAAACAATAATATTCCGTGACCATTTCTCTTTTACTTGTTCATCTTCAAGTTTAGTGGAACAAAATTTAACTACAAGCCACCACAAGAATCCACCAATGTCTGTTAATAATTTATACCGCATTTAAAGAAACTTTATTCATTATATCGACTATTTTTAAAATATATGCTGTGTTTATTGTCAATGTCGGAAAATGGTAAGATCAAGGTCGTTTTTACTGTATTCCAGAATAATACTAAGGTTGTCCTTTTGCCAAATTATTTCTACACCATTTTTGTTGGCTTTAGTACTCGCGGGTTTACCTATTTTTTCTCTTAGATATTTCGACAGCCAATTAAATTTTGATTTATAAATCATATTTCTTCTTTCATTGCTGATATCTGACGCATCTAAATCATTAATACTTAATTTTTTGTTTCTATTCTCCATCCATTCAAATTCAATAAGTTCTATTTTCTTATCACTTTCTGAATAGTAATACATTGTTATCAATCGCAATTTATCTGCTTCAACTTTTCGATAAATTCTCGGGGTTTCAACATCTTTATCTTCGATTAGATAATTTGAAATTTTGTGCTTTTGCGTAAGGTCTGTGGCATTGAGTTCTTTCTCAACCTTCTCAATTTGCTCTAACGTCAATTCTTTGAAATTAGAATAGTAATATTCGAATATATTTTTAACCCAATCGTTCATCTCCTTCTCGCTAAAAACTGGTTCGTGATAAAGATTATTGAAATATATCACGCTGACATTGGCACGATTAATTTCTAGGATTCCGTAGATATTATCTTTGTCTGTTCTAAATTGCACTGTTTGATATGCATTACTTTGAATTGGATTTCTTGTATCATAATACCAATGAAAAGGTTTAATTTTCGATTTTAAAGTATAAATCGGGACTAATTTATCAATTTTTATTTCGCCAATAGTATTGTAAAGGCTGTCTTCGTATAAATGGTAGAGTTTATCATTAGCAACGAATGATGTTGTAAAAGAAAATATTGGATTGGGATCATATTCGTTTTTAGATTTCAGTAAAATTTCTGCTCGATTTGTCGAATTACTTCCTTCCCTAAAAAACTTGCCATCAAGAACTGCTTTTTTATAATTATATGGAGCAATGCTCAAATCAAGCTTTTTAGGATCATCTATTTTCAGTATTGATTTTCCAGTTGTTATATAATAGGAGTTTTTAAGTTTGTTGACAATTGGTGCTGCGGCCGAAATCTCGTACTGTTGATTCGTGCTTTTGTCTTTAAACCAAGTTACAGCGCCCCATTCTCCAAAGTCTCGTGAAAAAACTGAATATTCTACATCATCGTAATATAAGTCAACACCTTTCTTAGTTTCTATCCAAGCATTAGATATTTGGTCTAAATAGAATGTGTTTTTATCATAATATTCTGTTGTGAAAATGGTATCGTTTTTAATATATAAATCGTAGTAGAAAGTTTGAAGTTTTTTTGGAACCTCAATTTGAGATTTTACTTGTCCATCTGTGCCTAGAATATAAAACTGATGATGTGAACCAGAACTAAATCTGTCATTATCAGTTTTGAAGTAACAGTAAAAATTATTGTTGTGCATAATCCAAGGTCCTGGATCTCCGGGAATATTAATTTCAATATTTCTATAATTCACTTTGATTTCTTGTGATTTACAAGAAGATATTGTAAAAATTAATATTAAAATCTGAATTAGGTTTCTCATAAGTTCCTCAAGCTAGTTTTTATGTGTAATTTAAAATAATTATGCTATTTCATACTCTCACATAGTTATAGTGGCAATTAATGATATTTCAGGTCCAATATATCAATTATTTAGATTGATTGTTTTTTTTTCTAGAAGTAAAATTAGTGCTAAGTAGATTTAACGGTAGCATTATTGTCCAAGAATATTTTAGAATTAAAAAAAGACCTTAATTATCTGTGGAAGACGAATCGTAAACCGTTCGAAAACGATATTTAAAGCACAATGTATATATTCGGCGAAAGCCAAAATAAATTTTGAAGTCAAACTTTATTAGACCTACATAGTGATTAAATCGATAATTTCAATTTTTCCATTCAACCTTCAACCGAAGACAAATCAAAACCCTGCGCAAACAAAGTCTTACTCGCTCTGTATATATTCGGCGAAAGCCAAAACCTAGCAAAGACACTTAACCATAAACGAAATTTCATACAACGACGTTTGGTCGCTGACCTTGTCGCGGTGGCTGAGCTTGTCGAAGCCAAATTCGGTTCATAAATAATAACAAATTACCTCAAAACTTAATAGTAGCTTAACATTGGACTACTACATTTGTTTCAAATCTAATCGATTAATTATGACACTTAACAACATCTTCCAATTTTTAGTTCCGAAGGATAAAAAATTCTTTCCTCTATTTGAAGAAGCATCAGACAATTTGACTTTGCTAGCGGAAACAGTACACGAATTGGTGAATCAGCCAAAGGATGCGCGTGAGAGTTATTTCATTAAAATTGAAGAGCTTGAGTCTGTAATTGAAGAGATTACCCACAAAACGCATTTGGAATTAAGCCGAAATTTCATCACACCTTTTGACCGTGAGGATATTCACTCTCTGGTAAAATCGATGGATGATGTTGCCGATTTTATGCACGGTGCGGCCTCTAGAATGCGTCTGTATCAAGTGGAAAAAATCACAAAATCCATTCGAAAATTGACCGAAATCAATCTTGAAGCTTGTCAGCAAATCGGAATTGCAATTCGCGAACTTAAGAACTTGAAAAACCTTAAAGAGATAACCACGGCTTGCAAGCGAATCAATAAATTGGAAAGCAAGGCAGATACTGTTTTTGACAAGGCGGTTGCGGATATTTTTGAAAATGAAACCGATGCCAAAAATATTATCAAATACAAAGAAGTACTGTCTTCACTAGAAGCAGCTTCGGACAAATGCAAAAGCGTGGCAAATGTTTTAGAGTCGATCGTAGTAAAGGCGTCGTAATTAAGTACTAATATTTGAATCAAATTTATGGAATTTAATTTCGGATTACTGCTCGTCATTATCGCTTTGGCACTTGTGTTTGACTATATCAATGGTTTTCACGACGCTGCAAATGCTATTGCTACGGTTGTAGCCACCAAAGTATTAAGTCCTTTTCAGGCCGTTTTGTGGGCAGCGTTTTTCAACTTTTTGGCCTATTGGGTTTTTGGGCTTGGAGTAGCCGATACCGTCGCGAAAACCGCTAAGACTTTAGAAATAAATCTCACCGTCATACTCGCGGGAATTCTCGCGGCAATCGTGTGGAATCTTTTTACGTGGTGGCAGGGAATTCCGTCGAGTTCATCGCACACATTAATTGGAGGTTTTGCTGGAGCAGCCATTGCTCACGCTGGTTTTGACGTTGTAAATTGGTACACTGCAGGCGGTACCGACACGCTTCCAAATGGTGTTTTTATTATTATAGCTTTTATCGTTATTGCCCCAATTATGGGTGCGGTCGCGTCCTATTTTATATCGCTTTGGTTGTTATATTCCTCCAAAAAAACCTTATTGCCCAAGCTGTTTACACTTTCGCTGATGATCGCCGTGATTTGGTTTATCGCCGATCAAATGGTGCCATATTCTGACATTAAAGACCCTCGTTTTGACAGTCATTTTTGGAGCGTTGTCTTCGAAAATCACAATATAAAGTTCTTCATTGTTGGTTTTATAATTCTATCGGTAAGTATGTTTTGCTTGGTTTTTAGTATGATGAATCACTATCAATCGAATTACTGGCTCAAGAAAATGCAACTTTTGTCCTCTGCCGCGTTCAGTTTAGGACACGGTGGAAACGACTCTCAAAAAGTAATGGGAATCATCGCGGCGGCGGTTGCGGTTTATATTCACACAAGTGGATTGTCGCAAGAAGCAATGCCTGCGTGGCTTGACGTAAAGTTGGGCGATGCCAATTCGCCATACCACATGCCAGAATGGATTCCGCTAGTTTGTTATACCGTAATCGCGTTGGGTACACTTAGTGGTGGTTGGAAAATTGTAAAAACAATGGGCTCCAAAATCACAAAAGTAACTTCATTTGAAGGTGTAACTGCCGAAACTGCTGGTGCTTTAACCCTTTATTTCACAGAGCATTTGCATATTCCTGTAAGTACAACCCACACTATTACTGGATCTATCATCGGAACCGGACTTACCAAAAGAGTTTCGGCAGTACGCTGGGGCGTTACGGTCAGCTTGCTCTGGGCGTGGGTCTTAACGATTCCCATTTCGGGATTATTAGCCGCAGGAATCTATTATTTCTTAGCTTTATTTATCTAAATTAAAAATATTAAAATCCCAATTCTAGAATGTTAGAATTGGGATTTTTTTGTTGACTTAGCATTATAACTGTGATAAATGTTTTTTGGCTTTCGCCGAATATATTCAGGCCGCTCAAGATTTGGATGGCGCAGGGTTTTGATTTGTCTTCGGTTGAAGTAGGGCGGTGGGGTTGGGGTTTTGGTTCTGCAAGACAATGCAAAAACACTTTGTGTTTGCTTCGCCAAAACGCCTAATTTTTCTAGGAATTACATCAAAACGAAATAAGAAGTTCAGGTCGATATTAAAAAATAGAAAAACCCAAAAAACCACGAACTCAAAAAGTCCGTGGTTTTCTTATTTAACGAAAATCTCTTTTAATTGACTGATGACGTTTCCGCTACCTGAAATGGTGATCTCTCCAATTTTATCTGCGATTTTCTCCACATATTCCATCTCTTTCAATTTCCACAACATCTCGTTTTCTTCCATTAATTTGGCGGTGTTCAACAAACTTCGGGTAGAAGGGGTTTCTTCTCTTCGCATAATGCTGTTGGCTTGTGCCTTTTTTTCGGCTACCAAAACTTGGTTCATAATCTCTTTCATATCGCCAGGCAAAATGATGTCCCTAATTCCCGCATCGGAAACGACCAAACCTAATGCATTGATTTTTGCCGCGGCATGTTCCAAAATTTCTTGAGAAATCGCATCTTTTCTGTTCAACAATTCATCCAAGGTCAATCCTCCCACAAAAGCTCTTAAAGCCAATTGCATCACGACGTATAACTGTTTTTCAAAATCTTTGTTTTCGGTCAAGGCTTTGAAAATATCGGTTACTTGATACCTCACAAAAAAGTTGATTCGCAATCCCGCTTTGTCTTTGGTCAATAACTCCTGACCCGAAATTTCCAATTGCTGCTGCCTTACATCCACAGTTTTTACTTCTACAGAAATCGAGTTGTTCCAAAAGTAGTAGGTCCTGACGAAGGAAGGATCTCATTGGAGGCTCAGAATTAGGTCAAAAAAGTCTAAGTTTTCTTGCTACTCAAAGTTTTGTTAGAAAATTTTTAAAAGTTTTATCAACCAATATAACACACAAACTTGTCATTTCGAGCAGAGCGAGACCCGAGCAAAGTGGACAGGCATAGCACATCACATAATCAGACTTGAAGTCATCTCAAAATAAATTAAGGACATTAAAAAATCTAAATTTGGACAATTAGTATTAGATAGCAAAAAACCTATAATCCAATATTATGTGATTTCTCCTTCGTCGAAATGACAAGTATGCGAGTAGAGCTGTTTTGCGATAAAATTTACTAATTTGTAATCCGTGCCCGAGCGCTAAGTCCACAAACTTGTCATCCTGACGAAGGAAGGTTCTCATTGGAGGCTCAGAATTAGGTCAAAAAAGTCTAAGTTTTCTTGCTACTCAAATTTTTGTTAGAAGATTATTTGAAAAATTGTCCCCATACAATTTATCTACTTACCTTGTTATTTCGAGCATAGCGAAACCCGAGCAAAGCGAACAGGCGAAGCATATCACATAATCAGACTCAACTTTAGATCTTAATGAAAAAATAACATTATATGAGTACCAAAACATCATACAATTATTCCACATGCAAACAAAATACGAAAATTAATTTTATTTGATTTACTTTACTAGTTCTTAGAAGTTCAGATTTCCTTCGTCTAAATGGCAAGTTTGAGGATTCAATAAATGTGTTATTAATTGTCAAAGAGCACTTTGTGATTTCATTCAAGCACCTCAAATCAATCTCACCACAAGTCTGCGAGAAGGATAGCAGTGGACCCGAGCTTTTGCGAACTGGCGAAGCAAATCCTTTCTTGTGGCTTTGCGGAGCAAAAGCTACAAGAAAGATTGGGAACGAATAGCCTGACCTTGAGCCACATTAAAAGTTCTACTTTTACGAAAACGTTCTGGCGAAAGGGCTCGCCCAAATCAAAAAAATGATAGCTGAAATAAAAACGAAAATCCCAATTCAGACGATGCTGAATTGGGATTTTATGTGAAAAGATTCAAATTCTTGGTGAGTTATTTAACTGCATTTTTAAGAAAAGCCCATTGTTTCAAAGCAGATCTCGCCTCAACCGCTGGATAACCCAGCATTGTTTTGCCTGCTTCGACATCCCCTGTAACGCCTGAGCCAGCGCCAATAATAGCGGCATCGCCAATAGTCGTGTGATCTTTGATAGACGCGCTACCCCCAATAATCACGCCATTGCCGAGTGTAACCGAGCCCGCAAGACCGCTGTGGCCCGCCATAATGCAAAATTTGCCCAAAATACTGTTGTGCCCAATCTGAACCAAATTGTCAATCTTACAACCGTCTCCCAAAATTGTCGAACTAAACTTTCCTCTATCAACGCTTGAATTCGCACCGATTTCGACATTATTTCCCAAAACTACATTCCCAATTTGAGGAACTTTCATTAGGCCAGTTTCGGGACAAGGCACAAAGCCAAAACCGTCCGCACCAATGGTCGAGTTGGGATGAAGAATGCAATATTTGCCCACGTGACAGCGCTCACGCACAACCGCGCCAGGCCAAATTGTGGTGCCATCGCCAATTGTACAGTCGTCAAGGATAGTGACATTTGGATAAATAATCGCGTTTTTGCCAATCGTGGTTTTTGGGCCAATATAAGAATTTGCGCCAATCCGCGTGCCTTCGCCAATGCTCGCCGAAGGATGCACGACCGCCGTGGGATGAATCAATTCGTCAAAAAGCGGTGGAGCAGGAGCAAAGAGTTTGAGAAGTTTTGCCATCGCAATTTCGGCATTCTTTACCTTGATGAAAAATCTATTGTCGCCAGGTTCGATCGAAATATCGTGGTTTACAATCGCCGCCGAAGCTTTGGCTGTAGCCCACAATTTTTCGTATTTTTTGTGTCCTATAAAAGAGATCTGATTGACAGTCGCTAATTCTAACTGCTCTGCCGAATTAATTTCGTTTGTGGTTGTACCAACAATTTCGCCAGCAACGGCTTGGTTAATTTCTTCTATCGAATATGATTTCATAAATGCGTATTATTTAGGGAATAAGTAATCGTAATTTTTTTTGCAACAGCCAAATATAGAATTTTTCTAAACTATCGAATAGAAACTTGCACTATTAATTGCAATTGTTGGAAAATTCTGCTCTTTTTCGAACACTAGTCATTTTCATTTTTCTGTCCCATCATCATCAAATATGCTTTAAGGAAACCATCAATATTTCCGTTTAAGACTGCTTCGGAATCGCTTGTTTCGTGGCCTGTACGCACATCTTTGACTAATTTGTAAGGATGCAAAACGTAGTTTCGGATTTGCGAACCCCATTCGATTTTCATCTTATTGGCTTCGATTTCATCTCGCAAGGCTTGTTTCTTTTTCAGCTCAATTTCATACAACTGCGATTTTAGCAATTGCATTGCTTTATTTTTATTGTCCAATTGCGAACGCGTTTCGGAGTTTTCGATGATAATTCCAGTCGGATGGTGGCGCAGACGCACTGCCGTTTCGACCTTATTTACGTTCTGACCACCCGCACCGCTCGAGCGCATCGTTTCCCAAGAAATATCTGAAGGATTAATGTCAATTTCGATGGTGTCATCGGCAAGTGGATAGACGTAAACCGAGGCAAAAGAGGTGTGACGCTTAGCATTGCTGTCAAAAGGAGAGATTCGAACAAGACGATGAACGCCGTTTTCGCCTTTTAGATATCCGAAAGAATAATCACCTTCAAATTCGAGAGTGACGGTTTTGATTCCCGCAACCTCGCCGCCTTGGAAGTTAAGTTCTTTGATTTTGTATCCTTCTTTTTCGCCCCACATCATATACATACGCATCAGCATTTCGGCCCAATCGCAACTTTCTGTTCCTCCGGCTCCAGCAGTAATTTGGATAACAGCACTTAAGCTATCGCCTTCATCGCTAAGCATATTTTTGAATTCGATATTCTCGAGATGTGTATTTACGCGGTCGTATTGCTCGTCAAGTTCTTCGGCAGAAAGTTCACCTTCCTTATAAAACTCATAAGCAAGCTGAAGTTCGTCCGATAATTCGACGCCTTTTTCATATCCTTCGACCCATTGTTTTTTTGTTCGAAGATTTCTAACGAGGATTTCTGCCTCTTTGGCATTGTTCCAAAAGTCTGGCGCAAAGGTCTTTTCCTCTTCATTGGTAATTTCTACAAGCTTGGCATCAATGTCAAAGATACCTCCTCAACGCACCAAGACGCTCTACAATACCTTTGATTTGTTCGGTATTTGTCATAAATAATGTAATTTTGTTTTTCACAAAAATAGCATTTCATTTTAATAGTATGGAAATAAATTTAATAAGCGATACAGTTACTAAGCCTTCAAACGAAATGCTTCAATATATGTTTAACGCAAAGGTCGGAGATGATGTCTATAAGCAAGATCCAACGGTGATTGAACTTGAGACTCGCGTTGCGAAAACCTTTGGAATGGAAGCCGCGCTTTTCTTTCCGTCGGGAACAATGGCAAATCAGACCGCGATAAAAGTTCTAACTCAGCCAGGAGAGCAGCTTATTGCGGACAAGTGGGCACACGTTTATAATTACGAAGGTGGAGGCGTTTCTTTTAATAGTGGCGTTTCTTGTAGTCTAATTGATGGAGATCGCGGAATGATAACCGCCGATCAGGTTGCCGAGGTAATTAATCCGCCAGCATTTTACCACAGTCCACTAACCAGTCTTGTTTGTGTAGAAAATACTACCAATAAAGGCGGAGGAGCCTGTTATGAAATTGAGGAACTTCAGAAGATAAAAGATGTTTGTGTAGCTAATAACTTAAAGTTTCACCTTGATGGCGCAAGATTGTGGAATGCAATTGTAGCAAAAAATCAACATCCGCAGAGTTTTGGTGGGATTTTCGACACAATTTCGGTTTGTTTGTCCAAAGGTCTAGGCGCGCCAGTTGGATCGTTGCTACTTTCGGATCAGGCTACAATTGATAAAGCTTTGCGAGTTCGGAAGATTCTTGGTGGCGGAATGCGTCAGTCAGGATATCTAGCTGCTGCAGGTATTTATGCTTTAGAAAATAATATTGAGCGATTGAATGAAGATCACCGTAGAGCAAAGGAAATTGCGGTAGTACTTCAGAAGAAAAGTTGGATTTATTCGATTGAACCTGTTGAAACGAATATTGTAATTTTTAGTGTCAATAAAAACATTGATGAACTTTCGATTATTGAAACATTGAAGCAGAAAGGAATTTATATTAGTGCGATGGGGAAAGGGAAGTTGAGAATCGTGACCCACTTGGATTATAAGGAAGTGATGCATAATTATGTGTTAGATACGTTGACGAAGATGATTTTGTAGTTCAATTCAGGTTTTATTAAAAAGCAAAAGAGCAACCTAATCAGTTGCTCTTTTACTTTTATTATTTTCCAAACATTCCGCCCATTTTGTCCTTTAGGCCTCCTAGCATATCTCCAGAATCTCCAGAGCCTCCGCCTTGCAGCATAGAATCTACAGTTCCTTGCATTCCTGCTGGTAATTTTGTTTTTATAAATCCTGCAACGGTTTCAACTGCCATCGTTGCTTGAGATGTAGTAATTCCGGTTTTGTCTGCTACTAATTTTATTAAATCTTCCATTGTAAAGGTTTTTTAGTTAATTCTTTAAAAGTACATATTTAATTTAATCATTGAAAATTATGGATAAATTATTAAGCTAAAAATGCAGTGTTTAACTTTTTAAAAATGATCGAGCTTTTGTTTTCAATTAGAGAAATGTCAAGCCAATCTTTTTATTCAGCCCCTGTTCAAATATTCGTATCAAAGTAGAAAGCTGAATGTTTCCTTTTCCATTTTCAAGTTTTGAAATATAGCTTTTCTTAGTTCCAGCTTTATCTGCGAGCTGTTCTTGTGTAAGATTCGCCTCTTTTCTAGCGGATTTAAGCATCTCGCTGACGATAAACATTTGAGCAGATTCTTCATATTTATTTCGACTTTCAGTTCCTATTTGTCCGTGTTCTAATTCGATTAAATCGTCAAAGGTTTTGATTTCTTTGTATTTCTCCATAATTTCTATTTTTTATTTAAAAAGTATTCTTTCATTAATTGTTCCGCTTTTTCTATTTCATTCTGAGGTGTTTTTTGTGCCTTCTTTTGAAAGCCGTTGAAAAGAACCACTACTTTTCCTCCATCAAAGCAGCAGAAAATTCGATAGATATTTGATTCGTACTCAACTCGTACTTCATATAAACCGTTAGTTCCTGCAAGGTGTTTTAGGAATTTTTCTGGAACACGCTCAACTTCTCTAATCAATTAGAAAACATATTGAATTTTACTTTTGACTTTCAAATCCTGTTTTTGATAGAATTAAATAAAGTAGTTTCCGTAAAAGATTATTTTTCTACTCATCAATCAAAGTTATCTTAAAGGATAACAATTTTCAAATAAATTTGTCAATTTGTTTTTCCCCACCGAGATGATGATAAACCTTCGTTAATTTTTTTTAGAATTTTATTCTGACTCTGTCTTCATTTTAAACCTTATTTTTGCTCAAAATTCTCCAATAAATGACTTCAAAAATAATTCCTCCTATAGCTTCAAAATTTCCAAAATCAATCACTCGTCACAGACACACGCGTACCGATGATTATTATTGGATGAACGAACGCGAAAACCCTGAAACAATCTCTTATCTAAACGCCGAAAACGAGTATTACAATAAGATGACCGAAAATACCAAGGATTTTCAGAAGGAACTTTATGAGGAAATGAAAGCTCGAATTAAGGAAGATGATACTTCTGTTCCATATTTCTTTAATGGTTATCACTATATCACTCGTTTTGAAACCGGAAAAAATTATCCAATATTTTCAAGAAAAAAGGGTAGCCTCGACGCTCCCGAAGAAATTATGTTTGATTGTAATGAGATGGCGATTGGCGAATCATTCTTTAATCTTGCTGCGTTTTCGGTAAGTCCAGATAATAAATTTGCAACTTTTAGCACCGATACTGTAGGAAGAAGAATTTATAGCATTAAAATAAAAAACCTAGAAACTGGGGAAGTTCTTTACGATCATTTGCAAAATACTACTGGAAGCTGTGTTTGGGCAAATGACAACAAAACGATTTTCTACACTTCACAAGACGAAGAAACTTTGAGAGCGGACAAGGTGTATAGACATCAGATGGGCGACATTCAAGTTTCTGATAAAATGGTTTATTTCGAAAAAGATGATACTTTTAATGTCGATGTTCACAAGACGAAATCTCGCAAGTATATTGTTATTGATTCAGAAAGTACACTTACTACCGAATCTCGTATTTTAAATGCGGATAAACCTTTGGGGAAATTCACAGTTTTTCAACGCAGAAAAAGAGGTATTGAATACAGCATCCTACATTATAAAGATCATTTTTATATCCGAACAAATGCTGACGACGCTGAGAATTTCAAATTAATGAAAACTCCCGAAGCTACAACCAAAAGAGAATTTTGGGAAGATGTGATTCCGCACCGAGAAGAAGTTTTATTTGAAGACTGCGAAATTTTCAATGATTATCTAGTTTTGGAAGAACGCACAAACGGACTTACGAGAATTAGAATTATGCCTTGGGAAAATGGTGCTGAATATTACCTTCCTTTCGAAAGTGAAACCTACACCGCTTTTACTTTTGCGAATGTGGATTTTGATACAAATATTTTAAGATATAGCTATCAGTCGCTTAGTACGCCATCCTCGATAATCGACTTTAATATGGAAACCAAAGAAAAAACTGTTCTCAAAGAGCAGGAAATCCTTGGCGGAAAATTCGATAAAAATAATTATATCGAAGAGCGAATTTGGGTAACTGCAACTGACGGTGTGAAAGTTCCCGTTTCTTTAGTTTACAGGAAAGGAATTAAAATGAATGGCGAAAATCCACTTCTTCAATATGCTTATGGCTCTTACGGCGCTTCTATGGATGCTCATTTTTCTTCTACAAGATTATCACTTCTCGATCGTGGATTTATATATGCAATTACACACGTACGTGGGGGAGAAGATTTGGGTCGAAATTGGTATGAAACTGGAAAATTGCTGACCAAGAAAAACACTTTTACCGATTTTATCGACTGTTCTAAATATCTTATCGAAAATAAATACACCTCGGCCGAACACCTTTATGCCGAAGGCGGATCTGCCGGAGGAATGTTGATGGGGGTCATTGTCAATATGGCACCAGAACTTTACAGTGGTGTAATTGCACAAGTTCCTTTTGTAGATGTAGTTACTACTATGCTCGACGACAGTATTCCGCTAACAACTGGCGAGTACGACGAATGGGGAAATCCAAATAAAAAGAAATTCTATAATTATATGTTGTCCTATTCACCTTACGACAATGTTAAAGCTCAGAAATATCCTAATATGTACATTTCTACAGGTTTACACGATTCGCAAGTACAGTATTGGGAGCCTGCAAAGTGGGTTGCAAAGCTTCGAGAATTTAAAACAGACGAAAATGTATTATTTTTAGATACGAATATGGATGCCGGCCACGGAGGTGCTTCAGGACGATTTGAAGCATTGAAAGAACTCGCCAAGGAATTCAGTTTTTTACTGAATTTGGAAATTAATAAAATGTAATTAGAATATTTTTCTTAAATTTGCATTGATTTGAGGTTTAGAAATTTTTCTTTTTGTTCCTCATCAACTATTTTTTTTATGAAAGAAGACATAAATGTGTACAATAATGTTCTGGAATTAATAGGAAATACACCCCTAATTAGGCTGAATAAAATTACTGACAACATTGACGGAAATTTCTTCGCCAAAGTAGAAGCATTCAATCCAGGACACTCTACCAAAGACAGAATTGCACTTTATATTATAGAACAAGCCGAAAAAGCTGGAATCTTAACTCCCGGCGATACGATAATTGAAACTACTTCGGGCAATACAGGATTTAGCCTTGCGATGGTAAGCATCATTAAAGGCTATAATTGTATTCTTGCTGTAAGTTCAAAATCATCCAAAGACAAAATTGATATGTTGCGCACAATGGGTGCAAAAGTCTATGTTTGCCCGGCAAATGTATCTGCTGATGATGAGCGTTCTTATTATAATGTAGCTAAAAGATTACACGAAGAGACGAAAGGCTCGGTATATATTAATCAATATTTTAATCAACTTAATGTTGATGCGCACTACCACAGCACAGGTCCTGAAATTTGGAAGCAAACACAAGGGAAAATCACGCATCTAATTGCTTGTAGTGGAACTGGTGGAACAATTTCGGGTACTGCAAAATATCTAAAAGAGCAGAATCCAAATATCCGTATTTTAGGAGTGGATGCTTTTGGATCAGTTCTTAAAAAATACCACGAAACAAAAGAATTTGACAATGATGAGATTTATCCTTACCGCATCGAAGGTCTAGGGAAAAATCTTATTCCATCTGCGACAGATTTCGATATAATCGATCATTTTATGAAGGTTTCTGACGAGGATAGCGCGCATATGGCTCGTGCAATCGCCAAAACCGAAGGTCTTTTTGTAGGATATACTTCCGGCGCGGTTATGCAAGCGATCAAGCAGTATGGCGAAGAGGGAGAATTTACCGCAGACAGCAATGTTGTAGCAATTTTTCCTGACCATGGATCTCGATATATGAGCAAAGTTTTCAGCGATGACTGGATGAATGAGCAAGGATTTTTTGATAGCAAGAATCTTGAAGAAGCACAGAAGATAGAGTTTATAAAGTAATTTTATAGATAGAAATATATAGAAGAAGGAGAATTCATAATAAGAGTTCTCCTTTTTTTGTGCCTTAATTTTAGGAGAAATGTCCATCGCTACAAACATTTTCATACTATTCACGATTTTTTTTTGGGCGAGACCTTTCGGCAGAATGATTTCGGTAAAATAGGTATCTTTAGGTGCCTCTGGTCGGGCTATTCGTTCCCAATCTTTGTTGTAGCTTTTGCTCCGCAAAGCCACAACAAAGGATTTTCTCTTCTATCCCTCTCGCAAACTCTGCAATGTAAGAACTAATATTTCTCTAAGAAATTCTGCTCTTAAAAGGTCTTTAAATAGAAAATATTTTCTAAATCACGTACTCTTCCAAGTCGGATTTCATTTTCGCCAACTTGCCAAAACTAATACAACAAATGAGATTTCTCTTTATTTTTCCAACCCGCTTCATTTTTATACTTTACAAAGAATATTTTTAAATCAGCCTGATTTTTATAATCTACAAAATAGATACTTTTTGCTGCTTGATTTTTGTATTCTGTAAAAAACCAGTTCCCATCGTTTTTTCCGGCCTCATTCGGATATTTTACTTTAAAGACTTTCAAATCAGCTTCATTTTCGTACGCAACTACAAATACTTTGACATCTGCCTGATTGGTATTATTGACTGAGAATACTTTTTGTGAGTATGAAAATGCAGAAACTAGCAAGAGGAAGATTGTAATGACTATTTTCATATTTTATCGTAATTAAGTGCTGTTGCTAAAATCTCTGCCATTGAAATAATTGAAGACAGCAATTTTTCCATTAGATCCTCATTATCTCTACTTTAATTCTAATCAATCTCTTTCTTTGCATCATCAAGTACTTCTTGAGTGATTTTATTCATCAGGCAATTTTACAAGGTTGCAAGAAACTCGCTGCTTTTTATGATACATTCGTTAATTTTCAACAAAATTGTAATCATTGTGCTGATTTTTAGTAACTTCGAAAGTTACGAAAATCGAGCTAATTTCTACTTTGTTCTTTATTCTGTGCCTATCTAATTTATATCTTCCAGAAGCATTTGTGGAGAATCCCAAAAATTTAGAATTACTATCTTTGCACTTCCAATTGAATAATCACCTATGATGAATAAAGAACAGCTTAAAGATTTCCTTGAAGCGAAAGTAATTCAATACAACACATTCGACTTTATCGAGCCAGATCCCATCAGCGTTCCTCATAGATATAAATTAAAAGAAGATATTGAAATAGCTGGCTTTCTCGCCGCTACCATCGCTTGGGGAAATAGAACAATGATTACCAAAAACGGACATCGAATGATGGATCTAATGGGAGATTCTCCTTATGATTTCGTGATGAACCACGACGAATATCAACTCGAAAGATTAGAAAGCTTTGTACACAGAACATTTAATTCAGAAGACTTCAAACATTTCATAATTGCTCTAAAACACATTTATACAAACCACGACGGGTTAGAATCAATTTTCACAAAACACCAAACAGAAGATTCTTTGCAGCCCGCAATTCAACAACTTCACAATACGTTCTTCGAAATTCCACATCTTGACCGAACCAAGAAACACGTTGCAAATCCAAGCAAAGGTTCAGTGTCAAAAAGAATAAATATGTATTTACGTTGGATGATCCGAAACGATAATGAAGGCGTTGACTTCGGACTTTGGAAATCGATTTCTCCAGCTAAATTATCTTGTCCGCTTGACGTACATTCGGGCAATGTTGCTAGAAAATTAGGTATTCTAAACAGAAAACAAAACGATACTAAAGCGTTAACTGAGTTAGATACTTCGCTGAGGTTATTGGACAAGGAAGATCCTGTGAAGTATGACTTTGCGCTTTTTGGCTTGGGGATTTTTGAGGGGTTTTAAATCCAGTTTATAAGTTCGTGGCAAGCAATATAAACCGACCTAATAACTAAATAAAAAATGAAAACCAGAATTAAATTATTATTTTACATTTTATTAATGACAACCTCATTAAAATCATTTTGTCAAAAAAATTTTCCAATCAATACAAATGGAAGTTTAGTCGACACAATCAAAGTATATCAAGAGAAAGATAAACTTAAATTTCTTGAAGGCAAATTTTACGCATTCGATGCAAAAATTATAGAATTGTATGAAGCATATAATGGAAAGCCATATTATTTGGCAGAATTTGCTGATGGAAATAAAATATGGATTGCATCATTTATTAAAAGTGACTATCAAAAAAAAGGTGCTATTCTTAGAATGTTGGGAGTTTTCAGTAACGTAATGAACGACGATAAAATTTCAAAAAATTACAATGATCAAGGTTACCATATTTTGCTTTTTTCGTTTGTTGATATTGACAGTAAAAAATCATTAACATTTTCAGGTGGCGAAGAACAGGCTAATGAATGGAGAGACGGAAATATTCCAGATGATTTAGATTAATAAATTTGGTTGCCACTGACCGTAGTTTATATAATGGCGAAATATGTGGTAAATTCACGGTTGTCTTTCGCAAGAAATTTTGTCTTAGCCGAAAATCTTGGTAACGAAGTTCGCGAAATCTGTAAGCCGCGATGATTCTATTTAAGAATTATAATGAGATACTTTATACATCTGAGTAGGTGTTAAATTCTGTAGCTTTGAAATCCTTCAACACTTTTACCTCAAATTAAATGTGGAAAGCTTAGTTATCAAGTGACACGCTTTTGGAGTAAAATCCATCCTTCAAATCCTCAGTTCTCATCTGTGGAGTAATTTTGAACATTCTTCTGTGCATGTTTACTTGCTCTTCACTTACGCACGGAAGTGCTCCGTCCCCAGTAATCCAAAGCAGATCCTTATTTACGGGCGAGTAATATAGCAGATTTCCTAATCTAATAATTTTGAAATGCGTCGAACGGTCTGTAATTTCACTGGGTATTATGATATTTCTGAAGGATAAAGTATGCGTTTTCATCATTAACTTATTGTCAGTAAATCTGATGAGATTTAAAGGAATAAATAACATTAAAAAAACAGGGAGTATAGAAATAATCAATATTAAATTAATAATCTTCTCATTTCGAACCATGCAGATAAAGCAAAATGTAGAGAAAAAGATCATAAAATTCATAAAGAATCGAAATTGTGGCGAGGTGATAAATAAAAGGATTAGTTGTATTACCATCAACCCATAAAGCAGCCAATATTTTTTACTATTCTGGAATTTGAATATAAATGCAGGAACTATAAGAATCAACAATATTATAAACTTATGTATCAATCCTCGTAGTTTCGGGAGATTCAACCAATGCTCAAATAACTCAAAATTACTTAACAAGTTATAATCTTCGCTATTTAAGAGGTATCCATAGTGACGTAAATAATTAAAGTAATAATCCTCTATCGCACTTGGAAATGCGTAATCTAATGATATAAAACGAAAAATCTTCAAGGGAAAAAGAGGATGTCCAGTAATGATTAAATTTTTTACAATAAATAATAATAGGATTGTAACTGAAAGAATTGAAGCCTTCCATAGAGCTGTAGATAATACTTTGAAATTTTCTATCAATAATATTACGGGAATTAACACGAACGGAAGAGTTGAGTATTTAATATAGAGTAGGTATAAAACTAGAGTTGTTATTATTGTAAATTTCCCCTGACTACAGTTTTTAAAATTTTCTAAAAATAAAAGTAAAATAAAAAATGTCAGCACATAAACTGGCATGTCGGGTGAAGGAGCACTTATAAACTGAAAATAAAATATGCTGGCAAAAGGAAGTAAACCAACTAGCAGAAAATTAAAACTTTTCTTTTCAACGAAGTAGCTGTTGAATTTCGTAATCGAAAATAACATTCCGAGCATTAAGCAGAAACCACTTAAGTCATTAAAATTGCCATACAAAAATGAAAAGTTGAATACACTTTGAGTTATGTGCCAGCCACTTGTTTGACCTAAAAACAGGTGTAAATTTACTAATCCTTTTACAAAACCATATTCATTCAACCATTTTATGGTCTGAATATAATACGTTTCATTATCAATTACATAAGGTGCCGTACTGCATTGCGCCAAAATTAATATAGTAACTATGGCCAAATAATACTTTAGAAATTTGCCGAGATCACCTATTACTAAGAAAAGATTTTTATAAATATCTCCAATGTTTATTTTAAATTTCCAGTAAATCAACAGATTAGATACCAACAAAAAAATATGAAATTCCACATTTATTCTCCCGAAAATCGCCCAAATACTCGCCAAGATAGTTACAGAAAACAATCCCAGAAACGATGTAATAACAAAATCTTTATTTTTTAAAACAAGAATTCTATCAAATACAAAACCAAAATTGATAGTTGTAAAGAGGATGTATATCCAAGATAGAATTATTAAAATCATAGTTCTAAACTGAAATTAATCCATCAATCATCGTCAATTTTCTATCTGCCATATTTGCCAGTTCTTCGTTGTGCGTCACAATCACGAATGTTTGTTTAAACTCATCACGAAGCTCGAAGAATAATTTATGTAAATTTTCTGCAGACACCGTATCAAGGTTTCCAGAAGGCTCATCGGCAAAGATCACCGCGGGTTTATTTATCAAAGCTCTAGCCACTGCAACGCGTTGCTGCTCTCCTCCAGAGAGTTCAGAAGGTTTATGACTGTATCTGTGCGAAAGCCCTAAATAGTCTAATAGGCGCCTTGCTTCAGGTTCAGTTTCGGCTTTTGTTTTTCCTGCAATAAAAGCAGGAATACAAACATTTTCTAAAGCACTAAACTCCGGTAAAAGCTGATGAAACTGAAATATAAAGCCCAAGTTGAGATTGCGAAATTTTGACAACTCCTTATCTTTCATCCCCAAAATATCTTTTCCATTAATAATGAGCTTGCTCTCTTTGTCCGCAGATGGTTTATCCAAAGTTCCTAAAATCTGAAGCAAGGTCGTTTTGCCCGCTCCCGAAGCACCCACAATCGAGACAATTTCACCACTCTGAATATGTAGGTCAACTCCCTTTAAAACCTCAAGTTTATCGTAAAATTTATGAATTTTCTGCGCCTGTATCATAGATGAAATTGTTTCGCACAAAGTAACAACCAAAATGCAGATTTCAAAATACAATTGACCATTCTTTTAAGTTAGAACTCTATAAAATTACGTTAAGTACAATACTACTGCCAAGGCAATTCGTTAATTTTGTTGAACTTAAATGCGAAAAGATGAAACACTTATTTAGTTTATCATTCTTATTTTTGGCATTATCTTGTCAATCAAAAGAGAAAATTTCAAATATTAAAACACAAACAACACCTGTAAAAATGGAAGTAGAAAAAGGGAAAGAGGTTGCAACTTTAGCTGGCGGATGTTTCTGGTGTACAGAGGCAGTATTTTTAGAATTAGACGGAATCTCAAAGGTAGTTCCTGGATATATAGGCGGTGCCAGAGCAAATCCAACCTATCAGCAAGTTTCTGCGGGAGCTAGCGGTCACGCTGAAGCTATCGAAATTACTTTCGATCCAAAAATAATCAGCTACGGAGAAATTTTAGAAGTTTTCTTCGCAACCCACGATCCAACTACTCTTAATAGACAAGGAAATGACGTCGGGACTCAATATAGAAGTGAAATTTTTTACCATAACGATGAGCAGAAAAAGATTGCTGAAGGTTATATTGCTTTGCTAGATAAAGAAAATACCTACGGTAAACCTTTTGTCACAAAAGTTTCTGCCGCGCCAACATTTTATTTTGCCGAGGATTATCACAAGAATTATTATGCTGACAACCGTGGGCAGTCGTACTGTGTGTATGTTGTAACTCCTAAGGTTGAGAAGGTTCGCAAACTTTTTAAGGATAAGTTAAAGAAATAGTTTGGCACTTGATTTGCATATTGGATAAAAAAATTAGAATATGATCAATAAAGTAGCAACAAAAGGTCTTTCAGCAACAGCTATACAACAACTTATCTTAGGAATTGTATTTGATGCGGTCGGAATGTTATCATTTAGTATTCCATTCTTAGGAGAGTTTTCAGACGTAATATGGGCGCCATTATCTGGATTAATTTTGGCAAGAATGTACAAAGGAACTGTCGGGAAAGTAGGCGGATTTATCTCATTTGTAGAAGAATTATTGCCTTTTACAGATATAATACCAACTTTTACCCTCACTTGGATTTACACGCACATCATCAGAAAGAGCTAAGTTTTAAATACAATTAATCTGACTTCAAATTTGAAAGCGTCTTTTTTACAGAGATTCATTTCAGGTTTGAAGTTTTTTTTTGGGGCGCGACCATCGCCACTACGAAATGCTCTAACATTGAAAATTTCGTAAGGCTTTGGTCCTGCTGTCTACTGTACCGTTGTTGCCACAATTTTTTTAGTAAATTTGATAAATCTTTTGGCAGCAAAGGATGTGCTTCGCCAGTTCGCTTCGCTCGGGTCGCTCCCATCCTTCGCGCAATTAAACATCATTTAAGAATTCCATTTTTTAAGGTGGGGTTAGAACAATTATATAAGACAGTTTAAAAGTGCGATTTAGTCTTGACAATTTCATTCGAAACTTGAAATCATAATAAACCGATAGATTGACGGTTATTTTATGATTTCATTTTTTAAGATTTAAAAAGTATATGTCTTCGCTTTTAGGTATTTTTCATCAAAAATAATCTCTGCTTCGTAAGTCGGTTGTTCTATTTTTGATATCTCTAAAAGTGTCGGGTTTGAAGGATACTTTTTTCCATCGTAAATAAGTTCTTTCCACTCTCCTTCAGAATTAATTAGTAACTTTTTGTATCCATTTTTAATATCCTTTTCAGCATAAATCGGAATGTTTGTAACGGTAAACTTAGTTATTAACTTTAATTCTGTATTTAGAAGCAATAAGGTGCAGCCGCCACTTCCACAAAAATAAGGTGTTAAAAAATTTACGAAGACCTCGTCTTGACCGTCATTATTAAGGTCTATTGTGTACAGCTGAAACAATCGATCTTTCTCTTCAATTGCTCTTAAATCTGCCTCGGTGAGGAATTCTTCCGCTAGATATTTTTTTATTTTTAGCGCAAGCGGATCATTTACAGATTGACTGATTATTGTAGCCGCATTTCGTGATTGCACCTCCGGACTATTATTGGTGGTATTGTGATTTACTTGGGCGTTTGTGGGTGCAAGCGTTGCAACTTTATCTTGACAAGATGAAAGCAAAGCCAAAATTCCTATGGTGATAATTCCTATTTTAGTTTTCATTCTGTTTTAGATTTTTTATTTTTCCTGCATTTTTCACTGCAATATTTTACTTCGTCCCAAACTTTTTCCCATTTCTTACGCCACGTGAAAGGCAATTCGCAAGTTTCGCAGATTTTTCTTGGCAGATCTGACTTTTTCATTCAAAGCTAGGGATTTCAGAAGTTCGCACATAAGGGAACGAATCTCTTTTGACCAAATCATAGTAAGTATTCAAACCAGAAACTCCCATAGAAAAGCTTTTCTCTAAATCAATTTGACCTAACTCATTAATAGTATTTTCAGGAATCGAAATTAATTCGACCGTGCCAATTACAAGTGTACAACCATTGGAAATTGATATACTTTCAGAGTGCTTCATTCCAATCTTGATATGGCTTTCTCTAACAAAGGGCGCTGGGAATTTACTAATATATTCACTTTCAATTTTCATTCTTTCAAACTCCGAATCACCTCGATCTAACTTAGCCGAAGTATAGTGAGCCTTTTCTAAAAATGCTGAATTTACGTGATTTATTGTGTAATATCCAGCGGTTTGGATATTCAAGTACGTATCTCTAGGAATTTCTTCCTGCGGACGTAAAATAAATCCTAGCTGTGCTGGACTTGACCCAATATGAATTATAGAGGAGAAAATCGCAACATTCTCTTTGCCGTCAGTGGAAATGGTGCCAATGAGATTTGCAGGTTTTATGCCTGAAACAGAATTAATTAAGTTAAGCTTGAATTTACGTTCTAAATCTTCAATTTGATTTCTGTCTAACTGCATTGAAAAGGAATTATTTTTATGAAATCTAAAAATAACCATTTCTCATAACTTTTGAAATAATTAGCAGACAAAATTTAGCACTTACCTCTTAGAAATTTTATTATTAGAAATGCTTCTTTGACGCGTACATTTGAATCTATCGATTTCGGAATTTCTTTTCATCAAATGTTTTTGACTCACGCCACTATTTACGCGTCTGCGCCAGAGTTTAAAAGAGTTTTCTTTAAGTTCAGTACGCATCAATTTTATAACATCAGCTTCAGCTAATCCAAATTGAAACTTTATGGCTTCAAAAGGAGTTTTATCTTCCCAAGCCATTTCTATAATTCGATCAAGTTCTCTATCTGTCATCACTATTTATTTTGACTCTCTTCTTTTAGCGAAAGCTATTTATATAAGATTAAAGATAATAAAAATCACATCGTTATCGAAAATTCGCAAGGTTTCAAAGACTAAATTTTTGCTAAAATTTATAGAAAAATTGTATCTCAAAATTGAAGTTAAACCTTGTAATTACTCCTTCAACTTCAAGATGCCTAGAATTAAAATGGGGAGTGGAAACCTGATAATCATTAAGATTAGTGACGTTTAAATTTTCAGCATTGCTAAATTGAACATTTCTAACTTTTACACCTGCGCCAATTTTCGGGATTAAACCAACACTATTGCTAAAGTTGATAATCATTCCGTAATTAAAGTTTAATCCAAATTTATCTCTTTGGTAGTCAGCGCGATCATAACTAGAAGTTGTGGTAAAGTTAGTATTGGTGTAACTTCTATTGGAAAATTTATCTGAATGGTAAATGTAAAACAACTCCGCTGAAATAAATTTACGTGTCTTTCTAGCGGGATTTAAAATATACTTAATCTCTGGAGCGATGGAAAAACTTTTGTAATCTTTCTCAATCCATTTTCCATCCGCAGCAAAATTTATCGTGGTTGCATAATTACCATAACCAACTTCAGCGCCTACAATCCATTGATCATCTAGATGTCTATAATAACCAATTTCATACCGAGGAGCATAACTTGCTATAGGCGAAAGAATATCTAAAGTGACATAATTTAGTTTATCGAACTCGTCGCTTTGGGCGGACATATTTGCAATAAATCCTATCGATAACAATAAACCTAGCAGGAAATTTTTCATTTGAAAGCAAATAAATAACGTCGCTAAAGTAGCGTATTTCAGATAACTAACTTCAACCTATTTTTCTGTTTTCTTTGTAAATGACAAATCGTGAAAATCAAAACTAAAATCGGTCAAAGGTGAAATTGCCTTCATCGTCATTCCAGAAATGTTTCCTTCGAAATCTAATTCAAATTTCACGAAAGCATCTGCATCATAACTGCGATCGTCCCATTTTACGATATAGGTATTTCCTTTGTAAGGAAGTAAATTGCCAATAAGTCTCGGAGAATTTATTGCTTCAAATCTCAATTGCCCATTCTTAGTAGAAATCACAGCGTCACCAAACCATAAATCGTGGTAAGTGCCTTCAATGTTTTTTAGATTGCACTCGGCATTACCTTTCTGTGCTTCGATTTCAGCGAAAATCTTCGATGTAATTTTCTCAGCATTTTCACGACCTTTCTTAACATTATCACCGTATTGCTTGATTCTGTCTTGACCTTTTATTCCATAATATCCATCTTTGATAGAATTTGTAATAGAAGTAAATGCCGCTCCTGATTGCTGATTTGTAAATACAATAATTGCCAAATCAAGTTCAGGAATTAAAGTAAACTGCGTAACTATTCCAAACAGTCCTCCCGTATGCGTCACTACTTTGTATCCTCTTTCGTCACTTAAAAACCAACCTAATCCGTAGCTTTTAAAGTTTGTATCGTACGGAGTTTTGCCTTTTACAGGTATTATCGTTTGTGGAGTCCACATTTCGTTATGAGCTTCTTCAGAAAAAAGTCTCTTCTCTAAATTTGCTCCGTATTTCCCATCATTCAATTGCATTTTTGCCCACTTTGTCATATCGTGAACGCTGCTGTATATTCCAGCTGCTGCACCTGCAACATCGCGCCAATCGCGGCGAACAACCATAACTTTTCCTTCAACTTCGGCGTGCGGATCTGTGATGTTTTGCTTAGAAGTAAGTAGTCCAAAATTTGGAGCACTTTCGGTCATTTCAAGCGGATTCAATATTCGTTTTTGGATAAATTCATTCCAACTCATTCCCGAAGCTTTTTCGATCACCTCGCCAGCAACAATATACAGTAAATTGTCATAATCGTATTTCGATCTAAAGTCTGACACAGGTTTTAAATAGCGTAAATTATGAATTATATCCTGGGTAGAGTAGGAGCTGCTGTCTGGCCAAAGCATCAAATCGCCTGCACCAAGACCAAGTCCACTTCTGTGCGTGAGCAAGTCGCGAACCGTAAATTGATCACTTACATACGAATCATATAAAGTGAATTCCGGAATAAATTTTCGAACTCTATCATCCCATTTTAACTTTCCTTCATCCACAAGCATCGCCAAAGCTGTTGCAGTAAAGGCTTTACTATTGGAAGCAATTCCGAAGCGTGTATATTGGTTAACTTTTTGTTTATTATTTAGAGAACTTAAGCCATATCCCTTTTCGTGAATGATTTTTCCGTCTTTTACAATCGCAACTGCAATTCCAGGTACGTCAAAAGTGCTTAAAGTTTTCTCAACAAGAGCATCAATTTCTTTAGAACTTAAAGGTTTTTGACCGTAAGAAGTGAGTGTAAAAGCAACAAATATAAAGCTGATAAGAAGTGTAGAATTTCTCATATAACAAAAGTAAAAGATAAGTTTTTAGATAATAATTAAAAAATTTAGTCCTCTTTCGGAAGCAGGAAACCCAATCTCATACGTCGAAGCATTTTCTTTTCGAAGTCCCAGAAAAACTCAAACTGCCCGAAGATAAAGCCGTTAAACACCAGCATTAGCTGATAAATAGGGAAAATTATAAGAAGTCTAAAAGGTAGAAAGAAAATTCCTAAGTGGTCTTTTGTAATTCCTAGCAAATCACAAACGGGTTTGGACAGGAAGGCTGCCGCTGAGCCTGTGATTGCGAAAACTAAAAAAATAACACCTAGTTGAAAGTTTGAAGTAATTTGCCAACGCTCTTTTAATCTTTGCATGCCTAAATAATTTGGATCAGCAGCAAAGATAGTAACTTAACGCAAAGGAACATAACCACCGAGTTTTTGATTGTATTTATTTTGAAAGTAGACTAGATAATTGTACAAAAGGTAATTCACCTCGTACCCATAATCAATATTTGATTCATAATCTACGGGAACTTCATACAAAGACTTCCCCTGACGTGCTCGAGCATTGTATTCCCGAAGCCAAAAACTATTCTTGTTTTCCAAGTATGATTGCGTGTAGTAATTACGCGGATAAGCGGTTGTAGCAAGGTAGGTGCTAAAACCTGAATCGATAATTATTACTTCATATTCTAAAGAGTCATTTGCGATAACAACTTTATCAGAATCGGAAACAGCTGTTTTATTTGCGGTTTGCATGGTCGAATTACACGAAGCGAAAAGCAGTGCAAAAAAGCATAGGATAATAAAATTTTTCATCTGGATTATCTTTTTATAAAAATAGAGAATATGATGAAAATATCGCTATGTATTGTCTTAAATTTTTGATAATAAGCTATTTATAAATTCCAAGTCTGCTCTTTCTTGAACATCAATACTGCTTCGAGCTATATTTGGCGATAGTGAAATTTGCGGATGCATCAATACTTGAATGGCAGGATTTGGCTCCTCTTCAAAGCGGTCAATTCCCGCAAAAAGCACTTTTTCCTCTTCCAAAGCTGCAATTAAATCTACCTCATTCAAAGCACGACCAAATGCGCAATTAACAATTCCAACTCCATCCTTCATCGCATCAAAATCTGCCTTGGATATCACATAATCTTCCTGCTCATCAATGTGCAAACTAATATAATCTGCTTTTGCCAAAAGTACATTCCGCTCCACATTTTCAAGAGTTACAGAAACGCTTTGACCAGAATAAAAATCAACTGTAATTTCTAGGTTTTCTTCGGCAGAATCACTGATTAGTACTCGTATTCCCAGAGCTGTTGCATACTTCGCAACTTCTTTTCCACTGCTATTAAAACCAATGATACCAAGGGTTCTACCGCGAAGTTCTTGTCCAGAGGCAAAACCTTTTTGCAGAGATTCAAAGTTTGTATCGCCTTCAAGCGGCATTAATCTATTGGCGTCGTACAACATTCTTGCACCCGAAAATAGGTGTGCAAAAACCATTTCGGCTACTGCGATTGCAGTCGATTCTTCGGCGTAAATTAGCTCTTTTCCTGATGCTGAAATCTGCAATTCAATCTCTTTTTCCAACTTATTTCCGCCTTTGCAAATCACTTTTAGAGTGGGACATTCCAAAAGGAGATTTAGTCGAATTTTGGTAGCGTTTCGAACAATCAAAACATCAATATTATTGGTATTTATAAATGGTATCAGCTGTTCTTGAGCAACCTTCGTTGTAATAATTTCGATATTATTCTGATTCAACATTGAAATGGCTTCATTCGAGAGGCCGTCGTTTGCAAGTATTTTCATAATATTTTTTTGGAGCTTTATCCCGCTTTCCGCTGTATCTCTCAAGGTTTTTCTTTAAGGAAAAAACCTTGAGAGGATGCCGCTGTAATCGGGGCTAGGGCTTTAGATTTTAATTGATATTTTGTTTTTCAAATTCTTGAAGTACACTTACAAGAAAATTGACACTTTTGCTAGTGACAGCATTATATAGGGAAGCACGATAACCTCCAACAAAGCGATGTCCTTCCAAGCCGTAAATTCCCCGTTCTTTTAAAAATTGGTCAAATGCTTTTTTATGACTTTCATCCTTCAATATAAAAGTAGCATTCATCTTGGATCTATCTAAGCGATCTGCAGTACCTTCAAACAATTCATTTCGATCTATTTCCGCGTACAACAATCGAGCTTTCTCTTGATTTCTTTTTTCAATTATAGCAATTCCGCCTTCTGCTTTTATCCACCTCAGTGTAAGCATAGCCGTATAAATTGCAAAAACTGGCGGAGTATTGTACATATTATCGGCTTTTATATGTTCTTGAAAATCTAGAATAGAAGCAATATTTCTGTTCGTTTTTCCTAGAATGGATTCTTTAATTACCAAAAGTGTCACGCCGGCAATTCCAATGTTTTTTTGAGCCGCAGCAAATATCAAATCGAATCTTGAAAAATCCATATTTCTCGAAAAAATATCCGAAGTCATATCGCAGACTATCGAAACCTCGGTCTCAGGAAAATGTGTTATTTGTGTTCCCGAAATGGTATTGTTAGAAGTACAGTAAAAATAATCTGCATCTTCAGGAATACTATATTCTTTTGGAAGATAACAGTATTTTCTGTCCTTGGAGGAAGCAACTTCAATGCACAATCCAAAAGATTCCGCTTCTTTCATTGCGCCACTTGACCAGATTCCAGTATCTAAAAAAGCTGCCTTTCCATTAACTCTCATCAAATTCACAGGAATTCGCAAAAATTCCATTCGAGCGCCGCCCTGCAAAAATAAAACCTGATAGCCTTTATCTTTTAATCCTAAAATATCAAGGGTCAAATCTTTAGCTTCGGCTAAAACCGCTTTAAATTCTGGACTTCTATGAGCTATTTCTAATATCGAAAGTCCCGAATTATCAAAGTTTATCACAGCATTTGCAGCTTCCTTTAAAACTACGTCGGGAAGACTCGCGGGACCTGCATTAAAATTATGAATTTTCATTTTTCAGATTTGAATTTAGAATCTAATAATTTTAGAGAGTATTCAAGAATTCAATCGTATCTACATTGTCTGCATAATCCCAAAGTTTTGGTTTTTGTGTTTCGCCAAAGGGAATGCCATTTTCGATAATTCCGTCAGAAACTATGCATTGAATTTTTAAATCGTCCTCTTTTAATTTCGAATTTAATTCATTTAAGCTATCATAGTATTCATAAAAAACACTGGAAATAGGAGAGGAGTAACTTTCATCTTCTTTGATGGTCAAGAATCCATTGTCAAGTAATTTAAAATTACTCATCAGGAAAACTGCTTTATTATAATCATAATTATTTGCGTAACGCTCATATTGAACAATATCTTGAAAACTGTAAATACCTTCAAAGAATTTATCAAAATTATATCCTCTTGGCACAAATAATTTCGAAACATTTCGACAACCTAAACCAAAATATCTAAAGATATCTTCGCCCAGAGCTTGTATTTGCGCTTCGGTTTCATTTCCAGTCAAAACTGCTACCGAATTTCTATTACGTCTGATAATCGAAGGTTTGTCTTTAAAATAAAATTCAAAATAGCGCGCGGTATTATCACTTCCTGTTGCAATTACAGCGTCGTAATTTTCTAGCTTGCCTTCGGTAAATTCAATATAGTTTTCAAATTTCGGTTCAACTGCAATTAGATATTTTGCCAGAAATGGCAATAAATGCTGATCATTTGAAGAAGTCTTAACCAGAACTTTATTTCCGGAAATCAAAACACTAAGAAAATCGTGAAAACCAACTAGCGGTATATTTCCGGCTAAGATGATAGCCACAGTTTTTGCTTCTTTTTCAACAAAACTATATCGAGACAGCCATATTCTTAAATTCTCCTCCGTCAACGCTTCGGCCCAAGAATTTATTGAAAAATAAACCTGCTCTGGCGTGTACCATCCGTTATGAGATTGTGATAATTTTATAAGTTCGGAAAAAGCTTCAAAAAAAGTACTATTCTGAGCAATGTCAACTGATTGGACGTTACCATGTTCTTTAAATTGTCGCAAAAAATCTCCTAAGGATACAAAGGCATCTATTTTATTTTCTAATGTCATAATGATTTGCGTGGTAATTGTTTTGGGTGTAATTTTGTACAAAAATAAGGTATAATACTCAAAGTAGAAAGAGTTGGCTTTAGTAATAGAGCAGCCTTATTATTATAACTATTATATTGTAGGTTTTTCAGCCTCTAATTTTTAAAAATTCAAAGTAGCATTATGGCAATTATAATAACAGACGAATGCATTAACTGCGGTGCCTGCGAGCCCGAATGTCCAAATACAGCAATATACGAAGGAGCGGATGACTGGAGATACAAAGATGGTACAGCACTAAAAGGCAAAATTGTTCTTCCTTCTGGCGAAACTGTAGATTCTGACGATGCGCAGACGCCTATATCTGATGATATTTATTATATCGTTCCAGGAAAATGTACAGAATGTAAAGGTTTTCACGACGAACCTCAATGCGCTGCAGTATGTCCAGTAGATTGCTGTGTTCCTGATGATAATCACGTAGAAAGTGACGAAGTTTTATTAGATCGTAAAGCATTCTTGCACAACGAATAATTTTCGAATAGACTATAAAAAAAAATCCTGAACATTATATGCTCAGGATTTTTTTATAAAATGATATTTCTAAATCTTATTTAGAAAGATCATATCTCTCATAAATAATTCGGTCGCTCTTTGCGTCATAAGTTTCAAGAATCAAGTTCCCAGCCTTATCAAAGTGGCCAAAAGAAACTCTATCTTTCGTAGAGTAAATATAGTTACCATTGCTAGTTTTTCTCAGCATTGCCGGCTCTCTGCTGCTGTTATTAATAACAGTGTAACCGCTGTTGTCAAGCGATAGTTGATAGCTATTCCCGCCATAGTTGTATATTGCCGATCTGTCTACATCTATACTTCTTACATTTCCATCACCATCAATAATTTGAGTTGTTGCGGTAACTTCAATTGGAGTACTTTTAACATCTTTGTTTAATTTTTTTGAATCTGCATCTTCAAAATCAATAGTTTGAGTAGCAGAAATATCTTCCTTCTTAATTAGTTTCTTTTCGCCTTCAGAAGTTTTTACAGTTCTAGTTGTTGTTTTACTTACCTCTGTAACATTCTTATTTTGAGCCTGAATACCGAAGGTAAACAATAAAGCTCCGAGGGTAATTGCTATTGATTTCATAATTTATTTTTTAAATTTTGTTACCCAAAGGTAGCTTCTAAACTTACTAAAATACTTACAATAATTATTTCATAACTTATATAATTTGAAGATTGGCATTAATTGCTAAAATCTCACTTTCAAATCGTATATTTGCAAACTTTATCAAAAATATATACTGTCCGTAAGGGCTGGAAAAAATAATAAGTATGAAAGCAGGAATTGTAGGGTTGCCAAACGTTGGAAAGTCAACATTATTTAATTGTTTATCTAATGCAAAAGCGCAGAGTGCAAACTTTCCATTTTGTACCATCGAACCTAATATTGGTGTAGTAAACGTTCCAGATCCAAGAATTGAGAAATTGGAAGAATTAGTTAAGCCCGAAAGAGTGCAAATGGCAACTGTTGAGATAGTTGATATTGCAGGACTTGTTAGAGGAGCTAGTAAAGGCGAAGGATTAGGAAATCAGTTTCTTGCAAATATTAGAGAGTGTAATGCAATTATTCACGTTATACGATGTTTTGACAATGATAACATTGTACATGTTGATGGAAATGTAAATCCAACTCGTGACAAAGAGACAATTGATATAGAGTTGCAGCTTAAAGATCTTGAAAATGTAGAGAAGCGTTTAGAGAAAGTGAATAGAGCAGCAAAAACAGGAAATAAGGAAGCACAGACAGAAAAAGCCTTACTTGATCGAATTCGCGAAGCTTTGTTGCAAGCAAAGTCTGCTAGGACTGTTACTCCGCAATCAAATGATGAGGAAATATTGATGGAAAGTTTCCAATTGATTACAGCTAAGCCAGTTTTATACGTTTGTAATGTTGATGAGAATTCGGCAGTTAACGGAAATAAATACGTAGATGAAATAAAAGAATTGGTAAAAGATGAAAATGCTGAAGTTATTATTTTATCAGTGGGTGCTGAAGCAGATATTACCGAACTGGAGAGTTATGAGGAGCGTCAAGTTTTTCTGGAAGACATGGGCTTGACAGAAGCAGGTGCTTCAGTTTTGATTAGGTCTGCATACAAATTACTAAAACAACAAACCTACTTTACAGCAGGAGTAAAAGAGGTTAGAGCTTGGACAATTGATATTGGAGCTACTGCGCCTCAAGCTGCAGGAGTTATACATACAGATTTTGAAAAAGGTTTTATTCGTGCAGAAGTTATCGCATACGAAGATTTTGTACATTACGGATCTGAAGCGAAATGCAAAGAAGCGGGTAAATTTAAAGTCGAAGGAAAAGAATATATCGTAAAAGACGGAGATGTAATGCATTTCAGATTTAACGTATAAGGTTTATTCTTATAAATATTTAAAGCCCGACAGAATCCGTTCTTTCGGGCTTTTTTTTCGTTAAAAAGTATCTTATTTTAGAATTTAAAATTAGACGCAAAATCAAGTACCTTTGCAAAGAATTTTTCTAATAGAAAACTAGACTGTAGTTGGTGTTTTTTCGACTTCAATACTTTTTTACTTTCTTTAGAAATAGTATATTAGCGCAAATTCCCCTTTTTATAAAATGTCAGAAACTACTAAGTACACAGAAGATAATATTCGTTCATTAGACTGGAAAGAGCATATCCGTATGCGACCTGGAATGTATATTGGAAAATTGGGCGATGGATCTTCTCCCGATGATGGTATTTATATTCTTCTTAAAGAAGTTCTAGATAACTGTATCGATGAATTTGTGATGGGCGCTGGTAAAACCATCGAGGTTACAATCAGAGATAAAACAGTTACTGTAAGAGATTATGGTCGTGGAATTCCGTTGGGGAAAGTTGTAGATGTTGTGTCGAAAATGAATACTGGTGGAAAATACGATTCATTAGCTTTTAAAAAATCGGTGGGTCTAAATGGTGTTGGTACAAAGGCAGTAAATGCTTTGTCGAATTATTTCCGTGTTGAATCTGTTCGAGACGAAAAACAAAAATCGGCCGAATTTAGTGCTGGAAATCTTGTTCTTGACGAGGATATCATCGAAACTACTAAGCGTAAAGGAACGAAAGTAATTTTTATCCCGGACGAAGCTATTTTTAAAAATTATAAGTTCAGAAATGAATATATAATTAAAATGCTAAAGAATTATTGTTACCTGAATACGGGATTGACGATAATTTTTAATGGTGAAAAATACTTTTCGGAAAATGGACTTAAAGATTTATTAGAAGAAAATATCAATGAAGATGATATGGTTTATCCCGTAATTCATCTATTGGGCGAAGATATCGAAGTTGCCATTACCCACAGTAAGACACAATATTCAGAAGAATATCATTCATTTGTAAATGGGCAGAATACCACTCAAGGTGGAACGCATCTTGTTGCCTTTAAGGAAGCAGTTGTAAAAACGATTCGTGAGTTTTACAATAAAAACTTTGATCCTTCAGACATTCGAAAATCTATTGTGAGTGCAGTAAGTGTGAAGGTGATGGAACCAGTTTTTGAATCGCAAACTAAAACCAAACTTGGATCGACTGATATGGGGCCTGAATTGCCATCGGTTCGAACATTTGTAAATGATTTTCTGAAAACAAAACTCGATAATTATTTGCACAAAAATCCTGAGATTGCCGATTTGCTTTTGCGTAAAATTTTGCAGGCAGAGCGCGAACGTAAGGAATTGTCAGGTATTAGAAAGTTAGCAAAGGATAGAGCGAAGAAAGCAAATCTTCACAATAAAAAATTGAGAGATTGTAGAGTGCATTTGGGAGATATTAAAAATCCTAGATATCTTGAAAGTACTCTCTTTATCACAGAGGGGGATTCTGCTTCTGGATCAATTACAAAATCACGTGATGTAAATACTCAAGCCGTTTTTAGTCTTCGAGGGAAACCTTTAAATTCTTACGGAATGAGCAAGAAGATTGTTTATGAAAATGAAGAATTTAATCTCTTGCAAGCAGCGTTAAATATCGAAGAGGATATGGGCGATTTGAGATATAACAATATTGTAATTGCAACTGATGCCGATGTCGATGGTATGCACATTAGATTATTGTTAATTACTTTTTTCCTTCAGTTCTTCCCTGAATTAATCAAAGAAGGACATCTTTATATTTTGCAAACGCCGTTGTTTAGAGTTCGAAATAAAAAAGAAACAATTTATTGTTATACAGAGCAAGAACGGATTGATGCAATCGAAAAGCTAAAGCCTAAGCCAGAGATAACCCGATTTAAAGGTTTAGGAGAGATTTCTCCTGATGAGTTTAAACATTTTATTGGCGCAGACATTCGATTGGATCCTGTAATGTTGGACAAAGCGACTTCGATTGAGCAGCTTTTGGAATTTTATATGGGAAAAAATACACCAGACAGACAGAAGTTTATTATCAATAATTTGAAAGTTGAACTAGATGTTATAGAGAAGGAGTAAAGAAAGATCAACACAGTTACATTTTATGCTTGTTGATTAATTGATTTAGATAGCTAATAATTTAAATGAGTAAAGATTTTCAAAATAACGTAATTCTCCAGCAAGTTGTTGATTTATTACAGCAGGCAAGACAGCAAGTTTTGCGGACCGTAAATTCGACTATGGTGTTGACTTATTTTGAAATTGGTAGAATCATTGTAGAAGAAGAGCAAGAAGGTAAAGAGCGTGCAGAATATGGAAAGCATTTGCTTAAAGGTCTTTCGGAACAATTAAATTCTGAATTTGGAAAGGGATTTTCTGTCGTTAACTTAGAAAGTATGCGGAAATTCTATATTATTTATTCTAACTCATCATTGTTAAATAGATTTTTAGATATCTCCGATTCGGTCGAAGAAAAATCGCAGTCAATGACTGGGGAATTGGAAAACCACATTTTATATATTTAATACAATGATTTTGATGTAACACTGTAAGACAATAATGGCTAAAGATTTTCAAAATAAGGTAATACTCCAGCGAGTAGTTGATCTATTACAGCAGGCAAAACAGCAAGTTTTGCGGACAGTAAATTCGACTATGGTGTTAACTTATTTTGAAATTGGTAGAATAATAGTCGAAGAAGAACAAAGTGGCAATGAACGTGCAGATTATGGGAAGCAGTTGCTTAAGGGACTTTCGGAACGATTGATTGCGGAATTCGGTAAAGGTTTTTCGGTAGACAATTTACAGAATATGCGAAAATTCTATTATTTGTATTCAAATTACGAGACGCTGTCTAGTATTTCTGTTGATGATGCATCCACTAGCGAGAATCTGAAATCTCTCACTAAGCACTTGGAAGATTCTCCAACAAATTTTAAATTATCTTGGTCACATTACATTACTCTAATAAGAGTCGATGACAAGTACGAAAGAAAATTCTACGAAATCGAGTCTATCAAGAATAATTGGAGCGTACGAGAATTAAAGCGCCAATTTAATTCGGCATTATATACAAGATTATCATTAAGCCGAGATAAGGAAGGTGTGCTAAAACTTTCGGAAGTAGGGCAAATAATCGAAAAGCCCAAGGATATCATCAAAGATCCTTATATCTTGGAATTTTTAGGATTACCAGAATTATATCAATATTCTGAAAGTGAATTGGAAGGAGAAATTATTAATAAACTTGAAAATTTCTTATTATAGTTGGGTCAAGGTTTTGCCTTTATAGCAAGACAAAAAAGGATAACATTTGATGATAAACATTTCAGAATAGATTTGGTTTTCTACAACAGAATTCTGAAAAGTTTTGTGCTTATCGATTTAAAAATAGGTGAACTAAAGCATCAAGACCTTGGTCAAATGCAGATGTACGTAAACTATTATGACAGGAAAATGCGATTAGAAGATGAAAATAAAACCATCGGAATTGTATTGTGTCAAAATAAAAGCGATTTGGTTGTAGAATACACATTGCCAGAAGCAAATGAGCAGATTTTTGCTAGTAAATATAAAACTGTCTTACCAAGCAAAGAAGATTTAATAAAATTAATTTCGGACTAAATTAAATGAACGAAGACGACGAAAATAAATTACCTACTGACGATAATAACCAACCTTTAGATTCAAATCAAGAATCTCAAGGTTTTGATGATATACAAACATCAGGACATAATTTCTATGAGAATAATGAGAATCCTGAGAGTACCATTACCAAGGTTACAGGAATGTACAAGGATTGGTTTTTGGATTACGCTTCCTACGTAATTCTAGAGCGTGCTGTACCTGCAATTGAAGATGGTTTTAAGCCAGTTCAGCGTCGTATTATGCACTCGATGAAGGAGCTTGATGACGGACGTTACAACAAAGTTGCGAATATTGTAGGACATACAATGCAGTATCACCCACACGGAGATGCGAGTATTGGTGATGCTATGGTGCAAATTGGTCAAAAGGATCTAATTATTGATATGCAGGGAAACTGGGGAAATATCCTCACTGGAGATAGTGCTGCAGCTTCTCGTTATATCGAAGCGCGTATTTCTAAACTTGGACACGACATCTTATATTCTCCGAAAATTACCGATTGGGGAATGTCCTATGACGGTCGTAGAGCCGAGCCGATCAACCTTCCGGTAAAATTTCCGCTGCTTCTAGCTCAAGGTGCCGAAGGTATTGCCGTTGGTCTTTCGACTAAAATTCTTCCGCATAACTTTAATGAATTAATTGATTCGTCAATCAAAATATTAAAAGGAAAACCTTTTACATTATACCCTGATTTTATTACTGCCGGTATTGCAGATGTTACCAATTACAACGACGGTTTACGAGGTGGTCGAGTTCGAGTACGTGCAAAAATTGCGCAGCTCGACAAGCAGACTTTGGTGATTACTCAAATTCCGTTTTCTACAAATACGGTGACTTTGATTGAAAGTATTTTGAAAGCCAATGAAAAAGGCAAAATCAAAATCAAGAAAATTGAGGACAATACTGCTGCTGAGGTGGAAATTTTAATTCACCTGTTTCCAGGAGTTTCTCCAGATAAAACTATTGATGCATTGTTCGCATTTACAGCTTGCGAAACTTCAATTGCTCCATTAGGTTGTGTTATCGAAAATAATAAGCCGCTATTTATCGGAGTGAGCGAAATGCTGAAAATTTCGACTCATAGAACAGTTGATCTTTTGAAAAGTGAACTCGAAATTCAATTAGAAGAACTTCAGAATAAATGGCATTTTTCTACTTTAGAAAAAATATTTATTAGAGAAGAAATGTATATCGACTTTAAACTCTATTCAGATAAAGAGTCTTTATATACTTATATGTACCATCGCTTTGAAGAATATCGACATTTGCTTGTTCGAGACATCAACGATGAAGATTTGCAGAAGCTTACGCAAATTCCGATGATTCGTATTACCCGTTTCGACTCGGATAAAGCGGATGATGCGATAGCCAAACTTGAAGCCGAAATGGAACAAGTAAAGCACGATCTTGAACATATTATCGATTTTGCAATAGCGTTCTTTGCGAAGCTAAAAGAAAAATATGGCAAAGGTCGTGAGCGTCAAACCGAACTGCGAATTTTTGATGATATCGAAGCGACTAAAGTTATTCTTCGAAATACCAAGCTTTACGTAAATCGTGAAGAAGGATTTATAGGTACAAGTTTAAAAAAGGACGAATATTTATGCGATTGTTCAGAAATTGACGACGTTATCGTCTTTTTGAGAGATGGAACTATGATGATTACCAAAGTAGATGCAAAAACATTTGTTGGTAAAGATATTATTCATCTTGCAATTTTCGATAGAAACGACAAGCGCACTATCTACAACTTAATTTATAGAGATGGAAAATCAGGGCCAGCGTATATCAAAAGGTTTAATGTTTCTGGAGTAACTAGAGACAAAGCGTATGATTTGACCAACGGAACTGCCGCTTCTCAAATCTTGTACTTTTCTTGCAATCCAAATGGAGAAGCTGAGGTTATTACAATAATTCTGCGTCAGGTTGGAAGTATCAAAAAACTGAAATTTGATGTAGATTTTGCGTCGCTTGCTATAAAAGGTAGAGGATCCAAAGGAAATATTGTCAGCAAATATCCAATTAAGAAGATCGAACTCAAGGAGAAAGGAATTTCAACATTACTTCCACGTAAAATCTGGTTTGATGATATTGTCAAGAAACTAAATGTTGATGGAAGAGGAGAGCTGTTGGGAGAATTTAGACCTAACGACAAACTTCTTATTATAAATCAATCAGGGAAACTACGAACTATTATTCCTGAACTAAATTCACATTTTGAAGATGATATGATTGTCTTGGAAAAATGGATTCCTAAAAAGCCTATTTCGGCAATTTATTTTGATGGAGAGAAAGAGCGTTACTATGTAAAACGTTTTATAATTGAAGTTGAAAATAGAGAAGAGACATTTATTTCAGAGCATTCCGGATCTAATTTAGAAATTGTTTCTACAGATTATCGTCCTGTTGCCGAAGTTATATTCTCTAAAGTTAAAGGAGTTCAGAAAGACCCGCTTACTGTCGATATTGAAGCTTTTATCGCTGTAAAAGGTTTGAAAGCCCAAGGAAATCAATTGACTTCGGACAAAGTTCGACAAATAAATATGCTGGAACCTTTAGAATATGAAGTTCCTGAAGAGGTAATTCCCGAAGAATTAGAAGTGGAGGGAAGTACTTCTGTTTCTGATGATGATATAAATCTAGAAGATGATGGACAGATAACGTTGTCACTTGACTAAATAAAAAAACGCTCCGATTGGAGCGTTTTTTATTGATTTACTATTTTTCAAATTCCTTAAGTGTTTTCGTAATTATTGAAACACACTCTAATAATTGTTCTTCGTTCATTACCAAAGGTGGTGCAAAACGTATAATGTTTCCGTGAGTTGGTTTTGCCAATAATCCGTTGTCTCTTAACTTCAAACAAATGTCCCAAGCTGTAGAGCTATCCTCTGTATCATTGATAACAATTGCATTCAGCAATCCTTTACCACGCACTAAAGTACAGATATTTGAAGTCTGAATATACTCATTCATTTTTGCTCTGAAAAGGTCTCCCATTTCGGCAGCATTCTCCGCAAGTTTTTCATCTTTTACAACTTCAAGTGAAGCGATAGCAACTGCTGCAGCAATTGGGTTTCCACCAAATGTAGATCCGTGTTGTCCAGGTCCTATTACATTCATAATATGATTGTCTGCCAACACAGCCGACACAGGATAATTTCCTCCAGAAAGTGCTTTTCCTAAGATAAGAATATCTGGATGAACATTTTCGTGGTGTACCGCAAGTAATTTTCCAGTACGTGCAATTCCCGTCTGAACTTCATCGGCTATAAATAAAACATTGTGTTTTTCGCAAAGTGCTTTTGCTTTTGAAAGATATCCTTCAGAAGGAACAAAAACTCCAGCTTCACCTTGTATTGGTTCTACTAAGAATCCTGCTGTTGTTGGATTGTTTTCTAATGCTCTTTCTAACGCATCTAAATTGTCATAGTCAATAGTAATAAAACCATCAGTGTAAGGTCCAAAATTGTCTTTTGCATTAGCGTCATCAGAAAATGATATGATAGTGGTTGTTCTACCGTGGAAATTTCCGTTACATACGATGATCTCGGCAGTGTTTGTTGGAACTTTCTTTACCTCATACGCCCATTTACGACAGATTTTGATAGCTGTTTCAACCGCTTCAGCACCCGTATTCATTGGAAGTACTTTGTCGTAGTTAAAGTATTTTGTAATATATTCTTCGTAAGGTGCTAGCTTATCGTTATAGAATGCTCTGGATGTCAGGGCCAAAGTCTGCGCTTGCTCCATCATTGCATCAACAATTCGCGGATGGCAGTGCCCTTGATTTACTGCAGAATATGCAGATAGGAAGTCAAAGTATTTTTTACCTTCTACATCCCAAACATAAACGCCTTTACCTTTTGCTAAAACAACTGGTAATGGATGATAATTATGCGCACCATATTTGTTTTCTTTCTCTATAATTTCTGCAGAACTGACGTTGCTTAAAGTTATCATTGTAAAATATTTAGTATTAGATGGCCACTTTTGACCGAAGTGCAAATTTAAAGAAATTATTACTCTTTTATAGTAAAAATGCCCCAAACATTTCTGTCTGGGGCATAATTAACAACCAAAAAAACTAAAAAACCAAATCTAAAGTAATGTAGCGGAGCTACTTATTTTTGTATCCAAAAGGCGGGAAATTGGACAAGTCGTTTCTGCTTTCTTAACGAATTCTTGAAACTTTGCCTCGTCAATACCATTTACTTTTCCTTTTACAGTAAGGTGAGATCCCACAACTGACTTATCTTGAAAGTCAACATCGCATTTAGTTTCTAACGATTCCACATCAAAACCTGCCTCAGAGAGATATGCTGAAAGCTGCATTGTAAAGCAACCGGCGTGAGCCGCTGCAATTAACTCTTCTGGATTTGTTCCGATGCCTTCCTCAAATCTAGATCCAAATGAATATTGGGTAGAATCTAAAACTTTGCTCTGAGTGGTAATATTTCCTTTTCCTTCTTTAACTGTGCCTTGCCAGGCGGCTGTTGCATATCTTTTCATAGTATATTTTTTTTCAATCCCTAAGTTACATAAAATGATAAATAATGGCGCAGGCTCGCGCAGAAATTAACAGTTGATTATGAAGCGTGTAGGAAATAGCTTGACCTCAAATAATCGATGAATATAATTGCAAAATGTTATGCTCAAAAGAATTGGGAACTTTACATAGTTCCAGTAGAGTATTTCATTTTTTTTATCGCTTGATATAATTTATATTTTATTTCTAACTTCCAAATAGACTCTATACAACTCGGAATAATTTACTCTAGTAATTCCTAGATATTTAGTAAATTAAACTTGAAAAATAGTTGCTTAATTTTAATCAACTTCTGACTATAAATTATTTGACATTTTTAAGATTCCCATTTACATAATCCTTATTTTTGCCGAATGGGAAGGAAAAATACAGAAAAAGCAGTTTTTAGTCATATCAAAATATTAGACGCTGGAGCAAAAGGTGTTTCTGTTGCAAAAGCAGCAGATGGCAAAGTTATTTTTGTTAGCAATGTTGTACCAGGAGATGTGGTCGACGTTCAGACTTTTAAAAAGCGTAAAGCATACTACGAAGGCAAGGCGGTTCGTTTTCACGAATTTTCTGAGCATCGTGTGGAGCCAGTTTGTGAGCACTTTGGTGTTTGCGGTGGTTGCAAATGGCAAAATATGGCTTATTCGCAACAGCTTTTCTACAAAAACAATGAAGTTTTTAATAACTTAAAACGCATTGGAAAAGTAGAACTTCCTGACTTTGAGCCGATTTTAGGTTCAGAGAAACAATTCTTCTACCGCAATAAAATGGAATTCTCGTTCTCTGACTCACGTTGGTTGACCGAAGATGAAATAGAATCTGCCGAAACTCTAACTGAGAGAAATGCTTTAGGTTTTCACATTCCAAAAATGTGGGACAAAATTCTGGATATTAGAAAATGCCATTTGCAAGAAGATCCCTCAAATGCAATCAGAAATTCAGTTAAGAATTTTGCTATAGAAAATGGACTTACTTTCTTTAATGCGAGAAATCACACTGGACTTTTACGTACTCTAATGATTCGTACTGCTTCAACTGGCGAACTAATGGTATTGGTTCAGTTTTTCGAAAATGATATGGAGAAAAGAAATCTTTTGATGGAATTTCTTGCCAATACTTTCCCTGAAATTACTTCTTTACAATATGTTGTAAATGAAAAAGCCAACGATACTTTATACGATCAAAAAATTGAACTGTATAAAGGAAGAGATTTTATCCTTGAAGAAATGGAAGGCTTGAAATTTAGTATAAACGCTAAATCTTTCTACCAAACCAATTCAGAACAAGCTTATGAATTGTATAAAATTACTAGAGACTTTGCTGGACTTACAGGAAACGAGCTAGTGTATGATTTATATACAGGAACTGGAACAATTGCGCAATTCGTATCAAAAGGTGCGAGGAAAGTAATTGGAGTAGAATCTGTTCCAGAGGCAATTGTTGATGCAAAAGCAAATGCAGAGCGCAATTCAATTACAAATTGCGAATTCTACGTTGGTGACATGAAAGTTGTCTTTAATCAAGATTTCATCAACACTCACGGAAAACCTGATGTGATTATTACTGATCCACCTCGCGACGGAATGCACAAAGATGTCATCGAACAAATTTTGAGCATTGCTCCAGAAAAAATTGTGTACGTTAGTTGTAATTCTGCTACTCAAGCCAGAGATTTAGCATTGATGGATGAGATGTACCAAGTTACAAGAGTTCGTCCAGTAGATATGTTTCCACAGACGCACCACGTAGAAAATGTAGTTTTGTTAGAAAAAAGAGTAAACTAAAAAAGTTTATATGAAAAGGTTTCTTCTCTTATTTGTCTTAATTTGCCTGACATTCACATTTGCAAATTGCGAAAAGGATGATTTATGCGATGCAGCAACTCCTACAACTTCTAGGCTGGTGATAGAATTTTTTTATGAAACAGATCCAACGATTCCAAAAAACCTCACAAATTTGACCGTTTTCGCGGAAGGAAGGACTGATTCGATTGGGTATTATAATGGCACCAATGTTATTAAACTTCCATTGCAGACAACTCAAACTAGCACTACGTACAAATTTGTCCTTAATAGCACCATCGCAAATGCCGTAAATACAGATTTTCTGACCGTAAATTATACGCTTGACAATGTTTTTGTTTCTCGCGCTTGTGGTTACAAATCAGTCTTTAATCTAAATCCCGTGGGAGCTATCGAAAGAACCGACACTACTCCCGAAGATGGTATTTGGATGAAATCAATACTAGTAACAAATCGTACAATACTGAGTGAAAATGAAACACATATTAAAGTATATTTCTAGTATTTCCTTCTTGCTGTTGGTTTCTAATTCTTTTTCTCAAGAGAAAGTTCAAGATACTGTTGCGGCTAAAGTTGTACCCAAAAAAGTTCAGCGATACGGTATAAGAGTAGGAGCAGATATATCCAAATTAGCTCGTTCATTTTACGAAGACGATTATAAAGGGCTGGAGCTTGTTGGCGATTACCGCTTGACCAAAAAAATATATTTGGCTGCCGAACTTGGAAGTGAAAGCAAGAAAGTTCTCGAAGATCGACTCACTTTTGTTACAGAAGGCACCTATATCAAAGTTGGTGCAGATTACAATGCTTATGAAAATTGGCTTGGAATGAGCAACCTTATATATATAGGAGGAAGATATGGCGCAAGTACTTTTACGCAGCAATTAGAAAGCTTTACAATCTACAACGCCAATCCTTATTTTGGCGAAGAGGCGGAGATTATTTCGGGCGAAAAGTTTGATGGACTCACGGCAAGTTGGATCGAAGTGGTTGCAGGTGTCAAAGTTGAAGTTGTCAAGAATTTATACGCAGGTTTTAGTCTGCGACTCAATTATCTGATTAACGACAAGAAGCCAGAAAACTTCAGCAATCTTTATATTCCAGGATTTAATCGTACGTATGACGGTAATTTTGGAGTTGGTTTCAATTATAGTATTTCGTATTTTATACCTTTATATAAGAAGTAGAATTTCTACTTTACTCTGTACGTTAAATAATTGCAATTTCTATGTTTGATTTTCGATTAAAGGTATTTTTATCGGTTGCCAAAAGACTTAATTTTACAAAGGCAGCAGAGGAGTTGGGCATCACGCAACCTGCGGTGAGCAAGCATATACAAGAAATTGAACGCTACTATAAAATCAAACTTTTTGATCGTGCAGGTTCGAAAATCCGACTGACTCCTGCGGGAATCATAATGGTCGAATATGCCGAGCAGATTTTTGAAACCTACCGACAACTTTCTTTTAAATTCAGTACGCTCAACGAACGTGCAGAAGGAAATCTGAGAATTGGCGCTAGTACTACAATTGCAAATTATGTTTTACCTGCGATTATTGCCGCTTTCAAGACTAAATACCCTGATGTGGGTATTTCGCTGATGGTTGAAAATACGGAAAAAATCGAAAATGCACTGGAAGAAAATCAGCTTGATTGTGCAATTGTCGAAGGAAGTACGAGAAATCGGAATCTAAAATATTCGGAGTTTCTCGAAGATGAAATTGTCTTGACCGCAAATGCAAATCATCCTTTGGCAAAACTCGATAAAATTGACAGCAATCAGTTAAAGAAGATTCCGTTGTTGATGCGCGAAAGTGGCTCAGGAACACTTCAAGTAATTGGAAAAGCTTTAAAAGATGCTGGATATAAAGTAGAAGATCTAAAAATCGAAATGCAGTTAGGAAGTACCGAAGGAATAAAAAACTACCTGAGCAACTCTAGTTGTATGGCTTTCCTAAGCGTTTATTCGGTTATGAAAGAGCTTAGAGATAAGCAACTTAGCATCATCGATGTACACGGACTTTCTATAAATCGCTATTTTCTTTTTGTAGAACAACACGGAAATAATACAGATTTAATTAAACTTTTTAATGACTTTGCTTACAAGTATAACCTGAAGTAATGGTTCATCACTATTTTGAATTTCCTTTACCGCTGAGAAAGTCGGAAGTTTGCACTCTAAAGTACTAGACAATGTCAGAATCTAACCATACAGAAGTCAAAAAAGAAAAGTCGGATATCTATTTATTTCCGAACAACATTCTTGCTCGAAAAATCATTTTTATCGTCGCCGCTATTCTGTGTTTGACGCCGATAATGTCCACACCACTAGCTTTATTGCTTGGATTAATTCTTGCGCAGCTCATCGGTCATCCATATATTGAATGGAATTCGAAGTCGATTAACTGGCTGCTCAAAATTTCGGTGGTTGGTTTAGGCTTCGGGATGAACGTTGATTCGGCCTTAAAAGCAGGTAAGGACGGACTAATATTTACCATCGTTTCCATCTTCACAACCTTGATTTTAGGGTATCTTTTAGGGAAATTTTTAAAAATCGAAAAAAAGACTTCTTATCTTATTTCCAGCGGTACTGCGATCTGCGGAGGTAGTGCTATAGCTGCAGTTGCGCCAGTTATCAAGGCTGACGAAAAGCAAATTTCGGTCGCTTTAGGAACAGTTTTTATTCTAAATTCCATTGCACTTTTCGTATTCCCATTTGTAGGGCATTATCTCGATATGTCGCAGCATCAATTCGGAATGTGGTGCGCGATTGCCATTCACGATACAAGTTCGGTTGTGGGCGCGGCAGATGTCTATGGTCCCGAGGCTTTGCAGGTGGCGACGACCATCAAATTGGCTCGTGCGCTCTGGATTATTCCTCTTGCTTTTGTATCGACAATGCTCTTTAAAAACAACGGTGGAAAGGTCAAAATTCCTTATTTCATTGGACTTTTCGTGCTTGCAATGATCGCCAATTCGTATCTTCCTGTGGTGTCGCTGGTAAGTCCAACTATAGTCGCGATTGCCAAAGCGGGTCTTACGCTTACTTTGTTCTTAATTGGTGCTGGTTTGTCCAAAAAAGTCTTGATGTCAGTTGGTGTGAAGCCTTTGGTGCAGGGCGTTGTGCTTTGGATTGCCATTTCTGTTGGCTCTCTTTATGCGATTCTTAATCTTATTTAGGCTTTCGCCGAATTTATGCTGGACGCGTAATTTTTAGTAACATTTTCAGTTGAAGGTTTATCGCAGAATAGAAGTTGTATCAACTATTATCTTTTCAATTTTTCTTTGGCTTTCGCCGAATTTATGCTGGACGCGTAAATTTTAATGACATCTTCGGCTGAAGTTTTATCGCAGAATAGTCGTTGTATCAACGATTTTCTTTTCGATTAAACTGTGGCTTTCGCCGAATTTATGCTGGACGCGTAATTTTTAGTGACATTTTCAGTTGAAGATTTATCGCAGAATAGTCGTTGTAGCACAAATTTTCTTTTCAAATTTTTTGATTCAATGATTGAATGCGTTTTCCGGGATTTCTTTTTGGAATTCGATTTTGTATTTCTCCAAATCGTCTTTACTCTTCAACTCATAATTAAATAAAATTAAACTATTATTTGGATTTCCATTTTCATAAATTACTAAATATTCAGAATTAAGATTTGGCTTTTCAACAGGGAAACTACTGTAAGAAGTATTGTCATATTTTTTAATTAATTCAATATTATTCACATAATATTTAAACTCAATATAACTAGTTGCTTTTCCTTTTCCTATAACGTAGTTTATAACCTTCCCATTAGTTACATCAAAATTTTCTACTAAAGCTTGTATTTGATTGTCAGCTCCAATTGTGTCGTAAATTTTAAAAGGAAGACCTATTACAATAATAATCAGTATTAATTTTAACTGAACGTTGAGTTTTGTGTAATTCTTAATTAAATAGTATAAAATATATAATGTTATGATTGCAAGAAGAACAACAAAAGATTTAGTATTAAATTGCAAATTATTAAAATTTTCCATAAGTAGATATTTCTGTTTCCAAGGCAGATAGAGTTGGCAAATTCAGCTAGTCTAAAAGACCTTCCAAGTTCCTGTTCAAACTGTATTTTGAAGTAAATATAGCTTAATTACTGAATAATAAATCGCTGTTTTATAAAACCGATAAGCATTTGGTTGGAATTTAAAGAGCAACTTTTTTATCAGCTAGAGTAGAATAATAGTCAAAAACGTCCTTTAAATTTCTGATTTCGAAATCAGTCCATACTATTTTCATTCCTACCAATTTGCAGATATTTTCTCTAGATCTTCTTGGCTTTTAAATTTCCCGTTTTCAAAATCCAGTTCGGACATTTCAATTCTATTGATTAGTTCTTCAACCGTAAATGGCTTTAATTCTGGGTTAAGTTCAGCTTCTCTTTTTAGGATATAATTCTCCAATTTGTCAAAAAAAATTTCATCCTTAATTTGAGCCAAGTATGTTATTAAATTTAGCTTTCTAGTTGATAAATCCATAATTCGAATATTTATTCAAAAATACAATTTTTTACTTAAATGATTAATTGTAAAACGATTTTCCTCGCTTTACCAGCAAATTCAGTTCGTCTAAAATACCTACTAAGTTCCTATTCAAATTGAATCTTGAAGTAAATGTAGCCTGTCAAGAAAGAACATTACTAATCGCATTGAAATCGTCACAACTTGTACATGTTAACTCCATAGGGTGGAATCATAACCAGTTCTCCCAATAAAAGTCGGGAAAGCCTATAAAACAAAGGCTATATTGATTAGCTAGTTCGCTACTGCCCGGGTGTTGGTTCTTCAAATCCAACGTAGCCATTATTGTTGGCAGTAGGCCATATTGTCAATTAGGCTTTTCAATAACAACTACCTTGTGGGTTGCTCGGGAGTCATTTGCAATTTTTCTGAATAAGCTGTCATCGTCTTTGTCTTTTTTATTAGTTGGAATATACACGACATCACTAATAATTCCGTCAATATAGAATGTTCCAGTTTTTTTAAATTTTATGTCTGATAATAAAATTGTGTTATTATCAAGTGCGCCAATAGTGTCAATCTTTTGCATTGTTAACTGCTCCATATTTTTCACATCTTTTTCAGTAATAGTTGAAAGAAAATTGACGTATCGACTTGTTTTATTTTCATCAAATTCAAACTTAGTTGTTATTGAATCTAAAATCCCTTGATATTTTATTTTACCGTCGTATGATTTACCAACATACGCAGTGTCAGGAAAAATAAATTGATAACTAACAATATCATTCTTGTACATCAAATTATTTTTTGACGAATCTTTTCCCGTTATCGTTTCTTTCTGAATATTTTTACATCCTACGAACAGTTGAATGCATATTATTATGATTAAAATAAGAAATTTAGATTGCTTCATTTTCTGCACGTTTGTTTTTTGGAAGATAGTTCGTCTAGAAACCTTTGCAAATTCCTATTCAAACTTAATTTTCAAGTAAATATACCCTATCAAAATTAGGACTACTAATCCACTTGATATTCTAAAATGTCGTCAACGATAACTTCTTAAGGTTGGCATCACAACCAGCTCTCCAAATAGAAGTCGGGGACAGGCTGTTTTACAAAAACTTCATTGATTCGCCAGTTTGCAAAAGCACAGGTTTGCGTTTTTCAAGCCCAAAGAATCCTTTTCTGTTAGGAGCTGTTTCATCTTATTTCCATTTGAGTAAAACTTAGGCCATAAGTATTTTCTAAAACCTCTGATTCATATAATTTGATATGTGTATGCTTTGATTTTACAATATCAATAATTTTATCTTTAAAATCAGTCGTAGATCTAAGTCCAAACGCAATACTTCGTATAGACATAGGATTAACATTGTGTTTACCGTACTGTTGTTTTATTATACGTAATTCATATTCATAACGCCAAACCTCAAGTTTTTTATAAAATAAGTTTAGTAAAGATTCATGCTCAGTTTCAGGTAAATATTCAATTTTCTGAAATTCCTTGACATATTCCATTAAGCGAATATCATCAAAAAAGTTCTTATCTAAGTCTGTATTATATTGTATACAAATTCCTTGGTGATTATTCGCATAGCTCGCCCACAAAAGCAAATTTACTGGTGAGATTGTGAAGCATGCTATTCCAAATTGTGAAAAAAAGGCTTTAATATTCTGATTTATAAAATTATAAAGCTCCTTCGGATTGTTTATGTAGAATGTTTCGAAGTACTTTTTAGCAACTTGATTATCAAAATTATTCGAAAGTGAATTTGCCCAATTTGAAATGGCCATACTATTATTTGGAATATTTATCAACTTATGATTCGCGTCAAATGGATCATTCAATTTCTCATTTGTCGGGAAATATATATAACTTTCGGCTATTTCGGAAAGAGTATTTTCACAGTTTTGTCTATACCTAAAAACATACGGTTTTTTATTATTTGCAAATTCTATAGTTTCTTCTATGTTCATATTTTCAGAAATTTCCCCTAATGTCAATTCGTCTAAAAACCTTTCCAAGTTCCTATTTAAACTTATTTTTACAGTAAATATAACCTATTTACCGAATAATAAATTGCTGTTTCAAAAATCCGATAAGAATCTCCTTCTAATTTTAGGAGCTTTAATAACTGCGGATTTGTACTAGTAGGATAAGTCTGCGGCAATTGAAGGAAAACAGTCCAAAACCTTCGAACATTTGACACCATTAAAAAAGAGGATTACTAATCCTCTTTATATCTTCCTAATTCTTTTACGCTAACTCTATAGGAATGGAATCTCAAACTGGTTCCCCCGATAATAATCGGGACAGGCTGTTCAACAAAGGCTTCATTGCTTTGCAAGTTCGCTATCGCTCGGGTGTTGGCTTTTCAAGCGCAACGAATCCTTTGCTGTTACTTGCTGGCATTCTAATTATCTTTTTCTGTTAGAATTTGGAGATCTATACTCTTAAAGAATTTTTCATACTCATTAACTACTATTTCACGTTCACCTTCGCTAACGTTCAAGTTGCTAAACCATTCATAGCAATTTGTATTAAACAATTCTAAATTCTTTTCAGTGTACATTTTTTGAAGCGATGTTTTAACGTCAGGATATTTTTCTGAAACTGATTTTAATTGTTGAATTGTCTTTTCAGGATTTCTACCTTGATAAAAAGCAAGAAATATATCATATGCATCTCTTGTTCTTTTTGCATTATAAACACTTTTGGTTTTAGAAAGAATTAATCCAGCCTCATCAAGCAAATTAAAAGAAACATCATTTTTTGAACCGTCTAAAAATTGAATATTTTGTGTATGTAAAAATGAAAACTCATCAAAGAATAAATCAGATTGAGGTAGGATTATAGTTTTTCCACTATAATCAATCCTCATATATTTTGATTCCTTTACTGGAAAATCAATATGGTCCACATATTTCTCAGGTTTCTCTGCTTGATTGTCAGGATGAAGTAAATCAACATTGAACATAAAATTATGTCCATTTAGTTTATACGTTTTTAATAGTTGAAAAGGATGTTTTGCGCTTTGTATAAAACCTTCATTAATAAATGATTGAATTACTTCTTTTAGTTGTCCTTTTTCTGTCCCAGATTTAAATAATACGTCAACATCTTTTGTTCCTGGATGAGGATATTTTGCTTGATTAAGTAGGTAAGGTGACCATCCTCCAACAATTAAATATTCGATTTTCTGTTCGTTCAAAAGTTGGCAGGTTTCTCCTAATAAATGGGTTGCTCCGTCTTGTAAATATATTGTGTTCATAATTTCTGTTTTTTTATGCTTGCAGGTAACGTCAGTTCGTCTAAAAACCCTTCCGAATTCCTATTCAAACATTATAGTAAATATAGCCTATTTACCGAATAATAGATTGATGCTGTAAAAAAACGATAAGGATTTTCTTAAATTTAAGGAGCTGGTAGAAACCTCTAAAAACTGCGGAGTTATTCTACTAAGAGTGGTTCTGCTCCAAGTGATAGAAAATACTCAAAAACTCTCGATCAATTTACTCCATAGGGATGGAATCTCAACCGGTTCTCCCGATAAAATCGGGACAGGCTGTTCAACCAAGGCTTCATTGCTTCACCAGTTCACTTAAGTTTGGGTGCTGGCCATTTAAGGACAATGGAGCCTTAGGTGTTAGCGGTGGTTATTTTGTTTCCAGTTCGGTTATTAATTTACTTAAACTTTTCAATTTAACTGATGGAAAATCACTTACTATCATTGAAGAGTCTTTAAGCATAATTCGATTAAATATTCCACTATGACTTGGAAAGTCTTCACGGTTCAATTTTTTTTCGCAAAGTTCATTTACACTTTCAAGAATTAATTCAGTTTCTGTTTCCGTTAGTTTAATTCTTTTTTTCGATTTTGTTATTTCAGATTTTTTTTCACTTTTGCAATTTTTTGTTTTCTCAACATAATCAGCAAGAAGTTCTCCTTTAAAACTATCTCTATAAATTATTATTGATTTTTCATTTCCTCCCCATTCTCCGCACTGATCGTCAACAGTTAGAATTTCTAATGTGTTTACGTGATTTATATATTGTAAAAGACAAGGTTTTGATTGTGCTTTACAACCAACAAACGACAGATAAAATATGATTAAGAGACTGATTTTTAGTTTCATATGTATAATTACTTTTAACGTCATTTCGTATAAAAACCTTCTATGTTCCTATTCAACATTAATTCTTGAAGTAAATATAGCCTATTTAACGAATAATAAATCCCTGTTTTAAAAAACCGATAAGCATTTGTTTTAAATTTTAGAAGCTAGTAAAAGCTATAAAAACTGCCCGAGTTGCACGACTAAGAGTAGCTCTGCTCCAAAAGAAGGGAAACACTCAAAAACTCTCGATAAATTTACTTCATAGGTATGGAATCTTAACATTGCTCCCGATAAAAATTGGGAAAAGCTATTCAGTCAAGGCTTCATTGCTTCGCAAGTTCACAAAAGTTCGGTTGTTGGCTTTTCAAGCCCCACGAAGTATTTGCCGTTATGCGCAGTTATTTTAGAAATTTATCGAGGAATTCATCAACACCAGCATTTGACTTCGTAACAGCATTAAATAGATCATTTAAAGCATAATTATAGCCAAATTCATAAATTTTTTCTTCATTAATATCTATCATTTCAAGCCGTACTCTTTGGTTCCAAAGCCACTCATCTTCATCTGTATAATGTTTATACTGATACTCGTAGATTCTAATTTTTTTATCATCAATGGTAGTTATGTATAATTTACTTGTTACTCTTTCTTCGTGCGGAAGAATAAGACCTTTATTTTGTTTATCAGTCCATTTAATATTATTTCGCAAAGTTTCTTTGGTCAACTTTAAAATAAATTCATTTTCTTTATTCATAATTATATTAAATTTTGTTGATTATCATTTGATATGTTTTCAATGTCAGTTATTAAAACCGTTAAAAATCGATATATTTTGTCTACAAAGTCTTCATTTAAAATAATGTAATTACCAATGAATTTTCTCATTCTGTTTACTTTACTTTCTTCATAATAAATTTTACTTACTTTTTTGATTTCTGCACTGAGCGAATTAAAATGTTCTAAATCTGCTTTATTTAAGGATTTTTTCAAAGATTTTAATATTGGTGAAAGCTTATTTATTTCTATTAATATTTCAGGTTTTTTACTATCAAATTCAGAATTAAATATAGAAATATTTCTACTAATAGTCTTCAAATCAATTAAATTTTCCGGCATTCTATTGATAGAAAAACTCTTTTTGTTAATTTTTTTGAGAATACTTTTGTTGAATAGTATTCCGAGAAATGTAAGTATTGAAAATACAAAACCAAGGAATGTGAACCAATCTCCACCATCACTTATAAATTTGTCCATATTCTTCTTTTCTGTTGTTCTGTTTGAGGTTCTTCATTATTGTGCATAACGTTGATGTATATGAGCGTGGCGTGTTTTAGTGCAAACCCCTCCAAATAAAAGCTGGCTATGGTATATCCGCAGGATTTTCCAAGTAGGCATAGACCAAGCCATAACTTATATACGGTGTTAGTACTAGTTATTATTCCCAAAGCCCTTCGAGTTTCATATTTAGTGCGTTTTCTCTAACTTTTCGACTTCCTGAATCTGTCGTTGCTCTAATTCCTCTTCCGTATTCTTTAGTTTCTGGATTGTAACTTACTTCTTCATCGCCTTTGTCTGTTTTTACAAAATAGTTAATCTCTTCTGCAAATTCCAAAAGTTTACTTCTCGCCATTTCTCTTTTATCTTTAGATAGTGGAAGTTCATCTTTTTGTTTTGCAAAGAGGCCAAATAATGTATAATAATCAGCTTTTTTACTCCACCTTGTATTATTTATTTCTGGTAGAATCTTAAGAATTTCTCCGTTTACTGTGTCAAAAGTCTCAATTACCTCTTTACTGTTTTCAAACTCTTCTTCGTACAATGCATAATATTTATCCAAATTGTCCTTTTTATTTTGGAAGCCGTGCATATAAAAAATTGCCAATTCGCTAATATATTCCACGTCCAACATTCTTCTAATATCGTTAGCTGTAAATACATCAATTTTACTCCAATAATCTTTATCGGATAAAGTATTCATTGTTTTTATAAAAGGTCCCCAATATGTGGCTTGTCGCAATTCTTGCTTATTAAGTGAAACGACATTTTTATTCAATCTTTGAAATATTTCTCTCAATTGAGGGTCTGGAATGTCAGGTAAAACTCGAATCACAAAATTGTATTGAAAAAATGTCTTTTTTTGCTCTGCGGTTAAATCTTCAAAATACATATCTGCAAAATCTGGGCTTTCCTTGCCATTAATGCAATATTTACCTTCAAGAAATTCTAACATTGCTCGTGTTCTTTGTTGCCCATCCACAATAATATATTTTGCCTTGCCTTTTTCATCCACAGTTTCCTGCATATAAATTTCTGGAATTGGATACTGATTTAATATAGTATCTATCAAATAACTTTTTTGTTTCGTTACCCAAACTGGGTTTCGTTGAAAAGGGGGTTTCATATCCAATTCTCCACGGTCAAAAGCTCCTTTGAACCAAGCCACATTTCTATTTGTTGTATTTAAAAAATTTGTCATTTTATTCATTCTCGAAGAGTTGAGTTCTTAAATTTGTTAAGTTGTTTATATGATATGCTCGTAGAGACTCATAATCCTTATAAATTCTAATATTTATCGTTCTATCATTTATTGGGTCAACTTTTTCCATATTAAGTAAATGTAATGTCCATTCTTTACCGAATGGAAGTATCTCTAATATTTTGTCTGTTGCAATAGTTCCCCAATAAATTAAACGGTTAACGTGTTCTTTTAGGCAATTCTGTTGAACGCTATTTAGGTCGAAACGTTTTGTTCCTAAATTTCTTAAAGTCTTCCAAGCTATATCAAAATGATAACTGGAAATTATGGCAATATCAATATCCGAACCCTCGTTAAATTCACGATAATTTTTATTTGGATTTAAGCTAAAACCGCAACTTGAACTTCCAGTAAAGACCATAGATTTACTATCCACTTGAAGTTTTTCAGCAAGTTGTTCTTTCCATTCAATATATTTTATTCTGTCCTCTCCGAAAATGAAAGGTGTTCTATCCAACATCCATTTAGAGCAAATGAATGAGACAGGATTATCCATCAATTCGTATTTAAATTCCTCTCTCAATGTTTTTTTTATTTTCACCAAACTTATTAATATGCCTAACAGCGTCAGCTATACTAACCTCAATATTAGTATATATGTCTGACAAACGTCAGTCTTATTTTCCACAGCAATATAGAAAATTATATTAAGCATTTAAGAAATTTTTAATAGATTATTACTGTTAAAAAAAATGCAACTTCCAATATCCCGACATAATTTCCTACCAATATTCCCCATTTTCAAAAAAAAACCTCGACCACAATTCAAATGAATCATGGTCGAGGTTGTTTGCGTTAAGGATGGGAGCGGCATCCTTTTTTCTGGCCTTTTTTGGACAGGAAAAAGATATAGTGGACAGCCTGCCCGAAGGGAACGCCCAAATCTTAATTCTTATTTTATTTCTCTAACTCCTTTTACAAAAAGCCATTTCCAGTACAATTTTTCGCCTTCTTGTGTTTTTACGGCGTGGAATTTTGGTGCCAATAATGTTCCAATTACAAATGCGGTAAGTGGAATCCAATAGCCTGTGAGGCCAGTATATTCGGCAACTAAGTAACGTGCGATCACAAATAAAATGGCGAAACAGCCTAATTGAAATACGAATGCTTTGATTTGTTTGGACATAAATCTATATTTTAATTTTGATTTTCTTGCTCTTCATTTGTATCCTGAATTTGCTCAACTTCTGGAGCTTCTTCATCTTCACGATCCATTTGGAATTTTGTTCGCTTGCTACCTTCGTACATTTCGTACTTCACTAGACGCGCCTCAAGACTTCCGTTGAAAAGCTTGATTTTACGCGATGGTCTCAGACCTACAAACTTCAATGCTTCAAGGTTTGCGGTAATCATCCAAGCATTTGTGCCAGGATATTCTTTTTTGAGGGTATCGCCAATTTCTCGGTAAAAACGCTCCATCTGAATGTCAAGACGCTCGCCATAAGGTGGGTTAAACGCGATATGTAGCGGGCCTTTTGTCTCTTTTTGAGTATCGAAAAAGTTCTTCTCGCTGATTTTGATATACTCTTGAAGATTGGCATTAATCACGTTGTCTTTTGCTTTTTGCACAGCAGACGGCGCTTTGTCATAACCAGTAATCGTATAATGAAACTCACGAACTTTTTTCAGCAGAGAGTCGGTAATGGTATCAAAAAGTTCGTTGTCCCAATCATTCCATTTTTCGAATCCAAACTCACGTCGGTTGATATTTGCAGGAATATTGCAGGCAATCATCGCAGCTTCTATCAGCAAAGTTCCAGAACCGCACATAGGATCTAGGAAATCGCCTTGACCGTCCCAACCAGAAAGTAGGAGCATTCCAGCACCTAAAACCTCATTGATCGGCGCAATATTGGTCGCAGTTCGATACCCACGTTGGTGCAGTGAACGACCTGAAGTATCGAGCGCCACAGACACTTGGTCTTTGTCAATGTGAATATTGATGCGCAAATCTGGATGGTCTTTCTCTACGCTTGGACGCTGTCCAAAACGCGAGCGAAACTGATCTACAATGGCATCTTTGGATTTTTGAGAAACGTATTGTGAGTGCTTGAAGTGATCTGAGTGAACCGTTGTATCGATTACAAATGTCTGATCGGCGTGTAAATATTTTGACCAATGAATTCCAGAAATTCCTTTGTATAAATGCTCTTCGGTGCTTGCGCGAAAGTGGTAGATAGGTTTTAAAATTTTTAACGCAGTTCGCAAAGAGACATTTGCTTTGTACATAAATCCTTTGTCGCCCTTAAAACTTACCATCCGAACACCAGGCTCTACATCCTGTGCGCCCAGCATTATAAGTTCTTTTGCTAATATTTCTTCAAAACCAAAAAAGGTTTTGGCAATCATTTTAAAATTATTTTCCATAGTAAAGTAAGCTATTGGGTGCAAAAATACATTAAATTTGTAGGTTAAGAATTCATCCTAATAGAATAATGCAAGATTCCTTTAATAACGACCTAGAAAAACATTCGGAAATACACTCTAATTGGTTCGAATCGTGGTTTGATACTCCCTATTATCACATACTTTACAAAGATCGCGACGATACCGAAGCTCAATTTTTTATGGATACCATAACGCAGTATCTAAACCTTCCCGAAGATTCAACAATCCTTGACCTTGCTTGTGGCAAAGGCCGTCACGCCATTTATCTTAACGAAATAGGGTATGACGTTGTTGGCTACGACTTGTCTGAGAAAAGTATTGCCGAAGCTTCAGAATTTGAAAATGATAAACTTCATTTCAAAGTGCACGATATGCGAAAGCCATTTGATAAAAAGTTTGATGCCATTTTTAATCTTTTTACCAGTTTTGGCTATTTTGAATGCGATTCTGACAATTTGAAGACTTTAGAATCTATTCGAGACGGTTTGACCGAATATGGTTTTGGTGTTATCGATTTTATGAACGCTGATTATGTGATCGAAAATCTAGTTGCTGAAGAAATTAAAATCGTTGACGGAATTACTTTTGAAATTAAACGATGGTATGATGGCGAATTTATTCAGAAGGCGATTGATTTTGAAGATAAAGGGGAGAAGTTTCATTTTACAGAACGCGTGCAAGCGCTGACTTTGCAGAAATTTGAAACGATGATGCAAGAACTAGATATCGATTTAATTGACATTTTTGGAGATTACAAACTTCATAAATTCAGCAAAAAAGAATCTGAACGTTTAATTATGATCTTTAAATAGATGAATTACCTATTACCATTACTTTCTGTCTTATTAGGATATGGCATTGCTTTATTTTTAAAACCACAGAATAAGACAAACATCAAATTACTATTAGCTTTTAGTGGATCTTTTTTGCTATCGCTTACCGTAATGCATTTGCTGCCCGAGGTCTATTCAAAACATGATGACAGTGTGGGAATTTTTATTATGATGGGAATTTTGTTCCAAATCATATTAGAATTCTTCTCGAAAGGAGCAGAGCACGGACATGTTCATGGAAATCATTCCATGTCCAAAATGCCTTGGTTGCTTTTTATAAGTTTGTGTATTCACGCATTTCTAGAAGGCTTTCCGGTGAGTCATCACGAGCATTTGGCTTTGGGAATAGCGATTCATCATTTGCCAATTGCAATCATTTTGACCTTATTTTTTGTCAACGCCCAACTTAAAAAGCATATTATTTTCCTATTTATGATGTTCTTCGCGATGATGACGCCACTTGGGACGATGGTCTCGAAATTTCTTCCGATATTGCATGATTACTATACGCAGATAACGGCAGTGGTAATTGGAATTCTGTTCCATATCTCATCTACAATTATCTTTGAAGCATCAGAAGGGCATAAATTTAATTTTGCCAAACTTTCGATGATTATTTTGGGAATTATTCTAGCGTACTTTTTAGGATTTGGAGATGCGCATTCGCATTAGAAACCAATCATAAATGGAAAAGAGTGAACGCCCATATAGCGAAGATGAAATTAAAGTATTGAGAAGTAAAAAGTTTTCATTTTGGGAACAAATTGAAAACTTTATATTGAAGTTTATTTGGGTTGCTTTTTTATGTTTGTTTCCATTATTACTATATGACAAGTTCATTGATAAAGTTTCTTCTGAAACACAGCTGCTGATTTTAATTCCTTTATTACTATTCTCAATAGGAATTGTGTTTTATTGGATGAAGAAAGAGGGACGAATTGGCTGGAATAGCAAAGTTGAGGACGAAATAAAAAATGGTAAAGCACAAGTGCTAAAAATACAAACCGAGAAAGTTTATAAAAGAAGAGAAACATTTGATTTAGGTTCTGGTTTTTATATTAAAATCTCAGAAAACGAGACTTTGTATTTGCAGGGACAACATTTTGATGACTTGCAATATTCTCGCAAGTTTCCCAATACAGATTTTACGATTGTCAGCAGTAAAATAGATTTTATTGGGCTGATCGATATCAAGTTTTTTGGGAAGTATTTGAAGGCTGAGAAGAAGTTAAAAGCGTTTACAGAAGAACAATTTAAAAATGAAGATGTGGATTACGATGGAGATTTATTGAACAAATCAATTGAAGAAATAGTTTAAAATCTACCGAAGTTTCTTAAAGAAATTTATTCGAAATAACTTTTTAGAAATTTAGAAAAGCGCGGTTTGTTGTTCTAGTTTAAACATTCAACATAAATAATTTTACAGTTAAAATATTCACCTTATGACCTTCATTAAAACCACAGAATCATGCAGTAATTTTGACTCACTAGAAAATTCTAGTATTGCCGAGTTGCTTTCTAATATTAATAAAGAAGATCAAACGGTTGCACTTTCTGTACAAAAGCAAATTCCAGCAATCGAAAAGCTTGTGACTAAAGCGGTGGAATGTCTGAAAAAAGGTGGTCGACTGTTTTATATCGGCGCGGGAACTTCTGGTAGATTGGGAGTTGTTGATGCTTCTGAGTGTCCTCCAACTTTTGGTGTTCCTGCCGATCTGGTTAACGGATTAATTGCGGGTGGCGATGCTGCAATCAGACAAGCGGTAGAAAATGCCGAAGATGATGAAAATCAAGCTTGGAAAGATTTAGAAAATTATACTATCAATGAAAACGATTTCGTGATTGGAATCGCAGCTTCGGGTACAACTCCCTATGTATTGGGAGGCTTACGCCAAAGTAATATGCGGCAGATCAATACAGGTTGTATCGTTTGCAACGAAGGAAGTCCGATTGCGCTGGAAGCTAAATTTCCGGTTGTGGTCGTGGTAGGACCAGAATTTGTAACCGGAAGTTCTAGAATGAAAGCGGGAACGGCTCAGAAGTTAGTGCTAAATATGATTTCGACCACAGCCATGATTCAGCTTGGTCGCGTGAAAGGAAATAAAATGGTCGATATGCAGCTTAGCAATGAAAAGCTCGTAAATCGAGGTGTAAATATGATCATCAGCGAGATAAATGTTTCTGCCGAAGTAGCTTTACAATTGCTTCAATCGCAAGGAAGTGTTCGGAAAGCAGTAGAATATTTTCAAAATAATAATTAAAATAAAAAATAATATGCCAACAGATAAAGATATTCTAAACAAAGGAATTAAATACTTGCTATTTGCACTTCCGCTTATTTTTACTGGTCCCGTTATCATTTACAATGCGTTTATGAATTCGCATACAAACTGGCATTATTTGGTTTTGGCAGTTGGAATTATCTTTTGTTTTTCGGCGGTGGTTTTAATGTTTAAAGGCATTAGTACAATCGTAAATAGCATGACAGATTAGGTATGAAAGATTTTATTAATGTCCATCAGACATATGAAAAAGTAATTTTTACAGATCAACGAGTTAATAATCGTGAGTTTGACGGGTGTATTTTTAGGAATTGCGATTTTAGTAATTCAGACTTTTCGTCGAATACTTTTTTGGATTGTGAATTTTACGATTGCAATCTTTCAAATTTAAATTTGAGAGGAACAAGCTTAAAACAAGTTCATTTTGAAAATTGCAAATTATTGGGAATTCAGTTTCAAGAGTGCGATGATTTTCTGTTTGCCGTAGACTTTAATAGTTGTAATGTAGATTACGCCTCTTTTAATAATAAGAAGATGCAGAAGAGTAAGTTTATAAATTCTTCTGTAAGAGAAGTTAATTTTACGTCGGCTGATCTTACAAAGGCTATTTTTGACGATAGCAATTTGCAAGGTGCAATTTTTCAGAATACCATACTTAAAGAAGCAAACTTATATTCGGCTCAAAATTATAGTATCGATCCAGAATCAAATATGCTCAAGAAAGCAAAATTTTCAAAAGAAGGATTGTCGGGACTTTTGGAAAAGTATGACATCAAAATCGTCTAGTTATCGCTGTTTTTTAACTATTAAATTATAAATTAATAATGAAAAAGTTTTTTTTAGTATTCTTAGTACCACTATTTTTTTCTTGCTACGAAAGGGACCGCAATTGTGCCGACTTCAAAACTGGTAAATTTAAATTTGAACATACAGTTAATGGTAAAGTAGAAACCACGATGTTTGAACGCACTGAGGATTTTGAAATCGAAACCTACAACGGTAAAACGGATACATCTTCTGTAAGATGGACAAATGACTGTGAATATATTTTGAAGAAAATTAATCCAAAGAATATGGAAGAGCAAAAAGCGGTGGCGATGAAGATACTGTCTACTACAAAAGATTCTTATATTTTTGAATTTAATATCGTAGGATCTGCCGCAAAACAAAAGGGTACAGTAACGAAACTAGATTAAGCTACTTACATACACGAGTGCATTTATAATAAAAAAGGGATTTCAAATTTGAAATCCCTTTTTTTTATATTAATTATTCATCTGCTGTTGCTCCATTTTCAACTGCAAATTTTCCATCATTTCAAGCATTCCGGCTTCTCCAATTACTAGGTACATATAAATTGTAATGATAAGATAGATTGCACTTAAACTAATACCAATAATTGCAAGTGTTCTACCAATTTTAAGATTTGAGTAGTTTAGATACAATTCCGGTTCAGCATTGTAAAGTTTTAAATCTTTCTGCGCTAAGAACAAAGCTACAGCTCCAAATATTAGCCCCACAATTCCGTAGCAGCAGCAGGTTAATATTGACATGATTCCCAGCACTAATACCGCGGTGGCATTGGGTAAATTTCTTTTTTCCATAAGTAGATTTAATTATTATTTAGAGGTTAGTCATTTTGTAAATATATGAAATTATCATAATTACTGCATTAATTATTGCAACGGCAATTAGGATTTTTTGATATGAACGTCGTTTGTCTACAATATGTAATCCTAACAGTAGAAATAGCGCAATTGTAGTATAAATTGCTGGAAACATTGAAAACGCTGCCGAAAAATCTCCTTGCAAAAGTAATGAAACCGCTCGCTGGGTGCCACACCCCGGACAATCAATGCCGAAAAGCTGCTTGTTCATACAGGGTAACATAATATCTTCTGCTTCAATTTTCATTAATGCAAGATTACAAAAAAGGTTTGATTATGTTCGAAATTTGTAAAGATTATTGGTTTAAAGAATATTAAAATAAATGTTTTTTAATCTAAGCGAGATAGGACAAGGCACGGGAAAGTTTGCTATTTTTGGCAAATCAAATCCAAATCTATGAAGTTTCTAATTCCATTATTGATGATTGCGGCTATTATCATTGCTTTTTACGAGCAGTCACAAGAAGATTCTAATCCGTATATCATGATAGTTGCGTTTGTAGTTTTCATGTTTGGAATGATGCGATTAAGTTCAAAAACTCCAAGTAAAAATCAAAGTGAAGAAGATGAAGAACTTTAGTATTGGTGATAAAGTTGCGGCTTTAGATGAAGATATGAATGGTGTAGTTACCGGTTTTAATAGTAATGGAATAACGGTCGAAACTATTGATGGATTTACCATTACATTTAGTGAAAGAGAGCTGATCAAAATTTCGGATAATAGCGATTTTCAAAAAGAAATGGGAAGGTTTAATACTGATTCAATTCTACAGCAAAAGGAAATTCCCAAAGCTCGAAGTTTTGTAAAGGAGAAGAAGACTAAGGGAGAAATTCCGCCACCAGAATTTGATCTTCATATTGAGAAATTAGTTAAAAACTGGAGAGGTCTTTCTAATTACGAAATTCTCACGATGCAGTCTGAAACTGCTAAGCGTCACGTTGAGTTTGCTATTCGAAATAGAATACCAAAAATTATATTTATCCACGGAGTTGGTGAAGGTATTTTGAAATCTGAATTGGATTTTATGCTTGGCAGATATGATAATATCGATTTTAAAGATGCTAATTATCAGAAATATGGTGTTGGTGCGACAGAAGTTATAATTAAGCAGTCGAAATAGTATTTTTTGGCTTTCGCCGAATTGCCTTTGGCTCTTTAAATAACTTTTAAAATTAACTAAATCAGTCATTACTCTAATTTGAAAAGCTCGAAATAAGACTACACTCTGAGATTACTATAAATATACTGACCATTGATGTTTTGCGAGAGCGATCGCAGTGGACCTAAGCTTATGCGAGCTGGCGAAGAAAATCCTTTATTGTGGCTTTGCGGAGCAAACGTTGCAACAAGATTGAGAAGGGAAAGCCTGAGCTGAACCACAAGAAAATAGTCAATTTTACTGAAAAGATTATGGCGAGAGTCTCGCCCAAATGGAAATTGAAGAATGCAAAATAAAGATTTGTGTCTAGTCCTAAATAAGCGATACAGATTATTAGACAAAAATATTTAATTAAACACTTGCAAAATCATTTTCGCAAGTGTTTTTTTTTGTTTTATAGGTTCTCATTTTAATTATGTTCTGCAAATGCATTTGGTTAGGAGTTAGCATATAATTAGAATAATGTGGTCGTAGTTCATTGTAAGTGTCAATTGATTCCTTAACCAGGCTCTTGATTAGATTCAATTTTAGATTGTATTTGTCAATCATAAATTCCTGTTTTAATATCCCATTGATTCTTTCGGCCACGGCGTTTTCGTACGGATCTGAGTTCTGTGTCATACTAGCTACTATTCCATTTTTTCTTAAGATCTTTTGATAATCCTTTGCGCAATATTGTAGGCCTTTATCCGAGTGATGAATTAGTGGAACTTGCTTGCTTTTCCTTTGTTTAATTGCCATCCTCAATGCTAATGCGCTGCTTTCAGTATTCATATTATCGGCAACGTAGTGTCCCATAATCTTCTTAGAATATGCATCGGTAATGATGCTTAAATAACAAGGATTTTCTCTTCTGCCTATGTATGTTATATCAGAGACCCATACTTGATCAGGTCTGTTTATTTCTAAACCAAGGACTTGATTTTTATGTTTTCTAAAGTGATGATGTGAGTTAGTTGTGATGTGATAGCTGCGTCTAGGCTGGATTAGTAAGTGATTAGCCCTTAATATATTAAATAATTTATCCCTGCCTATTTTTAATGGTTTCAATTGATCCTTTAAAAGATGGTACGATTTCTTTGTACCAAGTCTGGGCATAGATTTCCTAATATATAGAACCATCGATACAACTTCAATTGCTTTAGACTCTTTTACGGACTTTCTTTTAATATTTCGATAATAAACCTGTCTGTCTACCCCGAACAAATTACAGGCGAACACTACTGTTTGGTGTTCTTGCTCTTTAAAATTGTCGATTGTTCGGGTGAGGAGTTTTTTCGTATATCAATTTTATATTCTTTCTCAGCGAGATCAATCATCATATCGAAAATGATTGCTTTTTTATCTGCAACAAAAGCTTGGTGTTCCAAAAGCGACTTCTGCTTCTCCAGTAGTTTTACTTTGGCTTCAAGCTCCATTACCTTCTGTTCTGGTGACTTTGTCATAGTAGTTGGTATTTGATTCTCCCAATCAAAGTTACCGAATTTTCGCAACCAATTAAGAACCGTACTATGACTTTGTATCCCATATTCTTTGGTTACTTCAGAAATAGACCGAGATCCTTTCTCTATTTCTTGAACAATTTGTAATTTAAAAGACATAGTGTAGTCTTTCTGTGTGCGCTTGATGTAGCGGTTTCCCTGATCTTCTTTCATAATGATACATTTTGTGTATCGCTATTTCAGGACGGGACATTGACTGTATAAAAAAGCGCAATAGTCGATAAACTATTGCGCTTTTTTATACAGTCCACTTAAATTCTAATTTGTGATCAATTGCCCATAAAAATAATCATCAGCCAAAAGGAACGAGACGCCCAAATCGCTGGTCAGCATGACCTTTTTAAGGTGAATTTCGTGCAAAAACCCTGTACCATTTGTAGTTGTGGTCACTTCGATAATGCCACTTACATTTGTAACGCCAATCACTCCAGTGTATGTTTCTAGAATCGCTGGAACCGTTGGCACAGTTGTTCCACAATAGTAATTAGAAGTTACAACTGCAGCAAATTTGGTGTATTTTAAAATATTTTTGTCTGCTTCGATGTAGCCAACGCGCGGTTGGTCAATAGTTGTAACTTGACTTAAAATTAAATTTGGATCGATATTTAAGGTAAATGCCGATGATCCCGCAATATTAAAAATCAAATTACTATTTGTACATTTCTCTAAATTTTCATCAAATACAAATGAAATGGGCTGTACAGATTGCTGAAATACTCCAAAAACAAACGTGTCATAAAATTGGTTTCCACCTTCCTTTTGGAAAGTAATGTTTTTGAAGGTTATCTGATGCTTGTATCCACTAATTTTCTGACCACCTTCTAAGTCGGTATTTGGTTCGATAATCGCCGTAGTGGTAATTTGTATGTTTCCAGAAATACCAATCCACTCATCTTGGGCCTTCGGATTTATGGGAGGAATGACGTTGCATACTGTTTCTGAACTTACAGTTCCATCATAAAATCGATATAAAACTCTGTTATCAGAATTAATTGGAATTAGAATCGGAACACCTACTGCAGTCGGTTTATTAGTAAAAGCAGTGTTGTAGGCAGCTTCAGGAAGCGAAATAAGCAACGCCTCGTTATCATTTAATTTAAAAACCAAATTCCCACAACTTTGTGTAACTGAGTCAGCAAAATCGAGATTTTCGACCTTTATAATTCCGTCGTCACAGCCTGTGGCAAATATTGTAATAAGCGCTAAAATCAGAAACTTTTTCATTGTAAGATTTAATTTAAAACAAAAATAAGATATTTTTCTGGCAACAAGCTAAAGAATATGAATGTCGGGAATATTATCTAAGAATTGTACCTTTGCAACATGAATACAGTATATCTTGATAATGCTGCAACTACTGCAGTAAGACCCGAAGTTATTGCGGCTATCGCAGAATCTCTACTTACAAATTACGGCAACCCCTCATCTGTTTATGGTGTTGGCAGACAGGCAAAAAGTTCGTTAGAGCTTGCGCGAAAATCAATTGCAAAAAAGTTGCATGTAAGTTCGCAAGAAATTATTTTTTGCTCAGGTGGAACAGAAGCAGATAATTGGGCCCTGACTGAAGCGGTAAAAACTTTAAATGTAAAAAGAATAATTAGCGCTCGCACTGAACATCACGCTGTTTTGCATACATTAGATCATTTGGAAAAAGAATTTGGTGTTGAAGTCGAGTATGTAAAACTCAGGAAAAATGGATCAGTAGATATTTCTCATCTTTCTGAATTACTTTCAGATGCAAAGAAAACGCTTGTTAGTTTGATGCACGTAAATAACGAGACAGGATCCATGATTGATATTGCTCTAGTGGGAAAGATTTGCAAACAGTATAATGCCTATTTTCATTCGGATACTGTTCAGTCTATAGGGAAAATGGATTTAAATTTTTCTGAAATTGACATCGACTTTTTTGCTGCAAGTGCCCACAAATTCCACGGACCAAAAGGGGTAGGATTTTTATTTGTTAGAAAAGGAACAGTAATTAATCCTATGATATATGGTGGCGCTCAAGAGAAAGGCTTACGCGCGGGCACCGAATCTGTGCACAATATTATAGGAATGGCCAAAGCCCTAGAAATGAATTTTGACAATTTGACCGAAGAAATGAAACATATTTCTGAATTAAAAACTTATGCGTTTGAAAAATTAGTAGCAAAATTTCCTGGAACGCAAATTAATGGAGAAAGCAATCCGGTAAATGCAATTTTCGAAACATTTCCTACCATTCTAAATGTTCGTTTGCCATTTCCAGCAGACAAAGCGTCAATGTTACTATTTTCGCTGGACATGAAAGGGATTGCAGTATCGAGGGGAAGTGCTTGTCAGTCTGGAAGTATTAAGCCTTCTCACGTTTTGGCTGAAATCTTAGATGAAGCTGAATTAAAAAAACCTAGTTTAAGAATTTCATTTTCTTTCGAAAACACAAAGGAGGAAGTAGATTTGCTTATAGAGGCATTGCAGAAAATTTAGGCTTATATGGGTTGCTGATGGTATGTAAGTTTTCCATCAACCACCTGTGCGGGCGCAGTATAAGGATGTTCGGTCAACTTTGTAGTGCTCATAATATGCAAAACAGTATAATTTTCAGATTTTAGATAATCAGAAATCATTGATCGGTGGCATCTCCAAAATACAGCTTCTGAGCACATTATTGCCGTAACTTTTTGTGTCGCAATTAATTCTAATTCTTTTACAGCTAGTTGAAATTCGGATGTTTCCATATAATCTGCATAGCCTCGAAAAGAAGGATGCTGCCAAACAAAATTTGGCGAATCTTTTAAAGCTTTTCTTCTGCCTCCTAGCGCCTCGATGTGCATGTACAGTATTTCATTTTCAGATAATGTTTCTTTCAATGAATCTTGATTATAATCAGGAAACTTCTTTGAAGAAGGAAAACGACGCACATCTACCAAACATTGGATTTCATTATTACAAAGCATTTCCAGAAACTCACTAATGTCTCGGGTTGAGTGTCCAATGGTATAAATTGTTATTGTTGTTGACTGTTTCATTATGCGACAAATTGCAAGTAGTTAATAACTGCACTGAATCTGAAAGTTAACTCTAAAAAAAATGCAGCAATTATAAAATTGCTGCATTTTGATATATAAAATTAGGAATATTACTTCGTTAACTTTTTCATTTCTTGTTCAATCATATTGTAAAATTCATCAATTTTTGGCATCACAACAATTCTTGTTCTTCTGTTCACTGCTCTGTTTTCAGCAGAATTATTCTCAACTAAAGGAATAAATTCTCCACGACCTGCAGCAATTAATTGCTTTGGATTTACATTATGATCATTAGTAAGTACTCTAACGATAGATGTAGCACGTTTTACACTTAAATCCCAGTTGTCAAGTAAAACACCATTGCTGATAAAAGGCACATTATCTGTGTGTCCTTCAACCATACATTCAAATGTTGGTTTGTCTTTAACTACTTTTGCAACTTTACCTAAAATTTCTTTTGCTCTATCAGTTACAACAGAACTTCCGCTTTTAAATAACAATTTGTCTGAGATAGAAATAAATACAACTCCTTTTTCAACATTGATTTGAATATCTGGATCATTTATTCCCACAGAGCTTTTAAGACTTGAAACTAAAGCTAAAGTTACACTATCTTTTTTAGTAAGTGCGTCTTGCATTCTAGAGATTTTTAAATCTTTCTCTTTCATACTTTCCAGAGCTTTCTCAATATTTTGAGCACCTTTTGTAGAAAGTGTCGTCATATTACCCATATTGTTAATCAAATCGGTATTATTTCTTTTTAAGAAATCAATTTGACCAGTTAGGGTTTCTTTTTCACTTAGGCACGTATTCAACTTTACAGTTGCTGTGTTAAGAAGATCCTGAATCTCTTTGTTTTTACCTTCCAGCTCGGTAATCTTCTTCTTCGTACCACAAGATGTAGCAAGAAATGCTACCAAGGATAATGTTACAAGTACTTTTTTCATAGGTTAGTTTTTTTATTACAAAGACAAATTTAACATTTCTTTCCATGAAAGAAAACAAATTGTGCATAAACCTTTGTTAAAGCAAATTTTTATAAGTATAAATTTTCTTAAAAAAATATTTATATACGATACTATCCGTATTGTAATAGTTGAATTTCAGGGTCTTACTACGTTTTTGATAGTTAGCCTTAATTGAGAGGTAAAATGAGAAATGAGCTTTTAAAATGGCGAATCCGTGCAAAAATTTACCTTCGAATACAAATTTAAAAAATGCAACGCCATCTAGGAGCATTCTCGAGACTATAATTGGTACAACTTTAGTACCGGGCAAATTTTTTAAAAGCATTGCCAGGGAATTTCGGAAATTTAGATAAGTTTTGTGTGGATTATTTGCTCCGAGAGTTGCTCCACCTACGTGATAAACTACCGATTTGTGAGTATACATTATTTTGTAATCTGCATTAAAGGCACGCCAGCAAAGATCAATTTCTTCTTGATGCGCAAAAAAATCTTCATCAAATCCTTTTAAAGTTTTATAAGTATCATTACGAATGAAAAAGCAAGCGCCCGAAGCCCAAAATATCTCTACCTCATCATCATATTGTCCGGTATCTTGTTCGATGCTTTCAAAAATACGTCCCCTACAATAAGGATAACCGTATTTGTCAATAAATCCACCAGCAGCTCCAGCATACTCAAAATGCGTTTTTTGTTTGTAGTCAAGAATTTTAGGTTGAATAATACAGACAGATTTTGAATTATCAAACAAATCAATTATCGGCTGCAGCCAATTTTCTGTAACTTCAATATCAGAATTTACCAATGCTAAATACTCTTCCTGAATGTTATTTAATCCTAGATTATATCCTTTTGCGAAGCCGTAATTGCCCTCATTCTGAATAATATTAATCGTAGGAAAGTTTTCTTTAATAAATTTCTGTGATCCATCAAAAGAGGCGTTGTCAATAATATACAGATTTGCTGGGTCTGAAAATTTTATTAGTGAGGGAAGAAATTTTTCCAACAAATCTTTACCATTCCAATTTAGAATAACTACTGCGATTCTTTTCATACTTGAGCTTGATAATTAGGGATGTCTTCCAGAAAGTGGTATTTTTCTAATTCAAAATCCATTTGGCAAAAGTAATGATTCAATCCATTTGTTACCATCAAATAACCAGCATTTAGAGTGTGATTATACCTTGCAATTTGGTCAAATGTTTCCTGAGTGATTTTTACCGATGGCGCTTTGCATTCTACTAACACATTTATTGCACCGTCGGGATGATATACCACGACGTCGTAGCGCTTTATTAGACCGTTTATTTTAAGTTGCTTTTCAACATTTATCAATGATGCAGGATAGTTTTTGAAATTAATTAAAAAATGAACTACATGCTGTCTTACCCATTCTTCGGGGGTGAGGAATATAAATTTTTTTCTAATTTCGTCAAAGATGGCAATCTTATTTTCGCTATTTTTGAATCGAAATTTACAGGGAGGAAAATTAAGCTGCTGCATATTGCAAAGGTATCTTATTTAAAATAAAAAGTCTAAAAATGGACTTTAAACACTAAAAGACTTGGACGAAATTACCAAAATTATAGCGGATCTAAAAAACGGAATTATAAAGCCAATTTATTTTCTTTCAGGCGAAGAGAGTTATTTTATTGATGTGGTTAGCGATTACATCGAAGAGAACGTACTGAGCGAGGAAGAAAAAGGTTTTAATCAAACTATCCTATACGGAAGAGATGTCAAATATGATGAGATAATTTCGGATTGCAAAAGGTATCCGATGATGGCCGAAAAGCAAGTAATTATCGTAAAAGAAGCACAAGACATCAAAGGTGACATGGATATCTTGGAAAAATATCTAGAAAACCCTACGCCTACAACTGTACTGGTCATTTGTTACAAGTATAAAACCGTAGATAAGCGCAAAAGAATCGCCAAACTTATTAAAGAAAAGGGGGTTTTATTGGAAAGTAAAAAATTGTATGATAACCAGGTTTTAACTTGGATGCGGACTGAATTACAAGGTAGAGGCTATAAGATCGAGCCAAAAGCGGCTGCAGTGCTTGGGGAATTTCTCGGAACTGACCTTTCAAAAATTAGCAATGAATTAGGAAAGCTTGAGATAATTTTGCCGAAAGGCAGCACAATTACTGCGGCAAATATCGAAGAGAACATAGGTTTCAGTAAAGATTTTAACGTTTTTGAATTGCGAAATGCCATTGGAGAGCGCAATGAGTTTAAAGCGTATCAGATTGTGAATAATTTTGCTCAAAATCCTAAAGAAAATCCGCTTCCAAAAACGTTGCCGCAAATTTTTTCATTTTTCATTCAACTGATGAAATACCATGGTACCAAAGATAAAAACCCAAAGAACGTCGCTAGTCTTCTAGGAATACATCCTTACTTTATGAAGGATTATGATATTGCCATTAAAAATTATTCGATGAGAAAGGTCAGTCAAGTTCTCAATAGTATTCGAGAAATTGACGTTAAAAGTAAAGGAGTAGGTGCAAGCATGACCCAAGCCGATTTATACAAAGAGCTGCTAATTAAAATTTTTATGTAATAAAAGACTCTTTTAATTGAGGTTGTTAGCATTTGCAAGTTGCTAAATATTTCCACTAAGACCATTTTAGAATATGTAGTTAATACAATTTGACCATTAAAATTGCGTCATGAAATTGGATTAAAATAGAGTTTCTGCTCGCAAGATAATCTGGGTCTTACATCTTAGAGTGGTAAAGAAAATTAATTCTTTTTATGTCAGTTGAGAAAATTTTCCCGACTATGTTATTTAAATGATCTTTAAGACAAGTTTAAAGGTTTTGGCATACTCCCAACCAAAATGTTGCAAACGAACTTGATGATCTTAATAATTATCCGAAAGTTGTCGCTTTGCAATCAACAACTTTCGAACAATATTAAAAATAGAAATGTTGATACCACTCATAAGAAATATTAGAGTTTTCTTCATTTACATGTTTGTAAGTTACTAGATTATATTGCTTTAAGTTGTATTTTCGCTTATTAACAATAGAATATTGACAACTGACTTTTTAAAGTTTTTGAGAGTAATTATATATAACGATATTTGCATAAATACTTCAATGTAATCAATTATGTCTAGAAATAAGAATAGCATTTTGGCGTGGGCTACTTTGATAATGATTGTTATGGGCATTATTCTTATTTGTCTGGGAGCTTTTAGATATCAAGATGTGTCGGGCTGGGGATTTGCAGCCGTTGGGGTGGGTTTCTTTGCAAATGCGTGGGTATTTAATGCCTTAAAAGGCCGTGTATAGTAGTTGACATATTGTTTATAAGCTTTAGATAGTTTAATATGCTCAAGAATTATCAGTAAATTTGCAAACTGCAATAAATTAAATTCAAAAAAAATATTTATTGCTTAGAGATTTTAGAAGTAAGAATTTTAATTATTAAATAAAAGAATAAATGTCAGACGATAAAAAAGTTATTTTTTCGATGTCAAAATTGAGTAAGACCTACTCAAGTAGCGACAAGCAAGTTTTGAAAAATATATATTTAAGTTTTTTCTATGGTGCAAAGATTGGAATTTTGGGTCTTAACGGATCGGGAAAATCTTCTTTATTAAAAATCATTGCTGGTGTTGATAAAAATTACCAAGGTGATGTTGTTTTTGCCCCTGGTTACACGGTTGGATATCTGGAGCAAGAGCCAATTTTGGATGACAGCAAGACAGTTATTGAAATAGTTCGTGAAGGTGTTTCTGAAACGATGGCTGTACTTGAAGAGTTTAATAAAATCAATGATATGTTTGGTCTTCCAGAAGTGTATGAAGATGCAGACAAGATGGACAAACTGATGGACAGACAAGCGGCACTTCAAGACAAAATTGATGCGCTAGGAGCTTGGGAAATAGATACAAAATTAGAGATTGCTATGGATGCGTTGCGTACTCCAGAAGGTGATACTCCAATTAAAAATTTATCAGGTGGTGAGCGTCGTCGTGTTGCTTTGTGTAGATTATTGTTGCAGCAGCCAGACGTTTTGCTCTTGGATGAGCCTACCAACCACCTTGATGCAGAAAGTGTTTTATGGCTTGAACAGCACTTGGCACAGTATGCCGGAACTGTAATTGCAGTAACTCACGACCGTTATTTCCTTGACAATGTGGCAGGATGGATTTTAGAACTTGATAGAGGAGAAGGTATTCCGTGGAAAGGAAATTATTCTTCTTGGTTAGATCAGAAATCTAGCAGAATGGCATTGGAAGAAAAAGTTGCAAGTAAGCGCCGAAAAAACTTAGAGCGTGAGTTGGACTGGGTTCGTCAGGGAGCAAAAGGTCGTCAGACTAAACAAAAGGCACGTTTGCAGAATTACGATAAATTATTAAACGAAGATCAGAAAGCACTTGACGAGAAACTAGAAATCTATATTCCTAATGGTCCTCGTCTAGGTACAAACGTAATCGAGGCAGTAAATGTTTCAAAAGCGTTTGGCGATAAGTTATTATATGATAATTTAAATTTCACATTACCACAAGCTGGAATTGTTGGAATTATCGGACCAAACGGAGCTGGTAAATCTACTATTTTCAGAATGATAATGGGTGAAGAGCAAACAGATTCAGGAACTTTTAATGTTGGTGAAACTGTGAAAATCGCTTATGTAGATCAAGCACACTCTAATATTGATCCAAATAAAACCATTTGGGAAAATTTCTGTGATGGCCAAGAATTAATTATGATGGGCGGCCGTCAAGTAAATTCTCGAGCTTACTTAAGTCGATTTAATTTTGGCGGAAGCGATCAAAATAAAAAAGTTGCAACTTTATCTGGAGGAGAACGTAATAGATTGCACTTGGCAATGACATTAAAAGAAGAAGGAAACGTTCTTTTATTAGATGAGCCAACCAATGATTTGGACATTAACACCTTGAGAGCGTTAGAGGAAGGTCTTGACAGCTTTGCTGGTTGTGCAGTTGTTATTTCGCACGATAGATGGTTTCTTGATAGAATTTGTACACACATTCTTGCATTTGAAGGAAATTCTGAAGTTTACTTTTTTGAAGGTAGTTTCTCAGAATATGAGGAGAATAAGCGCAAAAGATTGGGCGGTGACTTAACTCCAAAAAGATTGAAATATAGAAAATTGATTAGAGGTTAATTAATGTTAAAATGAATAGTGTATATTTGAATTGAAATATTTCAGATATGCATGTGTGTCGGACCATTATTACGTTACTAATATTCTTGTTTTCCAGCAATGTATTGGTTGGGCAAGAAACTACTATTAGTAAAGAGCAAATTTTGATGCTTACGCAAAAATCAGAGCGATTCCTTAATAACTCAGAGTTTAAGGAATCGCTTTTTTATGCCCGAGAAGCACTCAAACTATCGATAAGTCTCAATGATGATTATTTTAAAAGTATCTCTTATAAAATAATTGCCTCTAATTATGAAGAATTATCAGAATATGAAAAGTCGATAGCAAATTACAATATAGCATTGCAGTACGCAGAGAAAATTGGCAATTCTGACCTGTTGTCGCGAATAAATAATAATATTGGCAACATATATTTCTTTCACAAAAAAGAATATGAGAAGGCGCTCGATCTTTATGATAAATCAATTTTCTATGGCGAGCAAATTCAGGATACATCACGTGTTGCATTTGCAAATTTAAACCTTGCTTGGGCAAAATTTGATATAGGCCAATACGACGAGGGATACAAGCACCTTAATTATATCAATAAGAATATTCATTATCTCAATGCAGACGCAGTACCTGTGGTTTTTATGCTTAACGGAATGTATAATTCCTATAAAGGAAAGGTTGACATTGCTACTAGTGACTTTGAAAAAAGTATTGCTGAAGCGACTCGATTAAAACAAGATGTAGATTTGTCATTCGCCTATTTAGAATATTCTATGTTTTTAAACAAATATGGGCTGTATAAGAGTGCATTTGAAAATTTAGATCAATATAGAATTTTGAGATCTAAAATTTATGATCAGCAGAAGCTTAAAAAAGCATTATCAGAAGGTCTAAATTTTGAAATTGATGAGTATAAACGAGCATTGGTTCAGATAAACCAAGAAAAAGCTGACCAAGCAAGTAAGTTAAAGAAATCAAGAATTACAGTCTATTTGTTTGTCGCGGGAATAATTGGCCTCTTGATTATTTTATATAGTGTCTACAAAAATTATCTTTATAAAAAGAAACTCAACTCCGAATTGCAAATTGCAAACAGTGAATTAAAAATCGCAAAAGACATGGCCATTGAGGCTGCAAAGGTGAAAACCCAATTTGTATCTACCATTAGTCATGAATTGCGAACTCCACTATATGGAGTAGTAGGGCTAGCAGATATGATAATGGAGGAGTATAAAGGTTCTGCAAATAGTAAACATTTAAATTCACTAAAATTCTCTGCGGAATATTTATTATCGCTTGTGAATGATATTTTGCAAATTAATAAAATAGAAGAAAATAAACTTGTGCTGGAGAAGTATTGTTTCAATCTAGTGGACCAGCTCGAGACTATTAAAGATAGTCTCAGTTTTATTTCAAAATTTAATAAAAACAACATTGTTTTGGATATTGCCAAAGATATTCCCGCAAATTTAATTGGGGATAAAATTCGATTGTGTCAAATTTTGATAAATTTAATTAGCAACGCATTAAAATTCACTTCTAATGACGAAGTTTTATTAAAAGTTTCTTTAGATAAAAAATTAGGGGAGGTCTGCTTTTTGAAATTTGAAGTTATAGATCATGGAATAGGAATCGCTAAGAAAAATCAAGAAAAGATATTTGATAAATTTGTTCAAATTGAACGGAAAAATGAAGATTATCAAGGTACAGGTCTAGGATTATCAATTGTAAAGAAGCTTGTAAATTTGTTTGGAAGTGAAATTTATATTGAGAGCGAAGAACATGTGGGTTCAACATTTACATTCACCATACCGTTTGATGCCGATCAAGAAAAATGTAAAAAAATGATGGAAGATGAAATAATTGATCATCAAACATGCAAACCACTTAAGATTCTTGTGGTAGAAGATAATAAAATTAATCAAATTGTCACTTGCAAAACTTTGAGGGATAAAAATCATAGTTGTGAGGTGGCGGAGAGTGGCTCTAAAGCATTAGATTTATTGGAAAGTGAGCATTTTGACGCAATTTTAATGGATATTAATATGCCAGTAATGGACGGTTATGAAACTAGTAGAGAAATAAGAAAACGAGGTTTCAAAATTCCTATTATCGCACTAACAGCTTATGGTAGGGATGAAATTATAGAGCGCGTCCTTGCAAGTGGAATGGATGATTGTTTAGTGAAACCTTTTGAAGCTGTTACCTTATTCACCATTATTAACAGACTTGTGAAATAAAAAAAAACGTTGGTTAGTACCAACGTTTTTTATTTTTTTTAGATGCATCAGATTTTCTAGATTTATGCGCTCCACCACTTCTATTAGAATTTGATTGAGGTTTATCCGATTCGGCATTTCCATTCCAAGGATAAGGATGGTCCTTTATTTCTGTAACGTCTACTTTTATTAGTTTTTTAATATCTTTCCAATAAGGTAATTCGTCTTTACCGCAAAAAGAAATGGCAACACCATTATTTCCAGCGCGACCTGTACGACCAATTCGGTGCACGTACGTTTCAGGTATATTTGGGAGATCAAAATTTATTACGTAGTCTAATTGATCAATATCAATTCCGCGTGCAGCAATATCAGTTGCAACAAGAACACCTACTTCTTTACTTTTAAAACTTTCAAGAACTCTTTGTCTTGCATTTTGAGATTTATCACCGTGAATTGCATCGGCGGCAACCCCCTGTTTTCTTAAAGCTTTGACAATATTATCAGCGCCGTGCTTAGTACGAGAAAAAACCAAAACATCGGTAATATTTTCTTGCGTTATAAGGTGGTGAAGCAATTGTCTCTTATCAGCCTTATCAACAAAATATAATCGCTGCTCTACATTTTCGGCAGTCGAAGAAACGGGAGCAACTTCTACCTTTACAGGATTTTTTAAAAACATCTCTGCCAGTTCTCTGATAGACATAGGCATTGTAGCCGAAAATAATAAAGTTTGTCGGTCATTTGGAACTAACTTCACAATTTTCTTGATATCGTTTATAAATCCCATATCTAGCATTTGATCTGCTTCGTCAAGGATTAAAGTATCAATTTGAGTTAAATCTATAAATCCTTGTTTATGAAGATCTAATAATCGTCCTGGCGTAGCAACTAGAATATCGATACCTCGGTCTAGCTGACTTACTTGGGGAATTTGAGAAACTCCACCAAAAATTGTCAGCTGAACTAAATTTGTATATTTTCCGTATTTATCAAAACTTTCCCCAATTTGTACAGCAAGTTCGCGAGTAGGAGCAACTACAAGTGCTCTAATTACTTTATGCTTTTTTGACGATCCCACTTTTCGGTGCAATTGATGGATTACGGGAATTGCAAAAGCTCCTGTTTTTCCTGTACCTGTTTGAGCGCATCCTATTATATCTTTACCTTCTAAAATAACTGGTATTGATTGTTCTTGTATTGGAGTAAGAGTAATATAACCCTCTTCATAAACTGCTCTTTGTATGCTCTTTGAGAGCGATATTTCTTCGAATAACATCTAAAATAATTGATTAAACCTTTGCATTCAACATAAAGGCGCTGCAAATATACACTTATTTGTTAACTTGCTTTTCGACTATTTATCTTGTATTCTAAATTTACAAATCAGATTTGCTTTTCATAAAATCAGTAATTAAATACGCAATTAATTTTCCCACTAGATGTTGAGTTTTTTCTTCTGCCAAATTGGGAGCTCCTTCTGCAATATGCAAGTAGATTGAATTTTCATTTCTACCATAAAAATCGACAAATCTTCGAGCATCTTCAACAGAAAAACCTGTCGAAGTCATCGCACTAGAGGCGATGTTAGGCAGGGAATCTAAATCAAGTTCGATTCCAAAATAATCATCAGCAATAAACGCTAATGCATCATCAAGTTCTTGCGAAAATTTTTTAGACTGTCTTATTTTAATCTCTTCGTAGGTATTAAACTGTAAATAATCTTCGTTTTTACGAAAAACTTCAAGCACAGCTTTCGAATTATAGTTTTCATGCAGTCCAAACGCGAAGTATTTTTTTAGGAAACCCTCGTCAAAGGCATAAGAAAAACCATTACCACTATGTCTTCCTTCGAGAGCTCTAAAATCACTGTGAGCATCAAAATTTATAGCGTTGATTTTTTGACCTTTTGCGAGAGCAGAACCTTTTATATTTCCATAGGCATTATTGTGACCTCCACCAATGATAATTGGAATTTTGCCCAATTTTACAATTAGAGAAACCAAATGACATACTTCCTTATCAATTGATGAAACTATATTATGCAGCTGATTTCGGTGCTCAAGATTACTAATTTCTAGTTCTTCGGCAATGGCAACTTCCTTTTGGAAATCTAAAAAACCTAATATAATTAGATTGGAACCTTTACAAAACTTATTATGTTGAATATTAAGTACACTTTTCACGGTATCTTTCCAAGCTGATGCGGCTCCTTTTCGACCTCCATTTGCCCGAACTCCTATATCTTCAGGAATTCCAAATAGAACAAATTCAGCTTCATTACTGGACAAAAACTCGGTCACCGACATGCCTGCTGGCACAATCTGTACTTTTTCTCCAAATTTAAGTTCGCCACTTCGATAATTTGTGAGTTGCGCTAAATCTTTATTTGTAAATATTTTTAAATGTTCCATCAGATTAAATACTTTTCATCAAAAATAATATAATTATATAAAGGACGTTATCATTTTATATTTATTATTTTTGTTTAAATCTTATAAAAAAATTATGGAAAACCAAACAAACAATTCTAATCTGAAAGCTATCATTGTCATTCTGGCAATACTATTAATTGGTAGTTTAGGATATATGTACAAAATGAGCAGTGATGCAAAAAGCACACAATCTGTTCTTGTGAGCGAAAAGTCGGCGGTTATGAATGACTTAACTGCGTTAAAAGCAAACTATGACAAAGCAATTGCAGAAAACACCTCAATGTCTGATGAATTGATTGCAGAGCGTGATAAAGTTATAAAACTGATTGCTGAACTTGACAAGTCTAAAGGCGATGTAAAATCTCTTGCCAAATATAGAGATCAATACAGAGCACTAGAAAAAAAGATGGCAGGGCTTATGAAAGAGGTAGCAATGCTTAAACAAGCAAACGCACAACTTACAACAGAACGCGATAGTACAATTGTGGCTTTGGGTAGAGCACAAACTTTTAATGACACTCTTGTTATACAAAATGAAAACCTTGCAAAAGCGGTTGAGAAAGGTTCGGCAGTTTCAGTAATGAACCTAAGAACACAAGCTATAAAAGAAAGAAATTCTGGAAAACAGATTGTAACAGATAAAGCTAGAAGAGCTGACAAACTTAAAGTTTGCTTTTCGTTAGCGGCAAATACTCTTGCAAAAAGTGGAAGTAGAAATTATTATGTTCAAATTATCGATTCGAAAAATAATGTATTAGGTGAGAAGAAAACTGAAACTTTTGGTGATATGAGTCTTACTTACAGTTTTGTAACTACGGTACCATACGAAAATAAATCAGTAGATGTATGTGAACTAATTGCTGGTTCAGATTTTGAAAAAGGGACATACTTTGTGAATATCTTTGACAAAGGAACTCTTGTGAGCAAAACTAGTTTTGACTTAAGATAAGAATTTCATTTTCAGTTATAAAATAAAAAAGGTTCGCATATTGCGAACCTTTTTTATTTAGTACTAAATTAAAACTAAAATTTAGCTTACTACTTTCCCATCTATATAAACCTGGTCAATTAAATTTGTTCCGAAAGAATACGGCAGCTCATAAAAAGATGCAATTTTCTCTGTCATTATAAAGCTTGCTTTTTTACCAATTGTAATGCTACCGTGGGTATTTTCTAGTCCCATTGCATAGGCGCCATTTAAGGTTGCAGCATTTATTGCCTCTTCGGGCGTCATTTTCATTTTGATGCAGGAGGTTGCTACCACAAAATTCATATTTCCCGAAGGAGTTGTTCCGGGATTATAGTCGGTTGCAATTGCTAAGGGTAATCCAGCATCGATAATCGCGCGAGCAGGAGTATAAGGGATACTAATAAAATACGAGCAAGATGGCAGTGCAACCGCGATTGTTTTCGAATTTCGCAACACTTCAATATCTGAGTCATTTAAAACTTCCAAATGGTCTACAGATAGTGCTTCAGCCTTAACCGCAGCTTCAATTCCGCCAATAATTGTAAATTGATTTACGTGAATTTTTGGTACTAAGCCAAACTCTTTTCCACTTTTCATAATTCGTTCTGTTTCTTCCACCGAAAAATAACCGGTTTCACAAAAGACATCTACATACTGCGCTAATTTCTCCTCTGCAATTTTGGGCATTAATTCATTGCAAAGCATATCAATATATCCTTTGTGATCTTCTTTATACTCCGCCGGAAAAGCGTGCGCGCCAAGAAATGTGGCTCTAATAGCAACAGGGTAGTTTTCTGATAGTCGCTTGATTACACGAAGCATTTTCAATTCTCCTTCTACAGTTAGACCATAACCTGACTTAATTTCAATTGCTCCAGTGCCAAGTCGCATAACTTCTTCTAATCGTATTTTTGACTCATTGTACAACTGATCTTCTGATGTAGCATTTAGTTTTTTTGCCGAGTTTAAAATTCCTCCGCCGCGATTGGCTATTTCTTCATAGGACAGGCCATTTATCCTATCAACAAATTCTTGCTCACGATTTCCGGCATATACAAGGTGTGTGTGGCTATCACACCAGGTTGGGAGTATGGTTTTACCGTCGGCATCAATTATAGTTGCATTAGCTACCGTTGGAATTCTATCCATAGGTCCAAAATCTTTAATGAGGTCGTCTTCAATAAGCAAATACGCATTGCTGATAGAAGGGAGTTCTTTCATTTCAGCGCCCGAAAGTATTTTTACATTCTTGTCTCGTATTTGTAGCAGTTCTTTAATATTCTTGATTAAAAGCATAGTGATATTGTTTTTTGTAAAAGTATAAGGGATAATCAAATTCTCCTATCTTTATTCCAAAAATATAGATGTGAAGAGGGTAAAGCATAAGAAAGTAAATTTGAATCGTAGAAATCGAGGAATCTACACTGGAAAATATAAGGATGAGCCAGTGAGAATGCAGCTATTTGTGTATAGTGACTTGAAATTTCAAGAATTTCCTGATATCTCTATAGAGAAAGCTAAGCAAGAAATTGAAAAAGCCTCTACAAAAGATGAAGTTGTTTGGCTCAACATCCACGGACTGTCAGATGCCGGATTAATTAAACAAATTGCAGATATTGTGGTGGTGGATGATTATGTAGTGCAAGATATTCTCAATATTAATAGTAGACCGCGTATCGAAGATCTTGACGATAATTTATTTTTCAATATTAAATCAATATTAGAACAAACTTCAAATGTAATTCAGGTTGAACAAATAAGTTTTCTTATGAAGGATAATCTTCTGGTTTCTTTCCAAGAAAAGAAAAGCGATTTTTTTACCGAAATTCGTGATAGAATACGAAATAAAACCGGAATGGTTCGCAGAAAGAAAAATGATTATCTACTTTATCTCTTACTTGATGCGGTGATGGAAAACTTCTTTATAACCCTCGAAAATTATGAAAATGCTCTTGATGAAACTCTGACTATTGCAAAAGACAGCAGCAATATTGAAGTTTTAAAAGAAATAGAGAAAAGTAGAGATGATTTATATTTTTTAAAAAGATCGATTTTACCGTTGCGTGATGCTCTATATAATCTAAAAAACTTTGCACAAGATGAAGTGTTTGAAGGTTTGAATCAGAAGAACTATAATTTCTTTTCGAGATTGCATCAAAAGGCGCTAGAGTTGCTTGAGCAAATAGATTACGATATGAACTCTATTGAATCTGCAACCAATATTTTCTTTTCTACTCAAAATCAGAAGATGAATATGATTATGAAAACCCTGACGATTGTTTCGGTAATATTTATTCCGCTAACGTTTGTGGTCGGTGTTTACGGGATGAATTTTGATAATATGCCAGAACTCCGAGCGCAAAATGGATATTATGTTGTGATGGTAGTAATGTTATTGATCGCATTGTCAATGGTTGCGTACTTCAAAAAGAAAGATTGGTTTTAATCTGTTCTATTTATTATAATAACTTCATTGTGGTTTTCCACTTTTGACAATCGTACAACTTTAAATGCATCATCGTATTTTAAAACATATTGATCATTGCGTTTTTGATGTTCGTCGTTAAGAATCATTGTATTAAATAAAATGTAGCCATTTGTTGCAGTTAAGTCTTCTATTTTTTCGATAAAATATTTCTCGAAAAGAAATGAGGGCATAACAGTATCTTGAAAGATGTCAATAATTACTAAGTCGTATTGAGTACTGCTTCTTAATACAAATTCGAAAGCATCTGTAATTATTATTTCTAAGTTTTGAATTTCATCTAATTGAAAATACTTATTTGCAAGGTCTATAATATTTGGATCAATTTCAACACCAGTTATTTTGTTTTGATATTCAAATTCATTCTTCAAGGTCTTGATTACACTTCCGCCAGCGATACCAAGGATCAAAATGTGATTCATCTTCTGAATTTTCTCTTTTCCGATAAATCGCAGGCCCTTTGCGAGAATACGCTGCAGACTTCCATATGAATAGTTGGTGTTTAGAGAATCAATAACAAGTTCACCATTATTATAAGTTACTTCGAGCGTTTTGCTAAAATCGGATTTGACTTTTAGAATATTTATCGGAACGAGATAACTTAGAAACTTCTGAAACATAAAATCTTTTTTTTAAATATAATCTTTTTTACGATTCACGCGGAGCATATTCTAAGAAAGTTCCATCGCGATAAAAGACAACTATTTTTTCCACCTCCGACGATTTAGAATTTGTGGTAGTTTTAGTTACTTCAATTTTAGAGTCAGCCTTTTTTGTCTTTAGTGGTTCTTCGATTTTAATATTTTCAACCTTTTCGGTGGGAGGGGATTGGTCATTTTTTATTTTCAGATTCAACTTTTCTTTCAACTCTTTTTGGCCAAGTAGCCAATATAAATCTATTTGAGGAAACGCATTTACAATCTTCAAAACCAAATCCAAACTAGGTTTGTTTCGACCAGAAAGCAAGTGCGAAATACTGGATCTCTGCACTCCAATTTGATCTGCAAACATAGAAGGAGTGATGTTTAGCTCTAAGAATATCGATTCTAATTTTGCAATAATATCTTCTGAATTCATAGGGGAAATATTGTAATTACAAATGTAAACTATTTGTTTTTTAATTGCAATAATTTGTTGTAAATAGATAAATAAACTCTATTTCAATAAAATTAAAGCTATAAGTAGCATAGTGTAAGTATCAGGTTTTGATATGATTAATAATTGTAATATAAAATTAAGATTGATGTTATGGTGGCAAGCTAAATATAACGGCACTTTGTTATTTGTAAATTTACAATTGTAATAAATGTAAACTGAATTGTAAATTACAAATGTAAATTAATTGTGTAGTATTTTTGTAAAATGAAAAATTCAGATTTCTATAGAGCTTTACATACCACTTTTAAAAACGAGGAAATTACCGGTCGATATATTACTAATAGACACCTGAATTCGTGGCTAGAATTCAAACACAAGAATGAGATTTTTTCCATTTTGGGCTATTCTGTTTTAGGCAAACCTATATACCAATGTCAGGTAGGATCAGGAAATATAAAGTTGCTAATCTGGTCGCAGATGCACGGAAATGAAAGCACTACAACCAAGGCTGTCGTCGACTTTATTACTTTCGTTACATCTGATAACGTGATTGCGAAAAAATTTAGGGGTGTATTTACTTTTAACATAATACCAATTTTAAATCCTGATGGAGCAGAATCTTATACTAGAGTGAATGCAAATGGTATTGACCTAAATAGAGATTTTGTAGATTTAAGTCAGCCCGAAAGTCGGTTGTTAATGGATTTATTTGCTAGTTTTTCTCCTGATTACTGCTTTAATATGCACGATCAGCGCACGATTTTTAGCGTTGGAGATACTGGCAAGCCTGCAACTATATCGTTTCTTGCGCCTTCCTTCAATGACGGTTGCGATATCAATGCAACTAGAGAGCGAGCTATGCAGATTATTGTAGATCTTAATAAGGTACTGCAACAGTATATTCCGGGTCAAGTTGGTCGGTTTGATGATAGTTATAATCGCAACTGCGTGGGAGATACCTTTCAAACCCTTGGTAAATCGACAATATTATTTGAAGCAGGGCATTATCAAGATGACTACGAGCGAGAAGTTAGTCGTGAAGTGGTTTTTATTAGTTTGCTCGCTTCTTGCGATTCTATTATAAATAAGACATATCTTGATAACAGAATTGCCTTATACCTGAATATTCCTCAAAATAAAACGTTATTTTATGATATTGTCTATAAAAATGTCAAAATTAATTATGATGGTAATGAAATCTGTAGTATTTTTGCCGCTCAATACAAAGAAGTGCTTCAAGGCGATTCCATTGTTTTAATTCCTTATATATCAGATGTTAATGTTCCTGAGAATGTAAGAGGTCATGTAGAATATGATGGGGAGTTTGCGTTGTATCGTGATAATTATGGGAATTATCCTGTCGAAAATCGAGTAGCGAACTTCAGAATTGGTGAAAAACGCTATTTAAATGGTGTTTTAATTGACGGAAAGTAAAATTGGAGTAGTTGCATTGAAAAATTTGAAAGTAAAATAATAATTTAGATACTATGAGTAAGTTTCGTTTGGATGATGTAGATCATCAAATTTTAGATATGCTAATCGATAATACAAGAATACCTTTTACAGATATTGCTAAGAAATTATTGATTTCGGCTGGAACGGTTCATGTGCGTGTGAAAAAGATGGAAGATGCTGGCATTATTACTGGGTCGTCGCTTACTTTAGATTATGAAAAATTGGGCTATTCGTTTATAGCGTACGTTGGAGTATTTCTTAATAATACTTCTCAAACTAAATTTGTCTTAGAGCGCATCAACGAAATTCCGTTTGTAACCGTTGCCCACGTTACTACTGGAAAGTTCAATGTTTTTTGTAAAATAAGAGCGAAAGACACCAAACATGCAAAAGATGTTATCTTTATGATTGATGATATTGAAGGCGTTTACAGAACAGAAACAATGATTTCTCTAGAAGAAAGCATTAATGATAAGAAAAGATTGATGCATACCATCTTTAAAAATATGTAATTTTTATTTACAATTGATTTGGAAAGTCTCAGTATTTACTGAGACTTTTTTTTTACATTAGATTTATAAAAAAATATATACGAATATGCTTCTAATAGACCTTCCACCAAATTCATATCCAGAAAAGTATAACACTTATATCAACACATTAGATCCTGACACCAATCTTGTTGACGGACTGGAGATTAGCCTTTACGAATTTATTCGGTTTGTGCAGTCAATTCCTCTCGGTAAGCACGATTATCGTTATGCTGTAGGCAAATGGACGATTAAAGATATTATTCAGCATCTCATTGACTGCGAGCGAATTTTCAGCTATCGCGCACTTAGATTGGGTCGTAATGATCAATCTCAGTTAGTCTCTTTTGATGAAAATGAGTACGCGGAGCAAGCTGGAGGCAATCTTCGAACATTACAAAATTTATTGACAGAATTATCGACCGTTCGTCAGAGTACTTTGTTACTGTACAAAAATTTTACTGCAGAACAATTACATCAGCAGTGGGTGACTGGTAATAATGAAGTCTCATTGGCAGCGCTAGGGTTTATTATTATCGGACATCAAGAGCATCATAAAAATATTTTTAAAGAACGCTATTTATAAAAGAAAAATTCAGTTAGTTAGTTAGTTAGTTAGTTAGTTAGTTGTGTCTGCTAAGGCGCAAACTGGGACTGATTTGATGGCAGTAAATATACCCGTAGATAACGTAGCGATGTTTGCCTTTTTATTACTCTCCTGTGTGCTTCTAAATAACAAAATAGTTTGTTATGCTAATTAAAACTAACTGCATCCTCTCGAAATTTCCTATTTAAATAAAAATATTCAACTATTTTGGGTAGTTCTTAATGGCAATTTGATGATTGATTGTTTATAACAACTAAATATGAATCGGTAGTTAGAAGCCATAGGCGTGATAGGAACGGAAATCCCGCAGGATGGAGTGCTATTTTTTCCTGACAGAATAGAGCGACCAGCGGAAGCTCCTATTATGTCACTGGAAAAAAAGCACTGCACCGAGGAATTGCAGAGAATAGCGCGATTACCTACAAAAAAATATGATAAATAAAAAAGAGGAACCTATTTCTAGATTCCTCTTTGATATATAATCAGAAAGATTATTCTTCGTCTTCGTCCTCATCTTCTTCAGCGAAATCTTGATCTTCGTCGTCGTCGTCAGTGGCATCATCATCATCCTGATCACGCTTGCGAGTTTTCTTGATAAGCTCTTCGTCATCTTCCTCTTCATCGTCAGCCATATCATCGTCCTCGTCAATTCCTTTTACGATATCATCCAAAGGCTCCACCAAAGAGTCAATATCATCATCTTCATCAAAGTTTTCCATACTATTAGCTAGTTTGGTACTCACTTTAACGAGATAAATAGTGTCTTCTGTGCGAACTTCGACTGCTTCGACCATTTCATTTTGGGCATTTCTAAACCGGACAATATTAGTATCGTCATAACCTTCTGGAAATTTGTCAACCAATAGGTTTAAAATTTCGTTGGTCAGTTTTGAATAATCAACAATAACTCTTTTCATAAATTTATTAATAGTCTAAAAGGTAAGCAAAAATTAAGGGTGCCACAATGGTTGCATCCGATTCTATTATGAATTTTGGGGTGTTAATATCTAATTTTCCCCAAGTAATTTTTTCGTTCGGAACGGCTCCAGAGTACGAACCATAACTTGTTGTAGAGTCAGAAATCTGACAGAAATAGCTCCAGAAAGGTGTTTCAGGCTTTTCCATATCTTGGTAAAGCATTGGCACAACACAAATTGGGAAATCTCCAGCGATACCACCACCAATTTGGAAAAATCCAACTCCTTTGTCAGAGTTTTTGGTATACCAATCAGCAAGGAATCCCATGTATTCAATACCAGATTTCACCGTAGAGGCTTTAAGCTCTCCTTTGATAACGTATGAAGCGAAGATATTTCCCATTGTACTATCTTCCCATCCTGGGACGATAATAGGCAGGTTTGCTTCTGCTGCTGCGTACATCCAACTATCTTTAAGATCAATTTCGTAGTATTCTTCTAGAACACCAGAAAGCAACATTTTGTACATGAATTCATGCGGAAAATAACGTTCTCCAGCTTCTTCTGCATCTTTCCAGATTTTCACAATGTGTTTTTGTAATCTTCTAAAAGCTTCGTGCTCAGGAATACAAGTATCAGTGACACGGTTTAACCCGCGCTCCATCAGATCCCATTCTTCTTGAGGTGTCAAATCTCTGTAATTTGGCACACGTTCGTAATGAGAATGTGCTACAAGATTCATGATATCTTCTTCAAGGTTTGCACCTGTACATGAAATAATTTGCACTTTGTCTTGGCGAATAACTTCTGCAAAAATTTTTCCAATTTCAGCTGTACTCATTGCTCCAGCTAATGTTACCATCATTTTTGAGCCTTTTTTCAACTGCTCTTCGTATGATTTTGCGGCATCTACTACTGATGCAGAGTTAAAATGCAGGTAGTATTTTTCAATAAACTGGCTAATTGGTCCTTTATTCATTATCAACTTTATTTAAATGATTCAATTTTTAATAATACTTGTCGCATTAGCGGAAATTAATTTTCAAAGAAATAATATTTAATCGAAAATTACAAATTCAAAATTATTCTACTTTTTTATCGTAACCTAAAATTTTAAGAACATCTTCAGCATTTTGCTGTTCAGAGAAAACTTCTGTAGCAATAATTCCATTTTCGTCGCGATCAATCAAAATATGTTTTGGTTGTGGAATCAAACAATGGTGCAATCCTCCAAAACCTCCAATAGTTTCTTGGTAGGCGCCAGTATTGAAAAATCCTAAATATAGAGGTTTTTCTTTATTGTATTTTGGCAGGTAAATGGCATTCATATTTTGCTCAGAATTGTAATAATCATCGCTATCACAAGTCAAACCGCCAAGAAGTACACGTTCGTACGTATCATTCCATCTATTAACGGCAAGCATAATAAATCGCTTGTTAATTGCCCAAGTATCAGGAAGAGTGGTGATAAAAGAGCTATCAATCATATTCCACTTTTCACGATCATTTTGTTGTTTTTGGTATAAAACCTGATAAATGGCACCGCCACTTTCACCTACAGTGTAGGATCCGAATTCAGTAAAGATATGCGGAACGTCCACATCTGCTTCTTCGCAAGCAATTTTAATCTGATTGGTAATTTCATCAATCATATATTGATAATCGTAATCAAAAGCCAATGAATTTTTGATTGGAAAACCACCACCAATATTTAAACTATCAAGAGTAGGGCATTCTTTTTTTAGAGCGACATAAACTTTGATACATTTTACAAGTTCGTTCCAATAGTAAGAATTATCCATAATTCCAGTATTGATAAAGAAGTGTAAAACCTTTAATTCAAGATTTTCGTTATCCTGAATCTGTTTTTTGTAAAAAGGAACAATATTTTTATATCCTATTCCTAGTCGACTTGTATAAAACTCGAATTTTGGATCTTCCTCAGCTGCGATTCTAATTCCGATTTTGAATTTCCCGTTGATTTCTGCCTGAAGTAAATCTAGTTCTTCGTAGTTATCTATTATCGGAATAGTTTTGTTGTAACCACCGTTAATAAGTCGAGCGATATTTGTAACGTATTGATCTCTCTTAAAACCATTGCAAATAATAAAGGTGTTTTTATTAATCTTGCCATTAGCGATAAGACGTTCAACTATATCAATATCAAAGGCAGAAGAAGTTTCAATATGAATGTCATTTTTGAAAGCTTCGTTCATTATAAATTCAAAATGTGAACTTTTCGTACAATAACAGTAGTAATATTTACCGTCGTATTTATTCTTTTCCATCGCTTTTCTGAAATATCCTTTTGCTTTTTGAATATTTTTCGAAATTTGAGGAAGGTACGTAAATTTTAGTGGAGTGCCGTACTGCTCTACAAGCTTCATCAAATCGATATCGTGAAATTGCAGATTATCTTTGTTAAGTTTGAATTCTTCTTGAGGAAAATAATATGTTTGATTTATAAGATCACTATACTTTGTATTCATTTGAGTTACTGTGTGTTAAATAAAGTTAATTAAAGAATTAGATAGTTGGTAAAAATCAAACTCGCAGCTTTGCGTATATGATTTGCAACTTGTCTATTCTTATATTTAAAATAGATAAAAGTGGCTGTTTTAATAAATCAACAGATTGTAAGGATGTCGAGATGTTGGCCAAAAGTAAAGTCAGACTACTGAAATATTGTCTAAACGACTTATATGTATTTTGAGCTTTTTTCACGGGACAAATGTAAAAAATATTATATGCGATATGCAATGTTTTTGTTTAAATAAATAAGCTATTTTTATAATCATCAAACGATGCTATAATGATTTCATTGTCAACTTCCTGATCTATTTTTGCATTTCCAATCCCATCGAGAAGAGCAAATTTTACTTTGCCATATTCATTCTTCTTGTCATGCTTGAGCAAATTTAATACTTCGGTGATATCTGATTGGGAAATTTCTACTCTACCAAAAATAGCTAGAATTTGATTTTTGATTTCCAAATATTCAGTTTTTGACAGAAAATTTAGTTGGAAAGATAAGAAACTTTCTAATACCATTCCAATTGCAATCGCTTCACCATGCAGAAGAGTAGTTTCTTTGGACATAAAGTGACTTTCGATAGCATGTCCAAGTGTGTGTCCAAAGTTTAGAGCTTTTCTCATGCCTTCTTCGGTTGGATCTTGCAGCACAATATTATTTTTTATTTCAACAGATTCAGCAATTAGAGAATCAAAATCTGCGTAATCAATCTTTGCAAGATCTTGAAATTTGTCCCAATAGTGGTGATTAGCAATCAATCCGTGTTTTAACATCTCAGCCAATCCCGAGCGCATCTGATTTTGCGGAAGCGTTTCTAGGAAATCAGTATCAATTATAACCATTTGAGGTGATGTGATTGTTCCAATTTGATTTTTTAAATTTCCTAAATCAACCCCATTCTTACTTCCAATTGCTGCATCCACCATTGATAATAAAGATGTTGGAATATTAATAAAGGAGATTCCTCTCTTGAAAGTTGCTGCAACAAATCCACCAATATCCGTTACAACACCGCCTCCTAAATTAAGTAAGAGACTTTTTCTGTCTGCTCCAAGGTCTGACAGTGCACTCCATAATTCAACGCATGTTTCAATATTTTTGGTCTCTTCTGAAGGTTCTATTTCAATAATTTCAATTCGGTTTTCAGTGGCGATATTACTTAAGAATTTTGAAGAGCAAAAGTCATTAGTATTGGTGTCAACGAGTATAAATATTGTGGAGTGAGCGGTTGACTTTAAATAGGTATTCAGTGCTGCATAGCCATCGCTATTAAAATGTACCGAGTAGCCTGTTGAAAGTATGGATTGCATAGGAGATTTAGTATGAAATTAGAGGGCGCAAATTAAGGTATTTTTTGACCAATAATAGAAGTAGTGTGATTATCTTTGCAGGATTAAATTTAGTCATGGAAAAAATATTTAATAATACCGAAGTTGCTTTTGCATTAAAGTCAAAAAACGAATTAGATCGTGCCTACTGGCTTTTTAAAATGATTCAGAATCCTACTCTAGTAAAGGTAGGTACATCCCTTACACATTTTGCTCTCAAATTACATTTGCCAGTTACAGGACTAATTCGGTCAACGGTCTTTGACCATTTTTGTGGTGGTACAACGGAGCGCGACTGTCTTCCTGTGGTAGATAAAATGTTTGAGAAAGGCGTTTCTTCAGTTTTAGACTATTCAGTAGAAGGTAAAGAGGATGAGGAACACTTTGATGATGCAATGGAAATGACCTTGCGCATTATAGATTTTGCCAAAGAACGAAAAGCACTTCCGTATGCGGTATTTAAACCAACTGGTTTTGGTCGATTTGAGTTATACGACAAGAAAGGTGCAGGTATTGCTTTCACCGAGGCAGAACAAAATGAATGGGATAGAGTAGTAGCACGTTTTGACAAAGTTTGCAAAAAAGCCTATGAAAATGATATCGAAGTACTTGTTGATGCCGAAGAAAGTTGGATGCAAGATGCTGCTGATGATTTGGTAACATCGATGATGCAACGTTATAATAAAGAAAAAGCGTTAATATTTAACACGCTTCAGATGTATAGACATGACCGTATGGCTTACCTTAAAAAACTCCATGCGCAAGCTAAGTTGGAAGGATTTTTTATAGGCCAAAAATTGGTGCGTGGCGCTTATATGGAAAAGGAGAATGAGCGCGCAGCACAAAATGGATACCCATCGCCCATTTGCAGTAGCAAAGCAGCTACTGACGAAAATTACAATGCAGCAGTTACCTATATGCTTGCCAATATAGATATGATGGGCGTTTTTGCAGGTACACACAATGAAGACAGCTCGTATATGCTGATGCGTATGATGAAAGAGAACGGTATTGAAAAAGGAGATAGTCGGATTTATTTTGGACAGCTGTATGGAATGAGTGATAATATATCTTTCAATCTGGGTGAGCAAGGTTATAATGTTGCCAAATATTTGCCTTTTGGACCGGTGAGAGAGGTGATGCCTTACTTGATCAGACGTGCGCAGGAGAACACTTCGGTTGCTGGACAGACAAGTAGAGAGTTAAATTTAATTTCGGCTGAACGCGAAAGAAGGTCACAAAAATAATTTTCAAAAAAAATTCTTTTTATAGTTGCAGATTACATTTCCTTATGTATATTTGCACACCGATAAAAAGGGGCGATTAGCTCAGTTGGTTCAGAGCATCTGGTTTACACCCAGAGGGTCGGGGGTTCGAATCCCTCATCGCCCACAAGAAAAAGCAGAAACGAGAGTTTCTGCTTTTTTATTTCCCAAAAGTGTCAAAAGCAAAGCTTTTGTAAGCATTTGGGAAATAAAAAAGCAATCCACGACCAGCGGGAGTGGATTTTGCTTTTTCTTGTAGTATTAACTCCCTCCGGGATCACCGCAGGTAATCCCAGAATTCTTCGAGTAGTATTTTTTTTAATTGCAGAATAAAGCAAAGCTTTTGTAAGCATTTGGGAAATAAAAAAGCAATCCACGACCAGCGGGAGTGGATTTTGCTTTTTCTTGTAGTATTAACTCCCTCCGGGATCACCGCAGGTAATCCCAGAATTCTTCGAGTAGTATTTTTTTTAATTGCAGAATAAAGCAAAGCTTTTGTAAGCATTTAGGAAATAAAAAATCAATCAATGACCAGCGGGAGTGGATTTTGCTTTTTCTCGTAGCATTAACTCCCTCCGGGATCACCGCAGGTAATCCCGGAATTCTTCGAGTAGTATTTTTTTTAACTGCAGAATAAAGCAAAGCTTTTGTAAGCATTTGGGATATAAAAAATCAATCCATGACCGGCGGGAGTGGATTTTGCTTTTTCTTGTAGCATTAACTCTCTCTGGGACCACCGCAGGTAATCCCGGACTTCTTCGAGTAGTATTTTTTTTAATTGCAGAATTAAGCAAAGCTTTTGTAAGCATTTGGGAAATAAAAAATCAATCCATGACCAGCGGGAGTGGATTTTGCTTTTTCTTGTAGCATTTACTCCCTCCGGGATCACCGCAGGTAATCCCGGAATTCTTCGAGTAGTATTTTGTTTTATTGCAGTTTCAAAAGCAAAGCTTTTGTAAGCATTTGGGAAATAAAAAAGCAATCCATGACCAGCGCGAGTGGATTTTGCTTTTTCTTGTAGCATTAACTCTCTCCGGGATGACCGCAGGTAATCCCAGTAATTTTAAAATACCGCAACTTTTACTTTTAAGACTTTTAGGAAATAGAAATGCAATTTACAAATAGGGGTGTGAATATTGTTAACAAAATCATTCCTCATTTTTTTCTATTACTCCATCTGTGACTTAGATATTTGAGAGACTTTCTCTATCGCCAAAGCAATATCACTACCTGCTGGTTGCTGATATAATTCAAGCTCAAACCAAGAGGCAGCTGCAAATAAATGGTCAAATATATCAGATTGAATAGTTTCGTATTCCAACCAGCTGGTGGTGTTAGTAAAGCAATAAATTTCTATAGGTAAACCTCGATCATCGCTCGGAAGTTGTCGCACCAGCATCGTCATCTCTTGCTGAATACCTTTATGTTGCTTAAGATAATTTTCAACATAAATCCGAAAAACTCCAATATTTGTCATTCTTCTTCCATTAATCAGTTGTGAAGTGTCTACACCATTTTCTGTATTGTATACCTCTATTTCGTTTTGGCGTTCAGATACATACTCCGTAATTAAGCTATATTGTTTAAAGCGTTCTCGCGTTTCTGGATTTACAAACTTAACTGTATGCACATTAAAAAGTATGGATCTCTTGATACGTCTTCCACCACTTTCTTGCATTCCGCGCCAATTTTTAAAACTGTCGGTAATAAAATAAAAAGTTGGAATTGCCGTAATCGTTTTATCCCAATTGCGGACTTTTACCGTATTTAAATTTATTGCTATTACATCTCCATCAGCGTTATATTTTGGCATTTCTACCCAATCACCAACTCTCACTACATCATTTGCTGATATTTGAACGCTAGCCACTAGACCTAAAATAGTGTCCTTAAAGATTAATAATATTATTGCAGTCATTGCCCCGAAGGCGGTCAGAAAATACATTGGCGATTTGCCTAAAAGCACCGAAAGTATCGTGATGAAAATTGCAATATAAATTACAATTCGCAATAATTGAAAGTAACTCGCAAGCGGTTTGTTGGCAAAAACAGGCGATTGCGATAGGATGTATTCCACCGCTTTTACGAATGATATAATAATCAATGTCGCAGCAATTAATATGTAGACATCACCAACCTTGATCATGAATGGCTGTACTTGCGGATAGTCTACAAACAATTTTGGTATTGCAATTCGAACTATAATTGCAGGTATAATATGGGCCAAATTGTTAAAGGTATTGCGATCGGCCAACACATCATCCCATTTAAAAGATGTTTTTCTGAAAAAGGCATTCAAAAACCGAATGAGAAAATGCTTAATAACTAAGTAGGTAAATACGGCAACTGCAATTAAAATCGCTAGGCCAATGAGCATGCTGAAAAAGGAAATCCAGTCAGGTGCTACTCCGGCATCTGATAATAAGGTATCAAACCATTGCTGAAAAACTTCCATCTACAATCAATTTTTTTAGGTTAATTGTAAAAATACTCTTATCGAATTGTAACAGAAAATTTGCAGTGTTTTTATTATTTCTTTAACAGCAAAAACGCAAATGTTGCTCGCTGTGGGAATGTCACCGGCAAAATTCTGAATTTTCGCAAACTAACCAATTTTATATATTTAATTACGGCATTCTCACTGTAATAAAATTTTGAAGCGGTTGTTTAAAAAAGCTCAAAACGACAATGGAGAATCGACTGATGAAGACGAAAATTGTTTTTTTTAGGAGCTAATCGCGCTATCCATTACAATCCGTCGTGAGAATTTGCCGCAACAGTTAGCAATCAAGGAGCTTCCGTTGGTCGCTCTTGTTTGCAACTGTTGCCACAGAAGGCAAATTCTCACGACGGGATTTCCATTGCTATCACGGCTAGGGAAAATGTTATTATAGACGGAAATTTTTCAAAAATAACAATTGTCTTAGAATAAATTTTATCCGTTTTAAACAAATAAATCTATTTCAACAAACCCAAGAAACATGTTTCAACTGAAATCTTGAACTGAAATCTTTAAGTGAGATTAAATACAATAATTATCTAATAATTATATTTTTAGGATTTAAATGAATTTTGCAAAATTCAGATCGCAATGGGAATAATTCTGCACTCGATACCAAATGAAAACTATCAAACTGCGCAGAATCCTAAATTGTTTCCTTTGGCCAAACTACAAAGTTTAAATTCCGCCATAAAACCTGACAAGATAATTCTGTAGTGGTGATAGTGTTTTACTACGATCCATCTTTGCTAATTACTGGAACAACAATTACTTTTTTGGAACATCAAATACATTGAACTTCGCAAGATTTATTACTCCGAATCAATTTCATTTCTATACAGCTTATTGCTATGTTAAGCGCATAATTTCACCAAATTTCTAACTCTTCATTAGCTGAGTGCAGGCAATTTTTTACATCGTTTGATAAACAACAAATTAGACATGCCTTGTCTTTGCAGACTCAATTTTCACAAAAAGCATGATGTCATTCTTGCTGCTTCAACTGAATCATACTTTAGAATAAAAAACTATTTATGAAAAATTTAGATTAGAATTTTCTAATATATTTTATATTTGGCATCTTAATATATAAAACTATGGCTTCAGGTTTTTTTGCAATATTGGATGATATCGCCGCAATTATGGATGATGTTGCGGTTATGAGTAAGGTTGCAGCAAAGAAAACTGCAGGTATTCTCGGTGATGATTTGGCAGTAAATGCGGAGAAAGCTTCAGGATTTGCATCATCGCGAGAAATTCCGGTGCTATGGGCAATTACAAAAGGTTCTTTAATTAATAAAATAATTATTTTACCGGTAGCATTTCTACTAAGTGCATTTTTTCCAATTGCGATAACAATAGCTTTATTATTAGGAGGATTCTACTTAGCCTATGAAGGAGCTGAGAAAATTTATGAATTTTTGGTCCCACATAAGGATGCGGCGGTAGTCGATTTGGATCAAGACATTACCGAAGAAGAAATTCTTGCAATGGAACAATCTAAAATAAAATCTGCCATTGTAACTGATTTTATACTCTCTGTCGAGATTATTATCATCGCGATGAGTACAGTTGTTAATAATACGCTAACAACACAAATCTTGGTAGTGAGTGCAATTGCTCTACTTGCAACAGTAGGTGTATACGGCATTGTTGCGGTAATTGTTCGTATGGACGAGGCTGGCTATTACCTTATCAAGAAAAGTAAAAAGGAAAAAAGTTTAAAAAAATCCTTTGGAATGATGCTCGTAAAGGCACTTCCGTATGTAATTAAATCTCTCACTGTCATTGGAACGATCGCCTTAATCCTCGTTTCAGGTGGTATTTTTGCCCACAATGTTGATTACTTTCACCACTTTTTACCTAATCTTCCAGATATCGTTCGTGAAGCTATAATCGGTTTAGCGGTTGGTGCACTATGTGTTGTAGTAGTAAAATTATTTTTATTTGTTAAAAATTCTTTCAAGAAAAAGTAGTAAATACAGACTAATTAATATAAAATTCGTTCTACAGCTTTCTCCCGATTGGCTATAGTCACTTTACTACATTTTTAAAATTTCCCCCATTCCGATATTTATAGTATTGCTAAAGGTCGCTTTTGCATGCCTCTCTTTGGTTTGCATGATATTAGATGCAATTTAAAAAATGCGTTTAGAAATTTTGAATAATAAAACGTACTTTTAGGTCTAAGACCACTTCAGTATTGTTTTGACTATTTAAAAATTTTATAAATGCTAAAAGACATCTTGCTTCCGCGAAAATTATACAGCTCGGCCGAACATAAAATGATGCGCGAGATGATTGTGCAATTTATCGAATCGGATATGCTGCCTTTTCAGGAGGAATGGGAGAACAATCAAATGGTTCCGAGAGAATTATGGACGAAGGCTGGGAGCTTGGGTTTGTTATGTCTTGATATGCCAGAAAAATACGGTGGAAGTGGACTAGACTTTTCTTTTAGTGCACTTTTTATTGAAGAGTTGGGAAAAAAAGGAATTTCTGGACCTGGGTTTTTTCTACATTCTGATATAGTTGCGCCCTATTTACTAAAATACGGAACCGATGATCAAAAATCTAAATATTTACCCGCAATGGCTTCGGGCGAAATTATTACCGCAATTGGAATGACCGAGCCAAACTGCGGAAGTGATTTGCAAGCAATTAAAACTACTGCTCAAGATTGTGGAGATCATTATCTTGTAAACGGTCAAAAAACTTTTATCACCAATGGTTTTATGTGCGATATGGTTATAGTCGCAGTAAAAACCAACAGAAATACCGAAGATGAAGGCGTTTCCCTTTTAATTATGGATGTCAACGCTGAAGGTTTTGCAAAAGGAAATCCTCTCAAGAAAATCGGAATGAAAGCTCAAGATACTGCCGAATTATTCTTTGATAATGTAAAAGTTCCCAAAGAGAATTTGCTAGGCGAGGAGGGAAAAGGATTTTATATTATGATGAGCGAACTTGCACGAGAACGACTCACCGTGGCAATCACAGCGGTAGCAACTGCTCAAGGTGCTATTGAAAGTACAATTGAGTATACCAACGAAAGATCTGCTTTTGGAAATTCAATTTCTTCATTTCAGAATACGCAATTTAAGTTAGTCGAATGTGCTACGAAATTGCAATTGCACCAATCGTTTTTGGATTCAAGTATTGAGCACTTGATGGATGAAACACTTTCGGCAGAAATTGCCTCGATGATCAAATTTAGTGCAAGCGATATGTGTGGAGAAGTTGTGGACGAATGTCTTCAACTCTTTGGTGGTTACGGCTATATGTGGGAATATCCGATTTCGAGAATGTACGTTGATAATAGAGTTGCAAGGATTTATGCCGGAACCAATGAGATTATGAAAGTGATTGTGGCGAGGAAGATGTTTAGAAAATAATTGAAAAGAATTGAAAGATTGAAAGATTCAAAAATTTGAGAATTCACAAGATATTTTAGGTACACAATAACAGCTGGTTCCATTTGCTTCTGGAAAGCTTGATCAACTACACAAATTTTAGAATATGTTCTTAGCTTTTCAAAAGTTGAGTTCTGAACAACCATCAGACCCCTAGCCCAGACTGCCGCAAAAAGCCCGGAACAAAAAAAAACACATTTTTTGGACAGAATAAAGCGACCAACGGAAGCTCTTATTATGGCCATAAAAAATGGCTTTTTTTGTGAGGACTTGTCGCAGAAAGCTGGATATAGCTCCTTGAAATTATTATTACAATAAAAAAGCCATCACTATTTGCAATGGCTTTAATTTTTATTTTGAAAAAGCTATTTCGAAATTTCTTGCAAAACTGCTTTACTACTATAGTTGACAACTTTCAAGGTAATTGGAACATTTTGCATTGTTTTGCCTTCAATTACATAAATTTTTCCATTGTCAAGTTTTGTATTACTCCTATCAAAGTCCACATCTCCGTGATTTAGAGTGTTTTTGATATCGATAGTGTCAATCCACGATTCTGCAAGGACTGCAGAAGCAGCGTCTGAGTAATGAAATGGCTTATTACGTAAATCATTGAGCACTCTTCCGTTGGGAAAATAGGTGCATCGAGTTTCCTTCCCGCTTAAAATCATTGAAAGAAAAAATATTCCTATCGCAAATCCAGCAAGGTAATATGCGAGTCTAAATCTAAATCTCATTGTAATTTATTTTGCGCAAAGGTACTCCAAAGCAATGTTAAAACACAAATAAATTGATGTCACTATCATTCAATCCGAACCATTCACCGATAGTTTTGCTTGTTAAAATCCCGTGGTATAAGTATACGCCATTGCGAAGCCCGACGTTGGAGCGAATAGATTCTTCGATGCCACCATCATCACCAACCTCGATTAAATATGGCGTAATGATATTGCTGATAGAAAGTGATGCAGTTTTGGAATAGCGCGACGGGATATTTGGAACGCAATAGTGAATCACGTTGTTCTTGATAAAGGTTGGTTTTTCATGAGAAGTTACTTCCGAAGTTTCAAAACAACCTCCTGTATCAATGCTCACATCTACGATTACGGCACCTCGTTTCATATGCTCCACCATTGTTTCTGAGACCACAATCGGACAGCGCTCTTTGCCATGCATTGCACCAATGGCTACATCACATCTTCTCAAGGCTTTGAGTAATGTCTTTGGATGAATAGTTGAAGTGAAGATATTGTGCTTCACATTATTTTGCAATCGTCGCAGTTTGGTAATGCTGTTATCAAAGACTTTTACTGTTGCTCCAATTCCCAAGGCCGTTTTGGCAGCATATTCACCAACGGTTCCTGCTCCAATAATTACAACATCTGTAGGTGGAACGCCGCTAATATTTCCAAATAGTAAACCTTTTCCCGCGTGGCTGTTAATCATTAATTCGGCAGCAATCAAGATTGAAGCTGTTCCTGCGATCTCACTCAGTGATTTTACAGCTGGATAACTTCCGTCTTCGTCCTTAATATACTCGAAGGCCAAAGCTGTAGCTTTCTTTTTCATTAGAGCTTGAAAATACTCTTTCTGACGGGTTTTTATTTGAATTGCCGATATAATGACGGCATTTATCGCAATATGTTCAATTTCTTCGAGAGTTAGTGGCTCTACCTTTAGTAGTAACGGACAGCTTAAAACCTTTTTCGTATCGGTAGTAATTTCGGCACCAGCCTCACTGTATTCTCTATCACAATAGCTACTTGACAATCCTGCACCAGCTTCCATTAAAATTCTGTGACCATGAAGCGTGAGAGAAGCAACTGCATCTGGCGTAAGGCAAATTCTCCGTTCTTGGCAACTAATTTCCTTGGGAATACCAATGAAAAGTTGACTTTTATGGCGGCCAACTTCCAGAGTTTCTTCCTGTGGCATTAACTGTTGTTTTGTAAATGGGCTAAATGACATAGTATTAGTAAATTAACGCTCTAAGTTATCAAAAAAAAGCAAGATTTCTATTTTCTTCTTTTCCAAAATTATAAAAAAAAGTATTGTTGAATTTTTTTTCTCGGCAATAGTGACTCTTATTATATTATTTCCAAAGCTCTTTCTCCAGATTCAGTTTCACGGATAGTAACCGTGGTAACATTGTCTGGAAGCAGATTAGGGATTTTTTCTGGCCACTCAATAAAGCACCAGTTTCCTGAATACAAATAATCGTCGATTCCCATATCCAAAGCTTCTATCTCGGAGTTTATTCGATATAAATCAAAGTGATAGATACTACTACCTTCAAGAGTTTTATACTCGTTTACTAAAGAAAAAGTAGGTGAACTTGTAACATCTTCAACTCCTAAATGTTTGCATAATGACTTGATAAAAGTCGTTTTACCAGCACCCATCAACCCATTAAATAATACTACTTTATGAGGATCAGAATTAAAAAAGTGAGCAACAGCCAAATCAATAGTACTTAAAGAGAAAATCTTTTCCATTATAACTCTAATTATTTTGGATTAAAAACCAGGAATGGAACAATCATCTCTTCGAGCGAAATTCCCCCGTGTTGATAGGTGTTTCTGTAATAACTGACGTAATGGTTGTAATTATTTACATAGGCCAGGAAACTATCATTTTTAGCAAAAATAAATGAGCTACTCATATTTATCGCAGGCAATCCAATTATTTTGGGATCTTTTACTGCGTAAACATCTTTGTCTTCGTAAGTTAAACTGCGACCGGTTTTATATCTCAAATTCAAACTAGTGTTTTTGTCTCCAATAACTTTCGACGGACTTTTTACATTAATTGTTCCGTGATCTGTGGTTATAATTAAGCGGAAACCCATTTGCTGCGCTTGCTGAATAATTTCTAAAAGTGGCGAATTTTTGAACCAACTTAAAGTTAATGATCGATATGCTTTATCATCAGCGGCAAGCTCTTTTACCACGTCCATTTCGGTTTTTGCGTGAGATAGCATATCAATAAAGTTGTAGACTACCGTCACTAAATCATTTTCTTTTAGCCCTTTAAAATTATCTACAAGTTTACGGCCACTTGCCAAACTAGTAATTTTGAAGTAATCTTCCTTAAGATTTAATCCTAATCTTTTAAGTTGAGCAGACAAAAGTTCGGCCTCGTATAGATTTTTTCCACCTTCTTCTACGTCATTTTTCCAATATTGCGGAAACTTCTTTTCCATTTCCAATGGCGTCAAACCAGCGAAAATCGCATTTCTAGCATATTGAGTTGCAGTAGGAAGGATTGCGTAGTAAGCAGTTTCTTTTTCTAATTTGTAATGATTAGCAACAATACTTTCAAAAGATTTCCATTGATCGTAGCGCAAATTGTCGATCACTACAAAGAGGACGGGTCTGTCCTTCTTCTTTAGCTCGGGAACCACCAAAGTTTTAAATAATGTGTGTGATAGTACTGGATGTTCCGCTTTTGGTTCGTACCAATCTTCGTAATTACGTTCGATAAATTTCCCAAATTGTGAATTTGCTTCACTTTTTTGCGATTCTAATATTTCGCTCATTCCTTGATCTTCAATATTTTCTAATTGAAGTTCCCAGAAAATCAGCTTTTTATACAAATCAACCCAACCTTCATATGTATTTACCATTGAAAGATCAAGTGCAATTTTTCTGAATTCCTTTTGATAATCCAAAGTTGTTTTCTCCGAAATTAATCGAGAATGATCAAGATTTTTCTTAATACTTAAGAGTATTTGGTTTGGATTTACTGGTTTTATAAGGTAATCTGCGATTTTTGATCCAATCGCTTCTTCCATAATATATTCTTCCTCACTTTTTGTAATCATAATTACAGGCGTTGAGGACTTTATTTCTTTTATTTCGGCAAGAACTTCAAGTCCGCTCATTCCGGGCATATTTTCGTCAAGGAAGACGAGGTCAAAGTCACCATCGGCATACATATCTACAGCGTCGCGGCCATTATTGCACGTAGTAAGGTGGTAATTTTTTTTCTCCAAAAAGAGAATATGTGGTTTGAGTAGATCTATTTCGTCATCTACCCATAATATTTTTATTTGATTCATAAGTATCTATTTATTGAAGGCAATTTAGCACTATTCACCACACCGCATTATTAAACTTATTGTAAAAGTACAAGAATTCTTATGATATTGCTTTCGCTAAAATTAGAAAGTCCAAGAAATCTTAACAAGTCATTGTGTAATTTAGATATAAGATATTTAATAGAAAATGCCGAAAATTTTTTGAGATTACCCCAAGGTATAAAGTTTCTCGGTCTGATACTGTATATTTGCTCTCAATAAAAATTGGATTTTGGAGAAAATAAACAAATTAAAAATTTTTAGTGATCCTATTTATGGTTTTATAACCTTGCCAAATACGCTTATTTACGATATTGTACAGCACCCTGAATTTCAGCGATTGCGACGAATATCCCAAATGGGAATGGCATATATGGTTTTTCCAGGTGCGCATCACACGAGATTTCATCATGCCTTAGGTTGTTTACATTTAATGCAACAGGCTGTAAATACCTTAAGAATAAAAGGGGTACGTATTTCTGATGATGAAGAAAATGGACTTTACTTGGCTATTCTTTTGCACGACATCGGACACGGCCCATTTTCGCACGCTTTGGAACACAGTATTATCGAAGAAGTGTCACACGAAGATATTTCGTTGGCGTTTATGGAGAAATTTAATATTATTTTCCCAGGCAAATTAGATTTGGCAATCGAAATTTTTAAAGCTTCTTACCCTCGAAAATTCATGATTCAGTTGGTTTCAAGTCAACTCGATATGGACCGGATGGATTATCTAAAACGAGATAGCTTTTTTACTGGAGTTGCAGAAGGTAATATCAGTTCGCAGCGAATGATTCAGATGATGAATGTAAAGGATGATGTTTTGGTCATCGAAGAAAAAGGTATTTACTCCGTCGAAAACTTTCTAACGGCGAGAAGATTGATGTATTGGCAAGTTTATTTACATAAAACAAGTCTTGTCACCGAGTTGATTTTGATAAAAGTGATGAAAAGAGCAAGAGAATTAATTCAGAATAAGATTGAAGTTAATTGTTCAGCGCCATTGTCGTTTTTTCTTAATCACAACGTTAGCAAAGAAGAATTGTGTGGTGATGCTCTAGATACTTTTGCACTGCTTGACGATTACGATATTATTTCGGCTGTGAAACAGTGGCTAACTCATGATGATTTTATTTTGCGAAAGCTAAGTAATATGATCATTAACCGAGAGTTGCCTAAAATTATTTTGAGTAATGATAAATTTTCATCAGAGGAAACTCAAAAATTAGTGGACCGATTTTTAGAAACAAATAAATTGACTGCCACAGAAGCGAAGTACTTTATATTTAAAGGTAAAATCAAGAATCAAGCTTATAATAAATGTTTGGAACCTATCCGAATCTTGAAGAAGGATGGTTCTGTTGAAGATGTTATTGATGCATCAGATCAATTAAATCTCAGAGCGTTGTCCAAACCAGTAACTAAGTATTATATTTGTTTTCCAAAAGTACTTGTTGAAAAATAAGAACTAAGACCTATTTTTTATATTTTTGTCAGAATGAAATTTACTGCACACCAAATAGCAACTGTATTAGAGGGGACGATTGAAGGGAATCCTGAAGCCGAAGTTTTCAAGCTTTCCAAGATTGAGGAAGGTACGGAAGGAGCTTTAACTTTTTTATCTAATCCAAAATACAATCACTTTATATACAATACCTTGGCAAGTGTAGTTATTGTAAACTCCAATTTTTCGCCAGATCATCCTGTTTCTACTACGATGATCCGAGTGGACGATGCGTATGACGCATTCTCAAAAATATTACAACATTACAACGAAACTAAGAGCAACCGAAATGGTATTGCTACACCTTCTTATATCTCCAATTCTGCGATTTGCGGAAAGGATTTATACCTAGGTCACTTTGCCGTTATCGAAGATAATGTAGAAATTGGCGACAATGCGCAGATTCATCCACACGTACATATTGCACAAAACTGCAAAATTGGCAATAATGTTCGCATCTTTGCTGGCGTTCGTATTTATGAAGATTGTATTATTGGCGATAATTGCGTGATCCATTCAGGTGTTATTATAGGCTCAGACGGATTTGGTTTCGCACCTCAAAAAGACGGAACATTTGATAAGATTCCACAAATAGGAAATGTAATCATAGAGGCCGATGTAGAGATAGGAGCAGGGACAACAATTGATCGAGCAACGATGGGATCTACAATCATTAGAAAAGGAGTAAAACTGGACAATCAGATTCAGATTGCTCATAATGTCGAAATTGGAGAAAATACTGTAATTGCAAGTCAGACGGGAGTTGCTGGATCGACCAAAATCGGCAAAAATTGTATGATTGGAGGTCAAGTTGGGATCGTGGGTCATATTACAATTGGTAATAATGTACGCATTCAAGCACAAGCAGGTGTTGGAAAAAGCCTCGGAGATGGCGAGATTGTACAGGGGTCACCATCATTTGGATACAATGACTTTAGTAAATCGTATGTGCATTTCAGAAATTTACCAAAAATTATTAATGATATTGACGAATTAAAAAAACAAATAATTAAAAAAGACGATTATAATGGTTAAACAAAAAACCATAAAGCAGGAAGTTACTCTCAAGGGAGTAGGTCTGCATACTGGAAAGGAAGTCACTATGACATTAAAACCGGCGCCTGTGAACAATGGCTACACCTTTGTAAGGGTTGATCTGGAAGGTTCGCCCGTAATTGAAGCCGATGTTAATTACGTAGTCAACACGCAGCGAGGGACAAATCTGGAAAAATTGGGGGTAAAAATCCAAACTTCAGAACATGTACTTGCAGCTTGTGTAGGTTGTGACATTGATAACATTATAATTGAATTAAATGAATCAGAGCCCCCAATTATGGATGGTTCTTCTAAGTATTTTGTCAAAGCACTTGAGCAAGCAGGAATTGAAGAGCAAAATGCCGAACGCAAATATTATGTTGTTAAGGAAGTAATCAATTTTACAGATGAAACGACAGGAAGCGAAATTCTAATTATGCCTTCTGATGACTATCAAGTAACGGCAATGGTCGATTTTGGAACTAAAGTATTAGGAACTCAAAATGCCACTCTTAAGAGTATTGACGACTTTAAGGAAGAAATTGCAAATGCAAGAACTTTTAGTTTTTTACACGAATTAGAATCTTTGTTGGATAATGGACTTATAAAAGGTGGCGATCTCAACAATGCAATTGTATATGTAGACAAAGAAATTTCAGATTCGACAATGGAGAATTTGAAAAAAGCCTTTGGTAAAGAACATATTTCGGTAAAGCCAAATGGTATTCTTGACAATCTTACTTTACATTATCCTAACGAAGCTGCAAGACACAAATTACTTGACGTGATTGGCGATTTGGCTTTGGTGGGAATTCGACTCAAAGGAAAAGTTATAGCAAATAAACCAGGTCATAATATTAATACGCAATTTGCAAAAAAACTTTCGAAGATAATTAAATTAGAGCAGCGCAATCAAGTGCCTGCCTTTGATTTGAATCAAGAGCCTTTAATGGATATTCATAAAATTATGAGTATTTTGCCGCACCGACCTCCATTTTTATTTATTGATAGAATAATTGAGATGTCGGCAACGCATGTGGTAGGGTTAAAAAATGTAACCATGAACGAGTCATTCTTCATTGGTCATTTTCCTGGAGCACCGGTGATGCCTGGAGTTATTATAGTTGAAGCGATGGCTCAAACAGGAGGAATTTTAATTTTAAGTTCTGTTCCTGACCCCGAAAATTACTTAACCTATTTTATGAAAATAGACAATGTTAAGTTCAAACAGAAAGTATTACCAGGAGATACATTAATATTTAAATGTGATCTTATTTCGCCGATTCGTCGCGGTATCTGTCATATGCAAGCGAACGCTTACGCGAATGGTAAATTAGTTGCGGAAGCAGAATTGATGGCTCAAATTGCCAGAGTAAATTAAAAATTAAATTCAGATTATGAATCAACCACTCGCATATGTACATCCAGGCGCAAAGATTGCCAAAAATGTGGTCATCGAACCTTTTACAACAATACATAATAATGTTATAATTGGTGATGGAACGTGGATTGGATCAAATGTTACTATAATGGAAGGGGCTAGAATTGGTAAAAATTGCAACATCTTTCCAGGCGCTGTAATTTCTGCCGTTCCGCAAGATCTTAAATTTGGTGGAGAGGATTCACTTGCCATCATTGGAGACAATACAACTATAAGAGAATGTGTAACTATAAATAGAGGCACAATTGCTTCTGGCCAAACGGTGATAGGTAATAATTGTCTAGTGATGGCTACTGCACACATTGCACATGATTGTCAGATAGGTGACAATGTTATTATTGTAAATGGTGTTTTACTTGGTGGTCACGTCAGTGTAGGAAACTATGCTATTATCGGTGGATTATCTGCAGTACATCAATTTATAAATATTGGAGCACATGCAATGATTTCTGGTGGCTCGTTGCTTCGTAAAGATGTACCTCCATTTACCAAAGCTGCAAAAGAACCTTTATCTTACGTTGGAATAAATTCGGTAGGACTTAGAAGAAGAGGTTTTGAAGCCCAGAAAATTCGCGAAATACAAGAGATCTACCGAATCCTTTATCAGAAAAATTACAATACGACTCAAGCTTTAGGAATAATTGAAGCTGAAATGGAAGCGACTCCAGAACGTGACGAAATTATATTGTTTATTCGCAATTCATCCCGAGGCGTGATGAAAGGATATACCGGAAGCAACTAAAAATCACAATACAAAAATAATAACTTTTAAATAATACACCATCAAATGGCAAGTACTTCAGATATTCGCAACGGATTATGCATAAAATTTAATAACGATATTTATAAAATTATCGAATTCCTTCACGTAAAACCAGGAAAAGGACCAGCTTTCGTTCGTACAAAGATGCGTAGTCTTACCACGGGAAGAGTTTTAGAAAACACTTTCTCGGCAGGACATAAAATTGACGAAGTACGTGTAGAAACACATAAGTTCCAATTTTTATATGCAGAGGGCGATGATTTCAACTTTATGCACGTAGAAACATATGAGCAAATCATTTTAAACAAAGCAATCCTTGACGCTCCAGATTTATTAAAAGAAGGAGAAAATGTAATGGTGCAGATTAATGCGGAAACTGAACTGCCTCTTTCTGTAGATATGCCAGCTTCGGTTGTTCTTGAAGTAACCTATACAGAGCCAGGAATGAAAGGAAACACGGCAACAAATGCTATGAAACCTGCAAAAGTTGAAACTGGAGCTTCAGTAAATGTACCTTTGTTTATTAATGAAGGAGACAAAATTAAAATCGATACAACATCAGGTTCTTATATGGAACGCGTTAAATCGTAATTATACCATTCTACATTTCGCGAAAGCGCACTAAAAAAATATAATGAAGTTTACAGAAAAATATCCACTAGCAGAAATTGCTGCTTTAATAGACGCCAAATTCGTAGGAGATGAAAATTTTCCAGTTTACGGTTTAAATGAAATTCACGTCGTTACTCCTGGGGATATTGTTTTTGTAGATCATCCAAAATATTACGATAAAGCCTTGCAATCTGCTGCAACGATTGTTTTAATCAATAAAGAAGTGGAATGTCCTGAAGGAAAAGCACTTTTAATTTCGGATGATCCTTTTAGAGATTTTAATAAAATTATAAAGCATTTTAGTCCTTTTAATCCTTCGCATTCGAGCATTTCGCCATCGGCAACGATTGGAGAAGGGACAATTTTGCAACCAAATGTAATTGTTGGAAATAATGTTAAAATTGGCGATAACTGTCTTATTCATAGCAATGTAGTGCTTTATGATAATACTATTATTGGTAATAATGTAAAAATACACGCCGGCTCTGTTTTGGGAGCGGATGCATTTTATTACAAAAAGAGAGAAAGTGGTTTTGATCAACTTATTTCCTGTGGTCGTGTAATTATAGAAGATAATGTCGATATTGGTGCACTTTGCACAATTGATAGAGGCGTTACTGGAGATACTACTGTTGGTTGGGGAACTAAAATTGACAATCAGGTGCACGTTGGTCATGACACTATTATCGGTAAAAAATGCCTTATCGCTTCTCAGACAGGTATTGCCGGCTGTGTTATTATAGAAGATGAGGTGACTCTGTGGGGACAAGTAGGTACTACGAGTGGCATTACTATCGGCACAAAAGCTGTGGTGATGGGACAAACAGGCGTAACCAAATCTATTGCAGGTGGCAAAAGTTATTTTGGAACTCCAATAGAAGAATCTAGGGAGAAACTAAAGCAATTGGCAAATATTAAAAAATTGCCGGAGATTATAAACAAATTAAAAAATTATGAGCGCTAGAAAAATTGTTGAAAGTTTATACAAATCAGATGCGATTATTAATAGTAAGGCACTAGACACTTTGCTTCATGCAGATGCAAGTCTCGAGTGGCAGAGCAGCAAGGGACTGGTTATGATGAATAGGATGGAGATGATTGCTCTGTCTGACGAGTTGTCTAAAGCTTATCCAAGTTCTCGTATTGAGATTGGTCATATTGTTGCCGAAAACCAAAAGGTTGCTGTCCGATATTCGCAATATGTTTCGACAATTGAGAATCCTAATGAGGAAATGTTGCTTGCACATTTTATGGTTGTCTGGGAGTTAAAAGACGGAAAGCTGTTTAAGTGCTATCAGATGAGTCAACTGTCGTAAATACTTTTTGCAAGCATAATTTAACCATATTGTAATTATGTTTCAACTTAAATCGGAAGATTCGACAACGATTTTGATTATCAGAATCACGTCCGCTTTTTGGATTTTTACAAAACTATTTTCTTATAAAGTCTGGCATACTGACAGACTTTTCCCTGTTATTCCTCCGTTTGAATTTCTAGAGAATATTCCGAATTCGGTCCATTTGGCCTTATTCTTTATCGCCTTAAGTGGAATTGCTTTGGTAGGAATTTTTCCAAAGTCGAAAGTAATTCTAGTAGCCACAACTGCGGTTGAATTCTCCTCTTGCCTTTTAGATCAAAGTCGCTGGCAACCTTGGGAATATCAATATTTGCTAACATTCATTTTCTTTTTCTTTTATAATAAAAATCCAAAGCAGTTTCTCAACTATTTTTCATTTTTGATAATTGCGACATACTTCTTTAGTGGTCTACACAAATTGAACGGTGGTTTTCTGTAAACCGTTTGGGAGAAAATGATCCAGATTAGATTTTGTGGTTTCGAACCAAATCAAATTCAGAATATCGTAGTTCACTATGCTGGTTTAGCCCTGCCAATCTTTGAAATTCTTGCTGCATTAGGTTTGTTATTTGTAAAAAACAAACAACGTTACGCACTTCTATTGATTGCAATGCACATATTTATTCTAATTTTTCTTTCTCCATTAGGAATTAACTACATTTCAATTGTTTGGCCTTGGAATGTGCTGATGATACTATATTTGATAATTTTATTTTACCACAACAACACTATAATTTCATTTAGAAATCTTGTGAGCGGATCTAACAAAATCCCGTTTGCAGTAATTGCCATTTTACCACTAGTATCCTTTTTTGGATTATATGATAATTACCTCTCCTTTAATCTCTATTCGGGGAAGTTAACTAGCTTTAGAATTTGTATTGATGAAACTAGAATAGACGATGATCTCAATGAATACCTTTCGAAAAACAAGCATTACTGCGATTCAAAAGGGAGCATTTCTGTAGATGATTGGGCAATGAAGGCAATGAATGTTGCCCTATATCCCGAAGAAAGGGTTTACATAAAAATTCAAAAATATGGGGACAAAAAATATCCAAATTCAGAAGCAGAATTTGTAATCTATCAGTATCCTTACATGAAAGAGAATATTAAAAGACTTGAATAAGTTGTAGGCTACATTTTTTTATGATTTTACTATAAATATTGCCCCTAAAAACCTATTTTTGCAACACCATTTTAAAAAACAATTTAAAAGATATAGTATGAGTGTTTTAGTTAATAAAGATTCGAAAATAATAGTACAAGGATTTACAGGTAGCGAAGGAACTTTCCACGCTGAACAAATGATTGAGTACGGAACAAATGTAGTAGGTGGTGTAACTCCAGGAAAAGGTGGATCTACGCACTTAGACCGTCCAGTTTTTAATACTGTAAAAGATGCTGTAGACCAAGTTCAGGCTGACACTACAATCATTTTTGTACCGCCAGCTTTTGCTGCTGATGCTATTATGGAAGCTGCAGATGCAGGAATCAAAGTTATTATTACAATTACAGAAGGTATTCCAGTCGCAGATATGATCAAAGTAGCTGCATACATCGAGAACAAACCTTGTACACTTGTAGGACCAAACTGTCCAGGTATCATTACTCCAGGAGAAGCGAAAGTAGGTATTATGCCAGGTTTTGTTTTCAAAAAAGGAACTGTTGGAATCGTTTCTAAATCAGGAACATTAACATACGAAGCTGCTGATCAAGTTGTAAAACAAGGATTGGGAATCACTACTGCAATTGGTATTGGTGGAGATCCAATTATCGGAACAACTACAAAAGAAGCAGTGATGCTTTTGATGAATGATCCAGAAACCAACTGTATCGTAATGATTGGTGAAATTGGTGGTCAACTAGAAGCTGATGCTGCAAAATGGATCAAAGAAGATGGTAACCGCAAACCAGTAATTGGTTTTATCGCTGGTGAAACTGCACCAAAAGGTAGAACAATGGGTCACGCAGGTGCAATCGTTGGAGGTGAAGATGATACTGCCGAAGCTAAAAAACGCATTATGAGAGAATGTGGAATCCACGTTGTAGATTCTCCAGCAGAAATTGGAAAAAAAGTGAAAGAAGTTTTAGGATAGTCTTTCCCAAAACAACTATATATAGGAAGCCATCTCAATTGAGGTGGCTTCTCTGTTTTAAATAACCTTTAAAATAGTTGAAAGTTCAACAATTCTGGTTAATTTTATTCAAAATCAGGCTATTATGAAAACTTTAAAACTTGCTGAATTCAAGAGAAATACAGAGTTGCATTTTGAGGATGTAATTAAAAGTATCGAACCAATTACAATTACATCAAAAGAGGGAGACGGAATAGTTATTATATCACTCAAGGAATATAATTCTTGGATGGCAACAAATTATGAGATGTCAAGTCGAGCGAACGAGAAACGACTTGATTCTGCAATAGTAAATATGGAATTAGGACGAACAATAATTATAGACATCGAAAATTTCAGGTAAGCAGTTGGTTGAATTAGTTATACAAAACCTCAAATTTCATCATAAATCCAATAATTAATTTACCTCAGTGAAATACATCCCCAAATTTTCTCACAATAAATTCGGAAAACGCCTTTACAAACCTTACTTTTGCACCGAATTTAAGCAATATAAGTCCACATTTCTGTGGTCAACTATTGTTTGAGCAATTATATCCTATATGTACAAAGAATTAGAGAAGTTTAAAACAGAATCATTTTCACTTACTGCCGATGGTAGTTTAGAAGAGGTTTGCAATGCACCTGAAAGCGGTAGCGGAGTATTTGTTGTAACAGCAGTTTCAGAGGACGGAGCCGAAGTTGTAATGGTTGGGTCTACTGGAACAGTACAAAATGACGGAACCCTAAAAATCAAAAATGGCGGTCTTTACGACAAAATCGTAAATGGTCATCAATTTGCCAAAACAGGTCGTAAATATTCTTGGCCTGCACAGATGAAAAAGGAAAATATCGATAGACTTGAGGTTACTTGGTATGAAACTTTTAATGACACAGACAAGCAAATTCCAACTTTTGTAGAAGCACAAATTCTGCAAAATTTCTTGGACGAAAACGACAGACTTCCTAGATGGAACGTTGCATTCTAGTCAATTTCGACTCATAAATATAGAAAGCTTCACGTATGTGAGGCTTTTTTTTTTGAATAAAACTGACCCTTTCAATTGGTGTTTTTTTTCTTTTGGGCGGCTGCTGCCGGAGCGTTCCTACCGGCATCACCGGGCTGTCCACTGTATCTTTGCTGCTAGAAATTTTTGAGTAAATTTTCAGCTTTTTCGTTAAGCAGCAAAGGATGGCGTTCCCATCCCTGCCGCGAGACTCTGCTAAGATTCAAGACTTTTGCCGGGAAGAGAAAATCAAACTTTTTCGAAGAACTATCGTTTTTAAAAGTTGAAAAAACCAGAAAATCTTTGTACCTTTTGTAAGATAAATTTCAAAGTCTAAAATTAAAAATTCAATTATATGGCAACTCAAAAACAGTCGATAGTAATTACCGGCGGAGCCGGCGGAATCGGAACAGCTTGTGCAAAAGCATTTAAAGACGAACATCTTATTCTAACTGATTATTCCCAAAAAGACGTCGACCGCGCCATCGAAGATCTTAAAAAAGAGGGAATCACCGCCATCGGAATCGCTTGCGACATTACCAGCAAAGAAGATATTGAGAAGCTGACCAAGTTCGTGTCAGACAACGGCACTTTCAAAGCATTAATCCACACCGCAGGAGTCAGCGGAACAATGAAAGATCTTCAAAAAATTTACGACATCGACTTAGTCGCGCCCGAGGTTTTGATTGATGCCTTTTACGAATTAGCCACCCAAGGATCAGTTGCTGTGATTCTATCGTCAATGATGGGACACACGGTTCCGCCGAGTGAAAACTACGACGAAGCACTGAGCAATCCGCAAGCGCAAGGATCATTCGAAACCATTAAAAAGTTTATTGATGGCAGTTCGGATATGCTTTACAATTTCGCAAAACGCGGAACGATTTTACTAACTCAGAAGCATGCCAACAAATGGGGAAGCAAAGGCGCAAGAATCGTCGCCGTTTCACCCGGAGTAATCGAAACTCCAATGGGACTTAAAGCCGCCGAAGAACATCCTGAAAGAATGGAAATGATCAAAAAAGCCACACCACTTGGTAGAAACGGACAACCAGAAGACATTGCTGATGTTGTTTATTTCTTAGTCAGCGACAAAGCTCGCTTCATCACCGGAACAGATATTATAGTCGATGGAGGCGTGGTAAACAATATTAAGAAGATGTAGGCAAATTGGAGATTACAAAATTTTGGTAATAAACTGCTAATGGAGAATTATTTCTGGCGGCAGTTTTTTTTTAGTTTAAAATACTTTTATTTTGATCAAATTATCTCTAAATATTGACGTCTTCGCAAGCGATATTAATTTTATTTCCTCTTCTATAGGCTTAGACAGTTTGAAAACTAATGAAGTTTTCTATATAGTTGTAAAGTCTTTTTCCAAACTTTCCACAACTACAACCCTCACCACTAAAAAAATTGTCCTATTTTGCGCCCAAAATAAAATAGATGAATAACGCCCCTTTTATTACTGACGATACCATTGTTTTTGGACTTTTAATGCTGTTATTGGCGTTTGTATTTTATACAAGTAATATAAAAGGTGGCTTTTGGAAAAAGTTCTATGTTATTTTTCCATCACTATTGATGTGTTATTTACTACCATCTATTTTCAGTTCGCTGAATATTATTTCGCCAGAATGGAGCGAAATCACCGAAACTGGCGAAGTTGTTACCAAAAAATCTTCTATATATTTTGTCGCGAGCCGATATTTGCTTCCTGCGGCTTTGGTCTTGATGACTTTAAGTATTGACTTAAAAGCAATGTTTAAACTCGGTCCAAAAGCATTAATTATGTTCTTTACTGGAACAGTTGGAGTTATAATTGGAGCGCCACTTGCCGTTTTGATAGTTTCGATATTCTCACCCGAAACTGTTGGCGGTGCAGGTTTTGACGCAGTGTGGCGCGGACTTTCGACTGTTGCAGGAAGTTGGATTGGAGGAGGAGCGAATCAAGCGGCAATGCTTGAAGTTTTCAAATACAATCAGGAGAAGTACGGCGCAATGGTTTTGGTCGATATTGTAGTTGCAAATATCTGGATGGCAGTTTTACTTTTCGGAATTGGCAGAAAAGAAAAAATCGACAAATGGCTTAAAGCGGACAGTTCGTCCATTGACGAACTAAAGGATAAAATGACCGCCTATTCTGACAATGTAACTAGAAATCCAAGCTTAACCGATTTGATGATTATTCTGGGAATCGCATTCTCGGCAGTGGGATTAGCGCATTGGGGAAGTAACTCACTTTCGGAACTATTAAAAGCCAATTTTGATGTTGTAAACGATCCTACAAGTTTTGCATCTACCTTTGGAGATAGATTCTTTTGGATGGTAAGTATCGCGACTGCTTTGGGAATCGCATTTTCTTTTACCAAGCTTAAGACCTACGAAGGTGCGGGAGCAAGCAAGATAGGAAGTGTCTTTATTTATATTTTAGTAGCTTCTATCGGAATGAAAATGGATTTGGGATCTGTAATGAGCAATCCAGGATTGTTAATCGTAGGACTTATTTGGATGGCAATTCACGTCTTATTGTTGGTAATTGTTGCCAAATTAATAAGAGCACCATATTTCTTTCTTGCCGTGGGAAGTAAAGCCAATATCGGCGGAGCAGCTTCGGCACCAATCGTCGCTTCGGCTTTTCATCCATCATTGGCGAGTGTTGGAGTTTTGCTTGCTGTTTTTGGCTATGTCCTCGGAACTTATGGTGCGTTGCTTGCGGCATATTTGATGGAAATCGCAGCGCCGGTTTAAGATGTTGTAGAAATCTTTCAATCTATTAATCTTTTCTGTTCATTTTGGTATTTTAGATCATTTCGATTTTTTAGATTTCTTGTATTTTTAGATTCCTTCGCGCAACGGTTGGGAAAGAGCCGAGCAAAGCGAACTGGCGAAGCACATCCTTTGCTGCCAAACGAAAATTTCAAACTTAAACGGTTCATTTAGGCAGCAAAGATATAGCGGACGACCCGACCCGAGCCACATCTCATATCTAACTTTTCACAATACCTTCTGGCGACGGGATGCGCCCAAAGAAATCGTATTATCATTAAAGTAATAATTTCAAGACGGTTTAAGTTTTCTATTTCGTAATTATTTAGTAAATTCGAATTGAAGGTAATTAGCCCATTATAAACATAAAATAAATGTCAGAAGAACAGAATAATAAGAATATGAAGCTTGCGGAAGGACTTTTATTGAGAGCTGATTTGATAAAAAAAATAGAGCATCTGCAAAATAGAATTATGCCTGTCCTAATTGTTTCTGATGATAGGCTTCCACAAGAAGATCCGGATAAATTGCTTGCGCAACTTAGAAAAACCATTCAGGATTTGGAAATTTTAATTATAAGAATCAATAAAACCAATAACGTGACAATTGTGGAAGGTGAAGGTTTACTGATGGAAGCGCTTGCAAAACGTGATTCTTTAAAATTAGTTTCAGAAAAACTTCGCAATATTAGACGCTCCGCACAAATATTTAATACTGGCGATAGCAATCTGAAAACGACAATTAATATCGAGAAACTGCAAATAGAAATTGATCAAGCGGGAAGAGCTTTTAGAGAGATTGACAGTAAAGTTCAAGAAATAAATTGGCTTACTTTCCTAGTAGATTAGCCGAAAGGCGGAATGATCGGAGCGAGCACCAGCCCCTTTTCCTGATATAAGTTTTCGGGGCAAATTGAAAACTTTATCAACAGAAGCTGCTTGGGTTGCGGCAAAAATTTACGGTTTAAGACCCAGTATCGCTTACAATTTACAAGCGTATCTTTCATAATTTACTACCAGGTGCTGACCGATCATTTTTTGTTTTTATTAATTTCTTTTTAATTATTTTTACACTATTGTGCTCGCAATCTATCAATCTTTTAATCATTCAATTTTCTTCATAAAACCGAATCTGTTCACGCACATACGTTTCCAATTCTTCCTGTTTGTGTGCAAACCAATTTTCTCTAAATTCTGAATTATCAATGACATTTTTAAAATTTGCAAAAGGCTTTTTGCCATCTAATGCAGATTGCAGTTTTGCATAGAAAGTTTTGTTCTCGACCTTATCTAAAAAGCTTTTCATTATCTGAAAACTCTCGTAAGACTCTATAACAGGGATTTTCTTAAAGTCGGGATCTTCAATTTTTTCTAAAATATCCCCAAACATTTCGATCGCATCTTCTTCGTCAATGTCTTCATAATTCTCTGGTAAATCAATCAATTCTCCAGTTTTAATGTTGAGATAGCAGTTCATTCCACAATCAAGATTTTGTGCTATTTCATTAATTTTCTTGTCGTCAATTTTTATCATTTTATTTTGTATTTGTTTAGGCTTAGAAAATAATTAATTCGAAATTATCCAATTCAAGTTACTTCCTGCTCTTGGTTAATTAATTATAAAGCTCCGCCAATTCAAGTTTTTTAATCCTAGATTTTATAGCTCCGCGAGTTCGGCCAAAGTGGGTCGCAATATCTTTTTCGTGCATTCCCTCGCAAAAAAGTACAGTCAATTCGTTGTCAAGTTCAGCCGTCCACGGATTGTAAGCGCCTTTATGAACTAGCCGAATAGCATCCAGAGAATATGCCTTTTCTGTTGTGTTACTTGCTTTTTCTCTTCGTAATTGTTTAATCATTTTTTGGTCATCGGCCGAGATACTTTTCAATAAATGAATTTGACTAGAAATAGGGAAATCCTCGTCGACTAAACTTTCTGGAATATGAATGCTGTTTTTCGTCCTTGTTACTGCAACGTAAAGTAGATTAATTTCTTCATTAATCTTCTGCAAATTAATCTCTTCCTTCCTAAAATTTTTCTTCAATTTTTCTAGTTTTTCTACAGAAATAAAGTCATTAACCAGTTGCACTGTATCGTATTCCATTCCTTTGCATCTGTGAACGGTCGAAAATATCATTTCGGCATTTTCGCGCTCGCCATCGGTAATGTGTTTCTCTTTGATAAGTTTGATGATGTCGGGAATTTTATTTCCGTACTCGCGAATAATTTCCACCATCATTCCCAATTGTACATCTTCGGTTTTCTCAATATAATCTTCCAATTCTTCGAGATTCAACATTCCTTTGATCAAATTGTCACGTATCAGATGATTTTTTGAATTGTATAAATTTAAAACATCGTATAAAGAAGTACCGTCATCAGCATAAGTGTAGGAATTGATATTTCCTTCGAAATAAATTTGCTTAATTTTCTTTTTTTCGGTAACATATTCAATCGCTTTTAGCAAAAGACCCAAATTTGTTCTCGCCAGAATTGCTTTTGATTTTGTTGCAGAAGTAGTCCCTTTGCCAGTAATTGGAAGAATATCTTGTGCTACAAAGTCGATTTTATTTTCTAAAATATTCATCGCAAGATCGGCAATATCTTGGCTGAATCGAAAACTTGTAGAAAGATTAAAAGTTTTAAAAGTCGCTTTTTCTAATGAATTTACGGCAAATCGCCAAGAATAAATTTGCTGATGTGTATCGCCTACAATTACCTTGGTAGCTTTCTGATTGAGAAATACATCAAGCATTGCTGGAGATGCATCCTGTCCTTCGTCAAATAAAATATAGTCGTATTGTAGCTGCACATCCGAGAGCTGAAACTTCTTTAAGTAAAAATCGTGGGTTATGTCAATTTCGCCCGAATTCATTTTAGCCAAAAAAATTCGTGATTGCTTTTCGATATAGTTGTAAAAAGTTTTGACAAATTTTATTGCTTTTTCGTCGGTTACTGTATCTAAATAATTAAGATCTTGGACTTTCTTTTTGTCGCTATTGCAAAAATAACTCAGAAACTTACTGATGTGATTTGCAATCACATATTCGGTATGTTTTTCTCCGTTGCCTTGTAGATTTAAAATTTCGGCAATTTCGTTTGTTTTATATCCCTGCGGACTTATTTTGTATCTGCTGCCGTACACAATATGCTTGTACGCGAGAGAATGAGCGGTTTCTACAGTAACGTTATCAAGTCCTTTATCGACGAATTTTTTGATCGCATCTAACTTTACCGATTTATTAAAAGCGAGATAGAGAATTTTTGCACTTGTTGAACGAGTTCGAGCATACTCAATAATAGTTGTGGTTTTGCCCGAACCCGCAACTGCATTTATTTTGATATTTTCTGTGGAATTTATAATCGCTGCTTGTTCCTTTGTCAAATTCATTTTGTCATCATTTTTTAACTTTTGAAACATTCTATCAATCCGCGGAAGTTAGATTTATTTGGTTCTACAAGTTTAAGAAATTTGAGGCACTTTTTTAAACTTTTGGCCGTGCTTTTCAGCATTGGATCTTTTTAGATTATTCAATTATTATAATTCTTGGAATTTTTAAATCTTTAAATCTTTAAATCTTTAAATTTTTTAATCTCTTCCGTTCATTTCGATTTTTTAGATTATTTTAATCTTTTTGATTCAATTGCGCAAGGGGTGGGAGCGGCATCCTTTGCTGCCAACTAAAATTTTCTTATTTGAAAATTAAATATTCTGGCAGCAAAGATACAGTGGACGACCCGACCCGAGCCAGCTCTTATTTCTATGGTAAGCAAGTCATTCTGGCGACGGGTTGCGCCCAAAAAAATCTGCTAATGCTAATTTTGACAAGGATTTAACTACTGATTATTTTTAGTTTAGATAAATTGCGCGAAATTTGCTTGTACGCAATTTAAAAGTATTTAACTATGTCAAAATTATTCAGTCCCATATCTATAAAATCAATAAAATTTAAAAATCGAATCGTAATGTCGCCGATGTGTATGTATTCCTGCGAGGATGGATTTGCTACCGACTGGCACTTTGTACACTACGGAACGCGAGCGATGGGTGGCGCTGGTACCGTAATTTTTGAAGCATCGGCAGTACGAGCGGACGGTCGAATTAGCACCGGCGATTTGGGAATTTACAAAGATGAGCACATTGAAATGTTGAGCCGAATTACCCAATTTGTCAAAGATAACGGCAGTATTCCTGCAATACAATTGGCTCACGCTGGTCGAAAAGCGAGCACTTGGGCCTTTGGGAGTGAAAGTAAAAATCTCGCCGAAGGAGAAGGTGGTTGGGAAATGATCGCACCTTCGGCAATCGCTTTTTCGGATAAATTCGCGGTACCACGCGAGATGACTATTGATGATATTGAAGCGATTAAACAATCGTTTCAGGATGCTGCCGCAAGAGCGCACAAAGCTGGGTTTGAAATGATTGAACTTCATGGTGCCCACGGATATCTGATCAACGAATTTTTGTCGCCTTTAACCAATAAAAGGGACGATCAATACGGTGGAAGTCGCGAAAATAGAGCTCGATTTTTGATGGAAATTATAGAAAGCGTGCAGAAAGTTTGGCCTACAGACCTGCCAATTTCGGTGAGAATTTCGGCAACAGATTGGAGAGATGATGGTTGGAAAAGTGATGATTCAGTGTGGCTTTCCGAAAAGCTTGCAAATGCTTGTGTGGATATAGTTGATGTTTCGAGTGGGGCAGTGGTGGCAGATGCCAAAATCCCAGTTGGACCAGGCTATCAAGTGCCATTGGCGGCCGATATCAAAAAAGCTTTAAAAGATAAAATTCACGTTGCAAGTGTAGGAATGATCACAACCGCAGCACAAGCAGAAACGATTTTGGTCAATGATAATGCAGACTTTATCGTTCTGGGTCGAGAGCTTTTACGCAATCCTTACTTTCCGTTGCAAGCAGCAAAAGAACTTCGAGAAGAGGTAGATTGTCCAACTCAATACGATCGCGCTTTTAAATAATATTGAATTTACTTTTGATAAAAATCCCCATTTCGTTTGTGTCGAAATGGGGATTTTAGGTTTTACTACTTACGAAATTACTTTTGAAGACAATTACCGTTTAAGTTTACATAAAGTTGTAACCAATAATTACAGACATTGTTTTGTAATCTGCGCTCCAGGTAGGATAATTTTCCAACACAAATCGGTCGGTTTGATATCTAAATTCAATAATATATTTTTCCTGAAACTTGAAACCAGCACCAAAAGCGAAATTTTTTCCAGAATTCATATCTAATTGATCGAAATCAGTTCCATCAGATCGGTAGTAATTCAGCGATGGACTAAGATCAAGATTTAGTACATACTGAGCATTTAGAAAGATTTTTGAAGATTCGGCTACAAAGAATGTGTGTCTAATACCGATTGGAAGTTCAATAGAACTATAATCAATTTTTGCTGTAAGGATACCATCATTAATTCCAGAAGCCTCGTAGGTTTTTTCACTTCTATACGACTGATAAGTAGGCTCTAAAACGATACTCCATTTATTGTTATGGTACGGGATTATGTATTCAGCTTCAAGTCCAACTCTAAAATTTGTTTGCTTACCAAAATCCACATTTCGGCGATCATTTTTCGGCAAATAGACATTCAAACTATTAAAATCTACTCCAGGTCTAATGGCAAGATTAAATAAATCTCTTTTTTGTTTGCTTTTAAAAGTTTGAGAAGTCGAATTTTGACATTCATTAAATTTTAGAATAAATTTCTGTAAATCTTTTAGTTCATATTCAAGCGATTCAACGTCCTTTTGACTGATAGAACTACATTGAAAATCAGATAATAGTTGTTGTTTAAAATATGTATTTGTAGCAAGTCCTCCAGCTTCAGTTTGGTAGCGTTTATAAACAAGTTGTGTAATTGGCGATGAATCTTTTTGGACAAAATAACGTTTTAAACTTCCGTCTCTATAATAATAAAGAGAAGCTTTTCCATTTATCATTGTCTTCAGAAACAAAGTTTCTTCTTTAAAGCTGGGATTTCTTTGCTTCCCCATTTTTTTTACATCATCAGATGATCGGTCAATTTCGAATGTTGCACGTTGGTACTTCACACCGTCAACTAGACCAAATTCTAAGACATTTTCAATATTTTCAGATTGTATTTCGGCAGTTTCATTTACTTTATAGTCAAAATTTGTTGGATTATTTTTCCAATCGATATCGTAAATGAGGCACTCTGTTTTCTGATTATTGTTGTTTATAAAATATCCTTTTTGGAAGGTAAACTGAGCGTACGAGTTCGCACTTACGGCTAAAAATAATACGAAGAATAGTAATTTTTGTTTCATAAAAGCAATTGAAAAAATAGTGGTTAGAGAACTATGTAATTTAACTGCGAATATAGATAATAAGTTTCTTGATAAACATTTAGTAATTAAAAAAAATTAGAAATCAACTAGCTTAATTGACGTCTCATGATATAAATCAACAACTATATTATTGTATTATTTGGTCCTATTTAAATGAATCAAACATTGAAGAATTTCTATAATTAGCTAGTAAATTCTGTTATTGGAGAGCGTCTGATCTTGAGTAACTTAACAGAAGGTTCGTTTAAATATTGTTTTATTTAACTTAGTAAAATTTTGGGAGGGTATTTTTTTTTGAAGAAATGATTTTAATATTTAGTGAAATAATTGGCAAAATAAAAATTCAACACTCAAAATTATTCAAATAAATTACCTTTATTAATCAAGCAAATATTTACCTTGCTAGCCAGATTCGAAACATTTTTTGATAGTGATTTATGAAAGAAGAGGACAAAACGCAGACAGAGCAACAACAAGAGTTGGAGAAAAAATCAAATGAAGCAGTATATTCTAAGGAGTATACCGAAATTTTGACCAGTGTTATTCACGAAGGTGAGGAGATATTTAAAAAGAAGAAACAAGCCATCTTTCTAAGTTCTTGCATTGCAGGTCTCGAAATTGGATTTAGTTATGTGCTAGTCTGTGCCTTGTTTTTTTTATTGCAAGGAAGAATTTCAGATCCAGTAATTTACCGACTATTTGCTTTCGTCTATCCCTTTGGATTTGTATTAGTTATACTCGGAAAATCTGCTCTTTTTACAGAACAGACTTCGGTTTTAGCGCTTCCCGTCCTTAATGGTCAGAGAACAGTTTTTGAACTTCTCCGAGTATGGGGAGTTGTAATTGTTGGGAACGTTTTAGGTGGAAATTTCTTTGTAATCTTTATTAGTTCGCTAGCGCCAGAACTTGGCCTATTTGATACCGATACAATGGTCACGGTTGGTATGCATATTTTAAATCATAAACCGTGGGCATTATTCCTTAGCGCAATTGCAGCAGGATGGCTTATGGGGCTTCTTACGTGGCTACTCAACAGTACAAATCAGGCATTGACACGCATTTTAATAATTTTAATGGTAACGGGAGCAATTGGATTTGCTGGATTTCACCACAGTATAGTAGGTAATCTCGAAGTATTTGGTGCCTATTTGCATTCAGAAACTGTATCTACCGGTAATTATTTATCGTTCCTGCTTATCACTATGTTAGGGAATGGTTTTGGAGGAGCAATTGTGGTAGGATTATTTAAATACAGAATTTTTGAATCTAATTTTTCTTCTAATAAAAGCAGAAAGAACTGGGATTAACTGCAATTTTGCACTATTTAAGAAGGGTTTTTTGAATGTGAATAATCTAGCAGATTTCTTCAAAAGCAAATAGCTACAATAGATTTGTTTGTTGACTTAAAAGCAGTAAACTTCAATAATAACACTTATTAAAAGAATAGCCTCTTAAAAATTTAGGAGGCTATTTTTTTTTAATAACTATATTATTAGACTATATAGCAATAAATATGTCTACTTCCGAAAGTTCTCCATTTTGGGATTTTTCTCCATAGACCTCAAAATCATAGGTGTATTTTCTTTTTAGTTGTTGATCGTCGGCCCAAATTTCTTCCCAAGTATCTATTACAGCATTAGGAATAATTCCTTTGGCAGTAAATTTCATGAAATTCCCAGCTGGCAACTCACGAGAAATTAAACCCTCGGGAATAGCATCAAAGGACGAAACTTTACGTCCTAAAATGGCAGTGTAACTACCTTTAAAGTTACTTTCATAATCTGTGTAAATACAAAAAATTTCTTTTGAAATAGAATTTGGAATTTTTTCAAGTAAATCGTTGGAAAAGAATTGACTCCAAAGATTTCCTAAATCTTGAGCATTTTGCCCATCCTGATTGGATGTTGACACCGAAATACCAATTATTTTAAAGCTTTCAACTTTTTCCATATTTTATATGCTAAGTGTAGATTTATTTTTATTTCTAATTTTATTTAATTTAAAAATGCTCCAAAGAAGAAGTGCTATTAACAGAATATTAGACCAAATAGCAAAGCGTAGAACTTGCATTTTGATGTCTCTATCAAAAATTAATTCTCTAGCGGTTTGTGCTTCAGCTTTATCAATATTTTCATCAGTGGTTATTTTAAAAATAAGGTTAGGCAAAAACTTATTAGATGATTTTAAAAATTTAATTTCATTAGCCTCATTTTTTGCAACTATCCAAAACTTTTGTAAATTTTTATTATCTATGAGAAAAGTCGTTTTTTTGGCAACCGCAAGTTCCTTTTCAAGAAGAACTGTTGTATTAATTGTGTCCGTCAAATCTGCGTCAAATGTGATCGCATAAATTTTTAAAGATTGATTGGTAGAATTTTGGACAGTTATTTCAACTGGATTTATAATTTTTGTTGAAGTTGTGAAGTACGATACATATATAATTGAAATGATTCCGACAAGTATTGCAAATGATGCAAGGATAATCAATGTCTTACTATTTTTAGAATCTAAAAATTGAGTAATCAGAAATACTACAAGTAGAAAAAAAGCTGTCGAAAATAAGATATCCATAATGTTATGCAATTCAAGGTTAGCAAACTGACGATCGAAAAAGTACAGTGGCTGCAAAAATACACTATTTACTATCGTGGTCGATCAGAAAATAATGATCGATTTGCCTCATATTAATGGTAATCATCTAATATCAGTTAGCATTATAGTAAACAAATCGTCATCTTTTCTTGCCCAAAGTACATCTTCGTCATCGCCTGCCCAAAATTCCAAAGTTTTTAATTTAAATCCTGTGACGTTATTTTGATCGTGAATTTTGGTAATAGATCTTTCCGATTTTTCTGCGACGATTTCCTGAGTAAAAAATATAAATTCGCATTTGATTTGTCTATTTTGATAATATCGCAAAAATTCTGACGCTTTCTCGATCAGTATTTTGATGTCTATATCGTCATTATTTCGATAATGGTAGATAAATTTTAGATGTTGTTTTTTGTTAAAAGACAGCATTCTAGTGATTTTTCGCTCATAACTCTGTCGCTGCGCATTATTATTTAAAACGTCATGATGCGTAAATTCAAAACCATTTTTATGGAGTTGATTGTAAATAGAATTGGAAATGGAATAGTACTTATTTCTGACAACTTTTGTGTCACCAACATAATCATAATATAGATATTCTGGATTTAGTAGACTTGCATATTTTTCTTTTTCTAATGCAATTGCGTAATCAAGATTGCTCCTGCCGTGCGAGTAGGGTGTACTAAAACTTTTGAGATTATGACGGTCAAGGACATTATCGGTTAGACAATTTTCGCCAATTGACAAGTACTGAACGTTTGAAAACTTATTCCGCACTCCAGCCAATTTCTGCAATATTTTTTGGAGATTCTGTTTTATTTTTTTCGAATTTATCAAAATGAGTTTGGATACTAATGAAGTGACAGTAATTTTAATTGGCCTCTAAGCAAAATTATGAAAAATATTGCTTCTATTTTTGAGTATGATCTTACAGGGTTGCCAAGGTAGAAATTAGCCAAGAGGTCTCCGTGGTTAATTTTGTTAAAAAATAATTTTAATCTCTACTATTTTTGAAAAAAGCTCGTTGTTCTACTTGATTATTATTATCAAAAGTTTTATATTAATTTTTTAAATTATGACAATCTAATTTTTTGGCATATATATTGAAACACTAAAAATCAAATCTTAAACTTACAGTTATGAAACCAATTAAATTATCAGTTTTTATGTTAGGAGTCTTGCTGAGTACGGCAGGATTTGCTCAAGATAAAAAATCAGAAACTACCAAAGAGCAGAGAATGGAGATGCGCTCTGCGACAGTTGCAGAAAAATTAGATCTAACCGAAGAGCAGCAGGCAAGAATGGCCGAAATGCGAAAAGAAACCAAAATGCAGCGCGCAAAAGTACAAAGCGATGTTACGGCTGACGAAACTTCCAAAAAGGCAGCAATGCGAGAACTTCGTCATACTAATAAAGAAAAGATGGCAGAGATATTAACTCCTGAGCAGTCACAAAAATTGGCCGCAATGAAAGCTGATAGAAAACAGAATCATTCAAAAAAGGACGCCAAGCGAGAGCTGAGAAGAAAAAAGATGATGGAAAAGAAAAAAATGTCCAGATAATTCTAAAAAACGTAATTTCAATTAAAAATCTATTTAGCTTTTGTTAAGTAGATTTTTTTTATTTATAAATTTTCTTTAATGGCAGGATTTTTTGCGAAAGGGATTGGACCTTCCCGAGCAAAGCAAATTGGCGAAGCACATCCTTTGCTGCCAAATTAAATTTCCTACCATAATGGGGTAGTTAGTGCAGCAAAGACGTAGAGGACAGCCCGGCCCGAGCCACCGATTTGTTCAATTTTAACAATGGTCATTGTGGCTCGGGATTCGCCCTAACAAAAAATCTTGAATTGAAGAAAAATCGCCTATTTAAAGAAAGTATGGGTATGATTTGAAGTACCTTTGACTGCAAACGATCTGTAGAAATACATTATAACTAGAGAAATTGCAAGAGTTTATTTTTGAAATATTAATTAAGAAATGTACTCTATGGAAGTAGCTGAGCTAAATAAAGAACTTGCTTTGCAAATAGCGAAGAGCAATAAGCGTGCGGCTGAACTTGCTGCGGTAAACAAAGAATTGGCTTTTCATAATCAAGAGAAAGAGGATCGCGCTGCAGAATTGCTTATTGCGAATGCAGAACTTGCCTATCAAAATCAGGAAAAAGAAGATAGAGCTGCAGAATTAATTATTGCAAATAGAGAACTTGCTTTCCAGAATACGCAAAAAGAAATAAGAGCTTCGGAATTGTATACTGCGAATAAGGAACTAGCTTTTCAGAATCAAGAAAAGGAGGATCGTGCGGCCGAATTGCTGATTGCGAATGCAGAACTTGCCTATCAAAATCAGGAAAAGGAAAATCGTGCATCTGAATTGCTGATTGCAAATAAGGAATTGACTTATCAGAATGCCGAAAAAGAAGATCGTGCCGCTGAATTAATTATCGCCAACAACGAACTTGCCTTTCAGAATGTCGAAAAGGAAAAACGTGAAATTGAACTGTTGCAGGCAAATAGAGATTTGGAGACATTTGCTTTTATTTCTAGCCATGATTTGCAAGAACCTTTGCGTAAAATTCAGATTTTTGCTAGTAGAATCAAGGAAGAAGAGTCTGAAAATTTAACTGAAAAGGGAAAGTATTATTTTGAAAGAATTCATAGTTCGGCGGTTAGAATGCAATCTCTGATTAATGATTTGCTTGCGCATTCGAGATCAACTGAAAGTGAAAGGAACTTAGAAAAAATCGATTTTAGATTCTGTATTGACGAAGTAATTTCAGAATTAAAAGAGAATTGGCAGCAAGATGAGATCCGTATTTCTATTTCTGAAACCGATTTTATAACAGTTATTCCTTTTCAATTTCGGCAGTTGCTACAAAATTTAATTTCGAATGCGGTTAAATTTAAAAGGCATGATGAAGTCCTGGAGATTAAAATTTCGTGTAAAATAGCAGAAAGCAGTGCCATCATCTTTAGAAATCTACCTAATAAAATTGCTTATTCTCATATAGTAATCAGCGATAATGGAATTGGATTCAATAATGAACATAAAGAAATGATTTTCGAAATTTTCCGGAGACTTAATGACAATAATCTATATAGTGGCACAGGTATCGGACTGACAATTGTGCAGAAAATAGTTGATAATCATAAAGGTTTTATATTTGCAAACGGCTCAGAAGGAGAAGGTGCAACGTTCAACTTGTTTTTGCCATTTATTCCCGAGATTTGTAATGAGAAGATGGATGGCAAGTAAAGCTGACTTACGTGGTTTAAATTTGTTTTTTAGAGTATTATGGCAAAGCGTTTAAAGTTATTTATGATAATGATGGGCTGCAATATTGTGGGTCGTGTGACAGAGCAGCACGATATATATTTTGGCGTTGCCACTAAAGTAAAAGATCTGAGCGCTCAATTGGCAGTTTTTTGGCCAGAAGCAGCGGGAAAATTTCATATTGATGCTTGGCGAGAAGTTACTGTTGTTGACAATTATTTGATAGAAGTGGTGGAAAGAAGTCAGGAGAATAGTGGTAAATTGAATTTATATTTTTTGAATCTTGGTGGTTATAAAGCAGGAAATTTTGACGAATATCATTTCAAAATGCTAACTGTCGCGTCCAATATATCAACCGCCGTAAAGTCGGCAAAAGAGTCTGCTTTTTATAAAGAATTTGATTTTAAAGGTGCAGTTAGTCACATTGATGAAAAATATGGAGTAGATATTGACGATGCGCATAAGGTTGCCGATCTTTTAAGCGATCAAGCAAAGCAACTGTATTCACTAAAAATTACCGCTTTAACTGAACCAAGAGCAGAAGATGTTTTTCATATAGGATATTTAAAAGTAAAATCTAAGTAGGTTGTATTAATAAATTTTATAATTCTAAAGATCACTGATTTTTTGCAAAAAACATATATTTGCACGATATATACAAAATTCATGAGTCGCAATAACGAAGGAAATATCAAGAAACATAACGACAAATTGCATAAATCGCAAGAAAAAGCAAAACAAGCTGAAGTCTCTCGGAAAGAGAAATTGAAGCAGATTGCCAAGCAGTTTAACGAGCAAAAAAAATCTGAATTAGATGACTAATTGTTATTGCGGAAGCTTAGTTTTATTTGCAAACTGTTGTCAACCACTAATTATAGGGACTCTAAATGCCACATCGGCAGAGCAGTTGATGCGTTCACGTTATAGCGCTTATTGCACTCAAGAAGCCGATTATTTAGTGCAGACTACTCACAAATCTACACGTAAACTTCACAAGAAATCTGATATTCTCAGTTGGTCAAAAGCAAATAGATGGCTTAAATTGGAAATTATTGAGGCAACTACATCGACAGTGGAATTTAAAGCATATTACTCGAACGGTTTGCTAGGCGATGAAGTTCACCACGAGAAATCCACCTTCATTTTTGAAGATGGATCTTGGTTTTATGTGGATGGAATTTTCTTCTAGATTGATAATTAAGTCTTTTATTTTCTAAATTGCTGTATAAATTCGCCAATTTCTTCGACTCCATTTTCGGTAAGAAATTTTATAAATGCACTTCCGATTATTCCACCTTTTGCAAATTGAGTCGCTTGATTAAAAGTTTCCAAATCAGAAATTCCGAATCCTACAATTTGCGGGTTTCTAAGTTTCATATTTTCGATTCTTTTGAAATAATCAATCTGTAATTTCCCAAATCCCGAACTGGCACCAGTCACGCTTGACGTACTAACTGTGTAAATAAACCCTTCTGAAGCATTGTCTATGAATTGAATACGCTCGTCAGAAGTTTGTGGTGTGATGAGGAAAATATTTATAATTCCGTACTTATCAAAGATTTTCTTATACTCTTCAGCAAATATATCGACAGGCAGATCGGGAATTATGAGTCCATCAATTCCTACTTCAGCACATTTCTGGCAAAATTTTTCGACACCAAATTGAAGAATTGGATTAAAATACCCCATTATCAATAGCGGAATATGGACCGATTTTCTGATATCCTTTAGCTGTTCGAAAAGGATTTCGGTGGTCATTCCGTTTTGTAAGGCTTGAGTTGAACTAGCTTGTATGGTCGGACCATCTGCGAGCGGATCACTGAAAGGAAGACCGATTTCAATCATATCTACGCCGTTTTTTTCAAGTGTTTGAATGATTTTTACGGTGTCATTTTTTGATGGATAACCAGCAGTGAAGTATATAGAAAGAAGATTTTCTTTTTCAGAGATTTTTTTATTAATACGGTTCATTGTTTATAATTTACGATTATTGATTTACGATTTACGAAGTTGGATTTACGAAGTTGGATTTACGATTTGTGAAGTTTGTTATAGGATTTACTACTTATGAGATAGGATTTACGATAATTGATTTACGATAATTGATTAATGATGTAGTTAATAGGACTAAAAAAAATAAAATTAGATAAATGTCGTTTCATTTTATGGTTGAAGAAGCTTGAATAGCAATTTTGAAATTGACTGACAATATGGAAAATTTACTTTATGTTCTGAAATAAACTTCAAGTAATTTGTAATTCATATATCGTTATTCTCAAATCACTTGGGGTTTCTTTGCTTAACGGTTTTTATAGATGATACTATTATGGCAACAATTTCATTGGCTTGTTGACATAAGTTTTTTAAATCAAGCTGCAAAAATGGGATTTCTTCTGAGGTGAATTCAGTAAGTAATTCTAGAAAGAATTGACTCTCATCCGCTTCTTCTTCAACTATTTTCAATTTATAAATAAAGTCCGCAGCAGATTTTGCTCTTTGTGATGCACGATAATTGGCCGCAACTGAACTCGAACATCGAATTAGTTGATTTACGTATGCGTTGTATTCGCGAGTTTTTGGTAATTTGCTGCAAAGCTTCCAACAATCAATGGCAAATACTTTCGTTCCCTTTAGCATTATTTCTCTCATCAAAATATTTAAGTCATTGATTGTCAACTATTTGAATTTAATTTTTTTGTTAATTAAAACTAAGCTTTTATTGTAGAAATTGCGTGATTGAAACACAATTTGTAAAAATTTTTGTCAAAGTAGCTATTTCCTCCAAAAAGTCATAAGTAAGCGTACTCAATCCTAATTCTACTTAAATAACTAATCTAAGATTACTCAAATAATATATTCCAAATTCTAATACCTAATTCGTCCCTCATAATTCACACCTCGTACCTCGTACTTCGTAAATCATACCTCGTACCTCGTACTTCGTAATTCATACCTCGTACCTCGTACTTCGTAATTCGTACCTCGTACTTCGTAATTCATACCTCGTACTTCGTAATTCGTACCTCGTACTTCGTAATTCATACCTCGTACTTCGTAATTCATACTTCGTACTTCTCTAAAACCCAAAATACTCCACATAAGTACTAAGGTCTTTATCCCCACGTCCAGAAAGATTAATAACTACAACATCGCTTGGTTTAAAAGTCAGCTGATCTAGTGCCGCAAAAGCGTGCGCACTTTCGATTGCGGGGATAATTCCTTCCATTTTTGATAATTGCAGTCCAGCTTCCATAGCTTGAGCATCGGTAATTGAGATGAATTGTGCCCTGCCAGTGGCGAATAAATTGGCGTGCATTGGTCCAACGCCAGGATAATCCAATCCTGCCGAAATGGAATAAGGTTCGGTAATTTGCCCATCGACAGATTGCATTAAAAGTGTTTTACTTCCGTGAATAATTCCAACTTTCCCCAAAGCTGAAGTTGCGGCACTTTCGCCAGAATCAACTCCGAGACCTGCGGCTTCAACTGCGATTATTTTGACGTCTAAATTGTCTAGATAATGATAATAAGCTCCTGCAGCATTGCTTCCGCCACCAACACAGGCAATCATATAGTCGGGATTTTCACGATTCTCTTTTTCTAAAAGTTGCGCTTTGATTTCTTTGGAGATTACACTTTGAAAACGTGCTACCATATCAGGATAGGGATGCGGTCCGACCACAGATCCAATAATGTAATAAGTATCCTCGGGATTATTAATCCAATCTCGAATTGCTTCATTTGTGGCATCTTTGAGAGTTTTTGAACCAGAAGTTGCGGGTCTGACTTCGGCACCGAGCATTTTCATTCGCGCTACATTTGGTGCTTGACGTTTAATATCAACTTCACCCATAAATACGATACATTCCAAACCCATAAGCGCACAAACTGTAGCTGTGGCAACTCCGTGCTGTCCAGCGCCTGTTTCGGCAATGATTCGGGTTTTTCCAAGTCGTTTCGCTAAGAGAATTTGACCAATTGTATTATTGATTTTATGCGCTCCTGTGTGACAAAGATCTTCTCTCTTTAAGTAAATCTTTGTATTGTATTTCTTGGATAAATTTTCTGCAAAATAGAGTGGAGTAGGGCGGCCTACATAATCCTTTAACAAAGCATCAAATTCTGCTTGGAATTCGATATCGGCGGTTAATTCTAAATATTTTGATCTTAATTCTTCCACGTTCGGGTACAACATTTCGGGGATAAAGGCACCTCCAAAATCTCCGTAATATCCTTTTTCATTTACATTATATGACATAACTTTTTATTTAGTAGTTTCTAAAAACTTGCAAGTACTTCTTGACAGAGTTTTATATTTTTAATTCCAGCTGACCTTTCGAGTTTACTATTAAAATCGATTCCGTAGATGGGTAATTCTGATTTTAGTAATTTCTTAACCTTGTTAATTTCTTCTAATCCTATACCGCCGCTTAAAAAGAATGGTTTCTGAGAAGGATATTTTTCTAAAATTTCCCAATCGAAGCTAAATCCATTTCCTCCAGCTTGTTTTCCTTTGGTATCAAATAGAAAATAATCGCAGCAGTTTTCGAAATCTTTTAAAATCTCAAAATCGAAATCGTGTCCAACCGAGAACACTTTTATAATCTCAATTTTCGCAGTCAGTTGATTTCTCAAATCTTTGCAAAATTCAGCAGATTCTTCTCCGTGCAACTGTACCGCTTGCAGATCGTGAAGAGCAATTTTTTCTAAAATACCATCGATTTTTTCTGCCACAAATACGCCTGATTTCTTAATTGACGAAGGCAGTTTTGGAATTGTTCCTTTAAAATTCCGACTTGATTTTTCATGAAAAATGAATCCCATATAGTCGGGTAACAAATTTGCAACTTCAATTATATTAGTGGTTTCGGTCATTCCACAGATTTTGATTGCTGCAGATGCTTTAGAAATTTCTTTATTCATTTTAATAAATTATTGAGCGTTTAAATCTGAAATAAACCTTTTCGCAGCTTCTCCCGGATTTGCTGTTTTCATAAAGTTTTCACCCATCAAGAATCCTTTAAATCCGAAAGTTTCTAATTCGATCACATCTTTTGCCGAAGAAATTCCGCTTTCGGATATTTTCAAGAATTCAGTTGGAATCAACGTCGCCAGTTCTCGGCTAGTATTTAAATTGACTTCAAAAGTGTCGAGATTACGGTTGTTTACGCCAATCATATCGAGGCTTGGCATCAAACACTTTTCTAATTCTTCCTGATTGTGAACTTCTAAAAGAACTTCCAATCCAATTGCTTTGGCAAATTCAGAAAGTGTTTTAATTTCCGCTTTCGTGAGAATTGAAGCAATTAACAATATTGCATCGGCGCCATTTGCTTTAGCTTCAAGAATTTGATATTCGTCAATTATAAACTCTTTTCTTAAAATTGGAATTCTGACCCTTGCTCTGGCTAAAACCAAATCTTCCAACGATCCTCCGAAATATTTTGAATCGGTTAAAACTGAAATTCCACCAACTTTTGCTTTTTCATACCCACAAACAACTTCTTCGAGAGACAGACTTTGATTGATAATCGCCTTGGAAGGAGAACGGCGTTTATGTTCCGCAATAATTCCATATTTTGATTTTTGTAAACTTTTTTTTAAGGAAATTGTTGTCGTCCGAAACAAATCAGAAGCTTCTAGTTGTGCAACCGATACCACAGATTTCTTTAGGATGATTTCACGTTTTTTATCAGATACTATTTGTTGTAGGATATTCATATTGTTTGATTATTGAGTTTCTCTCTAGGAGTTCCACTTTTTAATTCATCTCGATTAATCGCTCTAATGATTTTTTGGCATTTCCAGATAGAAGACTTCTTCTTGCTCTTTCAAAACCTTCTTGCTCAGTACAATTTTCTACTGTAGCAATTGCGATTGCTGCATTTGCGCACACAACGTCTTGCTGAGCCTGAGTGCCATTGCCGCTAATAATATCGTAAAATATTTTGGCAGATTCATCAACAGTATTCCCTCCTTTTATTGCATTTTGGTTTAAAACTGAAAGTCCAAAGTGTGCTGGTTCAAAAATTCCTTCTTGGTTATTCTTAATTATTTTTGTTGGTCCAGTTAATGAGATTTCGTCATAGCCGTCCATAGAATGTAGGATTGCGAAGTTCACCTCACTATTTTGATAGAGATAAGCATACATACGAGCAATTTCTAAATTAAAAACTCCAACCAACTGATTTTTCGGAAATGACGGATTTACCATCGGGCCAAGCATATTAAAGAATGTTTTTATAGCCAAATCTTTCCGAATTTGACCGACATTTTTTAGCGCGGGATGAAAAAGAGGTGCGTGCATCACACAAATTCCTGCGTGGTCTAGACTTCGTTTTAATTGTTCGTTGTTGCTACTAAATTTCACACCTAGCATTTCCAAAACATTACTCGAACCCGAAATAGAAGAAACCCCGTAATTTCCGTGCTTTGCAACTTTTATTTCTGCACCTGCAACTACAAAGGCAGACAAGGTCGAAATGTTGAAAGTATCCTTTCCGTCGCCTCCAGTTCCGCAAAGATCAATTGTATTAAAATCTGACAAGTCGATTCGAACACACATTTCGAGAAGGGCATCACGGAAACCTTCCAACTCTTCAATTGTAACTGTTCGCATCATATATACGGTGAGGAAGGATGCAATCTGATTGCTGTTATAGTTTCCCTTAGAAATATTTATCAAGACATTTTTTGCCTCTTGTTTATCTAGAACTTCGTGATTTATAAGTCGGTTTAATATAGTTTTCATTTTTTTAAGTTTACGGTTTACAGTTTACAGTTGACAGTTGACAGTCTGCAGTTGACAGTTTGCAGTTGACAACTTATAGTTTGCAGTTTACAGTTTAATTTTTTGCGATAAGTATAAGAGCTAAAAGCTATTAGTTGATAGCTATAAGCTAAAAGCTAAAAGAATAGCTGTCAGCTAAAGGCTACTCATTAAGCCAATTACGCAACATCTGTTTTCCATTTGGCGTCAGCACGCTTTCTGGATGAAATTGAACTCCGCGGACATCAAATTTTCTGTGTCTAAGCGACATAATTTGACCATCATCGTCAATAGATGTGATTTGTAAAACTGCAGGCAATGGGTTTTCGACAATCCACGAATGGTAACGGCCAACTTCAAATTGTGTTTCTAAATTTTGAAACAATACTTCATCATCAACAACCACTTCAATTTTGGTTGAAATTCCGTGATACACTCGATCAAGATTTAGAAGCGTGCCTCCAAAAACTTCTGCAATTGCTTGCTGCCCTAGGCAAACACCCAAAATACTTTTGGTCGCTGCATATTTTTCTATGACTTCTTTTAGCAATCCAGCCTCATCTGGAATTCCTGGTCCTGGCGATAATACTATTTTATCAAAATTTTGAACTTCGTCGATGTCAAACTCATCATTTCGAAAAACGGTCACTTCGTGATTCATTTCTTCTAAATAATGAACGAGATTGTATGTAAAACTGTCGTAATTATCTATTACCAATACTTTTTTCATAAGTTCAATTATTAAATTGTTTCTGCCATTTCGACCGCTTTGTTCAGTGCTCTCAGTTTATTGTAAACTTCTTGCATCTCGAGTTCTTCGTCAGAACTTGCTACTATTCCAGCGCCCGCTTGAGAATGAAGTTGATGATTTTTACTTAGAAAAGTTCTAATCATAATGGCGTGGTTAAAATTTCCTTCAAAATCCATAAATCCAATTGCACCTCCGTAGAAATTTCGATTGGTCTTTTCGTACTGATCAATGAGTTGCATCGCGCGGTGTTTAGGTGCGCCGCTCAAAGTGCCAGCAGGAAAAGTATCTCCAACAACTTTCATTGTTGAAGCCTGCGTGTGCAAAAGTGCAGTTACCTTGGAAACTAGATGAATTACGTGAGAGAAGAATTGTACTTCTCGATATTTTTCAATTTGCGCATTACGTCCGTTGCGACTTAAATCGTTTCTAGCCAAATCGACCAACATTACGTGCTCACTATTTTCTTTTTGATCTTCGGACAATTTTTTGGCTAGAATAGCATCTTGTTCGTCATTGCCAGTACGTTTAAATGTTCCTGCAATAGGATGAATTTCGGCTAATCGATCTTTGATAATTAATTGTGCTTCGGGAGATGATCCAAAAATTTTGAAATCTCCATAATCAAAGAAAAATAAGTAGGGTGAAGGGTTGATGCTTCTTAAAGCTCTGTAAACATTAAACTCATCACCTTTAAAAGCTTGGGTAAAACGTCTTGACAGAACTAATTGAAAAACATCGCCTCGCATACAATGTTTTTTAGCAATTGCTACGTTTTGCTTAAATTCAGCATCCGTAAGATTTGAAAATCCTTTTTCGTCCTTTTTAAATTTGTAAGTCGAAATATTTCGCGATTGCAAAAGTTGCTCTATTTCATCAGTATTATCTCTGCCATCTAGGCTGTGGCAAAAAATATACGCTTCATTTTTGAAATGATTGATCGCAATAATATTCTGATAAATGTGGTATTGCATTTCTGGAATACTTGTGCGAGAATCTTTCTTAGAAATATTTAGTTTTTCAAAGTACTTCACGGCATCGTAGGAGATATATCCAAAAAGTCCATTGTTAATGAATTTAAATTCGTTGGTGTCAACCTGAAAATTATTTGAAAAAGTTTCAACAGTTTCTGCGACATTAGTGGCTTCTACTATCGCAACATCATCAGAAGTTCCATCAGGAAATTTTGTACTAATCACTTCATTTTCAATTTTGATAGAAGCAATTGGATTGCAGCAGATATACGAAAAGCTATTATCGTTTGCGTGGTAATCACTACTTTCTAGCAAAATGCTATTCGGAAACTTATCACGTATCTTCAGATAAACACTTACCGGAGTAATTGTGTCGGCTAGGATTTGTCTGTATTTAGTTTTTAAAATGAACTTTTTCATTTTGAATTTTTAAAAGATTTTTAATTTTTGGGCACAAAAAAAAAGGCTTGTCGTAATGACAAGCCTTTTTGTATTTTGATTTCAAATAATACTATAGGGGACTTAGTTCACGACGACTGACGTAAATTTTTTCCACCACCAAGTATTGTTTAAAAGAGTGTACATGTTTTTTATTTGAAGCAAATGTAGAAAGGAAATCCGTTACGATTTTCAATTTTATAGATTTTTTTTAAAAAAAAATTTTGTGCCTTTCAATTTTTAAGCATTCTTATAATTTATTCAAACGCAAAAAATAAAAATTATAAGCTGATATTTAGAAGATTACGGAAAACAATCAATCGAAATATAATTAAGAAACTGTGCGAGATTTAAGGTAAAATATTTTACAAAAGCAATCCAAGTTGTAGATCATATTGGAAGTTGCTTTACTATTAGGCAAAAGTTTTGTTGTAATTATTAGATAAATATGTTGGCCTTCCTCAGTTGTCAGTCGCAAAGGTTTCCAGAAAATATTTGGATTTCCTCGTTTGCGCAAGGGATGGGAATGGCATCCTTTGCTGCCAAAATACTATTTCTAAATTATTGACATTTTTCTGGCAGCAAAGATATAATGGACAGCCTGACCTGAGCCTCCAAAAAATTTCTATATAACGAATAGTGATTGGCGAAGGGTGCGCCCAAAAATTAAAGATTATTTCAAAAGAGTGTCTTCTCCTTTTTCTCCTTCATTCAAAATATTCCCTTGTTCTTTTGCCAATTTATTTTTAGTCGGAATTTTATAATTTAACGAAAAACCGAATCTTCTAGTATCGTATTTACTATCATACATTAAGTTGGTACCTATAGCGTCCAAACCTTGTTTACTAGTGTTCAGAATGTCATTTGCGTAAATTGAAACCGATAGATTATCTGAGATAAATTTTTTGGCAAACGTAATATCTAATGATTCGCTAAGTTGCTCACGTATTGCATAATACTGATAGTTACCTCCGGTACTAGTTGCATTGTAATTAACTGTAAATTTAATCTTTGAAGGCAGTACTACTTGCGACATAATGTTGTATACCCAAAAAGACTTGGACTCAATTTCCTGCAAAATATGCCTCTGATTTCCGACATAGATGTACATAAAATTGATATCGTCTGGATTGAAATTAAATTTTAATGTCTCTTTTAGACCTTTTGTAAAGAGCATATAAGGAATAGGAACTCCTAAATTGACGTTTCGAACTTTTAATTTCGGAATATTTTGGGATACACTCGCTGCTCCGGTAGGGGTTGAAATAATACGATCTACAATTTTATTATTGGCATCACTAATAGAATACCCAATAAAAAAGTATTCGAAAGCACTAACTCTTACTTCGTAATTATCATATATGGTTGGTTGCAAATTTGGATTTCCAGAAAAATCAACGTTAGGATTTTGATAACTTGTATTGTTTGGATTAAGCGCTGAGGTGTTAGGAAGGCTAATCTTTCTATTGTAATTGGTATTAAGGTACACTTGCGGCATCAAATTATATTGGACCGAAGCATTCGGGAAAAATCGCGTTAAATCAAATGGTGTTAAAGTACCAATGTCGGTTTTGCCTTCGATATTGTAGGATTCAAGTCTTGCGCCGAGAATGAATTCAAAGTCCTTATGTTTTGTTTGAAATTCAGTGTAGACGGCCAGAGTAGTCCGCTCGTAATTTAGGTTTTCTATCCCAAAACTTTTAGTGACAAAATCTAGCTTATCTGCGAGAAGTCCCGAACTCCATTTAGTGTCGGTTAAAAATTGCAGTTGTTGTGAATAATCAGTTTTAAATTGGTAGAAATTCTGCTTGTAGTCATTTAGCAAACTGACCGTTCCACTTGGAATTGCTCTCAGATTAAAATTATCTTGATTATTGTTATAATTAGCACGAAAATCCAGTTTTTTAGTCAGATCCTTAAAACGTTTTTGATAGGTAAGCATTACATCATGTCGTTGCACATCGGTATTGCTTCTATCGACATTAGCAAAATTATAACCCACAGCATCCACCAAACGGCCATTTAAACCAGAGGTAAAATCATAATTCACTAATAATCGATCGTTTCCCAAATCAAATTTTAAACCTGATTTTATAAAATAGGTGCGATTAATTCTTTCAGATTTGTTGGCAGAAAGGAGAAGTGTTGGAGTGTAAAATGCGGTAGTCTGCAAGCTTTCAGAATAATTTTGGCCAGCTTGAAATTGCCATCCAAAAAGGTTGTTTTTGGCACTAAGCAGAAGACTGTTATTAAATCGGTGTCTCGCTTGCTCATAATTTGTAAAACTGTAACCATTTGAATAGGTAGCACTCAAATATCTTTTTGCATTTTTGGATGTAATAATATTAATAATTGCACCTCCAGAAGTAGCTGGAAATTCTGCGCCAGGTTGAGTGATAATTTCAACTCTTTCTACAGCGTTTGCTGGCATACCTTCTAAATAAGAGTTTAGTTCGTTTGAATAGATATTTAGTGGTCTACCATCTAGATACACTTCTAGTGGCTTCCCTTGGTACAAAGCACCGGCAACGTCCGAAATAATTAGTCCAGGAAGCTTTTTTAATCCTTCCATTAATGAGCCAGAGTTCAGATGTGACTGTTCGGAGAAATCAAAAACTGTTCTGTCAGCCTTTTGTTCAACCGCTTTTTTTTTAGTTACTAATACAACTTCGTCTAATTGCGTGGTTTTTATCGTGTCGTTTGAATTGGTTTTCTGCGCATTAACTTCTGTCATACAGAAGAATAACGGAACAAGATACGTAAAGGATAACTTCATTTTTTTTGACAGAACTTTTGGTTAGCAACTGACCTCAATATTACGAAAAATTACATTGAATTCGAGGTAAAATTCTGTAGATTTTTGTCAATTCAAAAAAGATTTATTAAATTTTATAGTATTCTTATTTAGTCTTACACATTGATTTCTCAAACCATATTTCATTTAGAGAATTTGGTTTGACGAAGCAGGTTGACCTTGAAGTTAATTTTGTAGACGCATTCGAAAAAATGAACTAAAATGGGATTATTTAGCTGGTATTATTGAATCATTTCACAAACAAAGCAGTATAAAGAAAAGATTTGCTACCCAAATTCCCACAATTATAAAAATTTTGCAGGACCAAAGATCTTTTTTAGATGAGATAGTTATTTTGATAGGTTTTGCGCAAGGGGTGGGAACGGCATCCTTTGCTGCCAACGAAAATTATCTGATTAAGAGAGATAGTTGTGGCAGCAAAGATATAGTGGACGACCCGACCCAAGCCACCTTACTGCTCAAACAGAAAGAGATGCGTTCTGGCGACGGGTTGCGCCCAAATAAAAACGATAATTTCTATGAAATTCGAATTTTTATTCTGTTGTTTTCTCTAAAGTAAAAATCTCATTGAATTCAATTTTTCTAGTTGTATCATTCAGGGCGCGAGTCCACACTACTTCGGGATAGGTTTTTCGCATGGCATTGATGTCGCGATCATACATGTTTTTATAGCTAATAAACGAATCTTGACCCATGATACTTTCATCCACTATGATATTTCCAATGTAGGTAATCTTTCCTTTTTGCACCGAGAACGGAATTGAAAAGCCCGAATAGGTTATATACTCTGTACCCATTCCTATTGGGCGAATAAACACCATTGCAGACACATCATAATCGCCTACCATCATTTCTTCGGTAAATAAATAGGTTTGACCGCGCTCCAATTCGCCCACAAATTCTTTAGGAAGTCCATTGGCTGAAAAAACGACCGATGTGGAATTTCGTCTAGCAATCTTTTTATCGGTACTTTTTGACGACAATCGCAGCCAATAATTTCTATGAGAGGGCTTAGTATTTACAAATGTAACCGATCCTACAACGCGACCATTTACAGCAGTGTGCTCTCTAAAGTTTATGCTAGATTCTTGCATGGCAGATATGCCGCAAGCTGTGAAAATAGAAGTCATAATTATTAATAATCCTATTGAAAGTAGACGAGCTAGAGATGTTTTCATTTTTTTTATTTGTGGTTAAATGTATGTACAATAATTTTATTGGCAAAAAACCAAAGTGTAGTTTCTAAAATTCTAGTTGATCTGCCAAAAGTAATCGACAAGGTTCTCAGTCATGTCTGAATTGTGGGATGAGAATCTCGTCACTCCGGATAGCTTAGATGCGCTGCTTAATATATTGTAATCACAATGTGATGGTCGGGAACAAAAGTAATGTGAGTAGATTCATAATTTTAGGAATTAATGTTTTTTTTGTAAAAATATTTCTTCATTTTTAAATAGTACAATCTTTCATATATATTTGTCAGTAGGAGAATGCAAGCCTTCTTCCGACAGAACTATATGAGAATACTTCCTTTTTTGATAGCTTTAAATTGTTTTTTTTCGATTGCGATTTCTGCACAGGACAAAAAAATTGACTCAATAAATAATAGCGCTTTAACTGAGTATAAAATGATTGTACTTGCGGCGCAAAGCCAGCGAGCCAGCGACTCTATAGAAAAAGTGCGACTCGAAGAAAAAATCCGCGGATTAAATACCACCGATAATCTGGAGAAAAAATCACTTCAAAACCAACTCAACACTCTCAGGATTAAGGACAGTATTCGGCTTGTCCAGAAGAAATTAGCGATAGATTCAAGACGATCAGCGGCAACCGGATATCCTGTTATAGGATTTTTTAAGGACACTTTATTCACAATTTATAACAACTCTGGAAGTTTTACCGCGCACGACCGCGCAGTTGCAGTTTCTGATCGTATTCAAAAATTATCCGAATCTTTTAATGTCGCTGCCGATTCTCTAAGTCTTGTACACAATGAGTCGAGTGTCGATATTTTAAATGGTGATCGAATTATTTTAACAATTTCAGAAAATGATGCGTTGTGGAATGATGCTACAACCAAGGAATTAGCAGAGAAATACAGAGAAATAATTCAGACAGCTCTAAAGAAGTACAAAGCTGAAACCAGTCTAATTACCTTGGCAAAAGAATTTGCATTGGCTATTTTAGTTTTGGTGGTGCTAGGATTAATCATTTTTTATACAGGCAAACTTTTTAAATATTCTGCAAATCAAATAGAAAAACAACAGGATGTCCGCATAAAAGGTATCAAGATTAAAGACTACGAATTATTTGATTCTCGTCGCCAAGTCAATACTTTGTTAGCTTTAAATAAGTTGATAAAATGGATTTTGATTCTAATCCTGATTTCGGTTGCGTTGCCTATTTTATTTGGAATTTTTCCGTGGACACGTCATTTTGCCGAGACCTTATTTGGATATATCTTAACCCCAGTCAAAAAAATCGCATTTTCGTTGTGGAACTATTTGCCAAATTTAATTACGATTATTGTTATTTTAATTGCGTTCAAATATGTGATGAGGGCTTTAAAATTTTTAAAATATGAAGTAGAAAGCGGAAATCTTAAAATATCAGGATTTTATCCAGACTGGGCAAATCCGACCTTTCAAATTTTGCGAATAATGGTTTTGGCTTTTATGGTTGTGGTAATTTTCCCATACCTTCCGGGCAGCGATTCACCAATATTTAAAGGAGTTTCGGTATTTTTAGGGTTTCTTTTTACTTTTGGGTCTGCGGGTTCTTTGTCCAATATGATTGCTGGATTGGTGCTCACCTATATGCGACTGTTTAAAATTGGCGATCGGGTAAAAATTGGCGATGTTTCGGGTGATGTTATCGAGAAATCGTTATTAGTTACTAGGCTTAAGACGCCTCTCAACGAGATAATTTCCATCCCAAATTCAACAGTAATGAGCAATCATACCATCAATTATTCAATGGAAAGCCTAAATCAAGGCCTTGTTTTATCGGCTGCCGTAACGATAGGTTACGATGTACCGTGGAAGGACGTACATAAAGCGCTGCTCGAAGCTGCCGATCGCACACCACAATTTCTAAAAGATCCAAAGCCTTTTGTACTTCAGACTGGTCTGGAAGATTTTTATGTGGGCTACGAAGTTTATGGCTACACCCGCGGTGCTAATATGCAGGCCAGCATTCACTCTCAATTATTTTCCAATATTCTAGATACATTCAATGAGGATGGAATCGAAATTTTATCCCCTCATTATCGTGCCGAGCGCGACGGAAATGCGGTGACCATTCCTACAAATTATACTAATATTCAAAAATAGTAGTAGGTGTACAAGCTGTTTTTAAAGAGCTATTGTAATTTTTATGGCAGCTGCTGCCGGAGCGTTCCTACCGGCATCACCGGGCTGTCCTCTGTATCTTTGCTGCTAGAATATTTTTGGTTAAATGAGAAATTCAGGGTAGCAGCAAAGGATGCCGTTCCCATCCCTGCTGCGGGAGGGCGTCATTAAAGAAATTAAAAATTATAAATTCTGTTTGCACTTAAAGGGTTAGTGTTGAGTAGATTTTTTTAAAATTTGTGCTAGCGTGATCAGCATTTTATTAGTTGAAAGATTTTATAAGATGGAGTATTGATGTTTTAAGAACTAATTATAGGAACTCCTAATGTACATTTCTATAAAGTGCGCTTTAAACTCAGCTTAGCATCACAAAAATAATTGCAAGAATTTTTTTATATCTAGCTTGCACTTTAAATTCAATAATGTAAATTTAGCTTTGATAAGAAACCAATACATAATTTAAATTTTTTTCAAGCTGCTATATAATAAGATATGCTATTAACCTACTACATACTTTCGGCATTATTTATTCTAGCATCAGCTTTGCCTTTTATTCCGCATCAACATTGGATATTTCGAGTTCCAGAAATTGGTCGAATTCAAGTGATGTTTCTTCAATTGATAGCTATTATGATTGGTTTATTATTTGTAGAAAACAAAGATTTGCTTTTTTGGATCTCTATAGGCATTCATTCAATCTTCATCGCGCATCACTTAATGCTATTAATTCCGTACACTCCAATATATAGAAAACGTGTAAAGGATAATGTTCAAAAACACTCGGATACGGTCTCAGTAATTTCTGTAAATGTGTATCAGTTTAATGAGCAATATCAAAATCTAGTGGATTTAGTGTTGGAAGTCAAGCCAGACATTTTGCTCACAATGGAATCAAATCAAGCGTGGGATGATGCACTAACTGCAATCGAAAAGGATTATCCTAATTTTAAAAAAGTTCCTCTCGAAAATACTTACGGAATTCACTTCTACACAAGATTCGAAGTAAAGTCAATTAAGGTTAACTATCTAATTTCAGACGATCTTCCTAGTATCGAGGCGTCTGTAATAACTGATGATGGCTTTGATTTTACTTTTTTTGGAGTTCATCCACCACCACCAAGTCCTACAGAAGAAGATACAAGCAAGGAGCGAGATGGCGAACTTCTCGCTTTGGGTAAAAAGGTTTTAGAAACCAAAGGAGCAACAATTGTTGTTGGCGACTTTAATAATGTTGCCTGGGCAAAATCGTCAATTCTATTTAGAAAAACTTCCGAATTAATCGATCCAAGGATTGGTCGTGGATTTGTTTCGACCTATCATGCTAGATATTGGGTGTTGCGTTTTCCAATAGATTTGTTTTTTCATTCGACTGAAATCTTTATCGAAGATTTCAAAACTTTGCGAAATATTGGTAGTGATCACCTGCCACTATTTTCTAAATTCTATATTAACAAAACTGAGGATATTCAAGAAGACGAAGTAGAAACGTTGGAGAAGGAAGAGGAGCAGGAAGTAGAAGAAATGATAGAAGATGGCATTGCAGAGCAGAGCGAGAGACCGCAAGTAGCAACTGAATAATCTACTACAATACAAGAGATCTCGTAATAAAGCATCTTAAATGAATTGCGCTATTTAATACTTCTCAGAATTTTATAAAATGAACAAATAGGTTATATTTGTCTTTCGAGCTAATCAAATTTTAGAATTTACTTTATATGAAATTACTTAACGGAAAAACAGCAATAATTACTGGAGGAAGTCGCGGAATAGGAAAAGGAATCGCAGAAGTATTTGCTGCACACGGAGCAAATGTTGCATTTACATATAGCAGCTCTGTAGCTTCGGCACAAGAGCTAGAGAAGCATTTGGAAACTCTAGGAATTAAAGCAAAAGGATACCAATCAAACGCAGCAAACTTTGACGAAGCTCAAAAACTTGTAGATGACGTATTGACTGATTTCGGATCTGTAGATATCTTAATCAACAATGCTGGAATTACCAAAGATAATTTATTGATGCGTATGTCAGAAGCTGATTTTGATAAAGTTATAGATGTTAACTTAAAGTCAGTTTTTAATATGACAAAAGCAATTCAGAAAACTTTCTTGAAACAACGCTCGGGATCTATTATCAATATGAGCTCGGTTGTGGGAGTTAAAGGAAACGCTGGACAAGCAAATTATGCAGCATCTAAAGCAGGTGTAATTGGTTTTACAAAATCTGTCGCATTGGAACTTGGATCTAGAAATATTCGCTGTAATGCAATCGCTCCTGGATTTATCGAGACCGAAATGACGGCAAATCTTAACGAAGATACGGTAGCAGGATGGCGTCAAAGTATTCCATTAAAGAGAGGTGGAACAACAGAAGACGTTGCTAATGCATGCCTGTTTTTTGCTTCAGATATGAGCGCTTATGTTACAGGGCAAGTAATGAATGTTGACGGCGGAATGTTGACATAGTCGCACAATTTAATTTTTAAAAATAAAATTTTTTGAATACAACCCAGAATAAATGACAATAAATACTGTAATACTTTTAATCCTATCGGGATTTGCGGCGGTTGCGCTGTCTTATTTTCAGTATTTCTTTAAAGCTAAAAGTAAATCCAAAGCGAATTTACTTTTAGCTTTTTTGCGTTCTATAGCGATATTTTGTATTCTCGCACTGCTGATAAATCCTTCGGTAATAAAGAAATCGTATCAAGTAGAAAAACCAGCACTGATTGTTGCGGTGGATAATTCTTCGTCCATTAACATGCTGAGTTCAAAAAGTGAAGCCGAAGCAACTTTAAATAAAATTTTAGAAAACTCGGACTTAGCCAAAAAGTTCGAAATTAAACAATACCAGTTCGATAGGGACTTAAATATTCTGGACTCTTTAAATTTTCAGGGCAAGCAGACTAATATTTCTCAAATAGGAACCCAATTATCAAAAGTCTATCGAAATTCTTCAATTGTTACACTGTTGCTCACCGATGGGAATCAGACAGAAGGAAGTGATTACATCTATTCGTTCGGCAATAGAAACAAGGTATTGCCAATTATTTTGGGAGATACAACCTCGGTTTTCGATTTGAAAATCGATCGAATTAACGCGAACAAATATGCCTATCACAAAAATAAATTTCCTGTTGAAATCTTTGTGAATTACAATGGAAATAAGAGGGTAGAAGCAAAGGTTTCGATATCGCGGGATTCAAAAGTTATCAGTACACAGCAAATCTCCCTTTCAAATTCAAAAAATGTTGAGATTGTAAATTTCCTGCTTCCCGCAGACAAAATCGGGTTAAATAATTACAAAGCAACGGTAACTTCGGCGGAGACCGAAAAAAACACCTACAATAACAGCAAGGATTTTCTGGTTGACGTAATCGATCAGAAATCAGAAATTGCGATTATTTCAGATATTAATCATCCAGACATTGCTGCTATTAAAAGAAGTATATTGAACAATGCACAGCGCAATGTTGCCATAATTTCACCGAAAAACTTCCAAAGTGCGGCAGATTATAATCTACTAATTCTCTATCAACCAAATGCAAATTTCAAAGACATTATGAATTTGGCGAAAGCCAGAAAACAAAATTACTTGGTAATTGCAGGAAACTCTAGTGATTATAATTTTCTAAATTCACTGCAAACGGACTTAGCATTTAAAGTTAGCAATCAAGTTGAAGAATATTTGCCCGCAGTAAATTCGTCTTTTAATCTATTTAACACAAAGGATTTAAAAACGGATTATTTCCCACCATTGCAAATGCCATATGGAAAAATCACGACTTCTAATAATGTTACTGTTCTGTTGGATTCAAAAATCAATAATCTATCAACAGGATCGCCTATGCTCGCATTTAGTGATATTGATGGACAGAGAGTAGGTTATTTGTTGGGAGAGGGGATTTGGAAATGGAGATTAAAAAGTCACGATGCAACCAAAAGTTTTGAAGAATTCGATAATTTCTTCGACAAAACAATTCAATATTTGATGTCGGATAATTCTCGTAAATCACTAGTGGTAACCCACGAGAATTTCTATAATTCTAGCGATGATATTATTATCTCTGCTCAATATTTTGACAAAAATTATCAGCCCGATCCTGATGCTAAACTTACCATGTCACTACAAGACTCGAAAACTGGAAAAATTAAATTGCTAGATTTTTTAAAGAATGATACCGACTTTCAGGTAAATCTCAACGGACTTTCGGCCGGAAATTACAAACTGATTGTAAAAGAGAAAAATTCAAATGCCACTTATACTAGCAAAATAGAAATAATTGAATTTGATATTGAAAAGCAATTCGTAAATCCAGATTATCAAAAATTAAAGCAACTCGCAGATGCAACTTCAGGTTCAATTTTTCTTTCTAGCCAAGTAGATGAGGCGCTTGATCAACTGCTCAATGACAAGAATTTTCAAAGTATAGAAAAAGAAAGCACCAAAAAAGGGTCGTTAATTGATTGGATTTGGCTGTTAATAATCGCGGCATTTTGTCTTAGCGCTGAATGGCTGCTTCGAAAATATTATGGAATGCTCTAAAGTCTAATCAAATTTTATACTTTTACTAGAACTAAAAAAAAATATTAAATAATCTTTATTAATAATGATACTATGAAATTAAGAAGTATAATCTTATTGTCAGTAATCTCTTTTGCAGGATTGTCATCATGCAAAAGTCAAAAAGAAATTGTTGAAAAAACTACATTAGAACATACAGCAGTAGCAAATACAAGTGGAGTTCCGTATTTTAAAGCAGTTGGTACCGAGCCATTTTGGAGTATCGAAATTTCTGAAAAAGAGGTAAAGTTCTCTGAGCTAGGAAATGAAAAAGGTATAATTTTTCCAAATGATAATAATGATATTCTTTATGAAAACATGAAGCTTACCTATACCAATAAAACTCACATGTTAACCATAGATGTAAAACCAGGAGAATGCTCAGATGGAATGAGTGAACAACGCTATTCTTATAAGGCAAATGTATCTTTAATAGATGCGGATGCTGGAGAGGTTAAAGAGTATTATGGTTGTGGTCAATATTTTGCTGATTCTAAACTAAACAGCAAATGGATGCTGAAAACATTAAGAGGTGAGGAAATTTCAGAAAAGAACTCTCAAAATAGTCTTTATATTGAATTCCTAAGTGAGAAAAACATGTTTACTGCTTTTGCAGGTTGCAATCAAATCAATGGAGTAATGAAATCAAATACAGAGAATAGATTGCAACTATTAGATATAGCATCTACAAAGATGCTATGTGAACCTGGCAATAAAGAGCAAGATTTTATAAATGTCTTAGCAAAAGTAGGTGCCTATAAATTTGATGGAGACACTTTGATTTTAACGGATCCAACATATGTACCGATAGCAACTTTTCGAAAAAATTAAGAGCACCTACTAGCAAAAATCATTATTCCATCTTTACAAAAAAGCAGCTACAAAAATCTTTGTAGCTGCTTTTTTTATAAAAATAGAAGATCAAATATAAAACCGTTTTAAAATCCGAAACGGTTTCTACATTTTATCTACTCTTGCATGGTATGGTACACGTTCTGTACGTCGTCATCTTCTTCAATTTTCTCGAGAAGTTTTTCTACATCGGCAACTTCAGCTTCGGTAAGTTCTTTTGTAACTTGCGGAATTCTATCAAACCCTGACGATAAAATCTCAAAACCTCGGTGTTCTAATTCTTTTTGCAAAGTTCCAAAACTTTCGAATGAAGCGTAAATTAAAATTCCGTCTTCATCTTCAAAAATTTCTTCAACTCCAAAATCAATTAGTTCTAATTCTAATTCTTCGATATCCAAACCAGTATTGGCAATTCTAAAATTGCAAATATGATCAAACATAAATTCCACAGAGCCTTGAGTTCCTAGCGAACCATTGCATTTATTGAAGTAACTTCTAATATTTGCCACCGTTCTGTTATTGTTATCAGTAGCAGTTTCAATTAAAATCGCGATTCCGTGAGGAGCATATCCTTCAAAAAGTACTTCTTTGTAATTTGCGGTATCTTTGTCGGTTGCTTTCTTAATTGCTCTCTCCACATTCTCTTTAGGCATATTTGCAGCCTTCGAATTCTGAATTACGGCTCTCAGGCGTGAATTGGCATCAGGATTTGGACCACCTTCCTTAACGGCCATCACAATGTCTTTTCCAATTCTAGTAAAAGCTTTTGCCATCGCTGACCAACGCTTCATTTTTCTACCTTTTCTAAATTCAAATGCTCTTCCCATAAGAGTTGTTTTATTAAATATGAAAACTCAGTTTGTTTTATTTTTTGTAAAATGGTGTTTTCACAACTTTGGCTGCTACATCATTTTTGCGAATTCTGATAAAGATTTCACTATCTACAGCGCTATTATCAATGCTAACGTATCCTAAACCAATACCTTTATTTAGCGAAGGCGCCATTGTTCCAGATGTTACTATTCCAATTGCATTACCGTCTTTATCAACGATTTCGTAATCGTGTCTTGGAATTCCTCTCTCAGTCATTTCAAAACCAACAAGTTTTCTAGAAACGCCAACTTGCTTAATTGTTTTGATATGTTCGGAGTTTGTAAACTCTTTTGTGAATTTAGTAATCCATCCTAAACCAGCTTCAATTGGATTTGTAGTGTCATTGATATCATTTCCGTAAAGACAGAAACCCATTTCTAGACGCAAAGTATCTCTGGCCGCAAGACCGATTGGCTTAATGCCAAAAGATGCTCCCGCTTCAAAAACTTTATTCCATATCGCTACAGCATCTTCGTTTTTACAGTAAATTTCAAATCCTCCAGATCCTGTATATCCAGTAGCTGAAATAATGACGTCCTGAACACCTGCAAATTCTGCAACTTCAAAACTGTAATTTTTAATTCCCGCAAGATTCACGGCAGTAAGACTTTGCATTGCTTCAATTGCTTTTGGACCCTGAATTGCTAATAGCGCCATAGTGTCAGAAATGTTGGTCATTTCGGCACCAACAGTATTGTGCTTTTCTATCCACGCCCAATCTTTATCAATATTTGAAGCATTTACAACAAGCAAATATTCTTGGTCAGCAAGTCTATAGATAATCAAATCATCGATAATTCCACTCTCATTATTTGTCATACAGGTGTACTGAGCTTTTCCAATTTCAATTGTCGAAGCGTCATTTGTACAAACTGATTGAATCAAATTAAGCGCATTTGGACCAGAAATAATAAATTCACCCATGTGCGAAACATCAAAAACACCAACTGCAGTACGCACTGTTTCGTGTTCAGCATTCACCCCTTCATATTGAATAGGCATATTATAACCTGCAAAAGGAAGCATTTTTGCACCTAGTTGTTCGTGTATTTGCGTAAGCGGAGTATTTTTCATTTGAAGTTGTGTTTTAAAGGCGCTAATTTATTGCTTTTTTTTGGTCGTAACAACATTTTGGCAAACCACTTTGTAGCGTGTTGTAGCATAAGGTATTAGAAAGTGAAAATCTGGGCAAAATTGATGATTTTTAGGCTTTCGCCAAAAGACCAAAGCTCGCAATAACTTTAATGCTCTAAAAGTCCCGAAGCTTATTCTGTTCTTCGTAATTTTGTGAATCTTTAATTGATATTATATGCCTATGGAAACCGTAGAAAAACTACGTGAGCAAGAAGTTGTCCGCTATATGCAACCCTTGCGAGAGGGAGGATCGCTTCCTGCACTTGTAGAAGCCGATGACACCTATAAATATGTACTTAAATTTAAAGGCGCCGGTCACGGAGTTAAGGCGCTGATTGCCGAACTAATAGGAGGGAAGATTGCACAAGCACTAGGTCTTCCAATACCCGAATTGGTATTTCTTGACCTTGACGAGGCTTTTGGGCGAACTGAAGCTGACGAGGAAATTCAAGATTTGCTTAGAGGAAGTCACGGTCGAAATCTCGGGTTGCATTTTCTGTCGCAAGCAATGACTTTTGATCCTGCTGTTACTGAAGTGGATTCGCTAATGGCCAGTAAAATTGTATGGCTTGACGCATTTATAACAAATGTGGACCGAACTGCAAAAAATACCAATATGTTGATGTGGAAGAAAGAGTTGTGGCTTATTGATCACGGCGCTTGCTTGTATTTTCATCATTCATTTACCAATTGGGAGCAAGCAGCAATTACACCATTTGCTTTGATAAAAGACCACGTACTATTAAAGCAAGCTTCAAAACTTGATGACATTAATAGTTTTTTCAGAGAAATTCTCACAGATGATACGATCAAAAACATCGTAAATCTAATTCCCGAAGAATGGCTTTTATGGGAGGATGGCGATTATTCGCCTGAGCAACTCAGAGAAATCTACTTCAATTTTTTATCGAAAAGACTTTCAAATTCAGAAATATTCCTAAATGAAGCAAAAAATGCAAGAGAAAAACTTATATGAATATGCTATCATTAGGCTATTGCCAAATGTAGAAAGGGAGGAATTCTTGAACGTAGGGTTGATATTATTTTGCAAGCACAAGAAATTTATAAAAGTAGCTTTCGAAGTAGATGAAAACCGTCTCAAAGCTTTTGCTACGATTGATGTTGATTTTATAAAAAGAAATCTTTTAGCTTTTCAGCAAATTGCAAATGCCGATAAAGATGCTGGACTTGTGGCAACTTTTGACCTGCCGTCACGTTTTAGATGGCTTACCGCAATGCGCAGCAGTATGATTCAGACCTCAAGACCGCATCCTGGTATGTGTGCTGATCTGGAAAAAACATTTGATAGAATCTATGCGCAGTTGGTCTCGCAAATGGAAGAATAACAACTAGATAAGAATCGCTACTAATCTGCCTTAAAAGCTTATCGCTAAATTGCTTGCTTATTTGCGTCAATTTGCGGAATTTTACCGCTCAATACAAAAACTATGGACAACTGTCATTACATAAGCAGCGAAATGCTGTCTCTTGGTAAAGTACAACAAATTATTACCGAAGGTTTAACATTAGAATTTTCTGAAGAATCCAAGATAAATATTCAAAAATGCCGTGATTATCTTGATAATAAGATGGCAACCAATGATGACGCTATTTATGGTATCAACACTGGATTTGGATCACTTTATAATATTAAAATTGAAAAAGAAGATCTTTCTAAACTTCAAGAAAACTTAGTAAAATCGCACGCTTGTGGTACAGGATCTGAAGTTCCTGAAGAGATAGTTAAGATTATGCTTCTCTTAAAAATTCAGTCGTTATGCTACGGACACTCTGGCGTTCAGATGGTAACTGTTCAAAGATTGATTGATTTTTATAACAATGATATTTTGCCGGTGGTTTATACTCAGGGTTCACTTGGAGCTTCTGGAGATTTGGCACCGCTTGCTCATCTTTCATTACCTCTAATTGGTGAAGGAGAAGTGAATTATAAAGGTGCAAGAGTGCACGCTTCGGAGGTATTAACCGAATTTGGATGGGAAACAATAAAGCTTCAGTCAAAGGAAGGATTGGCATTGCTTAATGGTACTCAATTTATGAGCGCTTACGGAACTTATATTTTACTTAAAGCGAATAAACTTTCGTATTGGGCAGACTTAATTGGTACAATGTCTCTTGAAGGGTTTGATGGCCGCAAAGAACCTTTTAACGAGCTAATTCACATGATACGTCCTCATAAAGGTCAAATTGTAACGGCTCAACGAGTACTTGAATTTTTGGATGAGAGTGAAATAATAGAACAGAAAAAACAGCACGTCCAAGATCCATATTCTTTTAGATGTATGCCGCAAGTTCACGGTGCCTCAAAAGATGCGATCGATTACGTGACTAAAGTCTTTAAAACAGAAATAAATTCGGTGACGGATAACCCAAATATCTTTAGAGAATCTGACGAAATTATTTCTGGAGGAAATTTCCACGGTCAGCCTTTAGCTTTAGCCTTGGATTTTCTTGCAATTGCTTTATCAGAATTAGGAAGTATTTCTGAAAGAAGAACGTATCAACTGATTTCGGGTCTTCGTGGTTTACCAGCATTCTTGGTAAGTAATCCAGGATTGAATTCAGGATTTATGATTCCTCAATATACTGCGGCAAGTATCGCAAGTCAAAACAAACAGTTTTGCAGCCCTGCAAGTGTGGACAGCATTGTATCGAGCAACGGACAAGAAGATCATGTGAGTATGGGTGCGAATGCAGCTGTAAAAGCACTTCAGGTGGTGAACAACCTTGAAACAATTCTTGCAATTGAACTAATGAATGCTTCTCAAGCTTTATCTTTTAGAAGTCCATTAAAATCAAGTCCGTTTATCGAAATGATTCTTAAAACTTATCGTTCAGAAGTTTCTCTTGTAGAAGATGATAGAATATTGCATTACGATATTATCAATACGGTAAAATTCCTTCAAACAATTCAGATCGAAGAAGATCTTATGAAGTAATTTAAAGACTAAATCTATACAAAAAGACCTGCAAATTGCAGGTCTTTTTTTTTATTTTAGCGAAAGCTTACTGCAAAAAAAAAGCAACCTACATTTCTGCAGATTGCTTTAATCGTGTTCAAATTATAACCTTATTCAGCTGGCTGTTCTTTCTTTTGAACTTCCACTGTTAATTCATTTTTATCTTTGTCAAGATCCATAAAGATTTCATCTCCAACTATAATTTTAGAAGTAATGATTTCTTCGGCAAGGGCATCTTCAACATATTTCTGAATAGCTCTTTTTAATGGTCTTGCGCCAAATTGTCTATCAAAACCTTTCTCTGCAATAAATGCTTTTGCTTCGTCAGAGATAGAAAGAATGTATCCAAGTTCTTTAATTCTAGCATACAATTTTTTCAATTCGATTTCTATAATCAAACTGATATCTTCTTTTTCCAGAGCATTAAAGACAATTACATCATCAATTCTATTTAAGAATTCAGGAGCAAATGTTTTCTTAAGTGCATTTTCGATAATACTTTTTGAGTTATCATCAGCCTGACTAATTCTTGCAGAAGTACCAAAACCAACGCCTTGACCAAAGTCTTTAAGTTGTCTTGCTCCAACGTTTGAAGTCATAATGATAATCGTATTCTTAAAGTCAATTTTACGTCCTAAGCTATCGGTTAAATATCCATCATCTAATACTTGCAACAGCATATTAAATACGTCTGGATGCGCTTTTTCAATCTCATCTAGAAGTACTACACAATATGGTTTTCTTCTTACTTTCTCAGTAAGTTGTCCACCTTCTTCGTATCCTACGTATCCAGGAGGTGCTCCTACAAGTCTCGAGATTGCAAATTTCTCCATATACTCACTCATATCAATTCTGATAAGAGCGTCTTCTGAATCAAATAATTCTTTCGCTAGAACTTTTGCAAGTTGCGTTTTACCAACTCCAGTCTGTCCTAAGAAGATAAACGACCCAATTGGTCTGTTTGGATCTTTAAGTCCAGCACGGTTTCTTTGGATAGATCTAGCAATTTTTAATACTGCTTCTTTCTGTCCAATTACCTTGCTTTCTATAAGTTCTGGTAATTTTGCAAGTTTATTACTTTCTGTTTGCGCAATTCTATTTACCGGAATTCCAGACATCATCGAAACTACATCGGCAACATTATCTTCGGTAACTTCAATTCGATTATTTTTCGAATCTTCGTCCCATTTTTTCTGTGCTTCGGCTAATTCAGCTTCAATGCGTTTTTCATCATCACGAAGTTTTGCTGCTTCTTCATATTTCTGTTTCTTAACCACAGTATTCTTAAGTGCTCGAACATCATCTAATTGCGCTTCAAGATCTACAATCTGTTTTGGCACATCAATATTTGTAATATGCACTCTCGATCCTGCTTCATCCAAAGCATCAATAGCTTTGTCTGGAAGGAAACGATCACTCATATACCTACTAGTCAATTTTACACAAGCTTCAATCGCTTCGGGAGTGTAGGTAACGCTGTGGTGTTCTTCATATTTATCCTTGATATTATTCAAGATTTCAATTGTTTCCTCAATATTAGTTGGTTCCACAATAACTTTTTGGAATCGTCTTTCTAATGCACCGTCTTTCTCAATATACTGTCTGTACTCATCAAGAGTCGTTGCACCAATACATTGTATTTCTCCTCTTGCAAGAGCAGGTTTAAACATATTTGAAGCATCAAGTGACCCCGTTGCACCACCTGCACCCACGATAGTATGAATTTCGTCAATAAAAAGAATAATATCATCATTCTTCTCAAGTTCATTCATCACCGCTTTCATGCGCTCTTCAAACTGTCCTCTATATTTAGTTCCGGCAACCAAGCTGGCCAAGTCTAGAGTTACAACACGTTTTCCGAAAAGTATTCTGCTCACTTTCTTTTGGATAATTCTTAGAGCAAGACCTTCTGCAATTGCAGATTTCCCCACTCCAGGTTCACCAATTAGCAAAGGGTTATTTTTCTTACGTCTGCTCAGGATCTGCGATACTCTTTCAATTTCTTTTTCACGACCTACAACAGGATCAAGTTTCCCCTCCTCAGCCATTTCTGTTAAATCTCTACCAAAATTATCTAGTACCGGAGTTTTAGATTTCTTATTGGATTTATTGGCAGGACTGGCGAACGTACCTTCTTTTAAACTGTCATCTTGTCCTGAATCATCATTAAATGACTCAGCACGAGGCAGATTGTCTAGGAAATCATCATTGTTTGGCGTCATATTTATATATTGTTCTTTGGCTGCATCATAGTCGATTTTCATCTTATTGAGCAGTTTGGTTGTTGGATCATTCTCATTTCTAAGAATACAAAGCAATAAATGCGCTGTACTAATAGAAGTGCTCTGAAAAACTTTTGCTTCGAGGAAAGTTGTTTTTAACGCACGTTCAGCTTGTCTAGTTAGGTGCAAGTTTTTCTTATCGTTTCCGATGCTAACTGTTGGATTTGCTGGGCTTAGAATTTCAACTTTTCTACGTAAAAAATCTAAATCTATCGATAAATTATTTAATATATTGATTGCTTTTCCGTTACCATCTCTCAAAATTCCTAGCATAAGATGCTCTGTCCCTATAAAGTCGTGCCCTAATCGTAGTGCTTCTTCTTTACTATAGGTAATGACATCTTTTACTCTTGGTGAAAAATTATCGTCCATATCTGTTAAGGGAATTATTAATTTGTTATTTAATTACTGCATAAAGTGCAAAAACCCTACCAACAGTAAATACTTGTCAGCTAATTGACAAAATTAAAAGGGAATAAAAAACCTTATTAGGATAATATTATCAACTTATTACGCTATGTTTTTGTTAATAAATTTAAGGGTTTAAGAATTAAATCAAATCTAAAAAATAGAATTATTAAAGTAAGTGAAAAAAATTGACGATAGAAGGATACAAAGATTGGAAGGCTCATAGATTTCTAGAGTTTTTAGATATTAAAATAGAGACTTGAATAGATGAAGCGATTTTCAGTAAAATGACCTAGCATTATTTGTAATTTCTGACAAAGTCTTGAAGTTTGTTTTTGAAAATAATAGCTTCGGCAGTGGCGGAGATGGAACAAAAAGTCTTCTGTTGGAAATGTAATTCCACAGGTTGTCAAAAAATCATTGGTTTTTCGGCTTGACCGAAATAAAGAATCACTTACCAACCAACATTATAATCCTGAGAACTATTTCATTGTTACCTAATATTTAAATCTTTAAATTTTTCAATCTTTCAATCTTTAAATTTCAAATACAAGGTCACATCTTTCATAAGCAAAATACAGCTTAAAAAAGACGACTTTTCACCCATAAAATAAGAAAAAAATCTGTACATTAGCGTAAATTTTTTTTTAACATTATAATTATAATTTAATAGATAAATATGGCTGACGCAGGTAAGTTAATTCCGATAAATATTGAGGATGAAATGAAATCAGCTTACATCGATTACTCGATGTCGGTAATTGTATCGCGAGCACTTCCAGATGTTAGGGACGGACTCAAGCCGGTGCATAGAAGAGTTCTCTACGGAATGTATGATTTGGGACTTTTTTCCAATAGAGCTCATAAAAAATCTGCCAGAATTGTTGGAGAAGTATTAGGAAAGTACCACCCTCACGGTGATACATCCGTTTATGATGCAATGGTACGTATGGCCCAGGAATGGAGTTTACGTTACCTATTAGTTGATGGTCAAGGTAACTTTGGTTCTGTAGATGGGGATAGTCCTGCTGCAATGCGATACACCGAAGCTAGAATGCGCAAAATTTCCGAAGAGATTTTGGCTGATATCGATAAGGAAACAGTCGATTTTCAACTAAATTTTGATGATACACTTTACGAACCAAAAGTAATGCCTACGAGAGTACCAAATCTCTTGATTAATGGTGCTTCTGGAATTGCGGTAGGTATGGCAACCAATATGCCTCCTCACAATTTATCCGAAGTTATTGATGGTACAATGGCGTACATCGATAATAATGATATCGAAATTGACGAACTTATAAATCACATCAAAGCGCCAGATTTCCCAACCGGGGGAATTATCTACGGATATGATGGCGTGCGTGAAGCCTTTAAAACTGGACGTGGACGTGTAATGATGCGTGCAAAAGTTGGTTTTGAAGAAGTGGATGGACGTGAGTGCATAATCGTAACTGAAATTCCGTATCAGGTGAATAAGGCTGATATGATTAAGAAAACAGCCGATCTTGTAAATGATAAAAAAATAGATGGTATTGCCAACATCCGTGATGAATCGGATAGAAATGGTATGAGAATCGTCTATATATTAAAGAGAGATGCAGTGCCAAATGTGGTATTGAATACTCTTTATAAGTATACACAGCTTCAAGCATCGTTTAGTGTAAACAATATTGCACTAGTTAACGGTCGTCCGCAAATGTTGAATCTGAAGGATATGATTCACTATTTTGTTGAACATCGACATGATGTTGTGACAAGAAGGACAATTTTCGAATTAAGAAAAGCAGAAGAAAGAGCGCATATTCTCGAAGGATTAATTATTGCATCAGATAATATCGATGAAGTGATAAAATTGATTCGTGCATCGAAAGATGGAGAAGAAGCAAGAGGGAAATTAATCGAAAGATTCCAACTTTCAGAAATTCAAGCTCGTGCGATTGTCGAGATGAGACTTCGTCAATTGACTGGTCTTGAGCAAGACAAATTACGTGCAGAGTATGACGAGATTATGAAAGTAATCGAACGTTTGAAAGCATTGCTTGCTAGCAAAGAATTGAGAATGGAACTTATTAAAGAAGAGCTTCTCGAAATTAAAGAAAAATACGGAGATGCTCGTCGTTCTATCATCGAGTATGCTGGTGGAGATGTGAGTATTGAAGACCTTATTGCGGATGAGAATGTTGTAATCACAATTTCGCATGCAGGATATATCAAACGTACAAACCTTAGCGAATACAAAACTCAAAATAGAGGTGGAGTAGGACAAAAAGGAGTGGCAACACGTGATCAAGATTTCTTAGAGCATTTATTTGTGGCAACTAACCACCAATATATGATGTTCTTTACTCAAAAAGGAAAATGTTTCTGGATGAGAGTTTATGAAATTCCAGAAGGATCAAAAACTAGTAAAGGTAGAGCAATACAGAATCTGGTAAATATCGAAAGTGATGACAAGGTGAAAGCTTTTATCTGTACTCAGGATCTTAAAGACCAAGATTACATCAATAGTCACTATGTGATTATGGCTACTAAAAAAGGTCAGGTTAAGAAGACTTTGCTAGAGCAATATTCTAGACCTAGAGTAAATGGTATTAACGCGATTACTATCCGTGAAGATGATGAACTTTTAGAAGCAAAACTTACCAATGGGGAAAGCCAAGTTTTATTAGCAGTAAAATCTGGTAAGATGGTTCGATTTGAAGAAGGAAAAACGCGCCCAATGGGACGTTCAGCTTCTGGAGTTCGTGGAATTACGCTTCAAAACGAGCAAGATGAATGTATTGGTATGATTTCTGTAAACGATATGTCAAGCGAAATTCTTGTCGTATCAGAAAACGGATATGGAAAGAGATCTTCTTTAGATGATTACCGTATTACCAATAGAGGTGGGAAAGGAGTTAAGACTTTGAATATTACTGAAAAAACAGGTAGTCTTATATCTATCAACGCTGTTACGGATAATGATGATTTGATGATTATCAATAAATCAGGTCTTACCATTCGTATGGAAGTTTCAGACTTGAGAGTGATGGGAAGAGCAACACAAGGAGTTCGACTTATTAATATTAAAGGAACAGACTCTATTGCGGCAGTTACAAAAGTTATTCGCGAGGATGAAGAAGAAATAGAAGCGGCAATTGAACAAGCTGCTGAAATTGATGAAAACGGTGAAATTGTAAAGCCATCGATTTCTGATGATATTGCTGATGAAGATGAGTTAGAAGAAGATGAATTGGACGAAGATGAATTGGACGAAGATGATTCTGACGAAGATCAAGATAACGAAGACGAAGACGAAGAATAAAGATTTTAAATAAAAATAGAATATGAAAAAAGTTGTCATACTTGCAGGCGCACTTCTAATTTCGGGAGTAACTTTTGCGCAGAAAAATGAATTAAAATCTCTTAAAAAGATTTTAGATAAAACAGAGGCTCCGGATGCGAAGCAATTAAGCGAATATAAGAGCAACGCCACTGCAGCAAAAGGCTTTCTTGGATCTGCAGATGCATCAGATAAAGTTTATATAAATTTCTACAATGATATTACACCGTTGTTGGAATACAATTCTGCGGTGGAGATAGCAAAGGGTGAGAATTCAAATGCTATTGCAAAAAGATTTTTTTCTCAGGCGAAACTAGAAGCAATGGTAAGCAGTATGAATGCCGTTACAGAATTTGAAAAGACTTCTGGAAAAGCAGTTCATTCAAAAGATATTGAAAAGTTAAAGCCTATGTTGTCAACCGCAATTCTTAATTATGCTATTGCTTTAGGTAATGACAAAAAGTATTCAGAAGCAGCAAAAGCTTTGTATTCGTCTTACCAACTAGATAAGAAAGATCAAGATAATTTGTATTATGCTTCAACTTATGCAATTACAGCTAATGATTATGATTTAGCTTTAAAGTATTATAACGAATTGAAAGATTTGAAATACTCTGGAGAAAAAACAAATTTTCTAGCAAGAAATATTGCAACAGAAAAAGAAGAGTCCTTTGCTACAAAGGACATGAGAAATAAGATGATTACTTTTAAAACTCACGACCAACCTCGTGATCAGAAAGAGCCATCAAAAAGAGGAGAGATTTACAAAAATGTTGCTTTAATTCTTGTGCAGCAAGGTAAGATTGAAGAGGCAAAAAAGGCAATTGCTGATGCAAAAATCGAAAATCCTAATGATGAGTCATTAATGCTTACAGAAGCTGATCTTTATTTGCAACTTAAGGATTATGATGGTTACAAGAAAGTTGTAAATCAATTGCTTGAAAAAAATCCTAATGATGCAGATCTAGTCTATAACCTGGGAGTAATTGCATTTGATGCTGATAATTTAACTGAAGCCGAACAGTATTTTAGAAAAGCTGTTTCTATCAATCCTGAATATGCAAATGCATACGTAAACATCGCTGCAATAAAATTTAAAGAGGACAAATTGGTTGTAGAAAAGATGAATAAACTTGGAACATCTGCTGCCGATAATAAAAAATATGAAGCCTTTAAAGCAGAGAGAGCTGCAACTTTCAAAGGATTATTACCTCTTCTTGAAAAAGCCTATGCAATTGAACCTGAAAATCAAAACGTAATTTATAACCTTATGACGGTTTACAATTACCTTGAAATGACGGCAAAATACAAAGAACTTAAAGCAAAAGTGAAAGAATAACGTTGCTATCGCTTAAAAACAAAAACGTCTCGAAATTTTCGAGACGTTTTTTTTTATATATACTTTTTTATTACCCTGAGCTTGTGTGTATGTCGTTGCGTTTCTGGATTAAAAATCCCCAAATGGTCCAGTCTGTCAATTCGGACTTTTCCGCTTGAGTGAATAATGTAATTGTCTTCCATGATGATTCCCACATGCGTAATCACACCTTCGTCATTATCAAAAAATGCCAAATCACCAGCTTCACTTTCTTCAATAAAACTTAATGGTTCTCCTTGCAATGCTTGCTGCGAGGCATCGCGTTCTAGCTTAAAACCATTTAATTTATACACCATTTGCGTAAATCCAGAACAATCAATTCCAAAAGGAGTTCTGCCACCCCATAAATAGGGAGTATTCAAATAAAGAAATGCTGTATCAATAAGTTTAGCTTTGTCTTGAATTTCATTAACCGACTCGCCTTCAAAAACAAATTGTTCTTTATTGACTGAATCTATACTCAAAAAATTAAGAGACGATCCAAGTGGAACAGTAGTTAATAAATGATCTTTTGATGAAACATATTCAATCAAATCTGTGGTTAAAATTCGAGGTTGGGCAGAAAGATTTACAAAATCCTCTTCCGAAATTTCAGTAGACTGTTTTGAATCAATCCAACCTTCATAACCATCAAATTGATTTTTTATTCTATGCCATTCTTTATTGGGAGACACTTCCAGAATCTGAAAGTGTTCTCCAAATAAGAGTTGCGAAACAATTTCGCTTCTATGACTAGATTCGGCACGAAGCGGAATAATGGCCAGTTTTGAAATACCAAACATTTAGGTAATTTTTGATTTTAGGCTCTTTCAAGAACAATTGCAGATGCACCACCACCACCATTACAGATAGCTGCAGCACCAGTTTTTGCATTATTTTGTTTCAAAACGTTCAACAAAGTAACCACGATTCTAGCACCAGAACATCCTAGAGGATGACCAAGAGAAACCGCTCCACCGTTTACGTTAACTTTAGCAAGGTCTAAATCCAATATTTTAGCATTAGCCAATCCAACTACCGCAAACGCCTCGTTGAATTCAAAATAGTCTACATCTGTAATTGCAACGCCAGCTTTATCTAATGCTTTTGGCAAAGCTAAAGACGGCGAAGTTGTAAATTTATTTGGCTCTTGAGCCGCGTCCGCATATCCAGTGATATAAGCTAGAATTGATAATCCAAGTTCGTTTGCTTTTTCTTCACTCATAAGCACTACCGCAGCAGCACCATCATTAATAGTCGAAGCATTTGCCGCCGTAACTGTTCCATCTTTTGAAAACGCACCTCTTAGCGAAGGAATTTTATCCAATTTCACATTGGTATATTCTTCATCTTTAGTCACCATAATCGGGTCACCTTTACGTTGAGGTACTGAAACAGCAACAACTTCTTCGTCAAATTTTCCAGCATCCCAAGCATTTGCAGATCTTGTATAAGATTCAACCGCAAAATTATCTTGATCTTCACGAGAGAAATTATATTCTGTAGCACAAGCATCAGCACAAACTCCCATTGCATTATTATCGTAAGCATCTACAAGACCATCTTTTTGAAGCCCGTCAATCATTGTAGCAGGACCAAATTTAGTAGCATTTCGCAAGTGCATATAGTGAGGAATCATGCTCATGTTTTCCATTCCACCAGCAACAACAATTTCAGCATCTCCCGCTTTAATTGCTTGAGCACCCTGCATAATTGCTTTCATACCAGAAGCACAAACTTTGTTTACAGTCGTTGCAGCAACCTCTTTGCTAAGACCAGCAAGCAGAGCCGCTTGTCTAGCAGGAGCTTGACCAACACCAGCCTGAACAACATTTCCCATAATTACCTCATCCACTTTTGCGTAGTCAAGATTAATTTTGTCAAGCGCACCTTTTATTGCCGTAGCACCCAATTGCGGAGCAGGAACAGTAGATAAAGCACCCATAAAACTTCCAATTGGCGTACGTGCAGCCGATACGATAACTATTTTCTTAGTATTCATTATGTGTTTTTTTATTTAGTAGCTGCGAATTTACTGATTTTTAAGCAAAACAGAAAATCTTATTGAGTCCTATAATTGCAATTAAAATCAATTTTCTGCTCATTTTCAACTATAATAAGGAGTAGGCTTTCGCCAAAAGACTTCAACTTACTAGATGATCAATGGAAAGCAAGGCAGATCGTAGATTATCAGGCGTGGGGAAAGAAGGGGATTTGTGCTTTGGTTGAAGTACTTCTGCTAGAATTGATTATTCTTTGTATTAAAGAAAGTAGAAATAACCTCTTGTTTGTAATTCAGTAAATCAAGAGGTTATAATTTTAATTACAAAAATAAAAATCTTGCTAATATCCGTATATTGGTAAAAATTCTATTTATAATTTGTGGTATCATAATCTTTGCAAGAAATAACTATAATTATTAAATAATATCCATTTCGGGCCGCATTTATAAATCTTTCTATGAAGAAAATTGTATCTATCACTATCTTACTACTATTGTTCTGCGGTTGTATAAGCAATCTTAGTACAGAGGAATTTGAACAGAAAGTCTTTGACGAATTGTTCATAACGATAGTTGACTCAACTTATAGAGATCAGAGATTATATACCTGCTTTCCAGAAAAAGGAGAAATGCTGTATGACAAAAATGGCAGATGGAAAGGTTTCGATACAATTGGCCAATATCAGAGAGATTTAGAATGTGAAGTCAAGAGATTAGCTTTAAAAAGTGATACTATAAATCTCGTAATCGCTATTGAGAACGAAGGTTTGATAAATGAAGAAACTAACTTAAGTAAATATAATACTTTAAAATTTATCTTTAAACATCTTAGTGAGCAGCCTAGAGATGCAGATTTAAAATATACCGGATGGAAGAAAAGTTATGCCAAATTTGCGGGTGTAATGTCGTTTTCTAGTATCAAATTTGACGACAAAAAAGAAACGGGTACAATTGACGTAAGCTATTCTTGTGGCGACAAATGCGGACTAGGGTATTTAGTTTATCTTAAAAAATCAGAAGGAAAGTGGATTATTAGCAAAGTTGAAGAAACTTGGATTTCCTGAAATTGTAAAAAGAATTACTTTTACAAGTATAATATCTATAGTAATGCAACCCACTTTTTATAATTAACAACAACCGTCGAAGAAAACGTCAAACAATTGGGATTATAATATAAAGCTTATACTTACGATGAGTTGAAAACTATTTTAGAATATATATCCTATTTTAAAACCTTGCAATTATTTAGAATTTAAATCTCGAAGCTTGACAGAATTCCGTTTCCCTTTATATTACAAGATATTTATCTGCATTGTCGCTGTTGCATTAGTCTGTTTTTTTTACTTTGTATTTAAGATGCTATTGGAAAAACCGAACGAAACTGACTGGAACATTTTTAATATTGTTTTAGGAGTTTCTATATTTTTAGCCATAACGTTAGTAATCGAAATATTTAATGCTTTTACAGCAAAATTTGCAATTTCCAAAGATAGAATAACCGTAGCGCGCAATTTTTCTGAAAAGCAGTTACTCTATAAGGAGATTGTAGGTTTTAGAATCAGGGAACAATATATTTTTTTTGAGTCCAAGAATTGCAAGAGTCGAATTAAAATTTCTTCCCTATTTGACAATTATAAAGAAATTTTAGATTGGGCGTCCAAAAATTTCCAAAATTTGGATATCGCAGATGCTGCCGAGGAAAATAAAAAAATTTTAAGCGATGTTGATTATGGCTGGACAGTAGTGGAAAGAAATAATAATTTGAAACGTGCTAAAAAAGTTGCTGTAGCTTTAAATATTACAGGAATATGGCTCCTGATATGGCTCGTCGCTTATCCTAAACCATACGAGTTAGTGATTATTTCATCAATCTTATTTCCAATTCTCTGCTTGATTATTTTAAAATATTTTAAAGGATTACTACTATTTGATGCTCGAACTAAAAGCGGTCACCCAACTATAATGCTTTCAATAATTTCCCCAAGTGTGGGTTTATTAATTAGAACTTTACAGGATTATAAAATCTTTAATTATTCTAATGTATGGATACCTTCTCTGTTAATTGCAGCAACTTATGTTGTGATTTTAATTATCGATGATAAAACGTTGAAGAATGATAAAGCAAAACAATACTTCACATTATTTACGTATTGTGTTGCAATGTTTGCCTACTCTTTTAGTACAGTTGTTATTATAAACTGTTTATATGATAGATCAATTCCCAATTTATTTACTTCTACAATAACAGATAAAAAATTTATTCAGGGATATAGCAGTAGTTCAACCTACAGTGTAAAATTAACGTCTTGGGGAGAACAAAAGGAAGCTAAAGAAGTCTCTGTGACAAAGGATGAATTTAAAAATATGGAAATAAACGATCAGGTTTCAATTTTATATAAAAAAGGCTTATTTGATATATCGTGGTATGAAATTAAGTTTAAAAGTTCAAAATAATTCCTCATCAATTTATTTTAGGTAAATGGAAGTGGACTCTAATTAAATTATTAGTAATCTTTTTTAAAAAATGACCAAATATTAAGAATTAGAATCCAAGTAAAAATAGTCTCAAAGTCTTTCTAAGCTCTTTCTAACACAAACAAAGATTGCTACCTTTACGTTAGAAAATCCATCTAATGAAAATACTTCACACCGCTGACTGGCATTTAGGACAACTCTTCCACGAATACGATAGAAACTTTGAACACCAACAATTTTTAGATTGGCTTTTAGAAACAATCAAGGAAGAGAAAATAGACGTTTTGCTTGTCAGCGGTGATATATTTGATATTTCTAATCCGGCGGCAGCTTCAATCAGAATGTTTTATACTTTCCTGCAAAAGGCCACAAAGGAAAATTCCGATTTACAAATTGTTATTACGGCTGGAAATCACGATTCGGCTTCTCGACTAGAAGCACCCAAACCTCTATTAGAATCTTCTAACATTCACATTATTGGAACTATCGAAAAAAATAGTGATGGCAGTGTCGATTATGAGAAGTTGACCATTCCGTTGCGAAACAAATTCGGTGAAATAAAAACCTGGTGTCTGGCTATTCCGTTTTTGCGAATTGGCGATTATCCAAATATTGCCAATTCAACAAGTCCGTATGCCGAAGGTGTTACCGCTCTATACAACGAAGCTTTTGAGTATGCCCAGAAAATTAAGCAAGATGATCAGAATATTATTGCAATGGGACATTTGCACACACAGCACGCCGAAGTGTTGGATATGGATATATCCGAAAGACCAATTATGGGTGGCGTTGAATGTGTTGCTGCAACAGCTTTTCACGATGATATTAAATATGTTGCGTTGGGTCATATTCACAAGGCGCAACGTATTGGCGGTAAAGAACACATTCGCTATTCGGGAAGTCCGCTACCAATGTCGTTTTCTGAGAGAAACTACAAACATCAGGTTTTCATTTTCGAGTTAGAAAATGAAATTACTTCGCTAAAAACAGTCGAAATTCCTGTAACAATTCCGCTATTGCGAATCCCCTTAAAGGCCGAACTTTTGGAGAAAGTATTGGAGCAGTTAAATCAACTTCCCGAAAAAAATGACGATTTTCCAGCACCATATCTAGAAGTGCAAGTACTTTTGGAAGAGCCAGAGCCTGCGCTGCGACATAAAATTGACGAAGTTCTAAAATTTAAAAATGTCAGATTGGCGCGTATTCAGCAGCATTATTCAAAATCTAAATCAAATCCGGAAGAATCTAGCCCTCAAGAACTTCTCAACGAATTGAAACCAATTGATGTGTTTTCAAAATCATACCATAGCAAGTATGATGCAGAAGTACCAGATCACTTGATGGACTTATTCCGACAGACCTTAGAAGAAGTCAACCAGGCAGAGAATTAACGCAAATGGTAGCGAGAATCAATTTTGCGTAAGCAGAAAAATACTTATAAAGAATTAAATAATAAAAAAGACAATCAGTTCCAGATGAAAATAAACGCCATTCGAATTAAGAATTTAGCTTCTTTGGAAGGACTAACCGAAATTGACTTTACATCTGAACCTTTGGCATCAGCGGGAATATTTGCTATTACTGGCGCTACCGGCGCAGGAAAATCGACATTATTAGATGCTTTATGTTTGGCCCTTTACGGAAAAACTCCGCGCTATCTTCAAGCCAAAGAGATGGGAATCGAAATTTACGACGTGCAAGGAAGTACCATGAGTCAGGGCGATGTGAGAGGAATTTTACGTGACGGTACTGCCGATGGCTTTGCCGAAGTAGATTTCGTTGGAACTGACGGACAAAATTACCGCTCAACCTGGAGCGTACGTCGAGCTAGAAATAAAGCCGATGGCGGTTTGCAAGCCGATACTATAGCCTTGAAAAACATCTCTTCTGGACTCGATTTGCCAGGAAAAAAGGTTGAGACTTACAAGGAGATAGAGCGTTTGGTAGGATTAAATTTCGAACAATTTACACGTTCAGTCTTACTGGCACAAGGCGATTTTACTGCGTTTATGAAAGCCAATAAAGACGAGAAATCATCATTGCTAGAAAAACTAACAGGGACACACATATATTCAGAGATTTCCAAGAAAATTTTCGAAAAATATCGCAGCGAAGAACAAGTTCTTCGGGATTTAAATTTTCGTAGAGAGGGAATTATAACCCTAACAGATGAAGAAATTGACGCAATTAAGCAGGAACAATCTGTTTTGGAAATTCAGATTGACCAAATTAAGCTAGAAATTGATGCTCTTACAAAAGAAATTAATTGGCACGAGCAATATGCTGAATTAGAGAAAAATAAAGCTTTTGCAATAGAAATTTTGCAGAAAGCGACCGGTGCAGTTAGTGCTGCAGAAGTTCGAAAATTGAAACTTTATCAGGTAGAACAAGCACAAACGACTCGATCGTGGAATGATGCTTTACTTTACAATAAAAAGCAATTAAATGAACAGAAAACTATTTTAGAAAATCTTAAGGCGAAGATTTCATATTTAAATTCTCAAAAGAAATCATTGGATGCCCAATATGTAAAGGATCAAGAGAATTTGTTGACCGCGCTAAAAAATCAGAAAGAGGCGCTTCCTAATTTGGCTACAGCCAAAAAATTAGACACATTAATTCATGAACGTGAAATACAGAAGAAGGCAGCTCAAGAAGAATCTCAAAAAGCAAAAACAAATTTTGAAAATCACCAACAACAGTTAACCCAAAAAATTACCGAAATTGAGTTACTGGATTTATCCATTACAGCTATGCTTGATTGGCAAACGAAGCATATTTCCAAAAAATCAATTGCCGAAAATAAGGATTTAATTATTTCGAAATTCGCGGATGCTGAGAGATTACTTGCTAACACAATATCATCTTATGCCGATCAGAAAAATTTAAAAGAAAAGACTGCACTTTTAAAAGTAGAAATCGATTCGAAAACAGCCGATTATGAGAAAGATTTGCTGATTTATCAAAACGATAAAAAAAATTACGACGCTAAATTTAAAGAAGCACTGCTATTTCCCATAGAGAGATTAAGTTTAGAAAAAGATGCTGTTGATAGATCTCTAAACAACACTATAGAAGCGCAGGCTGAATGGAATGTCTTATATAATTTAAGCGTCGATTCTGATAAACTATGCGAAAAGAACAACAATGACCATATTGATCTATTTGAGAAAACGGACCTTCTAGAACAGTTAGAACGTCAAGTAGAAAGAGGTCGAATTGTGAAAGAAACTTCGGAGCAGTTACTACACAAAGCACGCTTGGCATCTGCAGAAAATGTGGAAACTCTGAGAAATTCCTTGGTAGATAATGAACCTTGTCCAGTATGCGGAAGTGAAGAACACCCATATGCTAGTCGAAATCCTCAACTCGAGAAAGTTCTCACATCGTTAGAGCAGCAATATCAAAATCACGAAAAAAACTATTTAGCGCAGTTTGGACAGAAAATTAGCTTGGAGAAGGAATGCGAAACAATACGTCAAACAATTTCGAGACAGGAAGCTGACATTATTGATAAAGACGTACTTCTCCAAAATAAAAAAAATCGATGGGCAGCCTTGAGTGTTTCAAAAGAATGTGAAGCGATAGAAGAGGATCTACTGTCAAATTGGTTTGTGGAAAGAAAACAGTATTTAGAAAGCAAACACATGGAATTACAGTTGCAAATTAATTCGCACACAATCACTCGTGCTCAACTTGAAAAAGATAAATCTGCCTTAGAATTATTAAAAGATTCTAATACAAAAAAAGATAATGATCTTAAAGAAATCAAAAGCAGCTTAGCGCTAAATGAAGAGCAACTGATCGGAATTTCAAAACAGTTGGATTCGGCAGAAAATGCTTTATTAGAAATACAGAATAGTCTTTCTATATATTTCGATACCAAAGATTGGATTCTAAATTGGAAAAAAGCTCCAGCGGAATTTGTGGCATCTATTAATCGTTTTTCTGAAGAATGGAAAGCAACTGCGGCAAAATTAGAATTAAGTAAAAACCAACATTCGATTGCAACTTCTACTTTGAGCCAATTGCAAGTACAGGCAAAAAGTTTAGAAGAGGATCTTTTGCAAAAGGCAGATTTGTATCAGATCCAGCTAGCATATTTTGAAAAATTGAAACAGGAACGTCAAGCGATTTTTGAAGGACAATCTGCCGAAGTAATGGAACTTAAGTTTCAAACTTCAGTTGAGGAATCACAGAAAATTGTTGAGAACTTAAAAACTTCGTTGGGTCAAAATAATATTGAATTGGCAGCTGCAACAGCACAGTTTAAAGAAATTACAAATAGCATTTCAAAATTGGAAAACGAATGTCAAAATACGAGTATAAAGATTCAGAATTGGTTAGAGGATTACAATCAAAAATCACAGCAGAATCTTACCATTGTAGAGTTGCATGAATTGCTCAACTTAAATTCTGATTGGATTGCAGGAGAACGTACTGCTCTAAATAAGGTAGAGAAGGAGCAGACAGAAGCAAGATCGATTCTACTAGAACGGACTCAAATAGTAGAAGGACATTTAATCAAAAGACCTTCAGAAAGACTACTTGATGAACTAAAAGAGATGATTCTTTCTGTGAAAACTCAATATGATAATTATAGTAAGGCGAAAGCTAGTATTGCTTATAAGCTTCAGGAAGATCAGTTGAATAAACAAAAAATCGGAAATCTGCTCAACGATATTTCGGCGCAGTTCGCTATCACAGATAATTGGAGTAAATTAAATGAAGTTATTGGATCTTCGGACGGAAAGAAATTTAGACAAATTGCTCAAGAGCATACTTTGGAAGTATTGCTAAGTTATGCCAACATACATTTGAAAATGCTAACCAATCGCTATAGAATAGAACGAATTCCAAATACCTTGGGATTGCAAGTGGTAGATTTGGATATGGGAGACGAAATCCGCACCGTATATTCACTTTCGGGCGGTGAATCATTCATGGTTTCATTGGCTTTGGCTCTTGGTTTAGCATCGTTATCTTCTAGCAAAATGAAGGTCGAATCGCTATTTATCGACGAAGGATTTGGTTCATTAGATCCAAATACTTTAAATATTGCAATGGACGCGCTAGAACGATTGCACAATCAGGGTCGGAAAGTAGGAGTAATTTCGCATGTTCAGGAAATGACCGAAAGAATTCCTGTTCAGATAAAAGTCAGCAAAAAAGCCAGCGGTAGGAGTAAAGTCGAAATTGTGGGTTATTAAAAAAAAAGGTGAGCCGTCACTCTAAACCAATCAAAATATAATAATTGTAATAAAAAGAATTCAAAATAATGATACTAATAATAGGAGCCGGATTATCTGGGCTCGTTACTGCTTTTCGCTTACAACAACGGGGAATTCCGTTTACAATCCTCGAAGCAAGATCTAGGATTGGAGGGAGAATTCATACGACATTCGGCAACGATGATTGTCCGACAGAGATGGGTGCGACCTGGTTTAATAGCTCGCACAGGCACCTTCGAGAACTTTTGGATGAGTTGAAGATAAATTATTTTGAACAGTTTATGACTGGAACAACATTCTATCAGCCTGATCCAAATTCTCCAGCTAAAGCTATCGAAATCCCGCAACAAGAGCCAAGCTACAGAATTGTAGGCGGAACATCTGCTTTAATAAATGCATTATATTCTAAGTTAGATTCTAAAAGCATTCTACTAAATCAGACCGTATCACGAATATTTTTCGAGAGAGATTCAGTGAAAGTTACTGCAAATCAGGATTTTGAAGGCTCGAAAGTGGTACTGGCACTTCCACCTAAATTATGGGCAAAAAAGATTCAGTTTGAACCTTCCTTACCGCATGAGTTATTTTCGGTAGCAAAAGGAACGCACACATGGATGGAAGATTCTATAAAAGTAGCGCTGCGCTATGAAAAACCTTTCTGGCTTGAAATGGGTCAGTCGGGAGCTTTTTTTAGCAATTCAGGACCAATCACCGAATTCTATGATCATTCAAATCATGAAAGGACAAAATACTCTCTCTGCGGTTTTATGAGTACAGCTTACAAGGATTTAACTGACGAAGATAGAAAGCACAATGTCTTAATGCAGCTTAAAAATACTTTTGGGGATGCAGCTCTAAGCTTCACTGACTACCAAGAATGTATTTGGAGCAAAGAGCAGTTTACATTTGCAAACTCAGATTCATTCCTTTTTCCACATCAAAATAATGGACATCCTATTTTTAGAAAATCATATTTTGATGATAGACTACTTATCTCAAGTGCCGAATCGGCTGAGGTATTTCCAGGTTATATGGATGGTGCTATTACCGCTGGAAATTTTGCAGCCAATATGATTTTTGAAGGATTATAGATTTGAATATTTTATAAAATAGCTAACAAAATATCTATTATAAATTTAATACCTTATCAGCTGTGAGATCAGGTATCAGTAAAATAACTTTATAACGTAAAAATAATATGAAAGATTTAGTTTTAAATGACGGTCATAAAATTCCCCTTGTAGGTTTCGGAACGTATAAATTACTAGGACAAGATGCTGTGCAATCTGTCGCCGATGCGTTAAAAAATGGATATCGCCTACTTGACACTGCCGCAGTTTATAAAAATGAAGAGGCAGTAGGCAAGGGTATAAAAGAAAGCGGCATTGACCGCAATGAAATATGCGTTACCACAAAACTGTGGAGAGAAAACCTTGGTTATAATCAGGCCAAAATAGCGTTTCAAGAATCGTTGGACAAATTAGGGTTGGATTATATCGATATGTACTTAATTCATTGGCCAGCAAATGCTAAAAATTATACCAACTGGCAAAAGGCAAATGCCGATGCTTGGCGCGCCATGGAAGAATTAAAAGCTGATGGTTTGATAAAATCAATTGGAGTAAGTAATTTTTGGCAAGAGCATTTGGATGCATTATTTCAGACTGCCAATAGTATTCCGGCTATGAATCAGATTGAATTTCATCCAGGATATTGGCAGCCCGAATTGACTGATTTTTGCAAACAAAAAGATATTGCAGTGCAGTCCTGGTCGCCGATGGCAAGAGGAAAAGTTTTTGGAAATGCAGTTTTAGAAAATATTGCGGCTAGACATAATAGGTCGGTTTCTCAGATTTGCCTTCGCTGGATTATTCAAAAAGAGGTGATTGTAATTCCAAAATCAACAGAGTTGAGTCGAATTAAAGAAAACATCAACATCTTTGATTTCAAATTATCCGCAGATGAAATGACGCAAATTGATACTCTTCCAGAGATGGGTTTTAGTGGCGAGCTGCCAAACGAATGGCCCGATCGAGCGGAATCGCCAAATAGCAATAATTTGTAAATTCACTGACTTTTTTTTGTAGTTAGTGTTTTTGCATCTAGAATTTTCTGGCTTTCGCCAAAAGACTTCAACTTACTATATGATGAAGTTTAAGTAAGACAGTTAGTTTTTTACCTCGAGTTCAGCAAGAAGGCGATTTGTCCTCGGTCGAAGCACGGCTTACCTACATTTGAAGAAGTCTAGATACAGTCTTCCCAAAATTTCCTTTTTTGCTTTTAAGGAGGTTATTAATTTTAAAAATATTATGAATTATAATTAATTTTTCTATATTTGATCTGCCTCATTTTGAATTTGATAGAATTGCTTTCTGCTCTAATTGATTTTAGCTCAGCTAAGTAAAACTTGCCGATAATCATACTTTAGAAAAAAGAAACTATGAAATCAATAATGAGCGCAGCCCTTATATTTTTTATTTGCACCGCAGTTTACGCGCAAGATGTTACCTTTAGAACCGAAAAAAAACAATATAAAATTGATGAAACCATAACATTAATTTTTGAAGTTAAAGCGACTGTAGATTCTGAAACACCTCTAAAAGGAACAAATTTTACTTTGATCGATGGCCCGAGAAAGAGGTTGGCAACAACTACAAATGATGGACAAACAAGTACTACTTTTACTTCCATCTACACTATAAAGGCTATCTCTCCGGGTATCGTTGAGGTAATTTCACCAATATTTCGCTTTAATAATCAGGAAAAGAGTGCAGGGCAATTTTCCATAAAAGTTACCAGCGATAAGCTCACAGAAACTGAAATTGATGAAATTAAATTTAATAAATTTAAGGAAAATGCCGCTAAGCAAAAAGATGTTATGAGATATGTGATATTTGAAGACTTAGGCTTTACTGAAAAATTTAATGGTTCTAAATGGGAATTTATTAAAAGATTATCCAAAGAAGAAATCAGCAGCTTATCAAAAGAATAAAAATATAATTACATCTAATTCCAAATTCTTCTAATTGAAGTAAACTTTGCTGAATAAATTCTCGAAATTTCTGTTTTACTGAATTAAGTTACCACAAACGAAATTAGATAATTGCTTTATATGGAAGAAAGATTGTAAATCCTGCACCTTTACCTGTAATGGATTTTGCTATTATTGTACCAAAGTGGAGTTCAACAACTCGTCGACAATATGCCAATCCTGGACTAACTTTATCAAATTGCTCGCCTCGCTGAAACACTTGAAATACTTTTGATGAGTCTGCATTAAATCCGATACCATTATCTGCAAATGTGATCTTTAAAAAATCTTCATATCGATACTTTTCGGATGATTCTATAAAAATATTACGCTTGACAAGGACCGTAGATATTTGTATGATACAAAATTCATTTTCAGAATTACAAAATCTGAGCGCATTTAAAAACAACTCAACAAACATAGTTTTTATCAGCACTTCATCGCCATAAATACTCTTACAGCCAATTTGATAATCAATTTTTACGGTCTCGCTAGCAATTCCCGAAAGAGTTAATGCTTCGTTAAGCAGTTTTTCAAAATCTATATTTTGCAGAACTATTTTACTGGTTTCCAGTTCGCCAAGACGCTGAAGACTCATAACCATGTCGCGCATATGTTGATTAAATGCGATTATTCTGTCCAGCTTTTCAGTTGCAGAAAGAGGTAAATCGGTATTTTGGCTTTTTATTAAATCAGCAAATAAAACCGATTTTCGCAATGGTTCCTGCAAGTCATGAGAAATTACTTTAAAAATTTCGAGATTCTGTCTGTGCAATGCTGCCGAAGTTCGGATCTGCAATTCCAATTCTCGTTGGTGCTCTTCAAGTTCTAATCGAATTTTTTGCAATTCCTCATTTTTTGAAAGTGCTTCTTCGGCAACATTCTTTGCGGTAAGCAATTCTTTTTCAAAGCGATTCCTATTAGAAATGATCATACCACTGCAATGGACCTCATCAATGTCGTGGTCTGTTTGTCTTTTAACGTTTAGAAGTATAGGATAATCTATTCCACCCTTTGATCGGAAAGTTAGAAAAATTTCCTTGGCAAATCCTTGCATTTTTATAAGTGGTACAAAGTGCGTCTGCAAAAATATTTTACTACCAACAGTCAAGAAATCTTCCAGTCGGACAACTGTACTAGTATCAAAAACTAGCTCTAAATCAGACTGCATAGTAGTATTCATTTTCTTAATCACACCGTCAAATGTAAAAGAAAATAGCCAGCTTGGCGTGATATCGTATATATCACGCCATTTCTGATCAACTGAGTTGTGCAGGCTAATAAACGGTCTGATTTAAAAACTTCTGAATAAGTGTGATAGTTTCTTCTGGATGACTCAAATGAGGACAATGTCCCGTAGCTTCCATTTTTTCGAACGTACTACCTTTAATCATTTGATGCGTGTATTCACCCACTGCATCTGGGGCGAGTGCATCATCTGAACATTGAAGAATTAAACAAGGCATTGTCAATTTTGACAAATCATCACGATTGTCTGAAAAAAATGTTACTTGAGCAAATTTTCTCGTAATCACTGGATCGGTAGAGCAGAAGCTTTCCTCAAGTTCCGCGGTAAGTTCTGGACGATCATGATTTTTCATTACTACCGGAGCCAAAAAGTTTGCCCAACCAATGTAGTTATTATCCATAACATCTAGAAGTCCTTCCAAATCTTCTTTTGAAAATCCGCCAATGTATCCCATGTCATTAACATAACGTGGCGAGGGACCAATAAAAATCATTGACGAAAATACATCTGGCTGATCAATCGCTGCCAGCAATCCAATCATAGAACTTACTGAGTGCCCAACAAAGATTACATCTTGTAGATGGAGTTCCTCACATATATCAAGTATGTCTTGTGCATACCCATTAAGTGAAGAATAACGCTCAGGATTATATGCCCCGTTATCCGATTTACCACATCCTACGTAATCAAAAAGAACAATTTTATATTGCTCTTGGAAGGCAGGAGTAACAAGTCGCCACATGTTTTGATCACAGCCAAAACCGTGGGCAAATAGCATAACTTGATCTCCTTGGCCAAAAACTTTAACATTATTTCTAAGTAATACCTCTTTGCTCATAGCTAATATTTGGGGGATAAATGTACAAATTTTTGTAATGTATTAATAAATTTTATTTTTAGTAAATGTTAAATATAGGTTCACTTCAAGAAGAATCTCAAGCTGAATGTTTTAGGCTTTCGCCAAAATTCTTTGCTTGACTAATTCCAATTAAAGATATTGAACTACGCTTCGTTGATAATCAATAAAATTTTAAAATTGCTGCGTTTAAAGCAATAATTAGCTTACACCTGAAGGTTTCAACTTTATATTTGTCTACTTTAAGTCCAGAGAATAGTATGTTTATTGCATCTTGTGAAGGAAGCGTATCTGTCTTAGGTCGATGATAAAAGTAGCAAGATATAGCATCATTGTTATTGAATTGTTAGTAAAAATTATAAATATTTTGTCTTAATTATTTGATTATTAGCATCTATAGACTTACATTAGTATTTGCAAGGACGGGACAGATAGTTACTTTAAATATTTAAAAGATTTATTTTATTTAAATAAGATTGGAATTGTCAAAGTCTACTAGCAGCAGAATTCCAGAAGCACCTATGGTTCCAAGTCCTAGATGAGATTTGATTATTCAGAAAGTGTTGTTCATTTTTTAACTGATTTTATAAAATAATTATCGATTTTGCGTGTATGAGAACGCAATCTGTAATTTAATCGCCCCCATTCCTACCACTATTCCCTCCTAAAATTATCGGACAAACTATATTGTTCATTTTATAATGATTCACTTTTAAATAATAGTCTGTGTTATTGAAGATGAGTCTTTGAATCCAAAGTGGGTAAGATAGGATTATTGTAAACATACTTTGCCAATAAAATGCGAAGTACAATTTGGGTAGGATTATGGCATTTAGAGTAAAAAAAAGAAAGGAGTATTGGTGGGATATAATATTTGGGGGTTTGATTACCTTCATTATTATGGCTGCTGTTGGATATATAATTCTGAAAATTCTCAATTTACTATTCTTAGAATATTATTATTATGTCATTTGTGTCCTTAGCATTCTTTATAGTCAGTGGAATGATGATAATTATAAATCTATTGCTACCGAGTTCTCCAAAGCTGGGAATTCAGAAATGATCTTGGAAACTTTAGATAGTTTAAACTGGAATTATAAAGTATATCCTACTGGAATTCAAGTAACTGATGATCATAATGGCTTAAAATTTCTGAATATATGCATTATTCCGAGTGAAAATACAGTGTACTATAATATTCAATATCACCCATTTGTACTATTGGGAAGAATGCCTTTCTTTTTTGGAATCCTTACAATTGCTCGTAGAAAGTTTTGTCGAAGTTTAACAACTAAAATTGCTAGGGACTTGCAGGCTGTGGAAAGATTTGAATGTAATAGATCTATTAATTAATGATTAATTTTCTCAAAACTTCCAGTTTTGGAGCACATCTATTATATTCTTCGATGTTTTACAAAATTGCTATCGATCCAAATGGAGTTAAAATACCCTTATAGTTAACCGGATGAAAAACAACTTCCTGCCTCTCTTTCACACTAACGTTTTTACGTTGATGGTTTTTTGGCGAAGGCCCATAAAACATGACCTGTGAATGTGCTGACTCATAAGGAAGAGAAAGTGATTAAGCACACATTAAAATCAGTAGGTAGTACATTAAGCAGATATAACTTACAATTACTTATAAAAATTAGGTTAATGTACTTATTATCACTATATTAAAAAATGAATGTCTGAGCACTTGACGATAGTAGCAATCGCTTGAATCTCTGCCACAAAATACCTAATTATTAACTTTGGCAATGACCTCACATTGAAAAGGGAAGATTTCCGAAAATTCGATAGAGTAGGAATTTATTTTATTTATTAAAAACTATGACATTATTAGAACAATTGCAGAAACTTGCAACGGAAAAAAATAGTCCTTGTGTAACTATCTCATTAAATACACATCGTACGCATCCGGATAATAAACTAGACGCAATCTTACTTAAAAACTTACTTGATGAGGCGAAAGATAGAATAAATGCCGAATCTGAAAAAAAAGATGTTGCAAAATTATTAGCTAATATTGAAAGTGTATCAGCTGAAATTGATCATAATCACAACTTAGATAGTCTACATATTTTTCTCTCAAATGACACAAAGGATATCATCAAGTCTGCATGGGCGACAAATAATCAAGGTGTTCAAATTTCAGAAACATTTGCACTTAGATCGCTGATAAAAGCGTATGTAAGAAGCGAGAATTATTTGATTCTGCTGCTTTCGCAAAGTGGTGTTCACTTATATCAAGCAGCCAATGATTCTATTGTAAAAGAAATTATAAATGACGACTTTCCATTTGGCGAAAACCGAAACTCAAATAAGAAAGGCATAAAGTTGAGTGATGCCGAATATCAAGATAATCTTTTGAAGGAGTATTTAAACAGAGTAGACAAGGCGGTTGTGAAAGTCTATAATGCGACAAATTTAAACTGCGTAGTAATTGCTGAGAATGATAATTGGAATAAACTTCAAGAAGTTGCCGATGTGCCTAAGGTTTACATAGGTCATGATGCAATTGATTATAACAACACGAAAACGCATGAAATTGCAATGAAATCTTGGAAGATTGTTCAAAAACAACAAAGAAACAAAAGATCAGAAGCTATAGCAGCAATTCAGGAAGCGGTTGCAAATGGTCAAGTGTTGACAGATTTGCAAGAAATCTACCAAGCTGCTATTGATGGACGTGGAGATATTTTGATTGTTAATCAAGAATTCTCACAAGCTGTAATTATGAATGATGAGCGAACTTTTACTTTGCTGGATAATGCCCAGAGTGATAATGCAATTGATGACATAACAAGTAATATCGCATGGGAAGTAATTTCAAAAAAGGGAATTGTGCACTTTACCGCCCAAGAAGAATTAGATAATTTAGGTAAAATTGTTCTCAAAACTAGATATTAATTACCATCAATATAATATAATAGACTTTAAAATTAGATGTCATTTTTTTAAAACCTCATTGACAGTTGGCTGTTAATGAGGTTTTTTAATTTTGCACTTTGTAAGCCAAATTCATAATGGAAAATTCTGATTATCTTACTGCATTTTTGTCAGAAGAGTGTTTAATATTCATACAATGAAAAGAGCTTAGAAAGCGCTGTTTTTTCACTGATCTGAATTAAAGGATAACTATTTTGACTAGCACCAAATAATTTATGAAAACAATTTCCCGCGCAAGGGATGGGAATGGCATCCTTTGCTGCCTGTAGAAAGTTCGATAATGAAAACTAAAATGTGTGGCAGCAAAGATATAATGGACAGCCCGACCTGAGCCAAACGCAAACTTCTATGGTAGGATAGGCAATCTGGCGATGGTTGCGCCCAAAAAAAGATGATAGGAATTTTAAAAACAATTTTATCTACAAAAGTCTTTCTAAGTTAAATTATAAGATTGAGGTTTAGATTTTGTTTCTTTGAGAATAGTAAGAAAATAACATTTTACAGGCCACGCCGAAAACTGATTAGAGTAGGCACTATTTACATTATATATGAAAAAATTAAGTTTATTTGCAGTTATTGCACTATCGTTTTCATTGACGTCTTGTTGGGAATTTAACCGCACTCAAAAATTTAAGGATGCCGAAAACAATGGAAAGTCGGTACTTATCGAGGCACAAAGTTCTCGAAAGGCGCTAATAGAAACTGCAAAAGCCGAAAATGAAAGCGCAACTTTGCAAGCAGAAGCTCGAATTAAAATTGCAAAGGCAGAAGCACAAGCGGAAATTGAAAGAGCCTATGGTATTGCGAAAGCCAACCAAATTATTGGCAACTCTTTGAAGGGGAACAGCGAATATTTAAAATATCTACAAATTGACGCCATTAAAAACAGCAGTGGTAGTAAGGTTTATATTCCAACAGAGGCAAATTTGCCAATATTAGAAGCGAGAACAAAATAGTCAAATAGCACTTTGAAATTATATGAACAGCCTGCGTGTTGTAGGCTATTTGTCTTTTGGACATTCAGAACTTTAACTTTCTAGTTTTTAGTAGTAATAGCAGTATAGATTGGCTTGAAAAAACTAGTAATGGCAAGAAAGGCTATACCGATCACTACTCTATATTCTGTCAAAACAGTATTTTTATAGAGGTCAGTGAGCGATAATATCAAGATAATTAGTGAAAAAATCCAGACGGCAATTAGTGTTATTAAAATTATTTTCTTGCTCAAATTATCAATTTTTGGTTTATAATAGTAATTTCGAAATCACCTCTAATAAACTGTTATCAAGAGGTTACTCAAACAATTTGCGCAATTTTTTTAAATTATTTCAAGTACTGCATATTCTTATACCGCAAACTTTATTAATGCAAAGCCGCCAATCAAAAAAATTGTAAATGCCAATGCCAGCATATTAAAATATTTATCTATAAAAGTTTTGATACTTGGGCCAAACTTCCAAATAAGCCATCCAATGATGAAGAAACGTGCACCACGACTGATAATTGATGCTACCATAAACATAGCAAAATTGATATCGAAAGCACCCGCACTAATCGTAAAAACTTTGTAAGGGATAGGAGTGAAGCCAGCGGTAAATATCACCCAGAAATCGTACTGTATAAAAAGATTTTTGATTGATTCGTAAAGTTCAACTGTAAATCCGGGTATATTATTGAAGAACATATTGGCAAATGGCGAAAAATCTCCACCAGCAGTTAACCACATCATGTTTCCAATTGCATAGCCAATTACAGCCCCCGAAACAGAGCCTAAAGTGCAAATTAGCGCATATCTAAAGGCTTTGTGCGATGCGCCTAGAGCCAAAGCAATTAATAGAATGTCTGGTGGAATTGGAAAAAAAATCGATTCGACAAACGCTAGAAAAAATAGAACCGTTGTTCCATATTTTGTTTCGGCCCAACTTAAAACCCAATTGTACAACTGCTGAATCCACTTCATTCTATTAGAAAATTTGAAAAATAATTAAGGCATAAATAACAAATCGCACATATCTAAATAATGCCCACACTAGATAATGTTTGAAATTATACTTGATAAGTCCGCACGCCAGACTCACTATTGAATGCGGCAATGGCAGCATTGCGCCAATAAACACAAAAACCCCACCCCAGCGGCGCAGATTTGTAATATGGCCGGCAATCTTATTTTCGATATGATTTTTTACAGCAGGAATCAGAAATAAGCGATTTCCAATAAAATAAGCGATAATTCCGCCAATATAGGACATTGTTGCCAATGCGAAAAGTAATGTCCAAGGGGTTGCCGATTTTGACGCCCAAGCAATAAAAATCTCGGGAGGTACAAGACCAAGAATAGTTTCGGATAGTAAAAAAAATGACAAAATAATACTAGGGGAGTAATTTGCGACAAGACTGTTAAGCAAACTATCAAAATCTAAGAAGAAGTATTCTAAAGTTATTAAAATTGCCCCAAATATCAAAATCGCAATTCCGCCCTTAATCGCGGTCGATTTTAAAAACGAGTAAAATTGCGTGATTTTATAGTAGCGGTTAAGAACAACTAATTTTTTAGTAACAGATTTTGCTGGGATCGTTCTAGTGCTTTGTTCCATACCATCAATAATTTTAAAAAAAAACATGCTTGTCAGAGTGACTTAACCAAGTGTAAGTCAAAGTCTATACCAATTTTAACGCTTCTGCATACTTTTTTTGATGCTGACCACTTTAAAGATTTTCAATCTATAAACAGAATTACTCTCCATTTAGTATTGCGAATTACAGAATTAGTAATTGTTTATGAGTGAACAGTTTTAATGGGTGCAAAAGTACGATTTAAACACGAAATTATTTGCCAAATCGCCTCGATGTTTTAAAGAAATTTGCATGACTGAAATTGGTAGTGCAATTTGTTCAAGATTACATTTTCGCTGTGTTTTTTCGGGAGCAGAAATAACATATTCTATCACCATTTGTCCCGCTGTCCTCTGTATCTTTTTCTTTTTTCGCATTTGCCACAGAGGGTAGGCGAAAAAGAAAAAGGATGCCGTTCCCATCGGGGCTATAATTCAAATTTTGAGCATTTAAGAACTGATGGTCAAGCCGAGTACTTACTAGTTGCTAGTGCTCTCGGTGAATTTAACAAAAAAAAATCGCAAAAGTAGTTGGCGGTATTACGATTAGTCTAAAAACACAAAACCCTCATAATCAAAAGATTACGAGGGTTTTTGTGAAGGCAGAAGGATTCGAACCTTCGACCGCCTGCTTAGAAGGCAGGTGCTCTATCCAGCTGAGCTATGCCTCCATTAGTTTTAAAACCTATGGAAAAGTTTTGGTCGGGGTGGCAGGATTCGAACCTGCGACCTCCTGCTCCCAAAGCAGGCGCGATAACCGGGCTACGCTACACCCCGAAAATGATTTCTAATAATATAATAAAATTCACGTCGAATTTATATTAGAAACAAGTGGCGGAGAGTAAGGGATTCGAACCCTTGGTACAGTTCCCCATACGCTTGTTTAGCAAACAAGTCCTTTCGGCCACTCAGGCAACTCTCCTGCTTTTCAGAAATTTCTCTCTTGCTAAGCGGTTGCAAATGTAGGGCACTACTTTATATATTACAAGTTTATCACAGCTTTTTTTTGATAAATTTTCGAAGTTTTTTCAAAGCTATTCAATATCAAAGCGATATGAAATTTTAATTTTTTTAAGAAACTTTAAATTTCTTTAATCAATCTTAAAACACATGGAAAAAGACTAACTTCGACCGATAAATTATTTCTATAAAATAATCTTTTATGTATTCAATTTCGAAATCTGCCGTCACTCTTATTCTAATTCTACTATCTACTGCAGCATTTGCGCAAGAAAAAGATTCGGATTTATGTGAAATGACGTCAAAAAAGGTTAACGATACAACATTTGTGAATCTTAAAGATTTTACTGATAAGTTTATCTACGACCTAAAATATGCCACTGCAGATAATTTTCTAAAAGAAGTAGTCTACGATTGTGCGGAGTGCTATCTTCGATTAAAAACCGTTAAAGCTCTTCTCATTGCGTCAGAATTGGTGGCGAAAGATGGTTACAAAATTAAATTATTTGATTGTTACCGTTCACTCGATGTGCAAAAGAAAATGTGGAAAATTGTCAACAATCCTAGCTACGTCGCTAATCCAAAGACAGGCTCCGTTCATAACCGAGGGAAAGCGGTCGATTTGACACTTGTAGATAGCGACGGAAACGAACTCGATATGGGAACTGCCTTTGACTCTTTCAGTCCAAAGGCTGGGCATAATTACAAACGGCTTTCCAATAAGATTTTGAAAAACCGTTTATATTTAAAAAACAAAATGATCGAAAGTGGATTTGCACCGCTTTCTTCAGAATGGTGGCACTATAATTTGGATGATAAATTAATTGACGATGTCGCAAACTTTAACTGGAACTGCGATTAGAGTTTCAAGCAAGTAAGCAGCCGCTGAAAATAGGATTCAGGTTCGTACGAAAGTCCGTCAAGCTCTGACTTTAAAGCTGATTTAATTATATAATTGGTGTTGGAAGATGCATATTTTACTCTAATAAAATTAATCGGGGATTTTTTTAAATCTTCAAATGAGCCTTTGGTAAAATAGAAATTTGCGGATAAAACTCTGTTACTATATCCGTCTTCTGATCGTATTCCAGTTCCACAATCACCCGCATCGGCATAAACCATCGTTACTACCTTTCCATTTTGTAGTTGCAAGTATAGTTTTGAACCGCTATTGAAGCAATCGGCTACCATAAAACTTTTACTTTTTCGAATATGCTGAAAATTTAAAGTTGGTGTGCCATCTGTAATTGCTAGCGAAAAATACAGATAGCTCTTATCTTCACCAAAATTTTTTTCATATACCAAATATGGTTTGGTGGATTGATATGTTCCAATCGAATCAGTGACGTTAGCCGAAATTTCGCAAGGATCTTGAGCGAAAACTAGAGAGGTAAGGAAAAAAGACAAAAATACTAAAAGCTGTTTCATTATAAAATTGGAGTTTTGCTGCAAATTAAAATTATTTTTTCATTATTCATGTTTGTGGTAAAGAAACAATAGGAGTTTCCACCATCTTTCAATTTCAATCTTTTTCGTAATTCTTCGACGGTTAAGGGGAAATTGCGAGTTGTAATATTGGCTTTTTTCAAAGCAGAAACTTTTGAGATTCCCAATTTGTTGTATTCTAACACTTCATCCACCCTAAAACCTCGACCTGGAAATTTTAGCAAATTTTCAGAGGTATAAAGATGTGAGTTCTGATGTAGTTTGGGCAAATTTAGCTGATTACTTAATTGATTGTACTCACCCGATTTCATAATCGCCGAATTGGGTTCATAAATATATTGCTTCGGTAGTGAGAAGTACGGCAGACTATCTAAATTTAGAATAAATTCAACCTTCTGACAGTCAACTTTTGTAAAATTTACACAAATAACCTTTGGTGTGCCATTAAACCCATTTTCTATCAAAAATAATATTTCCTTCATCTCGTTATTGACGGCGACCAGATGAATTTCTTTCACGTACTTGAGCTCAAGCATCGCCGCTGTAATATCCAAAATTGGCGCAGTCTTTATTAGAATCGTATTGCTATAAGATAAATAAAGCGGCAGTAGTTCACTAACGTTTGGAGAGCAGTCTGCAAGCATAAAAACCTTTCCTTTAGTTTCGTTCCGGCGGGAAGGATCGACATAAATGCAGTCCCATTTCTGATCGAAATTTTTAAGCAACTGAGTGCTATCGCCAATCGTACACTGAATATTATTAGCGTTAAGCATCTTAAAATTGTGGGCGACAACTGCGGATAATTCCTCTTGCATTTCGCAATGAACAACTTTATCAAACTTCTGCGAAAAGTAGAAATCGTCAACTCCAAAACCTCCCGAAAGATCTATTAAAGAATCCCCCGAAACCAAAGACGATTTATATTCTGCAGTAATTTCTGAAGATGTTTGCTCGACCGAAATCTTTGATGGATAGAGAATGTTTCTGGTAGAATACCAAGTAGGAAGCTTATCCTTTGCTTTAGCTTTCGCGGCAATCTGATTGAGAATTTCTTTGAAATCTTCTCCCTCAAATGGATTCTTGGACAGTGCCATCGTACTGATATCCGAAGTTAAATTACTATTTATATACTCCTGAATGGCAGGATTTAATAATTGTAAACTCAAAACTTAAATGTCTTTGGTTAGCAACCGTACTAAAGTATTCTCTGGAAAAAATTCCTTTCCAATGACCTTCAAAATTGTATAAACCGGAACTGCCACAATCATTCCTAAAATACCAGACATAAAGCCTGCAATCAATATTACTAAAAATATTTCAAGAGGATGCGATTTTACACTATTTGAAAATATCATAGGAGATGAAAAATTATTATCTATCACCTGCACTAGCGAAAATCCGATTAAAACATATATCGTGGTTGGCAAAATATCCGATGAAAAGTCGCCTCCTAAATTGCTTAACATCGTTAATAAAGCTGCAATAATACTAGCCAAAAGTGGCCCTACATACGGGATAATATTCAGCACGGCACATAGAAATGCAATCACTACGGCATTTTCTACATCAAATATAAATAATACAATCATATATAGAACAAAGATCACACTTAGCTGCATTAATAGGCCAATAAAGTATCGAGAAAGCAAATGATTGATTTTTTCTAATGAATTTAAAATCTTTTCTTCATGACTGTCCGGGAGCAACTTTCGAGCACCTCTTTCAAAAAGCATCCTATCCTTTAAAAAGAAAAATGTTATGAAGAAAATTGAAGCTAATGCCATTCCTAAATTTCCTAGAATTCCTAAAAAACTGTTAAAAAATGCAGGTATAAACGCAAAACTTAGTGAGGAAGTGATGTCAGATTCTTTGATTAATTTCTGCGAATCAATATTATGACTTTCTAAAAAAGTTAGAAATTGATTATACAATGTTATCAAATTTTGTTCAATTTGCGCAGCATTTAAAACCGCTAAATTTTGTCCTTGCGAAATAATTAGTGGTACAAACATCATAATAAATCCCGCCATAATTAGCACAAATAATAACAAAACCGCTGCTGACGCTAAAGTGTTGGGAAATTTAAATCTTCTTTTAAGAAATCGCAGAATTGGACTTCCTAATAGCGTGAGTATTAAGGCTACCAAAAGGTAAATTAATACTGCCTTTATCATGTAAAGTAAATATAATATAATAGCAAAAGCGACCAATATTCCCACCGCTTTTACCAAACCTATTGCAATAGTATTTGATCTCATAATTTTAATTATTAAAAATATAATAGATAATATTTGCACCCATCTTTAGTGCTTTCTCTCGTAGTTCAGCAGGATCATTATTCACTTCGGGATCTTCCCAACCATCGCCTAAATCTGTTTCGTAGGTATATAGTAAAACCATTCTACCATCAATAAAAACTCCAAATGCTTGCGGCGCTTTGCCGTCATGCTCGTGAATTTTTGGCAATCCGCGAGGAAATGAATTAGGCTTTTGAAAAATTGCATGAGTGGATGGAACTTCAATCAGCGCATGTTGTGGAAATAATTTTTTAATTTCTCTGCGAATGTACTTATCCATTCCATAATTATCGTCAACATGCAAAAATCCACCTCCTAGAAGATAACTTCTTAAGTTTTGAATATCACTTTCGGTAAATACAACATTTCCATGTCCAGTTAGATGAACGTAAGGATATAAAAAAATTTCGGAACTAGATGGCGTGACCGTAACAGGTTTAGATTTGAGAGTCGTTTTTATATTTTGATTGCAATACTTAATAAGATTTGGTAGTGATGTGGGATTTGCATACCAATCGCCGCCGCCGCCATATTTTAATAAAGCAATTTCCTGCCCCTTAGAGGTAAGAAAACACAGAAACATTAAAATCGTAACTAATTTTTTCATTTTCATTTTATTCATTGCAAAATGCGACACATGTGCAGGCAACAATTGCGGCGGTTTCCGTCCTTAATCTTGTTTGTCCTAGCGATACGGGCATGAAACCATTTTCAAGCGAAATCTTTATTTCATTAGGAGAAAAATCGCCTTCTGGACCAATTAAAATTACAATTTTACCGTCAGGTTTGATGCTTTCCTTTAAAGTATTCTTCTTGCCATCTTCGCAATGAGCTATAAAAATTTGTCCTGTGTGCTTTTGCTTTAAAAAATCTTTTAACAAAATTGCCTCATTGACAATTGGAGAATAATATTGCAAAGATTGCTTACTCGCAGACTGCACTATCTTTTGAAATCTTTCCAATTTAATATTTTTTCTTTCTGAATGATCACAGATTATGGGAGTAATTTCATCTACGCCAATTTCAGTAGCTTTTTCTAAAAACCATTCGTAACGGTCATTCATTTTTGTGGGAGCAACGGCCAGATGTAGGTATTGTTTTCTCCTTTCAAAATGCTCAACGTTAACGATTTTTACCTGGCATTTATTTTCCGAGGCCAAAACAACTTCGGTAGTAAATAAATCTCCTATTCCGTTGGTAACAAATAACTTGTCTCCATCCGATTTACGTAAAACTTTAACTATATGTTTGCTCTCCTCGCGATCAAATGTGAATCCCAAATCATGTTTGCTCAAAGAAGAATTGTAAAATAATTGCATATTAAAATGTGGTTCTAGATTTTGAAACTACTGAAGCATTCTCAAAATCATTTTCTAAATATTTATGATATCCTACGATGCCAATCATCGCGGCATTGTCTGTTGTGTATTCAAATTTTGGAATAAAAGTCTTCCATCCTAACTCTTTTCGAGCGTTTATTAAGGCCAATCTAATACCGCTATTTGCCGAAACACCGCCACCGATTGCAATGCTGTTTATGCCAGTCTGAGCAACCGCAAGTTTCAATTTGTCCATCAAAATTGTTACAATTGTGTGTTGTACAGAAGCGCAAATATCATTGATATTATTGGCAATAAAATTTGGATTTTCTTTTACTTGCTTTTGAACAAAATATAAAATTTGAGTCTTTAAACCTGAAAAACTAAAATCGAGACCGTCTATTCTTGGTTTTGTAAATTGGTATGCTTTGCAATTTCCTAATTGAGCATACTTATCAATCAACGGTCCACCAGGGTAGGGAAGACCTAAAATTTTAGCAGTTTTATCAAAAGCTTCCCCCACCGCATCATCTGTTGTGGTGCCAATTACTTTCATGTCAAAATAATCAGTAACCTGAACAATTTGGGTGTGACCACCACTAATTGTAAGGGCTAAAAATGGAAAATCCGGTTTTTCCATTGAATCCTCATCAATAAAATGTGCCAAAATATGTGCTTGCATATGGTTAACTGCAATTAACGGAATTCCAAGTGCAAACGCCATTGATTTGGCAAATGAACTACCAACTAGAAGAGACCCCATCAATCCAGGACCTTGAGTAAATGCAATTGCAGAAAGTTGCTCTCTAGAAATTCCCGCCTTTTTGAGTGCAACATCTACCACTGGAACAATGTTTTGTTGATGCGCTCTGGAAGCTAATTCTGGTACGACACCACCATATTGCTGATGAATCAGCTGATTTGCGACAACATTTGATAGTACTTTATCGTTTTCCATCACAGACGCTGCTGTGTCGTCACAAGAACTTTCAATTGCTAGAATAAAAACTACCGAATCAGGCATAAATGCTTGGTTTTTTGAATTATATTTGGACAAATTTAAAACATTAATAAGTATCAAAAAATTTAAAAAAATAGTATTACGTTCACTACTCGGACTTATTCTACTTTTATTGGTACTCGCTATCGCGATTTCACTACCCGCAGTGCAAACAAAACTAGCGCAATATCTAACTGAAAAGCTTAATCAGGACTTTAAAACAGATATTAATGTTGAGCGAATAAAGGTAACGATTTTTGGTACCGTAAAATTACAGCAAGTATTTATTCGAGATCATCACCAAGATACTTTGATTTATGCTAAGAAAATTCAGACCAATATTTTAAGTTTTAAAAAACTTTATAATGGTGATTTATTTTTTGGAGATATTCGAGCAGATGGATTACTTCTAAATATGAAAATCTATAAAGACGAAAAAGACTCGAATCTAGATCTCTTTATCGCTGCATTTGATACCGAGCCTACAGGCGATCCATCAAAAAAGTTTCTGCTTACCGCAAAAAATGTTTATCTTACTAACAGTCGCTTCGTACTGATAGATAACAACCTCGAAGTGCCCAAAAGTGTTGATTTTACTAGAATTGACGCGACAATGAATAGGCTAAAAGTTCACGGTCCTGATGTCACGATGTTTATTAATAGAATGGGATTTCGGGATTTTAGAGGGTTGTATGTGAGCGATTTCACTACAGATTTCACCTACACTAAATCAAATATCTTACTCAACAAACTAAAATTCTTTACCGAAGATTCCAACTTTGATGGGGATGTCGCCTTACGCTATATTCGTACGGATTTTGCCGATTTTAATAACAAAGTTAAATTTGACATCGCAATAAACAACGCTTCAATAGCCACCAATGATATCGCATATTTTTACAAAGAACTTGGAGCAGATAGAAAATTTGATATTGTAGCGGATATAAAGGGAACTTTAAATGACTTTAGCGTCAAGAACCTGCAACTGCGAGAAGGTGCCGTTTCGGAAATTGTAGGAGATGTAAACTTCAAAAATCTATTTGGACAGACTGGGCAAGACTTTTATATGAAAGGTTCATTTGATAGAGTTATTTCAGATTATAAAAATTTAACTGATCTACTTCCTAACATTCTTGGTAAGAAATTGCCATCAACTCTTGCTAAAATTGGACGTTTTAATGTTCGGGGTGATGCCGAAATAACTACGACTTATATTAATGCGGATATTTATATGAGCACTGCTCTAGGAAATGTGCAGTCTAATCTCAAAATGAATAACATCAACAATATTGATAATGCATCCTATTCAGGCAATATAATTTTAGAAAATGTCGATCTTGGAAAAGTTCTTGACAGGACAGATATTGGCAGAGTTACACTTAATGTAGATGTAGATGGGAAAGGATTTACTGAGCAATATCTTGACACTAAATTCACTGGAGATATTTATAGCCTGCGCTACAATGATTATAATTATAAAAATATTATCGTCAACGGAAATTATAAGAAGCCTGTTTTTACCGGAGAGTTTTTTATAAATGATCCTAACTTGTTTATGGACTTTGATGGTGCTGTAAATCTCGGTCGAAGGGATATGATGTTTGATTTTCACACTAAAATCGATTATGCCAATCTTACCAAATTGAATTTTGTGAAGGGTGATTCAATTGCAATTATTAAAGGTGATGTTAATATGAATGTCATTGGTAACACAATTGACGATATGCAGGGTACAATCAATATTTCTGAAGCCTCTTATCAAAATAACTATGACACTTTTCTATTCAATGATTTTGTTATCGAATCTTTTTTCGAAGCAAATAAAGTGCGAACTATTACAATAAACTCCCCAGATATAATTTCGGGGAAAATGGTTGGAAAATATGAATTTGGTCAACTCCGCAAAATGGTCGAAAATTCATTAGGAAGTTTGTATGCCAACTACGTTCCTAATAAAGTTAAAAAAGGGCAGTTTCTAAATTTCAATTTTACTATTTATAATAAAATTATTGAACTTTTTAATCCCGGAATCTCACTCTCTACCAATACAACTGTGGATGGAAGTATAAATTCTGACAACGATGATTTTAAATTAAATTTTAATTCACCAAAGATTGATCTTTTTGATAATATAATTGATCAGGTCTCCTTAAAGATTGATAACAAAAATCCACTTTATAATGCCTATATCGCAATTGATAGTATAAAAACATCTCGTTATAAGATAGCTGATTTTCAGTTGCTAAATGTCACCGCTAGAGACACGCTATTTGTACGAACAGAATTTAAAGGAGGAGATCAAGAACAAGATTATTATAATCTGAATTTATATCATACAATTGATAAAGCTAAAAACAGTATAATTGGTTTCGCAAAAAGTGAAATGAAATTCAAGGATTATTTGTGGTATCTCAACGAAAATGACAATGAACACAACAAGATAGTTTTTGATAAAGCTTTAAAGGATTTTGCTTTGGATAATATTGTTTTGTCGCACGAAAATCAGCAGGTGGTTTTAGATGGAACCCTGTCGGGGACAACTAAGAAAGATCTAAATCTGACCTTCCAAGATATAGATTTGTATAGGATAACGCCCGAATTGAGTAACCTAAAAGTTGAAGGTAGTCTAAATGGTGAAATTAACTTTATCCAAAATAAGGACGTTTTCAAGCCCACCTCGTCGTTAAGTATTGACAGTCTAAAAATAAACGATATTGCTTTAGGAAGAATGCTTCTCGATGTTAGCGGCGATAAAACCTTCCAAAAGTTTTATGTAAAATCTACGATTGATAATGATTTTGTGCAGTCATTTAAGGCTGATGGAAGTTTTGAGGTAAAAGATTCAAAAACTTCAGCGGATATAGATTTGCGTTTTGCCGAATTTAATTTAGGAATATTGAGTTCGCTAGGAGGCGAGGTCATTACAGATATTAGAGGTTTAGTCTCGGGTACTGCTAGAATAGAAGGTAATCTTGACGATCCCGAAATAAATGGTCGATTATTTCTAGATGATGCAGGTTTAACAATTCCATATTTGAATGTAAATTATGAACTCGACAAAAAGTCAATCGTTGATGTTACTGAATCTTCGTTTATTATTCGAAATTCTATTATAAAAGATACAAAATACAATACCGTAGGGTTCTTAAATGGTAGAGTAAGACATAATAAATTTGACGATTGGAAATTAGATTTAGAAATTAAATCTAGTAGATTATTAGCATTAGATACCGGTGATAGTGATGATGCAGCGTATTACGGAACAGCATTTATTGATGGAGTGGCAACCATTTCGGGTCCTACTAACGCATTATTTATTAAAGTAAATGCTAAATCTGAAAAAGGTACAAATTTCAAAATTCCTATAAATAATTCAGAAGCAGTAGGGTCAAATAGTTATATTCATTTCCTGTCTCCACAAGAAAAATACAATAACGATCACGGTATTGTCGTAACCAACAGAGACTACAATGGACTTGAATTAGAATTTGATTTTGATATAACGCCAGATGCAGAAGTTGAAGTGATTTTGGATAAAAACACAGGACACGGAATCCGTGGAAAAGGGTTTGGCTCACTATTATTTAAGATTAATACTTTAGGGAAATTTAATATGTGGGGAGATTTCCAAGCGTATGAAGGTGTGTACAATTTTAAATACGGTGGACTAATTGACAAGAAGTTTAATGTTAAAAAAGGCGGTTCGATTGTTTGGGAAGGCGATCCGATGCGGGCGGTACTAAACCTTGAGGCTGTATACAAGACCACCGCAAATCCAGCTGTTTTATTAGAAAATGCCTCCTTCAACAAAAAAATTCCAGTGGAAGTGTTGGTGGGCATTCGAGGTAGCTTAAGCAATCCCGAGCCCGATTTCCAAATTGAGTTTCCAACTGTAAGTTCGGTTCTAAAATCAGAAATAGAATATAAATTAAACGATAGAGATACGCGACAAACTCAAGCTTTATACCTGCTTTCGAGCGGTGGTTTTTTGAGTCCAGAAGGCGTAAGTCAGTCAGATTTTGCTGGTAACTTCTTTGAGCGTGCGAGTGGATTATTCAATGATATTTTTCAAGACGAAGAAGGAAAATTCGTAGTGGGCATTGATTATGTCTCCGCCGACAAACGACCGGGAATAGAAACGGATGGTCGCTTTGGTTTTGCTGTCTCTACCCATTTAAATGATAGGATTAGTATCAACGGAAAAGTAGGGGTTCCCGTAGGCGGAATTAACGAAACTGCCATAGTAGGCGATGTGGAAATTTTGTATAGAGTAAATGCAGATGGATCAATGAATCTGCGGGTATTTAACAGAGAAAATGACATTAGCTATATAGGAGAAGGAATTGCTTATACGCAGGGAATTGGTATCACATACGAAGTTGATTTTAATACTTTTAAACAACTGGTAAATAAAATTTTCAAAAATATCAAGCTCGAACAAGCTCCAACTACCGTAGATGATATACAGGATTCAGAAATCAATCCAGATTACATCAACTTTAGTACTGATAAGAAGAAAAAGAAAAAAGCAGATACAGTAAAACCCAACCACGAATCGCGCCCGCCCGAAGAATAAGATAATTGCTTCGGTAATTTTAGAATTATTAAACTTTTTAGTAGTAATATTACATTAGCACTTTACTGTAGCATTAAGATGTTTAGTAAATTTACACTATATTCAAAAAATTAGATGGATAAGAAAATTAAAAAAATTGGCGTTCTAACCTCAGGCGGTGACTCACCTGGAATGAATGCTGCAATTCGTGCAGTAGTGCGAACTTGTGCTTATCATGGACTACAATGTCAAGGAATTTACAGAGGCTTTCAAGGACTTTTAGAAGGTGATTTTATAGAATTAGGACCACGATCTGTAAACAACATCATCAACAAAGGGGGCACAATGCTCAAGTCAGCGCGATGTAAAGAATTTATGGAAAAAGAAGGTCGTGAAAAGGCTTACCAACATTTAAAGGACGCCAACATTGATGCACTTGTTGTCATTGGAGGCGATGGAAGTTTTAAAGGTGCAACTACTTTGCACAAAGAAACTAATATTCCAATTATTGCAATTCCTGGAACGATTGACAATGATATTTTTGGCACTACACACACATTAGGATATGACACCGCACTAAACACCGTGGTCGAAGTTATTGACAAAATTCGCGATACCGCAAGTTCTCATAACCGCCTTTTCTTGGTCGAAGTGATGGGCAGAGATTGTGGTCACATCGCCTTAAATGCAGGAATTGGAGCAGGAGCAGAGGAGATACTGATTCCCGAAGAAAATTTGGGGGTAGAGAGACTTTTAGAGTCGCTTCGCCGCAGTAAAGAATCGGGCAAATCTTCTAGCATTGTCGTAATATCCGAAGGTGGCAAAATAGGAAAAACCGTGTTCGAACTTAAAGAGTATGTCGAAGAAAACCTAAGCGAATACGACGTCCGAGTTTCCGTTTTAGGGCATATGCAAAGAGGTGGCGCACCATCTTGTTTTGATAGAGTTTTGGCAAGCAGGTTTGGAGTAAAAGCTGTAGAATCACTAATGGAAGGCAAATCTAACTTTATGGTTGGCCTACGCAATGATCAAATAGAATTAGTGCCCTTAGAGAAAGCCATCAAAGGAAGTACAAAAGTGGATATGGAATTATTGAGGGTCTCAGATATTATGTCCACATAAAATATTATATTTAAATAAAAAAAATAAAAATTATGGCAAAAGTTCAATTAGGAATAAATGGTTTTGGAAGAATCGGTCGGCTTGTTTTACGTGAAACCTTTGATCGTAATGATGCCGAAGTAGTTGCTATCAATGATCTTTTGGCGGTAGATCACCTCGCATATTTATTAAAATACGATTCTGTTCACGGCCGTTTTAATCATAAAGTAGAAGTTAAAGACGATAAGTTATACATCGATGACAAATATATTAGAACTACGACTGAAAAAGACCCTACGCTATTGAAGTGGGACCAAGTAGGTGCAGAAATTGTTATGGAATGTACTGGACTTTTCACCACTAAGGAATCCGCCGCGGCGCATATTACAGGTGGAGCCAAAAAAGTGGTTATTTCTGCCGCTTCAAAGGATGCACCTATGTTTGTAATGGGCGTTAATCATCAGGATGCAAAAGCCGAAGATACTGTGGTGTCCAACGCATCTTGCACCACAAACTGCTTGGCACCATTGGCAAAAATCCTGAACGACGAGTTCGGAATTGTCGAAGGTTTAATGACTACAATTCACGCCGTTACAGCATCGCAACTCTGCGTAGATGGCGCCTCCAAAAAAGATTTTCGCGGTGGCCGATCTGCCTTAAATAATATTATACCAGCTTCTACTGGCGCTGCAATTGCGGTGGGAAAAGTAATTCCTGAACTAAAAGGCAAATTGACTGGAATGGCAATGAGAGTACCGGTTTTGGATGTTTCGGCAGTAGATTTAACCGTAAAATTGGCCAAGGAAACTTCCTACGATCAAATAATGCAAGTGCTCAAAAAAGCATCAGAAACCAATTACAAAGGAATTTTGGGCTATACCGAAGATCTTGTAGTATCACAGGATTTTGTCTCCGATCCGCGCACATCGATCATCGATGCCAAGGCGGGAATTGAACTGAATTCTACATTTTTCAAAATCATTTCTTGGTACGATAACGAATACGGTTTTTCGGCCAAAATGATCGATTTGGCAGTGCTGATTTCCAAATTAAAATAAATTTTCTTAGGAGCTTTATCCCGCTATTCTCTACAATCCGGCATTGCTATTTGCCGTAGCAGATGGCGGGACAGGAGCTTCCGTTGGTCGCTCTGTACCGCCACTGCTACAAGAAGGCAAATGGCAATGCCGGGATTTCCGTTTCTATCGGGGCTAGGGATTCACGTTTTTATTACCAATTTTTGTTTCAAAAAACTATTATGAAATTAATCGTCGACAGCGGATCAACCAAAGCTGATTGGATTGCAATTGACAATTCGGGAACTGTAATTTTCACCACTCAAACCCTCGGATTAAATCCCGAAATTTTAAACCAAGAATCAATTCTAAGCCGAATCAACGAACGTTTTGATATCTCGCAGAATAGAGAAAAAGTTTCTCATCTTTTCTTCTACGGCGCAGGCTGCGGTACTGATAGGATGAAGAAATTCTTAGCTCAAATTCTAGAAAAATATTTTGCCAATGCAGTAGTATCGGTTCACGAAGATACCTATGCAGCAATCTACGCCACTTGTGGATTGGATGAGAAAGCAATTGTAAGCATTCTCGGCACAGGTTCCAATTGCAGTTATTATGACGGCCAAGAAGTACATCAAAAAGTACAATCTCTCGGCTATATCGCAATGGACGATTGCAGCGGAAACTTCTTTGGTAGACAATTAATTCGCTCCTATTACTTTAATAAAATGCCTTCCAACTTAGCCGTAATTTTGGCTGAGGAATATGATCTCGATGCCGATTCAGTCAAACATAACTTATACAAAGAGGCCAATCCAAATGCATATCTGGCAACTTATGCCAAATTTCTGATAGAAAATAAAGAGCATCCTTACTTGCAAAATATGATTCTCGAGAACATCGAGTCATTTTTGGAAAATTACATCAAACAATATGACAACTTTAGAGAAGTACCTCTGCACTTCGTAGGATCTATTGCGTTCTATCTTAAAGATGAATTAGAACTTGTTTTGCATAGGCACAATCTAGAATTAGGAGAAGTATATCGCAGACCAATAGATGGCTTAATCAGACATCATATAGAAAATGTATAGGATGAAGCGCTAGTTTATAAATCCCCAAGGTAGATAGTCTAAAGCGCAAATGACATAAGTTTAACGAAGTTACATTCATACAAGTCGAACTTGCCTAGTAAAAGCTAGTTTTTTTTATTAAGAAGGCAATGATAAAGTGGATAGCAGCATCAAATTTTCAAAAAAAATATGGGTATACTATTGCATACCCATATCTATATATCTTGAATAGAAGTTTTTAAACAATTGCCATCATCGAAATTTCGATATTTACGCCTCTTGGCAAACCCGCAACTTGTACAGTTTCGCGCGCAGGAGCCGTTGCTTCATCAAAATACTTTCCGTACACTGCATTGATTTTTGAAAAGTTTGCCATGTCCGTGATGAAAATAGTAGTTTTTACCACATTTTCAAAGTTTGTATTTGCCGCTGTAAGCACCGCTTTTAGATTTTGCATCACCTGCTCTGTTTCAGTTTCAATACTTTCCATTTCCAGATTTCCCGTCGCAGGATTTAAAGCAACTTGTCCTGAAGTATAAACAATATTTCCAACCTGAACCGCCTGATTATAAGGTCCGATAGGTGAAGGGGCATCGTTGGTTTGAATAATTTTTTTCATATTTATATATTTAATTCAATTACTATTGTAAGATTCGGTTAGGCTGATTTCTTTTCTCCCACTTGATGTCACTTAAAACTCCCGATTTAATTCCGATAAAAAATCCCCAATACGCGTATTCCCCAATTGGCGACCAATTAAAATCCATACGCCAACTCAATAAATCACGTTCAAATCGAAATTGAGTTAGTGTGACACCTTTTTGTACAAAATCATATCCAGTTGAGACTCCTACTTTCCATTTTGGTGTTAAATCAGTATTAACCGAAACCATTAATGAATTGCTGACAATTTTATTCTCGCGGCTTCTATTTCCGTAAGTAAGTGAGTAAGCAAAAGTTAAATCCCACGGCAGATCTGAATTAAAGAAACTAGTGATCTTTTCTTCGGTATCTTCGTCGTCGTCAAATTGACTTTTTCGAGTGTCATTTAAATCTACATTAGTACCAAAAAGATCATCTCGTCGTCCACCATTTCTAAAGCCTTGATCGTTATTATCTTTTTTAGTTTTGCTAGCATCGCGACTTGACAACGAATAGCCCATAGAAAAATTAGCGCTTGTCATCCTGAATAAACTTCCACCATTATCAATATTAAAAGTATTCAACTTCCGGCCACCATTATCAATAGCATATGGATCTAAAGTTGCTCCAAAGTTAACCTGCATCTTGTCTTTCAGCAGCGTTGTTCCGCCCGAAACGCTCAGCGGTGACCAAGCAAGTGTATCGGCAGCAACATTGTAACTACCTCTAAAGCTGAGACTATTTAGTAAAGAAATCTTTCTAGGAGTGGTCTTTGTCGGATCTTTATCTTTTACTTTTGCCTCGAAAGTATTAGTTAAATTATAACTAATTTGACTTGACATATTGTTTCCAGGCGCCCCGTACGTACTTCCTTCAAATCTTGAAAACTTTCTGAAATCAGTACCTGTTCCATCATAGTCATATTCGTCATAATACTGGTCATAACTAGGAGCATAACTATAAGTAAGAGACGGTTTCATGACATGCCTGATGGCTTGAATATTACTATCAGCATTAAAATTAAATGTTCCATAAATAACTGTCGCTAAAGTTTGGGACAATGAATAGGTTCTAAAGGCGTCAAAACCATTCACTCTTTCAGTGACAACCTTATTTTCAAAAGGATCATAAATCTTATTTATAGTATTTAAAGTCCAGGTTTCTTGATAATTAAAAGTTGATGTGGCACTAAAATGTTTTAGAAGTTTAAAATTCGTGCTTAATGGAATATTATGCTGCATACCAACATTTGCATCTTTAAACATCTGCTTGGTAAAAAACAAGGAGTCATTTGTAGATATACTATTTCTAGCATTTGCGCTATATTGTAAGTTTATATTTTTAAAAAACCCTTTTTTGATGCCGTCCTTCGGAGCAAATGGGAAAATTCTGTCGACACTTAACTGAAACGTAGGCAAGGTCATGTCAATTTGTTCAGTCTGCGTATTTTGTTGATGGGTCGCGGTTAAAGACATATTAACCTGCGGTAATGTATTAAAAGTTTTGCTATAATTAACAGATGAACTTAATGTATTATTTAGCGGCGATCCAACATTGGCTTGATTGATTGATTGTTGAAAATATTTACTACTTCCCAAATTGACCGATGCCATAAAGCGGCTACTAGGATTGGATTTTAAATCTTTCATATGCGACCACTGCACATTATAAATAGTACCTTTTGAATAATCTGGAAATCCACGCTCACTGCTAATCAAATTCTCAAAACGCACATTAAATATTCCGCTAAAGGCATACCTCTTGGCATAATTTGTTTCTGCGCGCAATCCATAACTACCATTGGTATAATAATCTGCCAGAACGGCCAAATCATAATGATCGCCTAAGGCAAAATAATAACCTAAATTTTGTAGAGAGAATCCACGTTCTTGCGAGTCTCCGTAGGAAGGTATTAAAATTCCTGAAGTACTTTTCTCAGACATTGGAAAAAACGCAAAGGGCAGCGCAAGTGGAGTTGGGACATCTGCAATGACCATATTTGTAAAACCAACTACAACTTTTTTGCCCGGTACTAATTTTACTTTTCTAGTTTGAAAATAATATTCTGGGTTATCAATATCTTTTGCGGTAGTAAAAATCGCATTCTGCATATAGTAAACGGAGTCACTTTCTTTTTTTGTAACTGCAGCTTTTATATTAAAGTCGCCTTGATTTGTTCGGCTATTATAGACGAGTGCCTTTTTTGTTTTAAAGTTAAATCGGATTGAATCGGGAGTTACGACATTTGCTCCTTGCTTAAAAACGGGATTTTGTGTGAGTTTTCCGGTCGAATCTTTTATTCTTCCCGCATAGATTTCGTCTTTCTCATAATTCATGACGATTTTTCCGGCGGTCAGTTCGATGTCTTTATAATAAAGCTCAGCCTTATTATAGAGTGTCAGTAACTTCTTTTTCTGATCAATTGTAGTATAATCTTCTGCTTTATACTTTATTTTTCCATCTAAGAAAGTCTTGGCAGGTTTTAGTGTATCTTTTTTGATAGAATCGGTTACAGTACCAAGTTTTACTTCAATAACTTTACTATCAGTCTTTTGTATTGCAGGAGCATCAAGCTTTTGCGTTCTTGTTTCTTGAGCGTACATTTTTGCAGAACCTATTGTTAGGAAAAATGCTAATAAAACGATATTAAATAAGTTTGTGTGCAAAGGTTTAAATGCTATTTTTGTAAAAGTATGGTGTAGTTTTTGGAGTGTCAAACTTACAGATTATTTTTGTCCAAAAATAATCAAAATATATTTTTATAATCGAGGGTTCTCAATTAAATTAACTTTTACTTTCTATGTCTATCAAAAATAAAATTCAATTAGCTTTCTTATTTATAGTTTTTGCAGCTGGAAGCAATGCCAATGCACAGTCATCAAAATTTAAAGTTGTCCTTGATGCCGGACACGGCGGGAAGGATTATGGTGCATTATACAATGGCCACATTGAAAAAAACATCGCTTTAGCGGTTGTGCAAAAAGTAGGGAAAATTTTAGAAAAAGATAAATCGATCGAAGTTATTTACACTCGTAAAACAGACGTTTTTATTGAACTTATTGAGCGTACAAATATCGCTAATAAAGCTGATGCAAATATATTTGTCTCTATTCACTGCAATGCAACAAGCAATACTTCTGCTTTTGGTACAGAAACGTTTGTCATGGGAGTTACGAAAAACGCATCGAATTTAGAAGCAGCAAAAAAGGAAAACCAAGTTGTTACTTTGGAACCTGACTATAAGGAAAAATATGAAGGGTATGACCCAAAATCGCCTGAGACATTAATTGGGATGACTTTAATGCAAGAAGAGTACCTCTTAAACAGTATTGATCTTGCTTCAAAAATACAAGATAATTTTACTGACAATCTAAAAAGGAAAAATCGCGGAGTAAAGCAAGCTCAGTTTCTTGTTTTGCACAAAGCCTATATGCCAAGAGTTTTGGTTGAAATGGGTTTTATTTCGAATGATGCCGAAGGTAAATATCTAGATTCAGATGGGGGCCAAGATGATGTTGCAGAGGCAATTGCTTCGGCGATTGTGAATTACAAGAAAGCTTATTACGGATCTGGAGCGGTGGTGGAAGAAGTAAGACCATCACAAAAAATTGAAAGTAAACCAGCTACAAGGCAACCAGTAAAGGAGGTTGCTGAGACAAAAGCTGAGCCAAAGCCTGTCGCTGCGCCAGCAAGTACAAAAGGAGTTGTTTTTAAAATTCAACTAGCTGTAAGTGGAACAAAACTCGAAACTACTCCGTATAATTTTAAAGGATTGAATCAAATATCAATGGAGCCAGTTAATAATCTGTACAGATATATGTATGGAGAAGCAGATTCTTATGAAGAAGCCAAAGTATTATTAGCACAAGCTAAAGAAAAGGGCTACACAACGGCATTTGTAATTGCATACAAGGACGGTAAAAAAGTCACGGTGCAAGAAGCAATGAAATAAGGAATCCATTATTTAATTTATTGTTCTAAATTTGTCAAATAAAAAAAAAATCTACCATTGAAATTAACTAGAGAAATAAAAACAGCAATATTGGTTATAAGTTCCATTTTATTATTTATTTGGGGTTATAGCTTTCTACAAGGACGTGATTTGCTGTCAAATCATAAATTGTTATATGCCAAATACGATAATGTAGAAGGTCTTGTAGTTTCAGCTCCAGTGACTATTAATGGCTTTGTAATTGGAAAAGTACGATCGATTGTGCTCGACAACAATACGGGCAAGTTAGTAATAGAAATGCAGATAGATAGTGATTTTCCAATTGCTAAAACTAGCGTGGTAAATATCTACGAACCAGGATTGATTGGTGGAAAGCAAATTCAAATTGTTCCAAATCTTGATGATACAACCCTTGTTAGTAGTGGAGATTACTTAGCGAGCGGCGTTGTGCCTGGTCTTACATCTTTAGTTGGCGATAGATTATCTCCTCTTCAAGATAAAATAGAAAAGGCTGTGGTAAGCGCAGATTCAGTACTTGTAAATATTAATACATTATTGGACCCTGCAACCAAAGCTCATTTCAAGGCTAGTATGGCCAATTTAAATGCTACACTTTTAGAATTTAAGGGTGCAAGTCAGAGTGTAAATGCGATGCTAGCAGAAAATAGAAGTAAGATAGGAAATGCAGTTTCCAATTTTGATCATACCTCAAAAAACCTCGCAAAAGTTTCGGATTCTCTTTCCAAAATTAATTTTAATAAGTCAGTCCGCTCACTAGAGAACTCATTAGCTAAAGTAAATAGTCTTATGACAGACGTTGAATCAGGAAAAGGTACTTTGGGTAAACTGATGAAGGACGAGAAAGTTTATGATAATCTTGAAGGAGCTTCTCGTGAACTTGAGCAATTATTGAGCGACCTAAAACGCAACCCAAAACGATATGTGCATTTTTCACTTTTTGGAAAAAAAGCGAAAGAATATAAGCCATTACCTGAAGAGGAAAAGGTAGAAGTAGAAATTGATACAATAACAAATAATTAATTCTGATAATGGCATACTTAGATAATATACTTTTTGTTATTCTACTTGCTTGTGGCTTTGGGTTTTTCGCTATGAGTGTCAAGAAAATCATTCGTAATATCAAACTCGGTCAGGATATTAACCGAAGTGATAATCCCGCGGCGCGATGGGCAAATATGGCACTAATTGCCTTAGGTCAACAAAAGATGGTAAAAAAACCTGTTGCTGGTTTGCTTCACATTATAGTGTATCTAGGTTTTATTATAATTAATATAGAACTTCTGGAAATTATCATTGATGGAATTTTCGGAACGCACAGAATTTTTGGCTCAATGGGGATGGCTTATAATTTTCTCATAGCATCATTTGAAATTCTCGCTGTGCTTGTCCTTGTATCTGTAATCATTTTTTTAGTAAGACGAAATATCATAAAGCTAAAAAGATTTATTCACTCAGATCTAAAAGGCTGGCCTCATGATGATGCCAATTATATTCTATATTTTGAAATTGTTTTGATGTCTTTATTTTTATTAATGAATGCAGCCGATTATCATCTACAATTTAAGGATTTAGAGCACTACAGACAAGTTGGATCTTTTCCCATTAGTCAATTTATAGCGCCACTATTTGATGGATTAAGCGTAAGTATGGTGATACTTTTAGAAAGAACTTTTTGGTGGGCACATATTACCGGAATTTTAATCTTTATGAATTACCTCTACTATTCAAAACATCTTCACATACTTCTTGCATTTCCAAATACGTATTTTGCAAATTTAGAGCCTCTTGGAAAATTTAAAAACTCCGCTGCCGTCACTGCTGAAGTTAAAATGATGATGGATCCAAGCATTGATCCATTTGCAGCGCCTCCCGCTGATACAGTTGTAGAAGCTCCTGCAAAATTTGGTGCAAGTGATGTTCAAGATCTTAACTGGGTTCAACTATTAAACGCTTATACTTGTACAGAGTGCGGAAGATGTACAGACGCTTGTCCAGCAAATATGACAGGCAAAAAATTGTCTCCTCGTAAGATAATGATGGATACAAGGGACAGATTACAGGAAGTGGGAAAAAATATAGACGCAAATAAAGGAGTTTTTGTTCCAGATAATAAAACGCTTCTCAACGATTATATTACTCCCGAAGAATTATGGGCGTGCACATCTTGTAATGCTTGCGTTGAAGAGTGCCCAGTAAACATTAATCCATTATCAATTATTATGGATATGAGGCAGTTTCTTGTCATGGAGCAAAGTGCAGCTCCAGCGCCAATTAATACGATGTTTTCTACAATTGAAAATAACGGTGCAGCTTGGGCTTACAATCAGCAAGATAGATTAAATTGGAAAGACGAGTAAAGTAAAATTTCTCTCGCAAAAAATTTAAAAAAGTATGGCAATTCAATTTGCTGGACTATAAAAATATTACAATGTCAGAAAAATTAATAGTGCCTACAATGGCCGAAATGCTTGCCGCCGGAAAACAGCCCGAAGTATTATTTTGGGTGGGTTGTATGGGAAGCTTCGATGATCGTGCTAAAAAGATAACGAAAGCATTTGTAAAAATACTTAATAGATCAAATGTGTCGTTTGCTGTATTAGGTACAGAAGAAAGTTGTACTGGAGATCCAGCGAAACGTGCGGGAAACGAGTTCTTGTTTCAAATGCAAGCAATGATGAACATTGAAGTGTTGAATGCATATGAAGCTAAGAAAATTGTTACAGCATGCCCCCATTGTTTTAATACTATAAAAAATGAATACCCTGAACTAGGTGGTACTTACGAAATTGTGCATCATACCGAATTTCTTAAATCATTACTCGATGATGGAAGACTGACTATTGAAGGTGGACAGTTTAAAGGAAAAAAAATTACTTTTCATGATCCATGTTACTTAGGGCGTGCAAATAATGTCTATGAAGCTCCTCGAGATTTGATTATGAAATTGGATGCTGAATTGGTCGAGATGAAACGATCAAAGAAAAACGGTCTTTGTTGTGGAGCAGGAGGTGCGCAAATGTTTAAAGATGCCGAGCCAGGAAATAAAGAAGTTAATATTGAACGCACAGAGGAAGCATTAGATCTTCAGCCAGAAATTATTGCTGCAGGATGTCCTTTCTGTACTACAATGCTTACTGATGGTGTAAAGGCTAAAAATAAAGAACAAGATGTCAAGATTATGGACATTGCCGAACTTATTGCAAATGCAGCTGACCTATAGAAGTTAGCGCAAATTACTAAAAAATTATACTTATGTACGTTCCATTTGAAAATCTCCCCGAAGAATCTAAGGTTTGGATCTACCAATCTAATCGAAAATTTTCTGATGAAGAATTTGCAGAAATCGAGAAAGATCTAAAAAATTACCTCGAAGGTTGGAGTGCACATGGCGTGAGCCTTGAAGCTTCTTATCAGTTAAAATATAATAGATTTATCGTCCTTGCGGTAAATCAGGAAGTTCAAGCTGCCACGGGTTGCTCGATTGACGATTCAGTACGATTTATACAAGAATTGGAGAAAAAATATGACGTGGATTTGCTGGACAAGATGAATGTGACCTTTAAGTCTGGAGATCACATAGCACACAAATCATTGGCTGAATTTAAAAAAATGGCTAAAGAAAAGTCGGTTTCCGGTAATACAATAGTATTTAATAATTTGGTCAATGATCTTGGCGAATTTAATGAATACTGGGAAGTGCCGGCAATTGACAGCTGGCACAGCAGATTCTTTTAAAAAAAAACTTACTAAAATATGCGCATCTTATTAATAGCATTACTATTTGTAGTGCAATATTCTTTTGCGCAGCTTCGCGTAAAAGTTCCACAACAAAAGAGAACACCCGAAACCATTTGGGTAGACAGTTTATATAATCAAATGACCTTGGACGAACGTATCGGGCAACTCTTCATGATTGCCGCTTACTCCAATAAAGATACCGTTCACGAAAATCGAATTGCACGACTGGTAAAGAATTATAAAATTGGTGGCGTGATATTTTTTCAAGGCGGACCGGTTAGACAAGCAAATCTTACAAATCGATATCAGTCTTTGTCAAAAGTTCCATTATTTGTTGGAATTGACGCAGAATGGGGGTTGTCTATGAGATTGGATTCTGTGGCGAGATTTCCGTGGAATATGACTTTGGGTGCGATTCAAAATTTAGATCTCATTACTAAAGTGGGTGATGCTTATGGCGCAGAAAGCAAAAGAATGGGTGTACATTTTAATTTTGCTCCTGTTCTTGATATTAATACTAATCCCCTGAATCCAATTATTGGAACTCGATCTTTTGGTGAAGATAAAGTAAATGTCACTAAAAGGGCTTCGGCACTTATGCGGGGAATTCAACGACAAGGCGTATTTGCTACCGGAAAACATTTTCCAGGCCATGGTGATACTTCGGTTGATTCGCATTATACATTGCCGGTGGTAAAATTTACCAAAGAGAGGCTCGAAAGCACCGAGTTTTATCCGTACAAAAAACTTTTTAAGGAAGGTCTTGCTTCGGTCATGGTAGCGCATTTGCAAGTTCCCGCTCTGGAACCACGAGAAAATTACCCAACTTCGCTTTCTTACAACGTGGTAACGAATGTGTTGCAAAAAGAATTAGGCTTTAAAGGTCTGATCTTTACGGATGCGCTAAATATGAAAGGTGCATCAAATTTTAAACAGCCAGGAGACATAGATTTAGAAGCTTTATTAGCTGGGAATGATATTTTATTATTCGCAGAAGATGTTCCTTTGGCACTGGAGAAAATTTGTGTAGCCTATCAAGATTCTATCTTAACCGAAGAGCGCTTGGAACATTCTGTAAAAAAAATATTAAAATACAAATATAAAGTAGGTCTTGATCACTATCATCCCATTAACACCAACAATCTTTTTAATGATTTAAACAATCTAAAAAATGAAGCTCTTCAATATGAATTGTACGAAAATGCAGTAACAGTCATAAAAAATAATAAAAGCATTCTGCCGATAGAGAAATTGGAAAACGAACGCATTGCTTATGTAAAATTGGGTGATGATAATCAAAGTCCATTTGTAGAGACTTTAAAAAAGTATACCGAAGTAACTGAAATTGACGAAAAAAATATTGATACGTTACTGCTGCGCCTAAAAGATTTTACTAAGGTAATTATTGGCTTTCATAAAGCTGATGGTGCTTGGAAAAAACATGATTTTAAAAATTCTGAGATAGCCACGCTTGATGCAATTGCAAAATCAAATTCGGTAATCTTAGATATTTTCGCAAAACCATATTCCTTGATGCCCATTAAAAATTTTTCCAATATCGATGCAATTATTATCTCGTATCAAAACACAGATATATCGCAAATTGTATCTGCCCAATTAATTTTTGGAGCAATTGAAGCTAAGGGGAAGTTGCCAGTTTCTATAAATAAAATTTTTGCAGTTAATGATGGTTTGACCACAAAAAAATTAAACAGACTTGGATTTACCGCTCCGGAAAATGTTGGAATGAGCTCAACCGTTTTATCAAAAATTGATCAGATTGCACAAAAAGCAATTGACAAAAAGATGACACCTGGTGCACAGATATTGGTGGCGAGACGTGGTAAAGTAATTTTTCAAAAATCGTACGGAACTCATACTTACGATAGATCAATTAAAGTGACAAACGATGATATTTATGATGTTGCATCAGTTACGAAAGTTGCAGCAACTCTTCCCAATATTATTCAACTATTTGATACCAATGTTTTGACTGCAGATAGCAAGTTAGGGGATATGTTGCCACAACTAAAAAAGACGAATAAATCTAATATAGATTTAAAACGTTTATTAACACATTCGGCTGGTTTACAGGCGTGGATGCCTTTCTATAAAAAGACTTTGGATGATAAGGGAATGCCACTAGATAAATATTACAAGCATAGTTACTCAGCTGACTTTGCCATGCAAGTTGCCGAAAATTTGTACATTAGAAATGATTATAGAGATACTATTTTAAAATTTATCGCCGATAGTCCTCTAACTGGCGACAATAAATACAAATACAGCGATTTTGCATTTATTATACTTAAAAACTATTTGGAGCAAAGAAGCGGAAAATCCTTGGATAAATTGAGTGACGAGAAATTCTATAAAATTTTAGGAATGAACAATACACTATTCAATCCGCTACAAAAGTTTGATATGAGTAGAATTCCTCCAACCGAAAATGATACTTACTACAGGCATCAAACTATTCAGGGTTATGTGCATGATATGGAAGCTGCCATGGAAGGTGGAGTTGGTGGTCATGCAGGATTATTTTCAAATTCAATGGACCTTGCCAAGTTAATGCAGATGTATTTACAGAAAGGAAATTATGGAAATCACCAATTCTTTTCAGAAAAGACTTTCGACACTTTTAACAAACAGATTTATGCAGATATGCGTAATCGTCGTGGACTTGGCTTTGATAAACCTCAGTTTCCTGGCGATTCAGGTCCGACCTGCAATTGCGTTTCTACCGAAAGTTTTGGTCACACAGGCTTTACCGGTACAATGGTTTGGGCAGATCCTGTAACTGACATTGTGTACATTTTTCTTTCCAATAGAACATTTCCAAACTCAGAAGTAAATAATCTCAGTAGAGAAAATATTCGCGAAGACATACAGAAGATTATACAACAGTCTATAATTATACACAACTAAAAATTTCGAACTTATTTTGTAAAAAATAGTTTGACATTTTAATTTTTGAATAGAAGCACATGAAAATAGCAATTGTATGTTATCCAACATTTGGAGGGAGTGGCGTAGTAGCAACTGAATTAGGTTTAGAACTTGCAAAAAGAGGACACGAAGTACATTTTATTACCTACAGTCAGCCGGTACGATTGGCTCTGCTAGGACCTAATGTTCATTATCACGAGGTGAATGTTCCGGAATACCCTTTGTTTCATTATCAACCTTATGAGTTGGCCTTGTCCAGCAAACTGGTTGATATGGTAAAATTGTATGATATTGAAATTCTACATGTACACTATGCTATTCCGCACGCATATGCTGGTTACATGGCAAAGCAAATGTTAAAGGATGAAGGAATCGAAATTCCGATGGTTACAACGTTGCACGGGACAGATATAACTCTGGTAGGAAATCATCCTTTTTACAAACCAGCGGTATGCTTTAGCATTAACAAGTCGGATGTGGTTACTTCTGTGTCTGAAAGTTTGAAGCAGCAAACCTACGACTTGTTCAACATCACGAAAGAGATTCACGTTATTCCCAATTTTATTGAACTCAATAATAACATCAACGACCCTACGATTCCTTGCATGCGCTCTGCCATTGCAAAAAGTAGTGAGCGCATTATTACGCACGTAAGTAATTTTCGAAAAGTAAAAAGAATACCAGATGTTGTCAAGATTTTTGCAAAAATTCAAGAAAAAATACCTGCCAAATTATTGATGGTTGGTGATGGTCCTGAAAAAGCGGCGGCCGAAGAATTGTGTCGTAAGTTAGGTATTTTAGATAAAGTTCTCTTTCTGGGAAATAGTAACGAAGTAGATCAAATCTTAAGTTATACCGATTTATTTTTACTTCCATCAGAAACAGAAAGCTTCGGACTTGCTGCATTAGAAGCGATGGCTTGGAGTGTTCCAGTTATTTCTAGTAATTCGGGAGGTCTGCCGGAAGTGAATATTGATGGAATTTCGGGTTTTTTGAGTCCGGTAGGGGACGTAGATTCAATGGCTGCAAATGCACTGTCAATTTTAGAAGACGAAGTTACTCTTGCTCAATTTAAGGCAAATGCACTAAAAATCGCCAAGACTTTTGATATTATAAACATATTACCTTTATACGAAGATCTTTACAAAAAAGTTTTAAATAAAGAATTATGAAAAAAGTAGCTATATTATTAAGTGGTATTTTTATCGTAGCCTGCTCGTCGCAAAAAAATCAAAAAGATTCGAAGCATCCGCTTTACGAGGTGTTATTGCAAAGCGATCAAGATGGAGCTGACATCCAATTTTACGAAATTCTATCTGAAGCTAATGAAATTACGATGCTTTTGGGTGATCCAGATTTGCGCAAAAAAATTAACGAAGACGACATAAAAACTGCAAATTTTGTAATTCTCAATATGGGCGAAAAGACATCTGCTGGATACTCAATAGGCGTAGATTCTGTGGTTGAGGAAGCTGACAAAATTATCCTGACCGTAAAGGAAAATTCTCCCCAAAAAGGAGCGATGACGGCGTCTGTGATGACTTATCCTTTTGCAATTGTTAAGATTAACTCTAAAAAGAAAATCGAAATTAAGTAAGGTTTTCTCTTTTTTTGCGAACCCCTTCGACCCGAACGTCAATGCTAGTTAGAGGCAGTACTCTGGCAATGATGAGTTCCAGAAGATCTCAGGAAAAACTTCAATGACATATTCTACAGACGATGTCTCTTGTAGAGTATTGTAAAAATAAATCATTAAAAAAGTCCGATTTGAAAATTCAAATCGGACTTTTTTAATTATGCTAGTTTATTAAAAACTTTCTGCTGTCGCTTTTTTCCAATACACTAAGAAGTCTTTTGGTACTGTATCTTCGTTAAGAAGACATCCTTTCTCAAGATCTGGATATGTCTCTGCAAAAGTCTGAATTTTGGTCCTATCAACACGCATACTCACCACACTACGATCTACATCATCAGGATGCGCGATTCCTGCTGAAGCCATAAGCTCCATTGCGCTTTTTACTGTCTCGTGTTGGAATCTTGCAACTCTCACACTTTTATCTCCAGGAACTAGTCCTTTTACCAACTTAGGATTTTGTGTAGCAATTCCAGTAGGACATGTATTTGTATGACATTCTAATGCTTGAATACATCCGAGTGCAAACATCATTCCTCGCGCCGAATTACAAAGGTCAGCTCCAGTAGACAATGTTTTAATGATATCAAAGCCAGTGATAATTTTACCACTACAAATAATTTTTACTTGATCTTTAAGGCCAAAGCCGTGGAGACAATCGTAGACAAATGCGAGTGAATCTCTCAAAGGCATCCCTACGTGATCTGAGTACTCTTGCGGCGCTGCACCTGTTCCACCTTCACCACCATCAACACTAACGTAGTCAATATAAGTTCCAGTTTGTACCATTGCTTTACAGATAGAAATAAATTCTGACTTGTTTCCAATACAAATTTTCATTCCAACTGGTTTTCCACCAGAACCTTCACGCAATACTTTGATAAAGTCCATCAATTCTAATGGAGTTTTAAAAGCTGAGTGTGAAGGAGGAGAGATAATATCTATTCCTCTTTTTACAAGACGGATTGCTGCAATCTCATCTGTAACTTTTTCTTTAGGTAAAATTCCACCGTGGCCAGGTTTTGCACCTTGCGAAAATTTTATTTCTACCATTTTTACATTGTCAAGAGTAGCTCTTTGTGCGTAATGCTCTGGAGAGAAATTTCCATCGTCGTCACGACACGAAAAATAACCTGTACCAATATTCCACACAAGATCTCCACCTTTCAATAAGTGATAGGGAGAAATTCCACCTTCACCAGTATTATGGAAGAAACCTCCTTGCTTTGCGCCATCATTAAGTGCCAAAATGGCATTCTTACTTAGGGATCCAAAACTCATCGCGCTGATATTATACAAACTAGCATCGTAAGGTTTTGTACATTGAGACGATCCAATTCTGATGCGAGGATTTGTATCTACATCTGTAAAAGGTATTGCCTTGATACTATGGTTAATCCACTGATATCCTACTTTATATACGTCTAACTGTGTACCAAATGGATTAGAATCTGTTTCTTTTTTACTTCTTTGGTAGATAAGACTTCTTTCTAAACGATTGAATGGTTTTCCATCCAAATCTGTTTCAACAAAGTATTGCCTTATTTCTGGACCTATTGATTCTAGTAAATATCTAAGACGACCTAATAGCGGAAAATTACGACGGATAGTCTTTTTTGATTGATACATATCGTACAATCCCATGATAATCAATGGCAAAAATATCAACAACAGAAAGGCAGCTTTCCAGTTGATATAAGTCATGATAGCAATTACAGCTATGGAAGTAGTACTAAAAATTACAAAAACTTTTCTCATTATAATTAATTTATATGAAACTACGTAGTTTTATTTGTTGGATAAAACTTTATTAAAAAATACATTCTTAAAACTTTAATCTATGTCCAAAATTATCGACTAATTAGCAAACTTCCACCACTTGCAAACTGTGTGCCTGTCAGTAGGTCTTTAATATATTAGCTCGCATCCTAGTTCAATTCTACCAATCTCAAAAATTAGCTTAGTGCTTTGACGCTAGTTTAGTCTATAACTTCATCTAAAATGTTTTAAATATTCTAGCTATACAGCGTCTTTATTTACTGGCATTTCAGAACGCAAATTTATAACAAACTTTAGGATAAATAGGTACGTTTTAGGAGGCATTTTAAAAAAAGCTTGTTTAACTCGGTTAAACATTTCTTAAACAAAATATAGAGGGTTCAAACGATGTATAGATAATTATGCTGGCAATTATCTGGGAGGAATACTTGAGAAAATGATTACTAAATTTATATAAATACAGTTTACTTATCCCGAATTAATGGGAATATATAGTGCTAAAAGAAATTCGGGAAATTTATTTTATTTTTTAAGGTAGTCTGCTACAAATCAAGAAATTGCTAGCCTAAGTTATTCGGGTTGATGATACGAATTATGATAGAGTATAGCTTAATACTGATTATATAAAGTCATATTTATAATATTTTATAGATAACGGTATAGACTGTACATTTACTCTAATTCTCTATTAATACATTTAAAATATTGTAAATAAAAATTATGTCAGGTGATGATCAAAGCTTAGTATCTACTGAATGTTGAGTCTTGCTTTTAATTTTAAAAATACTAATGCATTTGCGTACGCTTGCTCAAGTGCCGAATCTAATGGCGGTACTGGTATTTTAAAATCTAGAAAAATATCTTCATTCGCGACTGTTCGCTCTGTCGATTCTTTCCATTTTTTGTACATAATTTCGATATCAAGCGCATCATTTTTAAGTCTTCCACAGTGCATCTTTTCTAGAACCTCGTTGATTAATTCAAAATCATGATGGATTTTGTAGCCAACTATTGTGGCATTTCCAATAAATTCTATGAATTTTTCAAAGGCTTGTTCTTCCGACATTTTGGTCAATTTTGTATTAATCAAAAAGTCATTAGAAAGTCCTTTGTCATGCGTATATTTATATTGTAAAATCATATTCTCAAAAGTTTCTGACAATACGATTCGATTTTTTGAAACTACAATTGCTCCAAAGGAAAAAATAACATCCTCCAAAGGGTTACTTCCTGATTTGATGGTGTGAAGAATGATAAAATTGCTAGGTTTAGTATCAAATTTCGAGAGATACTTTTTCCAAAATTCAGGATATTCTTTACTTATATGTTTTAACCAGTCAAGCATATTATGAAAATTGCGTTAGTTTAAAATTGTCTTTAATCAATTCTTCGAGCTCTTTAAAAGTGGTCAGAGCTGCTTTTAATTTTTCTCGATCACTCTTAGACCAAGAATCAAGGTCAATGTATTGCCCATTATTATCGTGCTTAAATCCTTCTTGAGCCCGAAATTTCGAAATAACAATAAACGCTTCAGCACAACGATGATAAATTTCTGCGTTTTTCTTATCCACCACAGCAAGTTCTTTCAATCGAAGGTAAGTATTATTCACCCCTCGAATATTTTGACTTAAAGTAAGAAGGCGCGTAGCCTCTATAAAAGGCAGCAATCCTCTAGATTTAATATCAAACTTTCCTTTATGAATACCTTCCTCTTCAACATTAAATTTTTTGAAAAATCCAAATGCAGGAGGCTTACGGAGGGCATCATTGCCAAGATAATCAAAAAACGAATTGTTATTTTTTAGATTTGAAAATATTGTATCTGTAAGCTGCTCTTCTAAATTAGCATCGCCAAAAACTAGTTCGTAGTCAAAGAAAATAGTACTAGCTTCTTTACTTTTACCCGGATTCAACATCCATAAACTGTACATTTTTTGCCATTCTTCCAAAGATTTTGACCATAAAAGATTGCTAGCACTGTAACCATGAGGAGATTTTGGAAAACCTATTTCTTCAAGACTTACTGCCACCTTACGAGCAAGACGTATAAAGTAATCTTTTACACTGCGATACTGATCTGCACCAACATTCTGAAAAATTAGAATGCTATTCTGATCGGTTAGAAGCAACTGTTCTTTCCGGCCCTGACTTCCAATACTCAGCCAAGCAAATGGAGTAGGAGCTGATCCCATTTCAAGAATTGCATGTTCTACACATCTTTTAATTAGTGCGATGGTCACTTCTCCAGAAATTGCATTTATGTGAGACATGGGAATATTTTTTGCCAGCGAATTCTGAATCAGATCGGCCAGCTTTCCTCTTAGCTGTTTTAATTCGCGATTATCTCTAGCTTTATTTATTTCTTTAATTATAATGCCAGGATTATTGGCCTGAGCAATAATCAAGTCGCGCTGCGAAATACTTCCAACAATTTCCGAAGTATTTGAACCATCTTTGGTGACACATAAATGAGTGGCAGAAGTCGAAATTATCGACAGTTGCGCTTCAGCCAAAGAAGTATTTTCGACAACAGTTATTACAGTAGCCATAATGTTTTTTACAGCTATATCTAGAGGATATCTACCTGTCGCAATTTTACTACGAATATCCGCATCAGTAACAATACCAATGGGCAAATTGTTTTGAGATACAATTATATGGTCAGTCATATTATCAGTCATAGCTCTTGCAACCTCAATTGCAGTAGCACTAATAGGACATTGAAGTGGCGATTTGTTGTAACTGAGATTTTGAAAATATTGAATTTCACTCTTCCGATTGTCGTAATTACTTGTCACAACGCCATCAGATCCCTGCGTAGAGCTGCTGCTCACAGAAATGGTATTGGCATTAAAACGTTGTTTTACAAACTCCATAACATCTGTACTCGAATCCATAAAAGGTCTGAAGATGCTGACCGGAATAGCAAACAAAATGCTTTCTTCGCGCGCAATTGCATTGAGAAGGTAATTGCTTTTTTCAAAAAGTGGTCTAAGTCCAAATATTCCTCCCGGCGCCACTTTATTAATCATCGTTTCTTCGCCCTCGACAAGAATATTCAGGTTAATAGCACCAGAGGCAAGCATATAAAAATTGTCGTGAAGAAAATCATTGATGTTAAACACGGATTTATTTTTCTCAATATTAATAACAAAACTTCCGTTGATGATATACCGAATCTCATCAATAGTTAACGTGTTAAATGGCGGATAAATTTTAAGTATTTCGGCTAAGCGAAGTCCAACTGTGTTCATACCTGATTTGTCAAAATGCTTAGTAAAAATATACTATATATAGGACGTAAACAATAAAGATTGAGGTACATCAAAAAATTTAACGATAAGTTTTTACTTTTAAAGTAATTGATGGATTTTAAATTATGGTAAAATACTAATAATAAGTATATTAAATCTAGATATTAAAATGTTTATTGACGCCTTTTTTTGGGCGCGACCCTCGCAGAATCTTTATTTTAACATAGAAAATTTCGGTAGCTCGGGTCAGGCTGTCCACTATATCTTTGCTGCTAGAGAAGTAATTGTTAGCCTACGCATTTTCGGTGGCAGCAAAGGATGCCGTTCCCATCCTTCGCGCAGTATTACGACTTCGAGAAAACAAACTTCTACTATGTTTCAAAATAACCTACGCTATTTTCAGAATTAATTAGGATGAGATGTTTACAAAAACGCTGGATGTTCATGGTACTGTAACTATTTCGCGAAAGCGTTCAAAGTCTCAAAAATTAGAACGTAATTTTAATTGATCAATTTTGCAACCGTTCTGATCATACAATGATACGTCATTGGGTAATCTACAAAATTTTACTGCATTGTGTAAATTTCGCGAAAGCATTTAAAAACACAAATATTAGAACATAAATATCATTGACCAATTTTGCAAACATTTTGATCACAAAATGATGCGTTATTGCGTAATCTACAAATCTTTATTGTAAGGTGTAAATTTCGCGAAAGCGTTCAAAGTCTCAAAAATTAGAATGTAATTATAATTAACCATTTTTGCAAACATTTTGAGCACAGAATAAAGCGTTATGGGTAATCTACAAATCTTTATTGTATTGTGTAAATTTCGCGAAAGCATTTAATCACAAATATTAAAACATAATTATGATGACCAATTTTGGAAACATTTTGATCACAGAATGATGCGGTATTGGGTAATCTACAAATCTTTATTGCACAGTGTAAATTTCGCGAACATGCAACAATACAATTGTCAACATAAATAATAGTTACGGTAGATTAAAACCGAACATTTGAGAAGAATAAAACGATTTGGAGAATTAAATATTAAATGAAGGAAGCATGTTTTACTTTTTCTATTTTACATAATATAAATTATGATTCAAATTAACTGAAGTAGATTAGAGGATAATAATCTATCTATAATTGCGAATCTGCGTTTCGGACAATCACAGTTTGATTTGTAAAATAGATTACTACAGAGCCAACAATTAAATTAATCGCTGCCACAGTATAAAAAACCAGATCAATTTCGCTTTCATTCATAACGTCTTCAATTCCTTGCAAAATAATCTGCAGAGCAGATCCAATTAGTAAGAATACTATTGCCCAAATCTTCAGAATGATTTTTGCGAACTTGTGTTTCGTAATAATCATTCCGATGATTGCAGCTTGAATTAAAATTGGTATAAATCCCCAAGTTTCTTGAAAAGTCAGGATCACATAACAATTATAAAGTATAAGACATGTTAATAGCGCTAAAATGCTGTAGTAAAATGACTGATTTTTAAACTCGGTTATTTGCATAAATATTTTTTACAGACTTGCTCTAAACTTCTTGCCTATTAAAAGCATCAATTTGATATTATAATCTTCAATTAGCCACTCTTTATAATTTTTACTGCAGTGGCTCAAGCACGATGCATATTTTTTCATTCGCCACTCAACATCACCTTCAAGTTCTTTTGCTAGCTTTTTGGCGTCAACTAGTTCTTCGGAATTGTCAATACACATATTTGCATGCTGCTCTAGAGAACGTTCTAATACTACTTTTGATCGTAAATTATTAGCAATGATATCTTTGTGATGCTCATCGACGTCAAAATCTACATCGGCAGTTTTTGCAAACTTTGCGCGAAGTTCTGCAGGCATAACATATTTAAAATGAGTCTCTATTTCTGTGTCATCTCTTAGATTGTCTAGATAAAATTCCGGTTGCTTGAAGATATGCTGCCAGTCAATTGACTGATCCCAAAGTCCAAAACGTGCCGCGTTATTACCTAAATCTATAATCGTAAAGTTGTTTTTGTTTGCCAATTTTCTTGATCCACGACCAATCATTTGGAAGTAAAGTGTTAGCGACTTAGTAGCTCTATTGAGAATTATTGTCTCCACTGTCGGTTCGTCAAAACCGGTGGTTAATATCCCGACAGAGGTCAAAATGGCATCTGGCGTTTTTTTAAACCATGTTAAAATATCTTTGCGTTCGTCGGCAGTACTTGTATTATCTAAGTGTCTGATTGGATATCCTGCTTCCTTAAAAGTTTCGTAGACATAGAGTGAAGTGTTGATTCCATTATTAAAAATAAGTGTCTTCTTGCCTAGAGACTTCTCGGTATAAGCATGCAAAAGCTTTTCCTGCATTGCCATATTAGAGTACAGCTCGTCCGAAGATTTAACAGTATAGTCACCATTAATACCAACTTTTAGTGACGTCAATCCCACATCATAGCTGTACGTAGTGGCTTTTGCCAAAAAACCATTAGTAATCAGAGATTTTATAGTATCACCTACAACTAGCTCATCATAATTTTCATTCATTGGAAGTTTTACATTCGAACTTAAAGGCGTGGCAGTCACTCCTAAGATAAATGCATTGGTAAAAGAACTTAATAGTTTTCTGAAAGAATTGTAATGAGCCTCATCAATAATAACCAAACCTACATTGTCAAGTTGAAGTTTCTCATCATTGATTCGATTTTTCAAAGTTTCGACCATCGCTACAAAGCAAGAGTATTCGTCTTGGTCAGGGAGTTCTTTTACTTTGCTATTTATGATTTTATTTTTCACATCAAAGCCTTTCAACATCTTTGACGTCTGCTTACAAAGTTCAATACGGTGCGTGAGCACGACAACTTTCTTATCGTTATTTTTTAGATATCTTCTTACAATTTCTGAAAATATAACTGTTTTTCCACCACCAGTAGGCAGTTGATATAATAAGTGAAAATTTGGTTTTGCATTTTCAAGTCGATCAAAAATAGCGTCAATATCCGATTGCTGATAATCATATAATTCTTTTCGTTCCTCAACAACGTTCACGGATTTTAATCCCTTTTCTTCGATTTCAAATTCAGGCATAATTGATTTTTAGTGGGGGTTTCAATTTTGCAAAAGTACGCTGAAAAAAAGGGTTTGTCTCTATATTTCTCGTTAATATTATTATTCCTTAAGAAATGAAGGTTTTAACCCTCAGAAACAAATCTTAAGAATATATGTTATTCACGAAAGCTGAATTATTAAAAGGCGTTAAATCGTTTGAGTAGTTAAAAATTTGTACTCTCCTCCTCTTCGATTATAACCACAGTATTTCTAAATTCTGTCTTATTGGGCCACTTTTGTTTTTCTGCTATTTCAACTACCTGTAATAACTGCGTTCTGAAATGTGGTAAAATACCGTTGGAGATGCAATAATTAAGACATTGCTCAAATGAGTTTAGAATGCTCTTATAAAAGCTACTATAATAAATCTCTTTCTTTGCTGTATATTTTTGTGCTACGGTAATATTATATAACATTACTTCGGCCGTAATATGAGGTTCCACCCCCAACATAAAAAAATGTTTGATTATTTTTTGGGCGGTCGATCGTCTTAATTTTGCTTTTTTTGTCTTGATGGGAAAATATTCAGCCGAAATTTTAATTTTAGCTTCTTGCAGCAGTTTGTCCTCATTGGGGTTAAAAATAAAATTATAGTACACCTTGACTTCAGGAAACTTGCTATAAAGTTCCAAAAATTGTTCAGCAATTTGCTCCTTATCTAACGATTCCAAATATTTCTTTAAATCTCGTTTACTCATATTATACAAACTGTTAAGTTTTAGGAAGTTCCTTTATCCGTTGCAAATAACCTACCTTTTATTTGTACTTTTGCGTTTATAATAAAAAAAATATATTTAAATTTTCCTGAGATGATCAAATTTTTTAAGATTTTAGCTTTATTAGAAGGTGTATCAATGTTACTTTTATTATTTGTAGCAATGCCTATGAAATATATGTTTGGCGACCCTTTTTTGGTCAAACATGTGGGTATGGCTCACGGAGTTTTGTTTGTAGGCTATATGATAGTAGCCACTATGCTTAAATTTGAAGAATCGTGGAGTTGGAAAAAGTATGGCTTTATTTCATTAGCTTCGATTATTCCTTTTGGAACCTTTTATATGGAAAGGAAATATTTTCCGAGGACTTCTTAAAAATTTAATTTAAGACAACCAAATCGCTAGGATATAGTACTCTTGGCGATTTTTTTTATTCCATTATTTTGCATGTATCAGTTATTATTTCTAGGTGATCAAAGGCCAAGTCGGGTAAATTGTTTTTGTCAAACCATTTTGCGTCGCTAGCGTCATCAGCTGCTTGTACTTTAACAGCTTCTTCAGCTATTCCTGCAAAAGCGATAGAAACAGTATGTTGACGTGGGTCTCGTCCGGGTTTGCCATATGCTCCAATTTGAAATAATTGGGTCACCTTTACCGAGGTTTCTTCCAAAAGCTCCCGATGGGCAGCAACTTCCAAATCTTCATTTTCATCGACAAAACCGCCCGGTAAGGCCCACATTCCTTTAAATGGATCATTTTTTCTCTGGATGAGAAGTATAGTGTTTTTTGTGGAGTCTAAGACAACTACATCGACTGTCACAAAGATTTTGGACGTATATTTCATTAGTAATTTGTTTGCTAAAAAAAGTTGGTTCAAAAATAGTAATAATGTATTAAAAACTTTAATTTTAACTAAAATATACTATCTTTGCTCTCAAAAAGTACTAAGAACTAACTTTAATTTTCATGAAAAAACATTTACTATTATTAGCAATGCTTTCTCTAGGGTTTGTAGCTAACGCGCAAGAGGAAGAGAAATCAGCAAAGGACTACAACAAATTCTCTATTGAGGCTAACGGTGGACTAACAAAAGCGAACAATCCTTTAGCAGACGGATTTTATACAGATATTGCGCCTTTGCATGTTGATTTAGGTGTTCGATATATGTTTAATCCAAAATTTGGTCTAAGACTTCAAGTTGGATATGACAAGATGAAGGGTAATGACGAAAGCATTCCTTTCGAAACAGAATACATGAATGCAAATCTTCAAGGAGTTGTAAATCTTGGTCGTATTATGGATTTTGAATCATGGACTAAGAACTTTAATGTTCAGTTTCATACAGGAGTTGGTTATGCTCAATTAGATGGAGATCGATTTGAGAAATCTGATAATACAATGAATTTTATAGTTGGTTTAACTGGACAACTTAAGTTATCTGAAAGAATTGCTTTAAATGCAGATTTTTCTATGCTAAATAACACAGGACAGGATAAAAATACTTGGGACGGTACAACACCTAATCCAGAAATTCGCGGATTTGATGGTACTTTATATAATGCTACTTTAGGTATTGCATTCTACTTAGGAAAACATGCGAAACATGCTGATTGGACAACAAACGCTGATCTTGCAGATGACAAGCTTAAAGCATTGGAGGAAAGACTTGGAAATGTAGAATCTATGTTGGTTGATAGCGATGCTGATGGTGTGCCTGACTACTTAGATCAAGAAAACAATACAACTGCAGGAGCGGTAGTTGATTCTAAAGGTCGTGCAATTGACCAAAATAATAATGGAATTGCAGATGACTTAGAAACATATATTGATCAGAGAATCAACAATGGTTCTGGTGCGGCTGCAGATAATGAAGTTGTTAAGAAATTAATTAATGACGGTTATATCGCTGTATTCTTTGATTTTAATAGATCTACTCCAACTGAATCTTCAACAAGAAACATTAACTTTATATTAAATTACTTGAAGTTAAATCCTAATTCATCGATGACTGTTTCTGGTTACGCTGACGAAATTGGATCTAATGCAATTAATAATACAATATCTGAAAAACGTGCTGCGGCAGTTAAAGATGTATTAGTTAAAGCTGGTATTGACGGTTCTAGATTAACTATCTCTCCAAAAGGTGAAGATAATTCAGTTGACAAGAATTCAGCAGCGGCTAGAAAACTTGTAAGAAAAGTAATTTTCACTATCAACTAGTTCAAAGTTTAAATATTCTTAAACCGCCTCAAATCGAGGCGGTTTTTTTATGTCCTATGGTTTCGTAGTATTTTTTTAGACAGACTGCTTCCAGATCTTTCTTGTATACATAGAACATTTCGGTTCGCTTACTTCAGACTGTCCGTTGTAGATGATTTCCATTCGTAGTACTGCGCATTCATATAGAAGAATCTGCATCAATACTTCGTCAGTTCGGTTCTATTTTCAGACATCTATCCAAATATACGCTGCCTAGGCAATAATACAATTTGATAATTATGCATTACTTTGACACTATTTATCTAAAAAAAAACACCTACAAATAATTTTGCAGGTGCATTAATTAAATAATTTTGTCTAATAGTTTGTATCCAATTTAGGACTAAACAAACATAAAACTTTAAATATTCTCTATACTTCCTTTTCCTTCTCGAACAATAATTGGATCGCCACCTTGGGACAAATCAACAATGGTTGAGGCTTGATTGTCGCCATAACCGCCATCGATTACTAAGTCGACAATATTCTGCCATTTTTCAAAGATTAACTCAGGATCTGTACTATATTCTAAAACTTCATCTTCATCATATATTGAAGTAGAAACTATTGGATTTCCTAATTTTTTTACAATTTCTAAAGCTATCGCATTATCCGGTACCCGAATTCCAACTGTAGTTTTCTTTTTAAACTCTTTCGGCAAATTATTATTTCCCGGCAGAATGAATGTATAAGGACCCGGCAAAAGACGTTTCAATAATTTAAAAGTAGGTGTATCAATCTGCTTAACATAATCCGAAATATTGCTCAAATCGTGACATACAAAAGAGAAATTTGCCTTGTCGAGCTTAATTCCTTTAATTTTTGCAATCCTCTCCAATGCTTTGGTGTTGGTAATGTCACAACCAAGACCGTAAACCGTGTCGGTTGGATATATGATAAGTCCGCCATCACGAAGTACTTTCACCACACTATCAATTGCAGCCTCATTTGGCTTGTCTTCATAAATTTTTATAAACTTACCCATAACATAAATTTTTAAATTATTAATCTAAAATTTGCAATTTTGCAAAACGCAACAGTAATTTTTTCAACCCTCCAACTTCAAATCGTATTTCAGCTTTCTTATCTGCTCCGCTACCTTCAAGATTAACAATTTGACCTTTTCCAAAACGTTCGTGCATCACGCTTGTTCCTGCCGAAAGTCCATTATCAAACAATGTCGCTCCCTGTGGTGATCCACTACTCAAAGGCTTTAGCTTTCGAACATTTGTCGGCTCATCGCTAAATTTCTTTGGTGGTGGAGTATTTGCTGGTTTGGCAAGCCTGAATTTCGATTTGTCAACGTCGCCAAAAATATCATTATCAACCAACGGTTTGAACCTGTAGCTGGATTCTTTTGGAGTAATATATTCTAAATATTGATTGTCAATTTCATCAATAAACCTTGAAGGTTCACAATCTGTTAATTTCCCCCAACGGTATCTTGATTGTGCATACGTAAGATAAGCTTGATTTTCTGCTCTGGTCAATGCTACGTAAAATAATCTTCGTTCTTCCTCGAGTTCACTTCTCGTACTCATACTCATCGCACTCGGAAAAAGATCCTCTTCAAGACCTACAATGAAAACATGTGGAAATTCAAGACCTTTTGCTAAGTGAATGGTCATCAAAGCAACTCGGTCATCATCGCCAGTATCTTTGTCTAAATCGGTTGCCAGCGCAACATCTTCCATAAATTCCGACATTGCTCCTCTCGCTCCATCAACCTCCTTTTGACCTTCGGTAAAATCTCTAATACCATTTAGTAATTCTTCAATATTTTCTATTCTAGCAATTCCTTCGGGCGTCGCGTCTTTCTTTAATTCCTGAATTAATCCAGTCTTTTTGGCAACGTGATCGGCTAAGTAAAATGCGTCCTGGTTTTCATTTATAACCTGAAAACTCTGAATCATTATCGTAAAATCCTTCAACTTTGTTCTGGTTGAAGCATTCAATTTTAAATCAATTTTATCGATATTCTGCATCACTTCAAAAATAGAGCGATTGTAGTGATTTGCTGCAATAGTCAATTTCTCGACCGTTGTATCTCCAATTCCTCTAGTTGGATAATTAATCACACGCAATAATGCTTCTTCATCTTTTGGATTGATAATTAATCGCAGATAGTAAAGCACATCTTTAATTTCCTTTCTTTGGTAAAATGACAAGCCGCCGTAAATTCTGTACGGAATATCTCTTTTACGCAAAGCATCTTCCATTGCACGCGATTGTGCATTTGTTCGGTATAAAATTGCAAACTGTCCATTGTTAAGTTGATTTTGCATCTTTTCTTCCCAAATAGTTGATGCTACAAATCGACCTTCTTCGGCATCGGTCAAACTTCTGTGCACTTTAATCGGTGCGCCGGAATCATTTGCAGTCCACACGATCTTGTCAAGCTTAGTTTTGTTTTTTTCGATAATTGAATTTGCTGCTTCAACGATATTTTTAGATGATCTGTAGTTTTGCTCTAATCTATATGTCTTTACGTTCTCGTAATCTTTCTGAAAATTCAAAATATTATTGATATTCGCACCGCGGAAAGCGTAAATACTTTGTGCGTCATCTCCTACCACGCAAATATTCTGAAACCTATCAGAAAGTGCTCTTACAATTAAATACTGTGAGTGATTTGTATCTTGATACTCATCAACCAAAATATATTTAAATCGTTGCTGATACTTCGCCAATACCTCAGGAAACATATTCAAAAGTTCGTTGGTTTTAAGCAGTAAATCATCAAAATCCATTGCTCCCGCTTTAAAACAACGATCGACATAATTTTTATAAATCTCTCCCAAACGCGGTTTCTTGCTCATTGCATCTTGTTCCATCAATTCAGGATTATTAAAGTAAGCTTTTACAGTAATTAGTCCATTTTTGAAAGAGGAAATTCGGCTAAAAATTTGTTTTGGTTTGTAAATATCTTTATCGAGCTGCATTTCTTTGATAATTCCACCAATCAAACGAACAGAATCTTGACTGTCGTAAATGGTAAAGTTGGTGGGATATCCAATTTTATCTGCCTCAGATCGAAGTATTCGTGCAAACACAGAGTGAAAAGTTCCCATCCATAAATTCTTGGCATCAGTACTTCCCACGATATCAGAAATACGTTTTTTCATTTCTTTGGCCGCTTTATTTGTAAAGGTCAAAGCCAAGATATTAAATGGATCTACACCCAAACTCATCAGATACGCAATTCTGATGGTAAGTACACGAGTTTTTCCAGATCCAGCGCCAGCGATAATAATCATTGGGCCGTCTTTATGTAATACCGGCTGTTGCTGCGCTTCATTTAGCTGGCTTATATATTTTTGCATCGAAATTTATTATTTGTTCAAAAATAAGACTACTAGAAGTTTATTACAATTATTTAAGGTGGAATTATCAATTTAATCCTATTTTTGAGATTTAAATTTTTATTATGGACTTACACAAGATTTTCGAAATTCTCGCATACACGATTCCTTCAATTGTAACTGCGGCTGTTGCTTATTACTTTTTCAAACTTCACACTGATAACGAGGAAGGTAGACGTAGATATTTACTTCACCAAGACATTCAGAAAGACACTTTGCCATTAAGGCTTCAGGCTTATGAAAGAGTGACCCTATTTCTTGAGAGAATTGACCCATCAAAAATGTTGGTTAGAGTTGCACCACTTTCGGAGGATAAGAAAAATTACGAAGAATATATAATTGCCCAAATCGAGCAAGAGTTTGAGCATAATCTCACGCAACAAGTTTATTTGTCCGAAAAATGTTGGTCAATCGTGGTTACGGCAAAGAATGCGACTATCCAAATGTTACGAAGAACCAACCTTGAGCCTGAAGTAAAAGATGCAAATGATTTAAGATCTCAAATGTTAAAAGATCTTTTTGACAATCCTACTCCAAGCAGTACGGCATTGGCATATGTCAGAAGTGAAGTACAAACTTTGCTAGGATAATTAGTTTAAAACTCGCTCTAGTTCTTTTGCTTCCGTTAAAGGTAGATCAGGCACGAGCGAGTTGAAAAACGTTTTGTATTTCTCTTCCTTGCTGAAAGCTCGAATCTTATCACGAGCAAATTTCTGAAATTGCCACTTATGATGTAGTAGTGGCTCAACTAATAATTTCAGCACATTTGTATCGTTTTTATTGAGATATAATAAATTTGTAATCGCATTTATCCGAACCGGACTTTCATAAGGAGATCTACTAAGAGTTTGAAGTCGGTCATAAAAAGCTGCTTTGTTTGCTTCTTCGAAATTAGGAGTTATTAATGCCAAAGTTAACCATTGAATTTCCAAATTTCTATCGTTGAAACCAATTCTTCCTCTGGTTTTTTCTAATAAATCTACTCGTTTTTCAGCAAATTGCGACCATAACATATTCAATGCAATTTCTTGCGTGATATACGATTCATCATCTAACAAAGTCAAATACTTGTCGTAGAAAATGGTTGTGATTTTATCTAGTGATTTTGCCACCGATTGACGCACTTTTAGATTTTTTGAATCCATTGCAACTTCTAAGAATTGCTTTTTATCTTCAAATGGAATCGCTGTTAACTGCATTAGAATCTCTTCTTTGATATATGGATTTGCGTTGGAATTTAAAATTTCCAAATACTCTTTCATTTTTTCTTCAAAAGGAATTTCGGTTTTAGCTAATACATCAAAATACTGATGCAAAAACACATTCTCTTTTAAAATTGTTATTGCTTTTTGACTATCAAATCCTGAAGATTGCAACCATTCTCTTTTGAATTTCTCTGTGTCATACGAAGATACTTTTCGAATTTCAGCTAAGAAATCATCGGTTTTCACGTCCGAAAAGGCATATTTTGTTAGATAGTTTTTTACTGCTTTCGCGAAAGCTATATCGCCTACTTCACGTTTTAGAATATGTAGAGCCCAAGCGCCTTTTTGGTAAAAAGTGAGTGAACTCGCCGAAGCATTCATCAATGGAATTGTGTCTTTAGCGGAAGCTATCTTCAGTCGTTCGGCCATTTCATAAAGTTCCCAATTGAAGTAATCATCGCCATAAAGATCTTTTTCGGCAAGCAAAGCATAATAAGTTGCAAATCCTTCCTGAAGCCAATGATGCTCGCCCGAAGCTGCAGTTACATAATCGCCAAACCATTGATGTGCCAATTCGTGGGCGCTCACATTATCATAATTCTTATCATTATGGCCTATTTTATCCACAACATAATCTTGGGTAAAAGTAGTTAGGGTTGTGTTTTCCATTCCACCATAAAGAAAATCTTTAATTGGCACTTGACGGTAAATTTCCCAAGGATAGGGAACTCCAATTTCCCTTTCGAGAAAATCAAACATCTGTTTACTATTTGCGTAAGTGCTCGAATATTTATCGGAATCTTCTGCCGATAAATAATTTTCAATCGAAATTCCACTACTGGATTTCTCAGCGGTTTTCTTGAAATTTCCGATTACCAAAGCCAGTAAATAGGAGCTCATAGGTTTTGTCATTTGATACTTCGCGGTATATAATCCATCTTTTTCAATTCGCTGCTGCAAAATTCCGTTGGACAAAATAGCGAAATCATCTTTGGTAGAAATTGTCAATCCAAAAATCATTTTCTCATTCACATCATCAAAACTTGGAAACCAATGACTCGTATATTTTCCTTGTCCCTGTGTCCAAATTTGCCGCTCCTCACCTATTCCAGTGAAATAAAGTGTCTGTTTCGGAGTTGCCTTATAAGTAAAAGTCAAATTGTTTTTTCCTTTTTTAAATCCTTCATATAAAGCTAAGTTTCTTTTATTTTGAGTAAATCCAACTTTTTTTCCGTTAATTTTTACTTCTGAAAATTCCATAGAAATAGCGTCTATCTTAATGGAATCTATCTTCTGAAAAACATTAAAAGTATAAATCGCCGTTCCACTGACGCTTTTTTGATTAAAATCTAGTTCCAAATTGCCATTAGCAGTCAAAAAGTCTACAGATTTAGTTTGTTGACCAAATGCAATTACCGAAAAAATTAAAAGAATATATTTCATAATTTGAAGAAAACTAAAAGTCAAAGATACTACTTCGATCGAAAAAATGCTGGAAAGCAAAAATGCGTTTTCTAGATTTTTATTATTTGTCTATATTCGCAACACTTCTATAGTTTCAATAATTGCAGTATGAGCAAGCTTTTACAAACACCCATCGAATATCTAAAAGGCGTTGGTCCTAATAAAGGCGAAATTTTTCGTAAAGAGCTTGGTATACACAAATACCAAGATTTGCTCAACCTTTATCCACTTCGTTATTTAGATCGTTCTCGATATTACAAAATTAATGAGCTTGTTGATAGTAATACCGAAATGCAAATTGTTGGCAAGATTGTTCATATTAAAACTGTTGAGCAAAAGAGCCGAAAAATGCTCGTTGCAACTTTTGCCGACGATACTTCTCAAATGGATCTTGTCTGGTTTCAAGGCCATAAATGGATTAAAGAATCGCTCAAGGTCAATGAGCCGATGGTGATTTTTGGCAAATGTAATTTCTTTAATGGAAAAGTAAGTATGCCACATCCTGAAATCGAGTTATTGGAAGAGCACCAGCAAAACGTTCGTTTTGCAATGAGGCCAATTTATCCATCAACAGATAAAATGAGCGGTCGTGGCATTACCAATAAAGTTGTGGGAAAACTGATGCAGCAATTATTTTCTGAAGTTCATCAAGATTTCTCAGAAACTCTTCCTACATCTATTATGGAACAATTGAAGCTAATTTCCAAAAAGGATGCGCTGATTAATATTCATTTTCCAAAGGATTCTAATTTATTAGCTAAAGCGAGATTCCGATTAAAATTTGAGGAGCTTTTTTATATTCAGCTACAGTTAATAACCAATAATCTAGTTCGAAAAGAAAAAATTGCGGGTTTTGCTTTTGAAAAAGTTGGTGAATACTTCAATGACTTTTATCACAATCATCTGCCTTTTGACCTAACAAATGCGCAGAAAAAGGTGTTGAAAGAAATACGCTCTGACTTGGCCAATCCTGCGCAAATGAATCGTCTGTTGCAGGGAGATGTGGGTTCAGGAAAAACAATTGTGGCTTTTCTGACTATGCTTCTAGCATTGGATAATGGTTTTCAAGCTTGTTTGATGGCACCAACCGAAATTCTGGCGCAGCAGCATTTTGAAGGAATTTCAGCTTTGGCCGAGCCGATGGGAATAAAAGTGATGCTGCTTACCGGCTCCAAGAAAATTAAGGAACGAAGGATTATACATTCGGCATTGGAAGATGGAAGTCTGCAAATCATCATTGGAACACACGCATTACTCGAAGATAAAGTGAAGTTCAAAAACCTTGGACTTGCCATTATTGATGAGCAGCACCGTTTTGGCGTCGAGCAACGTTCCAGATTGTGGAAAAAGAATACGATTCCCCCGCATATTTTGGTAATGACTGCCACCCCAATTCCAAGAACTCTAGCAATGAGTCTCTACGGGGACCTAGATGTATCGGTAATTGACGAGCTACCGCCCGGCCGAAAACCCATTCAAACGGTTCATCGTTTTGATAGTAATCGCTTAAAAGTTTGGAAATTTATACGGGACGAAATTGCCCTTGGTCGACAAATATATGTAGTCTATCCGCTAATAAACGAAAGCGAAACTCTGGACTACAAAGATTTGATGGATGGATTTGAAAACATTTCTAGAGATTTTCCACTTCCGCAGTATGCCATTTCGGTGGTTCACGGAAAATTGAAACCTGACGAAAAGGCTTTTGAGATGAAGCGTTTTGTAGATGGAAAAACCGATATTATGGTTGCGACCACTGTAATTGAAGTCGGAGTAAATGTTCCCAATGCGAGTGTAATGATTATAGAAAGTGCCGAACGTTTTGGACTGTCACAATTGCACCAACTTAGAGGACGCGTGGGTCGTGGCGCTGATCAGAGTTATTGTATTCTGATGACAGGAAGTAAACTGAGCAACGACAGTAAAATCCGAATGGAAACAATGGTCAATAGTAATGACGGTTTCGAAATTGCCGAGGTTGATCTCAAACTTCGAGGACCTGGAAACTTGATGGGAACCCAACAAAGTGGTGTTCTAAATCTTCAAATTGCCGATTTAGTCAAAGACCGTGATATTTTGATGACCGCGAGAGAATATGCCACCGCATTGTTAAAAGCTGATTCCAAATTGCAGAAACCAGAACATCAAATGATTTTGAGGGTTTTTACGGAGCATTCGAAGAGGAAAAACATTTGGAATTATATTAGTTAATTAAAGTTTTTCAAGTTTAATTTTAGTCGAAATGCATTTTATTTTAGGATAATGACATAATTAAAATTTAATTCACAGTCTATAGCTAAGTTTTAACACCATAAATAGTTAAAAACTGTTAAGGGCTTTATGTCTTCCTCTTTATATCCGTTAGTTTTGCTATTCGTACATTATATTCAAAAAAAACATTTTCATTACCCAAAAATATGAAGTTTAGAAACATCATTTTCGCACTATTAGCAGTGAGTCTAATAGGATTAATCGTCTATAGAGTAAGTTCTAATTCAGAAAAAGAAAAATCTCAAAAAGGTCCTGCTAAAAGATCAGTTGCAGAATTTGCCGGGAAGGTTGTTCAAGGTTCAGATTTTGCTACAAGTCTTACTTTGTCTGGTTCAATCGAAGCCAATGAGCAAGTTGATATTCGCAGTGAGATTTCTGGAATTGTAGAAGCAATCAACTTTGAAGAAGGCAAAAGTGTCAAAAAAGGTCAAATATTATTTAGAGTTAATGATCTCGAATTAAGAGCACAGTTGGCACAAATTAAAACTGCGCAAGGGCTTTCGTCAGAAAATGAGCGTCGCGCAAAACTTCTACTAGAAAAAGAAGCAATTAGCCAAGAAGAGTATGATATTGCAAGTGCCGATTTTAGATCAGCTCAGTCACGAACCCAACTTATACAAGCGCAGTTGGCAAAAGCAACCGTAAGAGCACCGTTTGACGGAAAAATCGGTTTAAGATATATTTCAAAAGGAACTTATGTAACTCCTGCAACTCCAATTGCAACTTTGGTAAATGATAGTCAAGTGAAAATTACTTTTTCGGTGCCAGAAAAATATGCTTCTCAAATTATAATCGGAGATACATTTTCTTTTACCACTTCTAATAATGACGGAAAGTATAGCGCCAAAATTTACGCAAAAGAGCCAGAAATTGATGTTGCTACCAGAACGCTTAAAATTCGAGGTCTTTCAGAAAACAAAGATGGTAAGTTGCTAACGGGAAGTTTTGCCAGTATTACTTTGCCGCTGCAAATTGTAAGTGATGCTTTATTAGTTCCAACTGAAGTTTTGATTCCTATTCAAAACGGTAAGAAAATGTTTGTTGTAAAAGACGGAAAAGCAAAAGAAGTAATTGTGCAAACCGGTTCTAGAACCGCCAAGGAAATTCTTATTACCGATGGTTTGACCGCAGGCGATACTATTTTGACCAGTGGCGTGATGACTTTGCAGGATGGAATGCCAGTGAGAGTTAAACTCTAAGAATTTCAGTTTTACATTTAAAAATTAAGTACTTCCCAATATAATGAGTTTATCCACTTTAAGTATAAAAAGACCAGTATTAACTATTGTTATGAATTTAACTTTGGTTTTATTTGGTATTATTGGCTACACCTATCTTGGTGTGCGAGAATTCCCCTCTATTGATCCGGCGATGATTTCGGTCCGTACTAATTACACTGGCGCTAATGCCGATATTATCGAATCGCAAATTACCGAACCTCTCGAGAAAGCTATTAACTCAATTGATGGAATTCGAAATATCAGTTCGTCTAGTAATCAAGGTTCGAGCAGTATTCAGATCGAATTTAATTTAGGAAAAGATCTAGAAGCTGCGGCTAATGACGTGCGAGACAAGGTGTCCCAAGCAATTAGAAGTTTACCGCAGGATATTGATGCACCGCCCGTTGTTTCAAAAGCTGATGCAGATGGTGATGCGATTATCACGATGACTGTTCAGAGTGATACCAAAAATACTTTAGAACTTTCAGATTATGCTGATAATGTGATTGCACAGCGTTTGCAAACAATACCTGGAGTAAGTAGTGTGCAAATTTGGGGAATGCGAAAATATGCTATGCGTTTATGGCTTGATCCGCAAAAGCTAAATTCCTATGGAGTTACAGTAGGCGAAGTCCGCGCTGCCTTAAATAAACAAAATGTGGAACTGCCTTCTGGCAAATTAACCGGCGCCAATACCGAACTGACTGTCAAAACAATCGGAAATCTTTCTACCGAAGAAGAATTTAACGATATAATTATTCTTTCTGAAAATGGAAAAGTTGTAAAACTCGGCGATGTTGGACGTGCTGTTTTGGAAGCTGAAAATTTAGAAACAAAACTTAGTGATTCGGGACAGCCAATGATTGGTATGGCAATTATTCCGCAACCTGGAACTAATTATTTGGAAATTGCTGATGCCTTTTATGAAAGGTATGATCAACTTCAAAAGGATTTACCTAAAGATTTTAAATTAAATATCGCTATTGACAATACCTTATTTGTAAAGCGAGCCGTTACCGAAGTGGCTGAAACATTACTCATTTCGATTACACTTGTGGTCTTGGTGATTTTTATGTTTTTTAGGAATTGGTCCATAGCATTCCGACCTTTAATTGACATTCCAGTGTCGCTGATTGCTACATTCTTTATCATGTATCTCTTCGGATTTTCTATTAATGTATTGACATTATTAGCAATTGTATTGGCTACAGGACTTGTGGTCGATGACGGAATTGTGGTCACCGAGAATATTTATAAAAAGATTGAAGAAGGAATGACGCCCATCGAAGCCGCCATCAAAGGATCCAACGAAATTTTCTTTGCGGTAATTTCTATTTCTGTAACCTTGGCTGCGGTGTTTTTACCAGTAATCTTTTTAGAAGGTTTTGTGGGTCGATTGTTTAGAGAGTTTGGAGTCGTCATCGGAGCCGCAGTACTAATTTCGGCTTTTGTATCATTGACTTTAACTCCAATGCTAAATGCATATTTGATGAAAGGCGGCGTACAGAAACAATCTAAATTTTATATAGCGACTGAACCTTATTTCCAGAGATTAAATAAAGGATATGCTAGTGCTTTAGAGTCTTTTACACGTAGAAAATGGATCAGCTTTCCAATTCTAATTGTGTGTTTTGGGATGATTGCTTTGTTTTTTAGTTTGCTAAAAAAAGAAACTGCTCCTTATGATGACCGAAGTTTTATAGGTCTAAACGTTACCGCGCCCGAAGGTGCTACATATGATTATATGGACCGTTTTATGACTGAACTTACAGAGTTAATTAACGATTCGGTGCCGGAGAAAAAAGTAAGTTTAATAATCACCTCGCCAGGATGGGGATCTTCTTCTGTAAATAGTGGTCGTGCTCGAATCGCCTTGGTAGATGCATCAGAAAGGGAGCGATCTCAAGACGAAATTGCTAATAGCTTAACCGGATTAACTAGAAATTTTACTGGCGCGCGAACTTTTGTGTCTCAGTCACCAACCATTTCGGTGGGAAGACGGGGCGGAATGCCAATTCAATATATTATTCAAGCTCAAAATTTTGAAAAATTAGAAGAGAAAATTCCTTTGTTTATGGCTGAAGCCGAAAACAATGCAACTTTCTCCAATGTTGATGTGAATTTAAAATTCAACAAGCCTGAACTATATGTTACAATTGATAGAGAGAAAGCAGAAAGCTTAGGTATTTCGGTAATTGATATAGCTCAAACTTTACAACTTTCGTTGAGTGGTCAGCGTTTTGGTTACTTTATGATGAATGGAAAGCAGTATCAAGTAATGGGTCAATTTGATCAGAAAGACCGAAGCGAACCGATGGATCTAAAATCAATGTTTGTAAAGAATGACAAAGGAGCCCTGATTCAACTTGATAATGTGGTGAAAGTTACTGAACAAAGTAGTCCACCGCAGCTTTATCATAACAACAGATATATGTCGGCAACGGTTTCTGCTGGACTTGCACCTGGACGTAGTATTAGCGACGGTATTGACGCAATGGAACAAATTAAGGAGAAGGTTTTGGACGAAACATTTACAACCGATTTAAGTGGAGAATCTCGAGATTTTGTAGAAAGTAGTTCCAATACTTTATTCGCATTTGGTTTGGCCTTAGTTTTAATATTTTTGTTGCTTTCGGCTCAATTCGAAAGTTTTATAGACCCACTTCTTATCATTTTAACTGTGCCGATGGCCGTTGCAGGAGCGCTGTTTTCACTTTGGTTATTCGATCAAAGTTGGAATATTTTTAGCCAAATTGGAACTATTATGTTGATAGGACTTGTGACGAAGAATGGAATTTTAATTGTCGAATTTGCCAATCAGCTTCGCGAAGAAGGAAAACCGAAGTTGGAAGCAATTTTACAAGCTTCAGAAGCTCGTTTGAGACCAATATTGATGACAAGTTTAACCATTGCGCTAGGAGCTCTACCAATTGCTTTATCGTTTGGCGCTGCTTCCAATAGCCGTGTCGGAATGGGAGTTGTAATTGTTGGAGGAACGATATTCTCATTAATTCTAACCCTATTTATTATTCCTTCAATTTACCTGATGTGGTCAAGAGAGAGGAAGCACAGACCAGAATTTGACAATATTGAAGAATATGAAAAATAATTTTATGAAAATTAGAAATTGCATTTATACAATAGGGATTCTTTTTTCTATCTCTATTTCCACCTACGCTCAAACGATTTTGACAATTGAAGAAGCAGTGGAAATTGCCCTTAAAAATAATTACGATATCGCAATTGCTGCCAACGAACTCAAAATAGATCAAGAGAATGCTACTTGGGGAAATTCTGGTTTTTTACCAAAAGTTGATGCGTCAATTACCAATAATTATAATATTCAAAATATTGAACAAACGCGGAGCGAAGGTGCAGTTTTGCGAGAGAAAAATGCTCATAGTAGTAATCTGACCTATGGAGTAAATTTGGGTTGGACCATTTTTGATGGATTTAATATGTTTGCACAGTACGATCAATTGAAAGCGGTAGAAAATTTGGGTCAAGCCCAGCTGAAACTTACTATTTTAAATCGGGTTACAGATGTTATGACGCTTTATATGGAAATGGTACAGCAGCAGCAGCAAGTAAAAGCTTTGGATAGCAGTATTGTTATTTCGCAGCAGCGGCTAGCGACTGCCAAAAATCGGTTCACTATCGGGAAAGCTGCAAAATTGGAAGTGCTTAATGCCGAAGTAGATTTAAATTCGGATATTTCGGCTCAACTTCGACAAGTAGAATATTACAAAAATACCCGATATAGACTTAATGAATTACTGGCTCGAGAAGTTTCAGCTGAATTTATTGTAACCGACGTGGTCCAAGTAGATGAAGATCTTCAATTATTGCCACTTTTAGATTTGGCTTCAAAAGAAAATCCAGAAATTATTTCACAAAGACTTGTCAAGCAGATTGCCGAACTTGAATTGCGTAAAGTAAAGAGCAACTACTACCCTACTATTGCTGTAAACACTGGTTATAATTTTGGAGAATCAGAGTCAAGTCTTGGATTTACTTCCCAATCATCAACCGATGGACTAAATTACGGTTTTAGTGCTTCGATAAATTTATTTGATGGCTTTAACCAAAGGCGAAAACGTCACGTTGCCGAATTGCAAATAGACAACGCTGAAATCAATATTAAAAAGCAACAGAAAAATCTTGAAACTTCTCTGACTACTGCGTACGAAACTTATTTAACCAACCTACGATTGATTGAATTAGAAACAAAAAATGAAGCTATTGCGAAGGAAAATTTGGATATTACTTTAGTTAAATATAAAATCGGAACCATCAATACTTTGGAATTAAGGACAGCACAACTCAATTATACCAACGCACAATTGCGTCTTGCCGAGGCGCAATACCAAGCTAAAATGTCGGAAATAGATCTTAAAGCTTTGGCTGGAAATCTTAGCCTTTAGTTTAAAAGTTACTAATTAAAAGTCAAGATTAACCGACCTATTCTTTATGGCTTTTGGTTAACAATACTTATCTTTGCGACTGCAAAAATTTACTAGCACAATGAAAATATCTTACAACTGGCTAAAACAGTTTATCAAAATAGAAGAAAATTCGGCTGAAACATCTGCATTACTGACAGATTTAGGTCTCGAAGTAGAAGTTGTCGAAAAATTTCAAACTGTAAAAGGTGGTCTTGAAGGCGTTGTTGCCGGACGTGTTCTTACCTGTGAGCAACATCCAAATGCCGATAGACTAAAAGTAACTACGGTTGATTTAGGTAACGGAATACCAGTTCAGATTGTTTGTGGTGCAAATAATGTGGCTCAAGGCCAAATTGTTCCTGTTGCAACCATCGGGACAACTTTGTACGATAAAGATGGTGTTGGTTTCCAAATTAAAAAAGGAAAAATTCGTGATCAAGAAAGCCACGGAATGATTTGCGCCGAAGACGAATTAGGTCTTGGTACAGGTCACGACGGAATTATGGTACTTGACGAAAGTATTGTACCAGGAACTCCAGCAGCGCAAATTTTCCATATAGAAAATGATGAGGTATTTGAAATTGGCTTAACGCCAAATAGAGCCGATGCAATGAGTCATATGGGTGTTGCCAGGGATCTTAAAGCGGGACTTTTACAACGTAATATTTCGGTTGAACTTATCACTCCTTCGGTAAGTAAATTTAAAGTTGACAAACGTACACTTAAAATTGATGTGGATGTTCAGGATGCGAAACTTGCTCCAAGATATTGTGGCGTTACAATTTCGGGAATTACTGTTGGTCCTTCTCCAGAATGGTTGCAGAACAGATTAAAATCAATTGGAATTACACCAAAAAATAATATTGTCGACGCTACAAATTATGTACTACACGATTTAGGTCAACCTTTACATGCTTTTGATGCAAACCGTATTACGGGCAAAATCAAAGTAAAAAATGTTGAAGCTGGTACAAAATTTACCACTCTTGATGATGTTGAACGCACCTTGCATGCCGAAGATTTGATGATCTGTGATGAAAAAGGTCCAATTGCTTTAGCTGGAATATTAGGCGGAAAGCATTCAGGAGTTTCAGAAACTACTAATGCTATTTTCTTAGAAAGTGCTTATTTTAATCCTATTTCTATTCGTAAGAGTGCAAAAAGACATTCAATATCTACGGATGCTTCTTTTAGATTTGAGCGTGGTATCGATTCAAATATTACAGCTTATGCTCTTAAACGTGCGGCTTTATTAATTCAAGAAGTTGCGGGTGGCGAAATCACATCTGATATTGTTGATTTCTTCCCAAGAAAGATCGAAGATTCTCCAGTCTTTCTTCATTTCGCGAAAGCGGCAAAAATTATTGGGCAGGAAATTTCAAAAGAAACTATCAAGAAAATTTTGGTATCATTAGATATCAAAGTAAACACAATGTCTGATGCTGGTTTAGGACTTGTTGTTCCGGCATATCGCGTTGATGTAACTCGTGAAATTGATGTAATCGAAGAAATTTTGAGAGTTTACGGATATAACAATATTGGATTTTCAAAGAAATTTAATGCGACTGTAAGTTATTCGGCTCGAACAGAAGATTATAAAGTTCAAAATATAATTAGCAACCAACTAGTTTCATTAGGTTTTAATGAGATTATGGCAAACTCTTTAACTACAGCTGATTACGTAGGTTTATCTGAAACTGTTAATGAAGAGAATACTGTAAAAATGCTTAATCCTTTAAGCGCAGATCTTGCGGTTATGAGACAATCACTTTTGTTTTCTAGTCTTGAAGCAGTGTCGTTTAATATCAACCGAAGAAACTTAGATTTAAGATTATTTGAATTCGGAAAAACCTATCACAAAGTTGAAGGCGGACACGACGAAATCAAACATTTCACTCTTATCGAAACAGGTAATCGCTTTGATGAATCTTGGACGGTGCCTTCTGCGAAATCTGATTTTTTCTTATTTAAAGGATATGTAGAGAGTGTTCTTTCTAGATTAGGAATCGAAAAGCATAAAACACAACCCGTAAAAGCGGATATTTTTGGCGAAGGAATTGCTCTTTATATAGGAAGCGAATGTTTAGTTGAATTTGGAACGGTTAAGAAAAGCATCTTGAAACATTTCGACATAAAACAAGAAGTTCTTTTTGCAGATTTCAATTGGCAAGCGGTTCATAAATTAGTTTCAAACAAAGTGAAGTTCGCAGAAATTGCAAAATATCCTGAAATGAGACGAGACCTTGCGCTTCTATTGGACAAAGATCAAACTTTTGAAAATGTTTACAGAGTAGCGAAACTTACAGAGAAGTCATTGCTGAAAAACATTAATCTTTTTGATGTTTATGAAGGAGACAAGTTACCAGAAGGTAAGAAATCATACGCAGTTAGTTTTGTAATGCAAGACAATTCGAAAACGTTAACTGACGTTCAAATTGACAAAGTGATGTCGAAGATTATGACAAATCTCGAGACGGAATTAGGCGCAATTCAGCGATAAAAATAGAATTATAAAAAAACCGATCTCAATTGAAATCGGTTTTTTTTTGCTTTAAATTGAAAGTTAAGAATGTAGTTTCTTCCAAAGAAGTCTAGCATTTATAAGATCTTCCTCAGTGTCAATTCCGATACTTAATTTGTCAGTTTCTACCATTTTAATTCTTTTTCCAAATTCTAAATAGCGCAATTGCTCTAACTTTTCTGAAGCTTCAAGAGACATTTGTGGAAGGTTGCAGAAATCTAATAAAGCAGCTTTTCTAAAGGCATAGACTCCAATATGTTGCCAATATCTAACACCAACATTTTTCTCTCTAGCGTACGGAATTACCGATCTAGAAAAATACAATGCAAATCCACTTTGGTCTACCACGACTTTTACGTGATTAGGATTTGCGATTTTTTCTTCGTCCTTTATTTCTAGCATTAATGATGCTAAATCGATATGATGTTTTTCGTCATTTTTAAAAACCTCTAAAAGTCTTTCAAGAGATTCTTTATCGATAAATGGCTCGTCTCCTTGCACATTTACTACGATGTCTGCTTCGATTCCAGCAACTGCTTCGGCAATTCGATCGCTTCCCGATTCGTGCTTTAGTTGACTCATAACCGCTTTTCCACCATTATTCACGATTTCGTCAAAGATTTCCGCTGAATCTGTTGCTACAAAAACTTCGTCAAAAAGATTGGTGTTTTTCGCAGCTTCGTAAGTCCGAAGAATTACTGATTTTCCTTCAAGATCGTGCATTAGTTTGGCGGGAAATCTTGTAGATGCGTATCGTGCGGGGATTATTGCTATAATTTTCATTAGAATGTTTTTGGTTTGAATTGGCTAATATAATTGGTTTTTAAATTTTTTTCGGGAAATTAACCGGCGAAACTTTCATCTTTAAATCCTATCAAATATAGTTTATCTTTTGCTCTCGTGACCGCGGTATAAAGCCATCGGATATAGTCTCTTGTAATTCCGTCAGGTAAATAAGGCTGTTCGATAAAGACCGTATTCCATTGTCCACCCTGAGATTTATGACAGGTTATCGCATAAGAAAACTTCACTTGAAGCGCATTAAAGAAAGGATTTTCTTTTACTTTTTGAAATTTCTTATATTTGCTAGGTTCGTGTTCATAGTCCAACATTACTTCTTGATAAAGTTTATTCGATTGTTCGTAGGTTAACGATGGCGATTCGCTGGTCAAAGTATCGAGCAGTAAAATTGTTTCTAGCGGAATCTGATTTGGATAATCAACCATTCGGATTTTGACTTTTGCGAATTTGAAACCGTAAAGTTCCTGAATCGAAAATAATTCAAGAATTTCGATAATATCACCATTTGCTACAAATCCAGCTTCGTCAGTTTCTTTAAGCCAGAAATAATTATTTTTGACCACCATCAAAAAATCTCCAGTAGAAAGTTCGCTTTCTTTACCAAGAATTCTAGTACGGATTTGCTCGTTGTATTGATTTGCTCGCTTATTAGAACGAACGATAAAGGCGGTGTCTTCAATACTATAATTACTGTAAGCCGAATTGATTGCATCTTCGATATCATAACCATCCTGAAGTCTGATGATGTCTTTGAACTTCTTTACATAGAACTGAAAATCTGGAATAAAATCGGATTTTAATAATTCTCGAAGCTCGGTTGCATTAAATAAAATTCCCGAATCTTCTTCTTGTCGCATTACCTCGTCAAGTTCTATCGTAAAAACCTCCTTATTGTAATGCATTCCAAGAGTATCGGTATTTAGCGCCGGACTGATATCCATATTTATTGGCGGAAGCTGTGCGGTATCTCCTAATAATAGTAGGCTGCAATTTTTTCCATTATAAATATAACTGATCAAATCATCCAATAGTGAAGAACTGTCCATTTTTCCATCTGTGGACATATCCGAAATCATCGAAGCCTCGTCGACGATAAAAACGGTATTGGTATGCTTATTTATTTGATTGGTAAAATTCACGCCTCCACCCTGCCCTTTTTTTGGGAAATAGATTTTCTTGTGAATTGTAGAAGCTGGCTTTTCTGAATAATTTGCGATTACTTTCGCCGCACGTCCGGTTGGTGCTAGCAAAATATATTTTTTATTTATTTCTAATAAGCTATTTACGATAGTTGCAATGACCGAAGTTTTTCCGGTTCCTGCGTATCCTTTTAATACAAAAATGCTGTCGTCTGATTTGTCAGTCAGGAAAACGGCAGCCATCTTAAAAAAAAGGTCTTGTTTTTCGGTTGGAGCAAATGGGAAATTTCTAGATAGTTGGGCGTAAAAAGCGGCGGAGTTCATCATTATAAATTCTAAAATCAACTGTAAAGATAGCGTGGAAATGGCAGAAATTCTATTTGTAATTATGGTTTTAAAATTCTAATTACTGGTATTTTGATTGAAAAGCGCCTTAGCAATAAGCAAAAATTATTGTAAGTTTGCTCACATCAATTTTTATCAATGTCTGAGACTATAAATACTTTATCTAAAAATTCGAAAAGGCTGGTTTTGCAGGTTTCCTTAAAGGGATTCTCATACTGTTGCTTTGACAAATTGACAGGTGAAGTCCTATTTCTTAAAGAAGTTTCGTTTGAAGCGGCTTCTAGAACTTTTCGTACAGAAGATTTTTATTGGAAGGCTTTTGTCGAAGATATTCAGCTGAGCAAGGCTTACGAAGATGTATTGGTTATTCACGATAATAATCTGAACACTTTTGTGCCTACTGCCCTATTTGATCCCGAAATTGCTGGATCTTACCTGCAATATAATACCAAAGTTTTTTCGAGTGATTTGATTGATTTTGATTCGATTGAGAAAGCTGAACTTAGCAATGTTTATATTCCTTATGTAAATATCAATAATTTCCTATTGGATCATTTTGAAAGTTTTTTTTATAAAAACAGCAATACCGTTCTTGTCGAAAATTTATTGAAATTATCAGATACAGCGGGTCAAACCGAAGTTTTTGCGCATATTGGTTCTGAAAGTTTTGAGCTGGTAATTTGCAGAGATCAGAAGTTATTGCTTGCCAATTCTTATGATTATAAAACCAAAGAGGATTTCTGCTACTATTTATTATTTTGTTTAGAGCAGCTTTCGCTAAATCCAGAAGTAGTGAATTTACACTTCCTCGGTTCGATTGACGAAGAAGATCCAATTTTTAAAATCGCCTACACTTATGTTCGCAATGTTGGCTTACTTGATTTGCCTGCGCGAATGACCAAACAACAATACTCTACCGCAGAGAATTTGAAACATTTTATTCTATTTAACTCGTGAGAATTATTTCTGGAAAATATAAAGGGAGACGAATTACTGCTCCCAAAAACCTACCTGTCCGTCCAACAACCGATATGAGTAAGGAAGCACTTTTTAATGTGTTGAACAATCATTACGAATTTGAAGATCTAAAAGTTCTAGACCTTTTTGCGGGCACAGGAAATATCAGTTATGAATTTGCATCTCGTGGAGTGAAAAATATTACTTGTGTCGATGGAGATATGGGTTGCGTGAAGTTTATAAAAGAAACTGCCAAACTATATGATTTCCCAATTGCCGCAGTAAAAAGCGATGTGATTAAATATTTAGAGCGCAATACAAATTCATATTCCCTGATATTTGCTGATCCACCTTATGGATTTGAACAAAAAACATTTGAAGCAATTGTCAATTTAGTTTTCGAAAAGAATAGCCTTTCGGAGGAAGGAATGTTGGTTATCGAACATTCAAAATTTACCAAGCTTGATCATTTGCCTCACTTCTCGTTTATGAAAAGTTATGGAGGATCAATCTTCAGCTTCTTCAATTTTGAGGAAGAAATTGAAGAAGCTGAAGCAAGCGAAAAAATTGAAAAAAGCTAAATAATCGAAATAAATAGAGTCGCGTTAAAGTCTCTTACTTATATAAATATTAAAAGCCATTTCTCTCGAAATGGCTTTTTGTTCTTTGTGGAACTAAAATAATTAAATACCTTTAAGAGAAATGGTAATTGGAAAGTTTTAATTAGAAAAATAAATTAATTACTATGAAAAATGTTATGAGTATAGATAGTAAAAAACTAGTATTAATCGAGTGGATTTCTAGAATTAACGATTTTGCAGTTATCGACAAATTAATAGAATTAAAGGAAAAAGAAATCGACTCAGATAACTTTTTAATTTCAAGGAATGAACAAAACTCTATAGATTTAGGTATTGAGGATGCTAATAATGGAAAACTTACAGCGCATTCAGAAGTAAAAAAGATTTATGAAAAGTGGTTATAAAATACTTTGGTCTCATTCTGCTTTAGCTGAGTTAAAAAGGATAATTTTTTATCTCGAAGAAAATTGGAGTTAAAAGGAAATATCTAAATTCTCTAAAGAGCTCGAAAAAGTTATTAAATTAATAACTGACAACCCAACTATTTTTCAAATTGCTATTTCTAATCAAAACCTGAGACGTGCAGTAATAGCAAAACACAATACTCTATACTATAGAGTTAAAGGAGATTCGATTTAAATTATATCACTTTTCTCACATCGACAAAATCCAGAAAAATTAAATAAATTTTTTTAAGTTGCGTCTTCCAATAGCTTTTAAAATTAATCTTACGGTCAACAATACTTTTGAGAAATTAATAATGCCCAAAAAGCCATTTCTTTCGAAATGGCTTTTTGCTGTTTGTGAAATAATGCTTATTGTGGACTACTCCTATTTAAGTTTCTCAAATTCAAAAGGAATTTTCATATCGCCACCTTCGATTTCTGCTTTCAGCAGTTCGCCATCTATTTTGTAGCAGATGATTTTCGGAAAATCATTTTCTTGATTTTCGCAGGTAAATCCATCTTTTGAAATTTTGGAAAGTTTAAAAACTGTCTGAGATGCTTCTCCTTTTTGATTGACAGAAAAGTTCCAATCAGTATTGGTTTTTGAAAGAATGACATCTTCTTGCCAAATGGTGTCTTTATCTTTGATTGTAAATCCAATTCCTTGATATTCCGTTGGACCTAGTTTTTTCCAGTTTTCGAAAGTATTCCTATCGGGTTTTTCATTTGTACGAATCCAGCTTCCTATTAAATAATCGAAATTTTGATCATTTAGCTGATCGTTTTTCTCTGCTTTTGGAATGCAGGAACAGAAAGCAAATACTAGTAGAATCATCAATTTTTTCATATTTGTCAATTTTTAAAGTGGTTATTTAAAAATGATAAATTCAGTCGAAGACGTCTTTTGCGTGAAGGATTATCTCATTGGTTAATATTTTTCATAGGTATTCGATGAATTTCATTTGAAGTGGACCCGAGCGAAGCGAACTGGCGAAGCAAATCCTTTCTTGTGGCTTTGCGTAGCAAAAGCTACAAGAAAGATTGGGAGCGGAAAGCCTGGCCCGCAGGGACACGCCCAAATAAAAAAAATGCCAATTTTACTTATTTATCTTTTCAATAACTTTTCTATAATTTGGAGTTTCAACTTCGTAATTCTCACCTTCTTCCACAACTTTTTGCACTAGAGACTTGTACTCTGTCTGATTGCCTTTTAGATAATCTCGATGCATTGAAGATGTATTATCTTGCGGACTTTTGGCCAATTTTGCAAGCATCTTCTCAGCAATATCAAGCGGTACATCGATGCCTTTGACCGCCGCAATCATCGCAACTTCTTCTACAAGATCTACAAAAAACTGTTTATGATCATCAGAAGTCAGTATTTCGCCAATGTTTTTGTTCAGAAAGCTCGTTGTTGAAGCCAAGGCAGAAATGAAAATGAACTTCATCCAAATGGTATTGTCAATTTCGTCGGTAAGAAACGCGTGAATTTCGGCATCTTTTAGAATCTTTTCAAGCTTCTGCATCTTCTTCCACGAAGCAACATCGGAGCCAAAAAATAGCTGCTCATTAGGGCCAACTTTCTTTATTTTTCCTTTAGATTCAATGAACGCAACTATATATACGCAACCCATCAAGACTTCGCTATCCTTGAAAATATCTGCAATTCTTTCGCCAGCATCAACACCATTATAGAGTGGCAAAATCATGGTATCCTCATTGATACATTTCTGTAAAGGTGACAGAGATTCCTCGATATCGTATGTTTTGGTAGCGCAAATTAGATAATCCAATCGACCAATTTCCTTGGGATTATCCGTAACAACGCTTGGAAAAGCAGTAAAAGTATCTTTGTCAGTTTCGATTACTAAGCCAGATTTTTTGATATTCTCCATGGTCTCACCACGAGCGATAAAAATAATTTCTATTTTATCTGAGTCTTTATACGCTTTCGCTAAAAGTCCACCGAAGTAACCGCCAACTCCACCAAGACCTAATATTCCTATTCTAGTTTTCATCTTATAATTTTTTATGCTATTTACAAAGATACAATTCAATCGAGAGAGCAATTTACTTATTTTTATAAATAAATCATTCATTTTTGCTCGCTGTATAGTAACTTCACGAAGTATAAATTTTAAGCTATGGAATGGATTCTGGTCCTTCAAATAATTTACATAATTATTCTACTATTAGTTTGTATGAGAATCATTTACGATACTCAAAATAACACTAAAACAATCGCATACTTGCTTCTAGTCTTGATTGCACCGATTTTTGGAATAATTTTTTATTTTTCCATTGGGATCAATTATAGCAAGCGAAAGATGTTTAGTAAAAAACTAACGCGTGATGAGGATTTGTTGGAACAGACAAGAATTGAAGTTTTTAATTATTCAGAAAAAGTTGTCCGTAATTATCAGGAATTACTTGGTGATAAAAAACCTCTTTCTACTCTAATACTAAATGATACTCTTAGTCCATTGACGGAGAATAACGAGGTGGAAATACTTGTAAATGGTGAGCAAAAATTTCCCGCGGTGCTTGATGTTTTACTAAATGCAAAATATCATATTCATATTGAATATTACATTTACGAAGACGATATAATAGGAAAGCAAATTGAGGAAATTTTAATTGAAAGAGCGGCAAAGGGTGTAAAAGTACGTTTCATTTACGACGATTTTGGGAGCAGCACCCTCCGCAAAAGAATGGTGAAAAACCTTCGTGAAAACGGTGTAGAAGCGTTTGCATTTTCTAAAGTTCGTATCTTGGTGTTAGCCAATAGATTAAATTATCGAAATCACCGAAAAATTATCGTTGTTGATGGATCAAAAGGTTTTGTGGGTGGTATAAACGTTAGTGATAAATATAGTAATGACTCGAATAATCCCGGACTTTACTGGAGAGATATGCATTTAAAAATTAGCGGGGCGGGTGTTCATTATTTGCAGTACTTGTTTTTGTGTGATTGGAATTTTTGTGCAAAACAGCAATTGCAACCAAACGACGAGTTTTTTCCAAAGAATATTCCAGTTGGAATTAATTCAAATAAATTAGTTCAAATTGTTGGTAGTGGCCCAGATTCTGACCGACCATCGGTGATGTTTTCACTTTTGCAAACAATTCAGTTGGCCAAAGAAGAATTGTTAATCGCCAGTCCTTATTTTATTCCAGGAAATTCTATAAAGAATGCGTTAATAACGGCTGCTTTGAGTGGAGTTTCTGTAAAACTTCTAGTACCGGGAATCTCAGATTCTAAAATTGTAAATTTAGCTGCTAGTTCCTATTACGGAATATTGTTGGATGCCGGGGTTGAAATTTATTTATATCAAAAAGGATTTCTACATGCCAAAACAATGGTTATTGACAAACAGGTTTCTATCGTTGGAACTGCCAATATGGATCAGCGCAGTTTTGAACTTAATTTCGAAGTAAATGCAGTTATTTTCGATAGTGAAATAGCAAATAAAATGACTGATATCTTTTACCAAGATCTGCTTAATTCAGAAAAAATTGATGTGCAAAGATGGAACGAGAGAGGAAAATGGCAAGGATTATTAGAGCAAACTGCTCGATTATTATCACCATTATTATAAAAAAAGCAGACCTGTAAGCCGGATTCTGTTCTCAGTATTACTACCGATACCTTATCATTTATCTAGACTTGCAATTGCTTGCAAGCTCAAACTACCTACCCTTCAACAACGAACGAGACGCCCTTAAATGCTGATATACTTGGTATTTCACCGCATAGAGTTTACCTGTTTTCACTACAGCATTACCTGTACATACTTTCTGTTGCACTTGTCCTAAATCAATTTTTCAATGAAAAAATGACCCGACGGGTGTTACCCGCTATGCTTCTCTGTGGTGTCCGGACTTTCCTCCTTTCTGAATATTCAAATCGGCGATAAGGCGGTCTGCTGCGGCAAAGATAAGGTTATTTTTTTGCTGTTGCTGAAACTAGCAATTTTTTACTTTAACATTTTCTTGTTATAAAACAGTTGAGAAATAGAGTACTTTAGTTTTTACCAAATAGACAAAAAAACCAAACTATTAAAAAACTATTATTATGAGCCACATGTATCATTATGCAACCGTATCAAAAGCCTTAGAAGAATTAAAAGCCAAAGGCTATACAGTTGACTACAATTTGAAAGAAAACGATATTTTAGAATGTCCAAATAATTATGAAATTATGCACATCTACAGGTATGAAGGGCAAAGTGATCCAGGAGATGAAGCAACCGTATATGGAATTAAGTCTGATAAAGGAGAACTTGGCGTGTTTGTAGCTGGTGATATGGCTTTTGGAGAAAAAAGCGCAACTCGTACGCTACACGAACTAACCATAAAAGGTAGAGAAGAAGAATAGTTTGTTATGAATAGGCTACAAGCTAAATTAGAAAAAATTGGCAGCGATCCCAAACTTACCGCGAAGGCGGTGGGTTTGAGATATGCTGCCAATTCTGTTGGAGGCTATTCTAGAAAAGCTTCCGGCAAAAATTTTAAGTACTTTGATGCTGATGGCGAGCTTGTTACAGACAAAGAGTTGCTAGAGCGTTTCAGAACTCTTGTCCTTCCTCCAGCGTGGCAAGATGTGTGGATTTCTAAATACGAAAATTCACATCTTCAAGCAACCGGAATTGATTCAAAAGGTCGAAAGCAATATCGCTACCATCCTCATTGGAACAAGATGCGAAACCAATCTAAATTTTATCGACTTCGCTCCTTCGCCTTGGCTCTGCCAAAAATACGCGAGCAAGTTGATAAAGATTTGAGTCGAAAAGATCTCTGTTATGAGAAAGTAATAGCTCTTGTAATTCGGTTGATGGAAGACACTAATATCAGAATTGGCAACGATGCATACAAAAAGTTGTACGGATCTTTTGGACTGACAACTCTGCGAGATAAGCACGTACAAATTGAAAATAGCACAGTTACTTTTGAGTTTATTGGCAAGAAAGGTGTTAAGCATCAAATAGATCTAAAAAGCAGAAAACTTGCTAATCTAGTAAAAAAATGCAAGGACATTCCAGGCTATGATTTATTCCAGTATTATGATAAAGACGGTAGTCATCACACTATTAGTTCAACTGATGTAAACAATTACTTGAAGCAAATTACTGAGCAAGATTTTACTGCCAAAGATTTTAGAGCTTGGTCAGGCACAAAGCATGCACTTTCTTTATTTAGAAATATTGGAGAATTTGAAACTAAAACAGATTTCAATAGAAAGGTTATTGAAGTAATCGACTCAGTATCTTCAAAACTAGGAAATACTCGAAGTGTTTGCAAGAAATATTACGTTCATCCAAGTGTAATTGCTTCCTATGAAAGTGGTTCTATTGCAAAATATACAGAAGAATGCATTGAGAAAAGCAATGGTCTTGAAATGGATGAGGAATTGCTCTTACACCTTTTAGAAAACGAAAAGATAGCCGAAGCTCTTGTCTAACCCTTCCAGTAATATCATATAGTAGTAAACCTTAAAATTATCCAAATCAATTTTTCCGAAATTTTTCAAAATAAATTTCTAGTTTGTAAAAAGTATTACTGTTTTTGAGGCCCAATTTAGGATAAGATTTTTGTGCTACAGATTTAAAAAACTATATTTGTACACCGAGAAAAACTATGGAACAATTCGTCGTATCTGCCCGAAAATATAGACCCCAAACATTCAAGGATGTTGTTGGTCAATCTGCCATTACAAATACATTGCTAAACGCTATTGAGACAAATCATTTGGCGCAAGCATTGCTTTTCACAGGACCTAGAGGTGTTGGAAAGACAACATGTGCTAGAATTTTGGCGCGTAAAATTAATCAACCGGGATATGATGATCCTGAAGAAGATTTCGCATTTAATGTTTTTGAACTTGATGCTGCTTCCAATAACTCTGTAGATGATATCAGAAGTCTGATTGACCAAGTTAGAATCCCACCACAAACAGGAATCTATAAAGTTTATATCATTGACGAGGTTCACATGCTATCGGCAAGTGCGTTTAATGCATTTTTGAAGACATTAGAAGAACCGCCAAAACACGCAATATTTATTCTCGCGACTACTGAGAAACACAAAATAATTCCGACAATATTATCTCGATGTCAGATTTTCGATTTCAAAAGAATTACCGTTAAGGATGCAAAAGAGCACTTGGCAGAAGTTGCAGACAGTCAGGGCGTGATTTACGAAGAAGATGCATTGCATATTATCGCTCAAAAAGCGGATGGTGCCATGCGCGACGCGTTATCAATTTTTGATAGAGTTGTGTCCTTTTGCGGAAAGAATCTTACTCGCCAAGCGGTAACTGAGAATTTAAATGTTCTCGATTATGAGACGTACTTGAATATGACCAATCTTATTTTGAAGAATAAGATTCCAGATCTGCTAATTGCTTACAACGAGGTGCTTAGCAAAGGATTTGATGGCCACCACTTTATCTCGGGCTTAGCATCGCATTTTAGAGATTTACTTATGTCGCAAACTCCCTCAACTATTGCCCTTATAGAAGCAGGCGACCAAACTAAAAGAGCATATTTTGAGCAATCGAAAAAAGCCTCTGCGGATTTTCTTATGAAAGGAATTGCGATGGCAAATGAATGCGATTTAAAGTATAAAGTCAGTCAAAATCAACGATTGCTGGTCGAATTATGTTTGATGCAGCTTGCCTCTATCACATTTGATGGAGAAAAAAAAAAGTTGATGGCTACATAATTGCAGCCAAAAATTTCTACAAAAGGGTTTTAAATCGTGAAGTCGAAGCGCCGCAAATTGTCAGTGAGGGAATTCCACAAAAGCTTGATGTCAGCACAACTTCCTCAGTTGCGACAAATGCTACCGGAATAAATAATCCAGCGACGGCACCAATTGATATTACTCCCGCAACTCCTTTATCAAAACAACCATCGGCATTTTCTATTTCTAGTATTAAGGCGAAGAAAGAATTAGAAAAAAGTTTTAAACCTATTCAGCAAAATCACGAGCATTTACCTGCTTTAGATTTTACCGAACTAGATGTGAAATTTCACTGGGCCAAGTACGCACAGCGGTTAAGCGATGAAGGTTTCAAAATTATGGAGGCGTTATTGCTAATTAATGATCCGCAAGTTGATGGTACTACTATTACATACGAACTGCCAAATCAAGGTTCAAAAATTGATTTTGATGCCGAAAAGGGAAAATTAGTGAGCTATCTACGTGGTCATTTGCAAAATCATAAAATCACTATCGATGTGATTGTAAATGAGCAAATGGCTGTCCGAAAAGCCTACACAGATCAAGATCGCTACAATAGACTGCACGAAATTAATCCTGATATTGAGTTGCTTAAAAATACTTTTGGACTCTACTTTTAGAAAATGTATAGTTTAAGTAGTTGCTGATATGAAATTGAATATTAGAGTATTGTGTAATCTATTTTGTCGTAATACATCGCTTTAATTATTCCATCAGACAGTCCAATCTTTGGGACATATATACTAGAAGCACCACTCCATTTCATGGCATTTAGATAAACTCTTAATGCGGGAATAATGACATCAGCTCGATCTGGATTGAGTGCTAAATCTGAAATTCTCTGCTCATAAGACATATTATTAAGCATTGAATATTGATTGTTCAAGTAAATATAGGAAAGCGGTTTTTGTTGCAATTTTCCTGACATTTTAAACAATTTGTTAATGTTTCCACCGGTTCCAATCATGATCACTTTTTCATAATGCTCGGTTGCAGTGCGAATCCACTTCTCAATTTCTTGCCAAACATAATCGTGAATCATCTCATTCAGCAGTCGGACAGTTCCTACTTTAAATGATTTGGAAGCCACAATCCTTTTGTTTGAAAAGAGTGAAAATTCTGTGCTTCCCCCGCCCACATCAACGTATAAATAGGTTTCTTCTGACTTGATAATTTCATGCAAATCGGTAGCAGCAATGATGGAAGCTTCAGTTTTTCCTTCAATTATATTAATATTAATCTCAGCCTCAGCTCTAATAATTTCGGCCACTTCCTTACCATTAAAAGCTTCACGCATTGCCGATGTTGCGCACGCCATATACCGTTCCACTCGATGCACTTTCATCAGCAGTTTGTACGCTTTCATAGCATCGATCATCCGTTCGATATTTTCCTCGCTAATTTCGCCAACCGTAAAGGCATCTTGACCCAATCGAATTGGAACACGAACAAGGGAGCTTTTATTAAACTGCGGCTCCTTACCCCTTTCCTCGATGATATTACTCACCAAAAGCCTCATTGCATTGGAGCCAATATCTATTGCGGCAAACTTTTTAATAGTAATCATAAAATTTTTTTAAGCTCAAATATTAAAATTCTTTCAAGCATTTTTTTGTTTATTTTAAGGAGCCATTCCTGCTATTTTCTGCAATTCCTCGCCACAAAGCTGTTTTTGCAATGCCATAAAAAGATCCCGATAGCTATCGGGACTACAGGTCGCTCTTGTCTGCCAGCAAAAAACTAGCTTTGTCGTCTCCGGGATTTATGCTGCTATCAGTGCTAGCGAATAGTGCCTCTAACACGACTTTCTACAAAAATACTAAATAGGCTCCGTAATCACATTAAGTCGATCGCGGTAGTAATTGTAGGTTTCTTCTTGAGCTCTAAATTCAGGCTTACTTCCTCTGTATTTATATTTATTATCGAGCTTTTCTGAGTGATAACGAGACTTCACATTTCCTTTCCAACCAATATTAAAAGTGTCAATTAGTTCACCTTTAATATCTTTATCATAAATAGGACAAGTCACTTCTACTCTTTCTTCCATATTTCGACTCATAAAGTCGGCCGAAGAAATAAAAACATCCGGATTATCATTGTTGCCAAAAATGTAAATTCTAGAATGCTCTAGAAAACGATCTACACAGCTTATGGCTTGAATATTTTCACTCATCCCCTTTTCACCCGGAATCAATGAGCAAATCCCCCGTACAATTAATTGAATCTTAACACCAGCTCTACTAGCGTCGTATAATTTATCTATTAAACCATAATCAGATAAGCTGTTCATCTTTAATTTTATGTATGCCTTTCTTCCAGCTTTTGCATGAGTTATTTCTCGATCAATAAGTCTGTAAAATGCACCACGTGTGTAATGCGGAGAAACAATCAAATGCTTGTAGCGATGCACACGATAATTAACATCAAAAAAATCAAAGATCTTTGACATGTCTTTGGTAATCTTAGGGTGACTCGTAAAAAGAGTTACATCGGTATAAATCTTGGCGGTATTTTCATTAAAATTTCCAGTCGAAATTAGTCCATATCGCTTGATTTTGCTGTCTTCTACCCGATCAATGAGGCAGATTTTACTGTGTACCTTTAGTCCTTTAATTCCAAAAATTACCTCAATACCCTCAGTTTGCATCAATTCAGCGTAGTAAATATTACTAACTTCGTCAAATCGTGCTTGTAATTCGATTTGCACTACAACTTTTTTACCGTTTTTAGCTGCATTTATTAGAGAACTAATAATTTGGGAATTCCGCGCTAGTCTGTAAATAGTGATTCTTATTGCAATAACTTTCGGGTCCAAAGCTGCTTCTCTCAAAAATTTTATCACATATGAAAATGATTGGTAGGGCGCGTTAATCAAGAAATCTTTTTCTGCAATTCTGCTCAGAATGCTACCATCCATCTTCAATCCTTCAATCGGCAACGGAACAACTGAGGCGTATTGCAAATCAAATCTCCCTAAATTTGGAAAGTTCATATAATCACGACGATTGTGGTAACGGCCTCCAGGAATAATACTATCAGACGCATTAATCTGCATGTGCGTCAGAAAATAATTTAAAGTATCTTTTTCAATTGACTGATCATAAACAAATCTGACCGGTTCTCCAATTCTTCGATCTCTTACGCTAGTTGCAATTTTCTGAATGATACTCTTGCTCATATCACTGTCAATATCCAGCTCGGCATCTCTGGTAATTTTAATCATGTGAGCAGATACACTTTCATAATCAAAAATACTAAAGATACTTTCCAAATTGTATCGGATCACGTCATCGAGCATTATAATCGATTGCTTGTCGTCATCTGCCGGAAGTACCACAAATCTATTTAGAGTTTTAGGTATTTCAATAATGGCATAGCGGATTTCGGGAAACATGTCTTCTGGATTCTTTGGTGACTTCATGACCAGCTTCACTGCTAAATAGCCAGAAGTATCAAGCAGCAACGGAAATTCGGCCAAATCATTCAAAATAATTGTGACCATTGCAGGACTAACCTTTTGAATAAAATAATCTCTAATAAAGATTTCTTGTTCCTTAGAAACTTCATTTTCATTTATAATGAAAACATTTTCCTTTGCCAGTTGGGTTTCGATAATATTAAGGATCCGCAAACTTTCAGACTGTTGTTGTATAACTATTTTTGTAATATCCTTTACAAGCGTTTGAGCCGAAATTCCGCCCAAAACCTTTTCTGAAGAATTTCCAGAAAGACTCAATCTGCGAATTGCTGCAAATCGAACTCTGAAAAATTCATCTAAATTATTCGAAAATATACCTAAAAACCGTAATCTATCTAATAAAGGAACACTTGGATCTGCCGCTTCCTGCAAAACTCTGGCATTAAAGGCAAGCCAGCTTTTTTCGCGATCTATATATTTGTACTTTTTAATATCTGCCATATAGGAATGCTATTTCTTATGAGAAAATTTAAAAAATTCTGGTGTTAAATCTCTCTAGTCTAATTAGTGCTTAAACTTATGAAATTATATTGAAATGGACACTTCACAGCGAGTGTATAATACACTAGTTTGCTATAATTTAACAATTTGTTTGCATTAAAATAGCGGGTCTTGCAACGCATATTTTCACCTTAGTTATTAATTTTTAAAGACTGATAAAACTACGCCTAACAGCAGAAGAATGATTTTAAATATAACTTATTAAATTTCAAGCAGATAGATATGCTGAAACTTGTTTAATGAATTTATTACACAGCGCCTGTAGAAAAATGTTGTTTTGGGATAAGAAAAAACCACCATTGTGGAATGGTGGTTTATAAAAAAAAAGAATAACTAAATACTTCATTAAATATAGAGCAATACTACTACAAAATCGGTTTAAATGCAAATTTAATCGACTAAATGCACTTTTTTCTTAAGTTGATTTTAAAAGTTAGTCGGGCAAACTAAATTATGGAGCTAACCTAGAATGAACCCAAGTATTATCATTCTTTTCGAACAAAAATCTGTCGTGCAGTCTGTTTTCTCTGCCTTGCCAAAACTCAATTGATACCGGTCTTACAATATATCCTCCCCAAACTTCTGGTCTACTCAAAGGTGTTTCTGATTGCTCTACCTCAGCCACAGCATCATCTAAAACCGCTCTCGAACTAATTTTCTCACTTTGATGGGATGCAATTGCACCAATCTGACTCCCTCTCGGTCTTGACAAAAAATAGGAGGTAGACTCTTCTTGGCTAATTTTCTCGGCAATCCCCTTTATGATTACCTGCCTCTCGGTAGATCCCCAAAAAAAGGATAAACAAACGTGTGGATTATTTGCGATTGCGCGACCTTTGTCTGATTTATAATTTGTAAAAAAAATAAATCCATCTTCCGAGTAACTTTTCAATAATACAACTCTAGATTTTGGAAATCCATCTTTTCCAATAGTGGCAATAGTCATTGCATTAACCTCAAGATTTCCTATTTGAGACTCTGTTTCTAAAAACCATTTTTCAAACAATTTAAATGGATTTGTACTTAAATCTTTTTCGTTTAAATCTCCTTTGGTGTACGATTTACGGTAATCATTTAGATCTTTCATGGTAACTTTTAATTTAAGTAAAACAACATAAATATATCATCTATTAGTAATTATTAAAATTCAAAACTCTTACCGTCATCGGCAAGTTCAACATTTTCGAATTCTAGTTTTGCCTGTTCTAGAAATGGAGTTATTGACTCGTACCGTGTAGAATAATGCCCTAAGATTAACTTTTTTACATTTGCTAATTTTGCAATTTTTCCAGCTTGTTGTGCGGTGCTGTGCATTGTAATTTCAGCTAATCTCTCTTCAGAATTTAGAAATGTAGACTCGTGGTACAAAGCATCAACTCCTTCAATCAGCGGAATGATCGTTTCTGTATAGAGAGTGTCTGAGCAAAAGGCATAATGCTTTGGAGGAGTTGCTTCAAAAGTCAAATATCTGTTAGAAATTACTGTTCCATTATCCAAAAGTACGTCTTTGCCAAGTGTAATATTTCTATAATAGAGAGGATCTACTTCATAATTTTGAGCGGCGTCAATGTTGAGTTTGCGAAGTCCTAGCTTTTCGCTAAAGCGGTATCCATTGGTATAAATACGGTGTTGAAGCGGAATTGTACTTACAAGTACCTTATCATCTTCGTAGACAATTTGACTTTGTGTAGATTCTAATTCGTGGAAGAATAAACCGTAAGATGTCCACGATCCAGATAATCTTAATTGAATGGTAATCATTTCTTTAATTCCCTTAGGGCCATAGATATTAAGGTCATTCTGACGTTTTAAAAGCATAAAGCTCGAAATAAGACCGATAAGACCATAAACATGGTCGCCATGAAGATGAGAAATGAATATATGGTTGATTCTAGAAAATTTAATTTTATTTTTTCTAAGCTGCACCTGTGTACCTTCGGCGCAGTCTATTAGAAAGAGATGATTAGCAATATCTAAAACCTGAGATGTAGGGTTTGTAAAAGTGCGCGGTGTTGCTGCATAGCAGCCCAAAATTGTCAACTTCATAAAGTGAATTTATATCATAATAAGTACTTTAGAATCCTAGATCACGCTCAATATCTTCCATTGCTATAATATCATTTGCTTCAATTATCGTAGGAACTACATTAATAAATTCAGGAACTTCGGTAAAGTCAATATCTTGGCAAACAATGACAAGAGATTTATTAGCTTTTTTGTACATTTTTGCTAATGGCTTCAAATTTTTGAGATTTTTAATATTTATATCATCAACCGAGAGTAAATTAAGAATCAAATGTGTAGTGATTCCTCTTTCGGCGAAAGCCAAAATACTACTCACCGATTGCTCCATATTTTCTTTATCGGTTGTTGCAAAAGTTATATTATCTGTTATTTCTGTGGTCATTATTGTTTAATTTTTGAGGCAAGAAGATATATAACCGCCATTCTGACTGCAACACCATTCTCAACCTGATTTAAAATTACCGACTGTTGTGAATCGGCAACATCACTTGTAATTTCCACACCACGATTAATTGGTCCTGGATGCATTACAATAATTTTCTTATTTAACGAATCTAATAATGCTTTATCAACTCCGTATTGCTGTGCATATTCTCTGGTAGATGGAAAATAATTTACGTCCATACGTTCGTTCTGAACACGTAGCATATTGGCAACATCGCACCATTCTAATGCTTTGCGCAAATTAGGCTCAACCGTTACGCCGAGACTTTCAATATATTTAGGAATCAATGTCTTTGGTCCACAAACCTTGACCTCTGCTCCTAACTTCTGCAATGCAAATATATTAGATAGGGCAACTCTGGAATGGAGCACATCACCTACAATTACTACTTTTTTACCTGCCACTTCGCCAAGATTTTCTCGAATTGTAAATGCATCTAGCAACGCTTGTGTAGGATGCTCATGTGCGCCATCACCAGCATTGACAATGCTTGCCTTGACGTTTTGTGATAAAAACACAGCAGCACCAGGCGCTGAATGCCTCATTACAACCATATCTACTTTCATCGAAAGAATATTATTGACCGTATCTATTAAAGTTTCTCCCTTTTTTACCGACGATTGTGCAGCCGAAAAACTAATAACATCAGCCGAAAGTCGTTTTTGAGCTAGTTCAAATGACAGCTTGGTACGAGTACTATTTTCAAAAAATATATTCGCAATTGTAATGTCTCGTAACGAGGGTACTTTTTTAATTGGTCTGTTGATAACTTCCTTAAAATGATCAGCAGTTTCAAAGATCAGATTGATATCATCTTTGGTAATATATTTTATTCCTAATAAATGATTTACGGTTAGTTCGCTCATTTTCTAATTATTCTTATTATTTACTAGCAATACACTGTCTTGCTGCTCTTGTGTATCGGCCCAAATCACTTTGACTTTCTCATCATTAAATGCATCGACCTGCCTGCCCCTATAATCTGGCTGTATGGGTAAATGCCTACTAAAACGTCTATCAATTAATACTAATAGCTCAATTTCTGAAGGTCTGCCAAAAGATTGAATGGCAGTCAATGCCGACCTTATACTTCGGCCAGTGTACAAAACATCGTCAATAAAGACTACTTTTTTATTTTCTAATTCAAAATTAAGTTCGGTAACATTTGCTTCAAGAGGCTTATCAGTTCGTCGAAAATCATCTCTAAAAAAAGTAATATCCAAATAACCCAACTGGATTTTCGGAATATCATATTCATTTTCAAGAATGTACTTCAGCCGATCAGCAAGAAAGGCACCTCGAGGCTGAATACCAATTAATATGGTTTGGCTGAAATCTAAATGATTTTCAATTAATTCGCACGCCAAGCGATGCAGGATAATATGGATTGCTTTGGAATTTAGCAGGACTTTATGAGTCATAATAAGTGCTTGTTGAGAATGTAAAAATAGCAATTTTTAATTCTTCCGTAAAGTTTGCAGGCATTATTATATCCGATAGTCCGAAAAAACGTACTATTTAAAATTATATAAGTATTCTGACAAATGATGTAAAGCGATTCATGTTAAAATTATGCAATTTTACATCAGACAAAAAAACATAAACCAATAATAATAAAACTTATCATTATGAAAACTTATTTAAACAGAGCACTACTACTAATGGTAGTTTTATTTACAGTAAGCAGCTGTGAAGTAATTGGAGATATTTTTCAAGCAGGCATGGGTGTTGGAATTTTCTTAGTAATTGCTGTAGTTGTATTAGTAATTTGGCTAATTAATAAATTTAGAAAGTAGAAAAAAATTATATAATTTAAAAACACCAATCAAAAAAGATTTTACCAATCAAAGCCGATTCTAACCAAATCATCATTTAATTCTATAATTAATCTAAACCCGATTACTTATTAAAAGAAAAACCACATTGAGAAATGTGGTTTTTTTTATTAGTTTGTTTTGTACATTTTAATACGCAACTCCTGAACTTTTTCATCGTCGAGATATTCGTCAAATGTCATATATCTGTCAATAACACCATTTGGCGTAAGCTCCACAACTCTGTTACCAACTGTTTGTGCAAACTCATGATCATGAGTAGTAAAAATCACCGAACCTTTAAAGTTTTTAAGTGAGTTGTTAAAAGCTGTAATCGATTCAAGGTCTAAGTGATTTGTAGGTTCGTCGAGCATCAATACATTAGCGCGCTCCATCATCATTCGCGAAAGCATACAACGAACTTTTTCTCCACCAGAAAGAACTCTTGAAGTTTTAAGTGCCTCTTCACCAGAGAATATCATTTTCCCCAAAAACCCTCTAATGAAAACCTCGTCACGCTCTTCTTCGGTTTTTGCATACTGTCTTAACCAATCTACAAGCGTAAGATCATTTTCAAAATACTCATGATTGTCTGCTGGCAAATAAGCTTGATTGGTAGTAATTCCCCAATCTACAGTTCCACTGTCTGCTTCTTGATAATTATTCAGAATTTGATAAAATGCTGTTGTAGCACGAGAATCTTTACTAAATAGAACAATTTTATCGCCTTTTGCCATATTCAAATCCACATTCTTGAAAAGAATATCACCTTCTGTAGAAGCAGATAAATCTTTAACATTTAAAATCTGGTCGCCAGCTTCACGTTCCTGATCAAAAATAATCGCTGGATATCTTCTACTTGAAGGTTTAATATCAGAAATGTTTAATTTGCTGATCATTTTCTTTCTTGATGTTGCTTGCTTAGACTTGGCAACGTTGGCAGAAAATCGTCGAATAAATTCTTCAAGTTCTTGCTTCTTCTCTTCTGCTTTTTTGTTCTGTTGCGCTCGCTGTTTTGCGGCAAGCTGACTTGATTCATACCAGAAAGTATAGTTTCCAGAATAATGATTTATTTTACTAAAATCGATATCAGAAATATGAGTACATACAGCATCTAGAAAGTGTCTATCATGCGAAACAACAATGACCGTATTTTCATAATTGGCTAAGAAATCTTCTAACCATGCGATTGTTTCAAAATCCAAATCGTTGGTAGGCTCATCCATAATTAGAACATCAGGATTACCAAACAAAGCTTGCGCAAGTAGCACACGTACTTTAAGTTTAGAATCAAGATCGCCCATATTAGTATAATGGTAGTCTTCTGTAATTCCTAAATTAGAAAGCATGGAAGCTGCGTCAGAATCTGCGTTCCAACCATTCATTGCTTCAAAAATTACTTGAAGCTCTCCTACTCTTTCTCCATCTTTATCGCTAAAGTCTTCTTTTAAGTAAGTATCGTCCATTTCCTTTTTTACAGAAAATAGTTCTTTATTTCCCATCATCACAGTTTCTAAAACCGTATGATCGTCAAACATATTGTGATTCTGATTTAGGACAGACATCCTCTTCCCTGCTTCTAAGTGAACTTGTCCAGAAGTTGGATCCATTTCTCCAGCGAGAATTTTCAAGAAAGTAGATTTTCCAGCACCATTGGCACCAATAACTCCATAAATGTTTCCATGAACAAACGATGTGTTCACTTCGTCAAAAAGAATTCTTTTACCAAATTGTACCGATAAATTATTAACTGATAGCATCTAAAATATTTTTATTAAAAATTCGCACAAAAGTACAAAATTTCCACGACATTTTTAACCTACCTTGCTCCTTAGATTATTCAAAAACTAATTTAACGATGCCTTAACAGCAAAATTTACCTAGTACAGATACATTTGTCATAATGACAGCTCTACATAACATACTAAGTTCCAAAACTTTTTTCATATTACTTGGCCTACTATCTATCTTTTGCTTCTCTTGCTGTAGCGAAAAATACGGGAAAAATGACTATACTGCCTACTTTGGCGGCGAGGTTCAAAATCCGCAAAATCCATACATACTTTTATACAAGGATACCAAAGTTATAGACACTTTAAAACTTAATGAAAACAATAGATTTTTCAAAAAGTTTGATTCGCTCGCACCAGGGTTGTATAGTTTTGTACATGAGCCTGAATATCAATATGTTTACTTTGACAAGAATGATAGTATTCTAGTCTCAATAAATTCACAAGATTTTGATGAGTCGATCGTTTTTACTGGGCGAGGCGAACAGAAAAACAACTTTTTAATGGAAATGTATCTTCGCAATCAGCGCGATTGGGACAATTTGTTGAATGTAATGGATTATAATATCGCCAAATTCGAAAAGGCAATTACCGAGGTTCATCAAAGTAATATGCAATATTATCAGGACAAAAAAGCCTATATTAAATGGAGTGATGGATTTGATGTTTATGCAAATGCTTCTCTCGACATGCCTTATTATTCAAAAAAAGAAGTGTATCCTATAATTCACCAATTGCGTACGGGCAACGATGTTGTAGAGCAACTGCCTAAGGATTACTATGGTTATCGAAAAACTATCGATTATAATAATGTGCTACTTTCTGCCTATTCGCCCTTTGTAAAGTACCTTTCATATATGCTCAACAATATGGCGGTGATCAATTATCACAATCATTTTAGCGATGCCGACTTGTCTTTAAAGACCAATATTAATAAAATGAAAATTGCTGATACGCTGATTCAAAACGAAAAAGTTAAAAATACAATTCTCAACAATATTGCCTTTACCTACCTTTTGGAAGATCAGAATATGGCAAAAAACCAAAGGTTTATGGAAGTTTATCATCGTTTTAGTACTGATAAAAGTCAGCGAAATGAGATAACTAAAATAGGTTCGGCCATCCAATTGCTTAAAAACAATCAAAGTTTGCCAGAAGTTAAACTTCGTGCTGCCGATGGTCAAATTATTTCGTCAAACAGCTTCCCAAAACGCAAGACAGTGATTTTCTTTTGGACCGATGATGCCCAAATTCACATGGTCCAGGCTCATAAGAAGGCATTAGAATTAAAGAAGAAGTATCCAGAATACAATTTCATCGGGGTAAATCTGGATAAAAATGCCGAAAAATGGCAGCAAATTTTAGAAAAAAAGAAGTTTAAAGACGTAACCGAATTGCAATGTGTAGATTTCAGTGATCTGAAATATAAATGGGCAATTACCAAAATCCATCGCACCATAATTCTTGACGAAAATGGCAATATCAAGAACGCTTTTACCAATCTCTTTAACAATGATATTGAGGAGTATTTGAAGTAATTTTCTTCGGATTTATCACACACAATTTCCAAATATTATTTTTTTTAGGAGGCCTTCGCCAAAAGACTTCAAGTCAATTCAGCTAAGCGTAAAGCGAGGCAGACTGTCGTTTATTAGACATATAGCAAGAAGGCGATTTTGCCTTCGGTTGAAGCTATATTGCTAGAATAACTTCCTGCGCTGAGCTACACTTTCCTTCCTAAGCTTCCATTTTATTTTAGCACTGAGATTTTCCGTAACTATAGGTTGTTTGTCCATAAAATGCCATTGTACTTTACTTAAAGATTACGATTGTAGCAGATAAAAAAAGAAGAGATTTCAGAATTGATGATTTAACTGCCAGCTTCTTATCACGAAGAAATTTTAAAAATTCTAAGATAATTTAAAACAAAAAAGGAAGATGCTGATTTTCTTAGGAACTTTGACAAGATTGTAGTTGAAAATTGAGAAGTATTTCAGAAATTACTTGAGTGATTGTTTGCTTAAAAGTACAAAACCGCTCAAACATTACAATACCTACATGGTTTGAAAAACCTTGCAGGAGATTGGAGTATAGCCTCAATACAAACCACAAAAAAACCAGTCGTCGACTGGTTTTTTCTACTAGTAATAGTATAATTCTCTATATATTTCCTTTCTCATAATCTGCTACAAATTGAGCGATTCCTAAATCAGTCAAAGGATGTTTTACGAGTCCCAATATTGCCGAAAGTGGTCCAGTCATAACATCAGCTCCTATTTTCGCACAGTTTACAATGTGCATTGTATGGCGTATAGACGCAGCAAGAATTTCTGTCTCATAACCATAATTGTCATAAATGTCGCGAATTTCTTCAATCAATACCAGTCCATCTGAACTGATATCGTCTAATCTACCAATAAATGGCGATACGTAGGTCGCTCCTGCTTTTGCGGCCAAAAGTGCTTGTCCCGCCGAAAAAACCAAAGTCATATTCGTCTTTAACTCTCGATCTGAAAAATATTTGCAAGCTTTAATACCATCAATGGTCATTGGAAGTTTGATTACAATTTGATCGCTTAAATCGGCAAGCTCCTCACCTTCTCTAATCATTCCTTCGAGGTCCAATGCATTAACTTCGGCACTTACATCCCCCTCTACAAGATTGCAGATATCAACGTAGTGCTTCAAGATATTATTTTTACCGGTAATTCCCTCTTTTGCCATTAGTGAAGGATTGGTAGTGACGCCGTCAAGAATCCCTAATTCTTGTGCTTCCTTAATTTGTGCGAGATTGGCTGTGTCTATAAAAAATTTCATAAGTTAATTTTGTTTGTGGTTAATTAGCTGTTAGCCTTTAGCTTTTAGCTTTTAGCCTTTAGCTTTTAGCCTTTAGCCGTTAGCTTTTAGCCGTTAGCCTTTAGCTGGAGACTTAAAGCAAGTTACTGAATTATATGTATTGTGGAATAATAAGATATTAAAATTATTAATTTGAAATTTTTATTCAATTATAAATATCACGAGCTCGAAAGTTTAAACTTGTCAAGTTTTCAACTCTGATAAAATTTTCAATGTTATCGAGATTAAAAGCTGATAGCTGATAGCTGACAGCTTAAAGCTTATAATGCTTCATCAACATTTTCTCGTACATCTTATCGGGCAAAATTCTCTTGAGTACAATTGAAAATTTCTGCATTGTGGAACCAACTTTATAGTGGATTTTAGGATTTTTGGTATTGATGATTTTTCCAATCATTTTTGCCATATCCATTGGATCACCTCCGCTGCTTACGTGGCTGTCCATTGTGTCGAGATTTTCTTTGTAAAGTTTCTCGTAGGGCGATCCAGAAATAACGGGCGAATGGTATCTTCCTGCCGCGATATTGGTAGCAAAGTCTCCTGGAGCTACATTACAAGCGGTTATTCCGAAGGGTTTTAGTTCCATTCGCAATGATTCAGTTATTAATTCCAAAGCGCCTTTAGATGCTGAGTAAACGCTTCGGTAAGGAAGTCCCATATATCCGGCGATGGAAGTAATATTGATGATTAAACCTGATTTCTGATTTCGCATTGTGGGCAGGACAGCTTTTATAACTTCGATTGGGCCAAAAAGATTGGTACGGAAATTATTTTCGATTTGATCTGAAGCAATTTCTTCGACTGGGCCGGTGATTCCAACGCCAGCATTGTTGATAAGAACGTCAATTCTATTGTTAAAAGTTAGAATTCTCGAAATACATTCTTGAATACTGCTTTGGTCCCGAACGTCAAGGCTAACGAGTGGAAAAGGCGGATCTTCATAGCTTGCCGGGTTTCTACTTGTACCATAAACAGTATGTCCTTGACTGTGCAAGTATTCGCCAATTGCGCGACCAATGCCCGAGGACGCTCCAGTAATTAAAACAACTTTCTTCATTAATTTGGAAATAAAAGAGCATCGAAAAATGCTCAAAACAAAGTTAACAGAAAATGTCAAAAACCATACTTATTGATTGGAAATTTGAGTGTAATACTTAAAAGAAAAAGATATAAGAACAACTAAAGTTCTTTAATGGCGAATGGTTGCTAGCAAGGATGACTTTGCGAGAAGGATGGAAGCGTAAATCCTTTGTTGTGGCTTTGCGGAGCAAAAGCTACAACAAAGATTGGGAGTGCACAGCCTGACCAAGCCAAACGAAAATATCTTTTGAAAATCGATGAGATTAAATGTGTTGATAATTCTAAACCTGATGGCGCAGGGCTCGCCCAAAAGAATATTCGAAAGTTTATTTCAAAAAAAATCTTCCGAGTTGGAAGACTTAAAGAAAAAAATGGCAAGCGACCTACATCGCACCGCTACAACCACATACCTTTGCTATGTTCCCATCCTGGAGGATTCTGCAGGAGCTGGTCGTGTAGGACTTGCCGTTGCAAAGATACATTCTTTTTATATTTGTGCAAGTGGAAAAGCATATAAATACTATTTGTATATTGCTTTATAAATTTTTTGAACAATGAAAAAACATAAGTTATTAGCAATCATTTTCTTAGCGGCAATTGCGCAGAGCTGTGGCGACAAAGAAAAATCAGAAAGTAGCTCTTTTAGCTTTGATAGTGCACAATTTAAGACGCAATATAGAATTAGCGACACCTTAAACTTGGCGATTTTGAATCCTGAAAACAGAAAAGTGGACAGTATCGTTTATTATGTAAACGACAAAAATGTGGGCACACAAAATTCCGCTTCTCCCCTAACCTACGTTTTGGACAATGCAAAATTGGGCTATCAATCGGTGAAAGCTACCGTATATTCAGATAAAAATACGGCAGATGCCGAAAGTCGTATTGAAGTTATTTCGAGTGTTCAGCCGAAATTGATTAATTATACGATTGTAAATACCTATCCGCACGATTTGACATCGTATACTCAGGGACTGGAATTTTACCGAGATACTTTGTTTGAAGGCACTGGAAATGGTGCTGGAATGGGAACTGGAATTCGCGGAATTTCGAAACTTCGAAAAGTGGATTACAAAACTGGGAAAGTATATCAAAATGTAGATCTTCCGATGCAGATTTTTGGTGAGGGAATTACAATTTTAAACAATAAAGTGTACCAATTGACCTATCAAAATAACGAAGGCTATGTGTATGATGCTGATAATTTGAAAAAAATCAAGACTTTTCCGTACTTCAAAAAAATGGAGGGTTGGGGTTTGACAAATGATGGCACGAATTTATATATGTCTGACGGCTCTGAGAAAATTTGGAAATTGGATCCAGAAACGATGAAAGAAGTGGATTATATTAATGTTTATACCGCTGGAAGTAAAATTAAAGCCGTGAATGAATTGGAGTGGATTGACGGAAAAATCTTTGGAAATATCTACGGTCGTGATGCAATTGCGGTGATTGATCCAAAAACTGGGTCTGTAGAAGCGGTTATTAATTTGGTCGACTTAAAGTCGAAAGTAACAAAGCATCCCGATCTTGATGTGTTGAACGGAATTGCGTATAATCCAAAAACTAAGACACTTTTTGTGACTGGAAAGAATTGGGATAAGTTGTTTGAGATTAGGCTGTCTGAGTGATTTAGTTAACGGTTATCGGTTAACAGTTTACGGCTGACAGTTCAATTAAGAATATAATTACCATTTAAAAAGTATTTCAATGCGAGTGCTACACTTGTAATTTACTATGAGATATATTTAAGTAATTCGTATTTATACATTGCCAATTCAAACAATGAAGCTTCAGTTCGCTTTCATTTATAGATTTCTAATTATTTTATAACAAAAAACCCCGACTATTGCTAGTCGGGGTTTTTCTATAATTCTAAGAAGTGATTATTTTACTTCTTCGTAGTCAACGTCTTGAACATCATCAGTACTTGTTTCAGCACTTTGTTGTCCTTGATCAGCTCCACCTTGCTGAGCTTCACCTTGAGCATACATTGCCTCAGTTGCAACTTTCCATGCAGCATTGATATTATCAAGCGCCGTTTGGATAGCTTTTACATCCTGATTTTGGTGTGCCATTCTAAGTTCAGTCAAAGCATACTCGATAGCAGTTTTGTGTTCGTCAGAGATTTTGTCTCCAAGTTCTTTCAACTGGCTTTCTGTTTGGAAGATCATTCCGTCAGCTTCGTTCAGTTTTTCAACCTTCTCTTTAGTAATTTTATCAGCATCAGCATTTGCTTCAGCATCTTTCTTCATTCTTTCGATTTCTTCAGCTGTAAGACCAGAAGAAGCTTCGATACGAATGTCGTGAGATTTACCAGTTCCTTTGTCAGTTGCAGATACTTTGATGATACCGTTAGCATCAATGTCAAAAGTAACTTCAATTTGTGGAACACCTCTTGGCGCTGGTGGAATACCGTCTAAGTGGAAACGTCCAATAGTCTTGTTATCCGCAGCCATTGCTCTTTCACCTTGAATCACGTGGATTTCAACACTTGGCTGACTGTCAGAAGCTGTTGAGAAAACTTGTGATTTTTTAGTTGGGATAGTAGTGTTAGACTCGATCAATTTTGTAAGTACACCACCCATAGTTTCAATACCTAGAGAAAGTGGAGTTACATCAAGTAACAATACATCTTTTACATCTCCTGAAAGTACACCACCTTGAATAGCAGCTCCAATTGCAACTACTTCGTCAGGGTTAACTCCTTTTGATGGTTTTTTTCCGAAGAATTTTTCAACCTCTTCTTGGATTTTAGGGATTCTAGTAGAACCACCTACAAGGATAACTTCGTCAATATCAGAAACAGATAAACCTGCATCTTTTAGAGATTTTGCTACTGGAGCCATAGAACGTTTCACTAATGAATCAGTTAATTGCTCAAATTTAGCTCTAGTCAAAGTTTTCACTAAGTGTTTTGGTCCTGAAGCAGTAGCAGTTACGTAAGGCAAGTTGATTTCAGTTGATGTACCTGAAGACAATTCGATTTTCGCTTTTTCTGCAGCTTCTTTAAGTCTTTGTAGTGACATTGGGTCAAGACGCAAGTCAATTCCTTCGTCATTTTTAAATTCGTCTGCCAACCAGTCAATGATTTCGTGGTCAAAGTCATCTCCGCCTAAGTGAGTATCACCATTAGTAGACAATACTTCAAATACTCCGTCTCCTAATTCAAGGATAGAGATATCAAATGTACCACCACCTAAATCGTAAACTGCGATTTTTTGATCAGTTCCTTTTTTGTCAAGACCGTAAGCAAGAGCTGCTGCAGTTGGTTCGTTGATAATTCTCATTACCTTCAATCCAGCAATTTCTCCAGCTTCTTTTGTAGCCTGACGTTGTGCATCATTAAAGTAAGCAGGTACAGTAATAACCGCTTCTGTTACAGTTTGACCAAGGTAGTCTTCAGCTGTTTTCTTCATTTTTTGAAGCGTCATAGCAGAAAGCTCTTGAGCAGTATATAGACGACCATCGATATCAACACGTGGTGTATCATTGTCTCCTTTTACAACTTTGTAAGGTACGCGGCCAATTTCATTTTTGTCATCTGAGAATTTAGTTCCCATAAAACGTTTGATAGAAGCAACAGTTTTTGTTGGATTTGTTACCGCTTGTCTCTTTGCAGGATCTCCTACTTTAATCTCTCCACCCTCTACAAAAGCGATTACTGAAGGTGTTGTTCTTTTTCCTTCTGAATTAGGAATAACTACTGGCTCGCTACCTTCCATTACAGAAACACATGAGTTTGTAGTACCTAAGTCAATTCCAATTATTTTACCCATTTTTATTATTTTAAGTTAAAGGTTTTTGTTTGAACTTTTCTCGTATAAGACAATCATTGTGCCAATACGCCAATAGTTCTCTTTTGTGACATTATGTTAAAATTATCTGACACTATGACACTTTTATGTGACAAATCCACTTCCTATTTTGGCGAAAGCCGCATTGCTGCCTTTGCTTGGCTTTTATGATGTTTTCTAATACAATCGTACTATATTTGTAATTGATAAAATTTTTATATGGAAGAGTCGATCTCGGTTTTTGATATGCTTAAAATTGGTGTGGGCCCATCAAGTTCGCACACTCTAGGGCCTTGGCGTGCTGCACAAAGATTTGTAGAAACTGTAAAAGAAGAAAATAAGCTATACGAAGTCAATAGAGTTCAGATAGATTTGTACGGATCTCTCTCGCTTACTGGAAAAGGTCACGCTTCAGATATTGCGGTGATGTTGGGTCTTAACAATCAAGATCCCGAATATATGCCAGTCGAAAATATCGATACTATTATTAAGGACATTGAAAGTAGCGGTACTTTATTGCTAGACAATCAATTTCCGGTTCCGTTTCAAATGCAAAGAGATATTATTTTCAATAAAAACTTCCTGCCTTTCCACTCCAATGGAATGACATTTACTGCATACAATGACGGTGGAATCGTAGCACATGAAACATGGTATTCCATAGGAGGCGGATTTGTTGTGCAAGAAGCACGAGAAGGTGCCAAATGTAAAAAAGAAATTAAAAAAGCATTCCCCTTCCCTATCAATAAAGCGGCTGAACTTCTTGTATATGCACATGCCGAAAACAAAATGATTTCGGAAATTGTTTATGAGAATGAGAAATCAATGCGTTCTGAGGAAGAAATAGCCCACGAACTACAACGTATTTGGGATACGATGCTCGAATGTATGTATATAGGATGCCATACCGAAGGAATATTGCCGGGCGGACTAAATGTTCGACGTCGTGCCTTTGATATGCATCAAGAATTAATCGGACTTTCTAATTATAGCAATCACCAAGAATGGTTGGGCGAAATTAGAAAAACCGAAGTTAAATTTAGACAGATTTTAAAATGGGTTAGCTGCTTTGCACTTTCTGTAAATGAAGTTAACGCAGCTTTGGGTCGAATCGTTACTGCACCTACAAATGGTAGCGCAGGAGTAATTCCGGCAGTTTTGATGTATTATTTGTGCATCGAAAATCATCAAGCAGGACAAAAAGAAATCAATCAGTTTTTATTAGTTGCGGGCGAAATTGGAAGTATCTTCAAGAAAGGTTCAACCATTTCAGCAGCGATGGGCGGATGTCAGGCAGAAATTGGAGTTTCATCAGCAATGGCTGCAGCCGGATTATGTGAGTTGATGGGTGGATCTGCAGATCAGGTTCTGATTGCAGCCGAAATCTCAATGGAACATCATTTAGGTCTTACTTGTGATCCAATTGCCGGATTAGTTCAGATTCCTTGTATCGAAAGAAATACAATGGGAGCAATTAAAGCAATTAACGCTGCGGAACTTGCACTTTCTACAGATCCTAAAAACGTAAAAGTTCCTTTGGACAAAGTAGTTGATACAATGTGGCAGACCGCAAAAGATATGAATACCAAGTACAAAGAGACATCAGAAGGTGGATTGGCAGTAGCGGTTAATATGGCAGATTGCTAGGAGACTTTTGTATTGTAGTATAGTGTATTGCTGTATAATGTATCGTCCTCTTTAAAAAAGAAAAAATAAATTACCAAAAAATATAAATTATGTCGGTAGCTAAAAAAGATTACAAAAGAATTACTACAAAGTCATTAATCGAAATGAAGGCAAACGGAGAGAAAATCTCAATGCTTACAGCTTACGACTTTACAATGGCACAAATTGTAGATTCGGCAGGAATCGATGTGATTCTTGTAGGAGATTCGGCTTCAAATGTAATGGCAGGACACGAAACAACGCTTCCTATTACATTAGACCAAATGATTTACCACGCTTCAAGTGTGGTTCGTGGTACAAAAAGAGCCTTGGTAGTGGTCGATTTACCTTTTGGTAGCTATCAGTCAGATCCTAAAGAAGCACTTCGTTCGTCGATTAGAATTATGAAGGAAAGTGGCGGACACGCTGTCAAAATGGAAGGTGGAAGTGAAATCAAAGATTCGATTAAGAAGATTCTAAACGCTGGAATTCCAGTAATGGGACATTTGGGATTGACGCCACAGTCTATTTACAAATTCGGAACCTACACTGTTCGCGCAAAGGAAGACGAAGAAGCAGATAAGCTTATTGAAGACGCCAAAATGTTGGAGCGCATTGGATGTTTCGCACTTGTTTTAGAAAAAATTCCCGCGCATCTTGCCCAAAAAGTTGCCGAAAGTATTTCTATTCCCGTAATCGGAATTGGTGCTGGTGGTGGCGTTGACGGTCAAGTGTTGGTAATCCACGATATGTTGGGAATGAATAATGAGTTCAACCCACGTTTCCTGCGTCGTTATCTGAATCTTTACGATGATATGACTGCGGCAATTGGCAACTACGTAAAAGATGTCAAAAGCTCGGATTTCCCAAATGCTAGCGAACAATATTAATTAGAGAATTTACGACTTAGAATGAAAATATTTTCTACCAAAGAAAATCTTCAGGTGCTTTACGAGGACAATCATATTATTGTAATCAACAAGCGCGTGGGCGATATTGTGCAAGGCGACAAGACCAATGATAAGCCACTTTCAGATGTCGTAAAAGAATATATAAAGGATAAGTACGACAAGCCCGGAGCAGTATTTCTGGGCGTTGTGCACCGTTTGGACCGTCCTACTTCTGGCATTGTTTTATTTGCCAAAACCTCCAAAGCGCTCACTCGTCTCAACGAACTTTTCAAGAATCGAGAGACCCAAAAGACATATTGGGCGGTGGTCAAAAATAAACCTGCCACTCTCGAAGCTACCCTCACGCATTACCTAAAACGAACCGAGAAAAACAATACTTCCAAGGCGCATCTCAAAGAGGTTCCCGAGAGCAAATTGGCTAGCTTGAGTTACAAAACCATTGCGCAGTTGGATAATTATACCGTTCTCGAAGTAGATTTGCATACCGGTCGCCACCATCAGATTCGTGCGCAGTTGTCGGCAATTGGCAGTCCAATCAAGGGCGATCTAAAATATGGTTTTGACCGAAGTAACAGCAATGGCGGCATACATTTGCACGCCCGCAAACTCAATCTTATTCATCCCGTGACCAAGAAACCCTTGCAGGTCGTGGCTTCTCCCCCATCCGATCCTATTTGGAACAGCATTCCCAATAATTTGTAGAATAGTTTTTAGAAGGAGCTTATCCCGCTTTCCTCTTCAATCCTGAGCGGGCATTTGCCGCATCAGTCGTCATTCAAGGAGCTTCTTTCAGTCGCTCTTGCCTGCCGCTGCTGCCAAAAGGCAAATCCCCACTCAGGGATTTGCGTTGCAATCGGGGCTAGGAGATTTCGGTGTAATTGATGATTCCTAATTTTGGAGGGGAATTGTGCACATTATAGAAATTTAAACAGAAACTTTGACTTCAACATAGTTTATCTATAAGATAGTAGTAATATTTTGTTCACGATTACTATCTATTATCTACATTAATTTAAATATAGATAACCCTTAACTTTTTTGCTTTCTCATAATAATACCATTACTTTAGTTTGTTGCAATCTTTAGATATTTAAAATAAAAATTAGCCTGATCATATATGAGTTTGATGAAAAACATTTTCGGGAAGAAAGACCAACCTATTACCTCTTACGAAGAATTTTGGAAGTGGTTTGAAATCAATGAAAAGAAATTTTATAAAATTGTCCAAGAGGCTGAAAATGTAGAATCTCAATTTTTTGAAGTATTAACGGAAAAACTGCAAGAATTAAGGGAAGGATTTTTCTTCTTAACCGGAATGTCTGACGCGACCCACGCCGAAATAATCTTTACCGCTGACGGTAATGTAAAAAACATCGTATTTGTGGAGGAGCTTGTAAGTGCGGCGCCAAAAATTGAAAATTGGATATTTTCTGCTTTCAAACCGGCATTGGATATTAATAATATTGGCGTTCGAATGGACGATTATAAATTTGACAAAAACAATATTTCTTTTTACGCAATTGATCACAAATACCACCCTGACGAAGTAGATATCGTAGCGGTTTACCACGAGTATAAAGCCGAAGATCATGATTTGATTGCTACAGGGATTTCAATATTCTTGGATAATTACCTAGGTGAGTTAGAATATATTTCAAACATAGACAATTTAAGTGTTTCTTCTTTAGAAGATGCAACAGAGGAGTTGATTCCGATTTCTAAACTTAAAGATTTTTTGATTTGGAGAGAAAAAGAATTTGTCGAAAAATATGAAGGCTTTCGGTACGATTCTGATAGTGATAATTTTCAAAATTTGAGTGCAGAATTAGAAAATGGAAAAAAACTATTGGCCATTGTCGATGCAAGTTTGCTAGAATGGGATGCTAAAGCTTCGCATCCATGGATTTTAAGTATTCAAATACCGTACGTTGGCGAACCAGAAACGGGCTTGCCTGACGATGCCACTTATTTGTATTTAAATGATATTGAAGATGCAATAATGTCTCAATTAAAGGATACCGATGGATACCTCAATGTAGCGCGACAAACCGCAGATGATAGTCGGGAAATTTACTTTGCCTGCCGAGAGTTTCGAAAACCTTCAAAAGTGTTGGATCAAATAACTAAAAAATATTCCGATAGAACCGATATCGATTTCGAAATATTTAAAGATAAATATTGGCGTACTTTCGAAAGATTTCATATTGGGTAGTTATTTTTATTATTACAATAGTAAAAAGGCTTTATTCTAAATTTTGAATAAAGCCTTTTGTAGATCATAAATCAATTTTAATTATTTTTTTCCTTCAATTATCTCCTCCACAATTTCTGGGTTCAGTAAAGTAGAAATATCGCCAAAACTACTAAAATCACCTTCGGCAATTTTTCTTAAAATTCTTCGCATAATTTTGCCAGAACGGGTTTTTGGAAGATTGGAAACAAACTGAATTTTGTCCATTTTTGCAATAGGTCCAATCTGATTTGAAATAGCTTGATTAATTTCCTTTTCTAAATTTTCTTGGAGCCTGCTTTCCCCCACCTCTTTCAATATTACAAAAGCGTAGAGCGCATTTCCTTTTACATCGTGCGGAAATCCAACTACTGCACTTTCGGCCACTGCGGGATGCTCATTTATAGCATCTTCAATTGGTGCTGTGCCTAAGTTATGTCCCGAAACAATAATCACGTCGTCCACTCTACCGGTGATTCGGTAATAGCCTACTTCGTCACGCAAGGCACCATCTCCGGTAAAATATTTGCCTGGAAAGGCTGAGAAATAGGTTTCTTTATACCTTTGATGATCGCCCCAAATGGTACGCGCCATCGCCGGCCACGGAAACTTTATACATAAACTACCCGTTACTTGATTTCCTACAATTTCATTCCGCAATTCGTCCATTAATACTGGTTGAATTCCTGGAATTGGTAAAGAAGCGTAAGTAGGTTTAGTTGGGGTTACAAATGGAATTGGCGAAATCATAATTCCTCCAGTTTCAGTCTGCCACCAAGTATCTACCAACGGACATTTTTTGCCACCTACGTGGTCGTTGTACCAATGCCAAGCTTCTTCATTTATAGGCTCTCCTACCGACCCAATGACTTTTAGAGAATCTAATTGAAATGGCTGTACGAAATCCAAACTTTCTTTGGCCAAAGCTCTAATCGCTGTTGGCGCAGTATAAAACTGGCTAACGTTATGCTTCTCGATTACCTCCCAAAAACGACTATAATCTGGATACGACGGAACGCCTTCAAAAATTATTGTGGTCGCTCCATTCAGCAATGGTCCATATAATATATACGAATGTCCAGTAATCCAACCAATATCGGCAGTGCACCAATACACATCATTTTCTTCATAATTAAAAACATTTTGAAAAGTATATGCGGTAAAAACCATATACCCCGCGGTAGTATGAACCATTCCCTTTGGTTTGCCAGTAGATCCTGATGTATAAAGGATAAATAATGGGTCTTCGGCATCCATAATCTCCGCTACGCAATTTGGAATGGCATTGTCGAGCAAAGGTTGAAGCCATTCGTCCCGACCCTCCTTCATTTTTATGTCTGAGCAAGTTCGCTTCACCACCAAAACTTTTTCTACACATGGCGTACTCTCTAAAGCTTCATCTACAATTCCTTTTAAGTCAATTGACTTATTTCCGCGAAAACTTCCATCCGAAGTAACCACCAACTTGCATTCAGAATCGTTAATTCGAGCTGCAATTGCTGTGGATGAAAAACCTGCGAATACCACTGAATGTATAGCGCCAATTCGCGCACATGCCAAAATGGAAATCGCTAACTCTGGAATCATCGGCAAATAAATGCAGACTCTGTCTCCTTTTGCGACGCCTTTATCTCGTAGCACATTTGCCATTTTTGAAACTTCTTCGTAAAGTTCCCGATATGAGATATGTCGAGCTTCTTCTTCGGGATTATTAGGTTCAAAAATTATCGCTGTTTTAGAACCCCTAGTTGAGAGATGGCGGTCGATGCAATTTTTTGTAATATTTAATTTCGCATTTTTAAACCAGGTGAAATTTGCTTCCTGCATATCAAAATCAAGGACTTTGTCCCACTTTTGATACCAAGTAAAATTTTCGTCGGCGATTCGATCCCAAAATTTCTTTGGTTGCCGAACTGACTTTTTATACATTTTAAAATAGTGCTCTAAATCTTTAATTTTGTAGATACTCATTATCGCTTTTTTAATTTTAAAATAATTTTTGTTCAAATAAATTTGTACTCCAGTTTAGTACTCTTTGTTCTAATCCAATTCGTAGTTTCAATTATACTGTATGGAAAATGGCAGCATTGTTTGTAGAATTTCTTGAGCATGTCTGCAAGTCAAATCTTCGTAGAAGTAAATGTAACGAAAACTTGAAACTTACCGAAGATAAATTGAATTTAGGTTCTAGTTCAGTTTGCACTGAGTGACAGGGACGTCAAGATTATTCCTGCATTTTATAAGATTTTAAAATTCAAGAAAAAACTTTTTATTTAAACTTCGCACAATTAGCTAATTACGTAAAAAATTAGGGTTATTATTTGAAATGTTTGTAAGAATTTTTGTAATTTTAAAAAACAATACTAAATCTAATAGAAATGGAAGAGAATAACTCTAAACTCACAAGACAGACCGGTGCACCTGTTGGAGACAATCAGAATGTTCAGACCGCTGGTCCTCGTGGACCAATGTTAATGCAAGACGCTTGGTTTTTGGAAAAAATGGCCAATTTTGACAGAGAGGTAATTCCAGAAAGACGTATGCACGCAAAAGGATCTGGAGCTTTTGGAACCTTTACCGTAACTCACGACATTACAAAATATACAAAAGCAAAGATTTTTTCTGAAATTGGGAAGAAAACTGAAATGTTTAGCCGATTCTCAACCGTTGCTGGAGAACGGGGTGCGGCCGATGCCGAGAGAGACATTCGTGGTTTTGCATTAAAATTTTATACCGAAGAAGGAATTTGGGATATGGTTGGAAACAACACGCCTGTATTCTTCTTTCGCGACCCAATGAAGTTTCCAGATTTAAATCACGCTGTAAAAAGAGATCCTAAAACAAATTTAAGAAGCGCCAATAACAATTGGGATTTTTGGACCTTACTTCCAGAAGCATTGCATCAGGTAACAATAATTATGAGCGACCGAGGTATTCCAAAGGGGTTCAGAAATATGCACGGATTTGGAAGTCATACGTATAGTTTTATTAATGCCGAAAATAAAAGACATTGGGTAAAATTTCACTACGTTACGCAGCAGGGAATTGAAAATTACACAGATAAAGAAGCTGTAGAGCTTGTGGGAGTGGACAGAGAATCTTCGCAGAGAGATCTTTTTGATGCTATCGAAAGGAAAGATTTTCCAAGATGGAGAATGTTTATTCAGGTGATGACTGAGGAAGAAGCTAAAACATATCGATTCCATCCTTTCGATCTTACCAAAGTTTGGTCTAAAAAAGACTTTCCACTGATTCCAGTTGGAGAGTTTGAGTTGAATAGAAATCCAGAAAATTATTTTCAAGATGTGGAGCAAGCTGCTTTTAATCCCACGAATATCGTTCCTGGAATCGGATTCTCGCCCGACAAGATGCTGCAAGGACGATTGTTTTCTTACGGAGATGCGCAACGTTACAGATTGGGCGTAAATCACTACCAAATCCCGGTAAATAAGCCAACTTGCCCTTATCACTCCTTCCATAGAGATGGAGCGATGCGAGTGGACGGAAATTATGGCGCTGCTAAGCATTACAACCCGAATAGTTTTGGTGAGTGGCAGGAACAACCTGAAGCGAAAGAACCACCATTAGAATTGGATGGATCTGCTTATGCGCATAATTTCCGAGATGATGACGAAGATTACTTTACCCAACCAGGGAATCTTTTCCGCATTATAAAGGCAGATGGTAAAGCACAGTATTTATTTGATAATACTGCAGCTCAAGTAGGAGGTGCAGACAAGTTTATCCAGATTCGACATATAAGAAATTGTTATAAAGCAGATCCTGAATATGGCGAAGGCGTAGCAAAATCTTTAGGTTTAACTATGGATGAAGTAAATAACTTTGATCTAACGCCTTACGATAGATGGGCTCCGAGGCCGAGTAATGGATAAGTTAAACCTCAAATATTTTTAAATTTTATATAAAACCATGACATTTAATTGTTGTGGTTTTATTTTAAAATGATAATTCTTTAATATATAGCCAACTGTTTAACATAAACATCTAATTATAGAAAATTTTATGTATTTTAAAAACTTGGGCTTACGCTACTACTTAGGTCCGACATTCTTGCATAATTACTAATTCACAAAGATAGACTTAGATATTTTGGAAAAATGAGCAGTCTAAGAAATGGTGGTACTGCAATTTTGGTAGCTTTATTTGGAAAATCAGTTTTGCACGACGCTTTAAACTAGACATTGAGAATTGACCATTATTGGAACGGCCGCATATCGATATATCTTTCCAGAAGTTATTGCTTTAATTACTAGCGGCAGGCTAGCAGTAGAAAAATTAGTAACTAGCGTTATTCCTTTGGACGAAATTGTTGAAAATGGTTTTGAAAAACTGGTCAACGATCCGTCAGAAGTGAAGATATTGTTAGATCTAAGCAAATAAGTGATTTAGTAAATTTCGGAATTAACTGCCTCTACATTTTAATTCAAATTCAAGAGTTTTATATTTAAATATTAATCTCATATCTATTTATATTTAAGCATTATAACATATTATATAATTTATTATTTTCCAAATTAAAAATTAAAACAACACATTTTATGAAGAAGAAGTTTTTTAATGCGAAAATTTATCGCAACGATGCAGCAACTGAAATGATAGTTGAGAATGGTAAAATTGTTCAGATTGGTAAAAATTTACCAAAATGTGAAGAGGAAATTGACCTTGGCGGAAAATTGGTGATGCCACCTTATGTAGATCCACATTTACACTTGGATTATGTTTATACTTTGTCAGAACTTGGTCAGGAAGGTGCAGGATCAGGAACATTATTTGAGGCAATAGAACTTTGGCCAAAATTCAAAGAAACCTTGACCGTTGAGAGCGTAAAAAAATTGGCTATAAAAGGAATACACGATGAAGTTTCTCAAGGAGTTCAGCATATCAGAACTCATATTGATGTAACTGATCCCAACTTCACAGCGTTAAAAGCGATGCTGGAAATGAAACAAGATTTAAAAGATATTGTAGATATTCAAATTGTTGCTTTCCCGCAGCAAGGAATGTATACTTACAAAGGCGGACGAGAATTAGTTGAAGAAGCCCTTAAAATGGGCGCTGATGTAGTGGGTGGAATTCCCCATTACGAACCAGCGAGAGAGTTTGGAGAGCAATCTATTCACGATATTGTGAAATTAGGTTTAAAATACGATAAATTAATCGACGTTCATTGTGATGAAACAGATGATCCCAATTCAAGATTTGTGGAATTGTTAAATGCACTTGTTTTGATGGAAGATTACGGTACTCGAACCACGGCAAGTCATACCTGCTCCTTTGGATCTGCAGATAATTCTTATGCTTATAGAATGATGGATTTATTCAAAAAGAGTAAGATGAACTTTATTTCGCTACCTACCGAAAATGCTTATTTACAAGGACGTCAAGATACCTATCCAAAACGACGTGGATTGACAAGAGTAAAAGAATTTATGGAAAATGGAATTAATGTTTCCTTTGGACAAGACTCTATCAATGATCCTTGGTATCCTATGGGAAATGGAAATATGATGAATATTTTGGACAACGGAATTCACTTGGCACAAACAATGTCGGCACCAGAAATTGAAAAAGTCTTTGATTTAATTACTTACAACGGAGCGAGATGTTTGAATCTTCAAGAGACATACGGTCTTGAGGTTGGCAAAGCAGCAAACTTTATTGTACTGAATGAGTCTACAGTCTACGAAGCTATTCGCAAACGTGTGGATGTATTGGCTTCTGTGCGAAATGGAGAGTTCTTATTTAGACGCCAAGAAATGAAGTATGATATTCCTTTAAAATTATAATTTAAGCTTTTACTTTAAATACAAAAAGACTGCCTTCAAATTGATAGCAGTCTTTTTTTCTTTATATTTTATTTTTTACATCTTAACTTTCTGGCATTGTATCAAGAAAAACGGAAAAATATCGTCAACCTCTTTGATTTCAATTAATCCAAACAAAGCAAATTCTTTTTGTATAGTGTCGAGATCGTAGAAGAACATTTTTAGACCGTCAAAAATTTCAAATCTATTTGTACTTACCACCCTTCCCCTTCCATACATTTCTGCCGATTTAGAAATTGTGGCAAAAACCATTTTACCATTATTCTCTAATTGATTATAACAATCTTGCAAAAGTTTCTGCCGCTCATCATAATCCAAGAAATGAAGTACTGCATAGCAATAAATTCCATCATAGGTTTCGTCGTCATATGGCATTTCGGTTATAGATCCGTGATGGATTATTATACCATTTCCAAGATGTTTATGAGCTAAAGATATTGCGGTTTCAGAAATTTCAATTCCTGTAACTTTCATTTTATTAGTTATAAAAAGTTGAGCATTTCGGCCGTAGCCAATTCCAAGTACGAGGATATCTTTTATTCCATTTTTCAGGAAAATTTCGTTTGTTATGACCGTTGATTTTGAAGGTTCAAAACCCCACATTTCTTGCTTTTCCTTAAACGACTCTTCCCAGAATTCGGACATAGTATTACTTTTTATAAAAATAATTAAAGTTGCGGACCTAATGCTTTTTTCGAAATAATTGAAATTATCAAACCTGGTATCGACAATCCAATTGCTAAATAAACTAAACTCATCGGCGAATAAATCCCCAAGAGTAAACCTGCAACTGAAGATGCAATCATAATAGATAGATTAAAAACCGAAGATTGTACCGACGTTGCTACATCTTTGGCGGTTTCCACCTGCCTGCTAACGGCAGCTTGCAATAAAGTTACCAAGGGACCAAAAGAAAGTCCCCATAGAAAGAATGCAAAATGTCCAATCCAAGAACTTTCGCTAGAAAAAAGAAAGAGAGACATAGAGATGATAAGCAAAGCAAACATCGCTACGGTAAGCAATCGCAAATATTTATCGGTATACTTTATTGCCAATAATACTGAGATTAATGACCCAATTCCGAAATAGAGTAAAGCCCTTTCCACTCCGCCCGAAAGTTGAATTTCATCTACCAGACTTGTAATGTATACATAAACGCCGTAGTGCGCGATTACTCCCAACAATGTAAGCAACAGAACAATTAGAACGGCGGGAATTTTTAATAGTGCAAAGGGCGAAGAACTTTTGGTCAATCGCTCTCCAGGCATAGAAGGCAGTGCAAAATAGCTTATAATTGCAATAAGAATAATCACCACTCCCAGTCCAATAAATTCGGTTCTCCAGCCGTAACTGTTTCCTATAGAAGTCATAATTGGCATCCCAAGACTAATTCCCAACGTAGTTCCTGCCATTATCACCGCAATCGCTTTTCCGTGATGTTTCTCGTCAACTAATCGCATTCCATAAGCCGCAATCATTGGCCACATTACCCCTGCACAAATTCCTCCAATTACTCTCAGTACAATAATAATCATATAATTGTGCATAAATCCTGCTGCAATATTTGAAACTGCAAAACCACCTAGCAGAATCATTAACAACATTTTTCTATTGTATTGCATCGTAAGTGAAATAAGCGGAATTGCAAAAATTGCCGATGCAATTGCGTAATAGCCTACCAAATTTCCGGTCTGCACTTCGTTAATATTTAAATCTGCCATCATTAACGGCAGCACTCCTGAGGGCATTAGTTCTGATAGAATCCCTACGAAAGTAACCGATGACATTAAGATCATAATTAGCCAAGGAAATACATCCTTTGCCTTTACAGTAGAATTGGTAACGCTCATATCTTTATTTTAAAGGTTTATTGAATAACTGTAAGATACTGATTATAAAGTCTCCTCTCTAAGAAAAATTGCAACTGTTTGATCGTTTTTTAGTTAATTATAAATTTTTAATTAAAATCTATAAAAGTGAATTTTTATAGAGGTTTTGAAAAATTATTCTAATTTTAAAATAATGAACTAAATGTGTAATAGAGTATTGCTTGTCAAGTGGTTAGCAAAGATTATTTAAATTTTTTGTATAAAAAAAAGGCGGGAATTTCGTAGAAATTCCCGCCTTCAAATTGTAATTTAAATTTACTTAGTTTTTATAAATTTTCTAGAAATTACCGCTTCTGTAGTTTTAACTGTCAAAATGTAAATACCTTTTGACAAGAAATCTACTTGAATTTGCTCTAAACTATTGTTAGATTCGAATAATTTTTTACCAGTTAAATCAGTGATAGTAAGATTTTCTACATTTTGTAAATCTGCTAAATTTAATATGCTCTCAACTGGGTTTGGAGAAATATTCCATTCTTTGGCTAGGTCATAATTAGCAGTTCCCAAAGCAGTATGCGCTATATTTACGTTATCAATATAAGCAGATCCCGAATAATTGTCATGAGCAAATCTCAACTCATCCATATTGTATAACAAAGTTCCTTGATGTTTTTCAACACCATTTAACGAGTATGTAACGCTTGTTGCGCCTCCAGAAATTGCCACATCATACCATACTCCTTCTTGCCAAGTGCCAATTTGGGTAACTGTAAATTCTGTATCAGCATTTTCTAAAACAAGAATTTTACCATCATAAGAAAAATAAACTTCCATTACCAATTTTTGCTCAGCTACACTTCCGCACGATAATGCAAAAATAGACGAATTTGTTCCCGGCGCATTGGTCATTTGGATGCTATAACTCATAGAGAAATTTGCCTTATTCAAAGGTGTCAATAATGATTTGAAAGCACCCATAATTGGAATTGGCTGGAATGTAGCTAACGGATCATAAGCAATTTTTAGTGATCTGCTGCCAACTTTTGCTTGTGCTTCTGTAACAACTTGCATGGCTGTATAATCGCTTCCACCAAGACTTGTAGTGATCCAACCTTGTTGATTATTGATATCTCCTAATAAATATCCTTCTTCTGCTTCAAACGAATAGAATTCTTGAGCAGTAGACAAAGTAGTGTTCAACAGGCATGCAGCCAATAAAAAGTAAATCTTTTTCATAATTTGTAATTGTTTTTTCTAAATATTTTAAATTAGTTTAAATTTAATATAAAATTCATATTGCGAATTATATATTTTATATAGCAAAAATACGTATATATTAAATATTTCGCAAAGTTCTGAGCATCTCGGCAATCATTTGTTCAAAAATCATGTTGAGATAGTAAGATCAGTCGCATTCTTAATTGGTGTATTATTTGAGAAGTTTATAAATTCAAAAAAAATTGTGATTATGAAAGCTATGGAGATAGTGCTATCTTGCTATGTTTTACTAGACAGAAAAAATTAAAATATTTTTTTAAATAAATTCACCGAAAATGAAAAATGACGATTTAAATGTTAATCCATTGATATGCGATATTGAAACTGGCATGTGCGAAATTGATTTGGATAGTAAACCCTCTACTGTTACTCTCGAAGAGACTTTTGGAAATAGATCCCTAAAACTTATTTATTTCACTGATCCCATTTGTTCATCTTGTTGGGGGATTGAGCCGCAGTTGCGAAAGCTTAAATTAGAATACGGAAATTCTATTGAGGTAGAGTACAGAATGGGCGGATTGCTACCCGATTGGAATTACAATAGTGGTGGAATAGGAAAACCTTCCGATGTGGCGAGTCATTGGGATGAGGTAAGCGTACATTATGATATGCCTATTGATGGTGACTTATGGCTGGAAGATCCTTTAGATTCTTCATATCCTCCATCAATTGCCTTTAAAGCAGCAGAGATGCAAAGCAAGGAAAAGGCGCTATTGTTTCTTCGTGAAATGAAGGAAATGGTCTTTTTGCACAAGAAAAATATAGCAAAGTGGGAAATACTGGAAGTTGCTGCAGCAAAAGCTGGGTTAAATACCGTTCAATTAAAAGCTGATTTTGAAGGGGAAGCCAAAAATTTATTTGAGAAAGATTTACTAATGGCGCGAGAAATGGGAGTTCGAGGATTTCCAACAATTTTTGTAGTAGATACTAAAGGCAAGCAAGAGCAGATTTATGGTACCAAACCATACATTTACTACGAAATGGCATTGTTGAAATTGAATCCTGAGCTTGTCAAAGCTGAATATTCGAAAGATTGGAAATCACTTTTCGAAAAATTTCCTACATTTACCGCCAAAGAATTTTCTGAGTTATCAGGAATGCCGAGAGGTGAAAGCGAGCGATACTTGACGGATCTTTCGACAAATGGTCAACTAGAAAAATTTACAACAAAAAATGGTTCAATTTGGACTTTAATCAAGTAATCAAAATAGATGATAAAAAGCTTTTTCAATCCGGGTACTTATTCGCAAAATATAAATTTGACTCTGCTCCTACTGCGCATTGTAGCGGGAATTTTTATGCTGACTCATGGAATCGGCAAATTTGAGCAATTAATGGGCGAAAGTCCCATTCAATTTCCAGATCCACTCGGTGTCGGGGCATCTGCATCCTTATTTTTAGCTGTGTTTGCAGAGGTGTTTTGTTCGCTACTTCTAATTTTTGGATTAGCTACACGCTTTTCTGCCGCAGTACTATTAATTACAATGTTGGTCGCAGCCTTTGTTTTTCATATCAACGATGAATTTGCAAGACAAGAACTACCATTATTGTATGCGACAATGTATGCAATGTTATTGCTATTAGGTGCAGGAAAATTTTCGGTTGATCAATTAATCTATACTAATCTGACTAGAAATTCGAGAATTTCTTGATTTCCAAATCGATATCATTTTTAAAAGATAATAGCAGCACCTAAAAAAAGGTGTTACTTTTTTTTTCGCTAATTTTTGTGACCAACCGCTATGCAATTTAGGAATACACTATTTAGTTTCAATTCTGCTAATAAAATCCCAAATAGAGTAAGTTTAATATGTATTATCTGTAAATTCAACCTCAAAAAAATAGAAAATCATGAAAAAACAGACAATTTTAATTACAGGAGCTGGTTCGGGTCTCGGTAAAGGTAGTGCTATTGGCTTGGCAAAGGAAGGACACAAAATTATTGCTGCAGTGCATACTTGGGAGCAAATGTCTCGATTTATAGATGAGTTGAAAGATGCGAATTACAAGCAAAACATAGAATTGATAAAACTGGATGTGCTAGATCCGATGGATTGTGAAAGAGCTTTGAAATATGATATTGATATCTTAGTAAACAACGTTGGTATTGGTCAAACTGGACCAATTGCAGAAATTCCGGTAGATTTGGTGCGCGACGTGATGGAGACAAATGTTTTTTCTCCTTTAGAATTTTCGCAGCCATTTATCAAGAAAATGGTAAAGAAAGGAAAGGGGAAAGTTGTCTTTGTTTCGTCGGTAGCGGGTTTAACCACAAGTGCCTTTCTAGGATCTTACAATGCGTCTAAGCACGCACTTGAAGCAATAGTTCAATGTTTGAGAGATGAGCTTCAGCCTTTTGGCGTTACAGTTGCGACAATAAATCCAGGGCCATTCGAGACTGGTTTCAATGACAGAATGTACGATACTTACAAACAGTGGTTTGACGAAGATGAAAACTTTACTTCATTAAAAGATATTGAAAAAGCGGCAAAGTCAATGGCGAATAATCAATTTGATCCTCAGGGAATGATTGACAAAATGGTAGAAGTGATTCCGATGAAAGAGCATACTTTCCGAACGGTTTTTCCAGAATCAATAATTCCGATGTGTCAAGAATATCAAGAACGACAGTATGAAATTATGACTGATACGATTGATAAATCTAAAAAGTAGCTATCAGCATTAATGTAAAATACTTATTAAAATCCCTAGATTTACTCTGGGGATTTTCTTGTTTAAACTGCTTTTTTTGATTTTGGTAGTTTTGAAGTAGTTTTTTAAGGTGAGTAGTTAGTTTGCTCAGTAGTTCCCTTGGGTTATTTATGGCAGCTATTATAATTTCAACGAATTTTTTTTTGTGGCATATTTTAATAATAGCATACCTTTAATTTATAAAATTGTTTGTTATGAAAAATATCCTCTATTTTTTGACTCTGTTTATTTTCATAAATTGTTCTAGCGATAATGAAACTCTGAATAATCAACTGCCTGCAATAACCACGACTGGCGCAAGAGCGGCAGGATGTATCGTTAACGGAAAGGTGGTGATTCCGAAAGATGGAATAAATTCTTTAAGTGGTCATGAAGTGCAAGGTTTAAAAACTCTGGTAGGTATTAATTTTTTTGAGCCTGTATTGGGTGGTGATTACTACTCATTTTCTATTGCAAATTTAAAAGATAAAGGACACTCGTACACTGTCTACGTGCATTTAAACAATTTACTTAATGGAATTGGTGAATATGAAATTGGACCAAGCATTGGCGACTATTTTGTTTATAATTCATGCACTCCATATATTATAGTGAGAGAAACTCAAAATGGCGTAAGTGGAAAGACATTTACATCAGGAGAAAATAGCGGTACTATTACAGTATCGCGTTTTGACTCGATTCTTTCAGGAACTTTTAGTGGAACGGTTTACAATAAAGATGACGTTTCTGAAAAAATTGAAATTACAGATGGTCGTTTTGATTTTAAAATCTCGCAATAATCACAATTTCGTAAAGCATTTCCGTTTAAAAAAAATTTCATTCGAACACGATATCATCATTTAAAATCTAAAATATATTTTTGTTGTTGATGACTTGGCTAAATAAAAAAGTTTATTCTAAGTTTAGAAACATAGGAACTAATTGGTTTACAGAAGTTTATTTTTTTTTTAAATTTTTTAAATTTATAGAAAGCAGAGTTCTACTTTCAAAAACTTCATTCCTTAGAATTGTGTGAGGGATAGCAGCGGCATCCTTTCTTGTGAGCTTGCGAATGCAAAGCTCACAAGAAAGATACAGCGGAAAGCCCGGCGTATTTCCTGCTCCTTGAAAGCAGGAAATAGGACACACCCAAATGAAAAACGTGATCGTTAAAGAAAATTCTCATAGAAATGTAATATTCTTGTACATTATTTTATAAATTACATAACATTTCACTAGAATTATTTGCTGATTTTTACAACTGATAACTAAAACTAAAAACGATATGAAATGGAGCGGTAGAAGACAAAGTAGTAATATGGACGACCGTAGAGGTGTTTCGGGCGGAAAACTAGCAGCTGGTGGTGGGATTATTGGGATAATTTTCTTAATAATTAATGCGCTTTCTGGCGGTGATTCTGGCGAACTTCTCAATAGCGTTCAACAGCAACTTGAGCAAGGAAACCAGACTGAGCAAACCATTGAATTGACTGCGGAGGATAAAAAAATGGGCGAATTTGTTAGTACTGTACTAGCGGATACGGAAGATGTTTGGGGAAAAATTTTCAGAGAAAACGGTGCAACTTACAAAGAACCTCGTTTGGTACTTTTTCGCGATGGCGTAAAAACCGCTTGTGGTGGTGCGAGTTCGGCTTCGGGACCATTTTATTGTCCAACTGATCAGACGGTCTATATGGATCTTTCTTTTTTTGACGAATTACAAAATAAATTAGGTGCTCAAGGTGGTGATTTTGCCATTGCCTACGTGATTGCACACGAAATTGGACACCACGTTCAGACCTTACTAGGTACATCTGATCAGATGCGAAAAGCGCAACAGGGTGCCTCGCAAGCGCAAGGAAATAAATTGTCCGTCGCTTTGGAACTGCAGGCAGATTTTTACGCTGGAATTTGGACGCACTACAATCAGCAGATGAATAATGTCTTGGAGCCTGGCGATATTGAAGAAGCGTTAAGTGCGGCAAACGCCGTAGGTGACGATGCTATTCAGAGAAAAACCCAAGGACAAGTTGTTCCAGATTCTTTCACGCACGGTTCGTCCGAGCAGCGTATGTTTTGGTTTAATAAAGGATTTAAAACTGGTGATTTATCTCAGGGTGATACTTTTGGTGCTCTTAACTTAAACTAGACAGTAAAATATTTTTATACTTTAGCCTCTGCACTTTTTGTAGAGGCTTTTTATTTTGAGGAAATCCAGGATTATTCTTGCTCCTCAATCATCATTAAATTGAAAATATCTACTGATAGAAAGTATCCACATCTAATTAGGCAACTATAAAATACGTGAAAAAGTTTGAGGTAGATTATCCTAGCCACCCTTCCCGATCCAAACTTCGATACTGAATAGCTTCCGAAATATGGGCAGAAGATATATTCTCAGTAGCTTCGAGGTCGGCGATAGTGCGTGATACTTTCAGGATTCGATCATAAGCTCTTGCCGAAAGATTAAGTCTTTCCATAGCAGTTTTTAGAAGTTGAAGGGAGGAGTCTTCCAATTTGCAAAATTCTCTAATATTTCGCGACGACATTTGTGCATTGTAATTAATGGTATCCATTTGTTCAAAACGTAAACTTTGGATTTCTCTTGCTTTGGTGACACGCTCTCGAATATCAGAGCTACTTTCAGCCTTCCGCTCTTCCGAAAGTTTTTCAAAAGGAACTGGAGTTACTTCAATATGAATATCAATTCGGTCCAATAAAGGTCCAGAGATTTTTCCGAGATAGCGCTGCATTTCATTTGGAGATGAGGTATTTGGAGAATCGGGATCATTAAAATACCCACTTGGACTGGGATTCATGCTTGCCACTAGCATAAACGATGACGGATAAGTTACCGTAAATTTTGCTCTGGAAATAGTTACTTCGCGATCTTCTAGAGGTTGTCGCATTACTTCCAGAACATCTCGTTTAAATTCTGGGAGCTCGTCCAAAAAGAAAACGCCATTATGCGCCATCGAAATTTCGCCAGGTTGCGGAAAACTTCCCCCTCCGACAAGCGCAACATTCGAAATTGTATGATGCGGGCTTCGAAATGGTCTCTGATTCATAAGTCCAACCTCTTTTAACTTTCCTGCAACGCTGTGAATTTTGGTTGTTTCTAAAGCTTCTCGCAAAGTCATCGGAGGTAAAATACTTGGCAATCGCTTTGCTAGCATCGTTTTTCCCGATCCAGGTGGCCCAATTAGAATTATATTATGACCACCGGCGGCGGCAATTTCCATACATCTTTTAATGCTCTCCTGCCCTTTTACATCGCTGAAATCAAATTCTGGAAAATCCAAAGTTTTATGGAATTCAGCACGTGTGTCAAAAATAGTTGGTTCTAAAGTACCTTTCCCTTCAAAGAAATCTATGATCTGCTGAATGTTTTCGACTCCGTAAACATCTAAACCAGAAACTATCGCTGCTTCTTTGGCATTTTGCTGCGGCAGAAAAAAACCTTTGAAACCTTCTTCTTTTGCCTTAATTGATATTGGTAAGGCGCCACGAATGGGTTGCAAACTTCCGTCAAGAGAAAGTTCGCCCATAATAATATATTTGTCAACTTCCTCGCTATTTATTTGGCCAGACGCAGCAAGAATCCCCACGGCAAGCGTTAAATCATAAGCCGAACCTTCCTTTCGCAGATCGGCAGGAGCCATATTGATGATGATTTTTTTTCCGGGCATTTTGTACCCGTTATTTTGCAATGCGGCAGCAATCCGGAAACTACTTTCCTTAACCGCAATATCGGGCAGGCCAACCAAATGATAGCCGATACCGGGATCCATATTGACTTCGACGGTGATGGTGGTAGCCTCTACTCCAAAAACTGCACTTCCAAATACTTTTATCAGCATAATATCAAGGTTTTAGAAACTAAATTTAATAAATAAATCAAAGTGAAATGGTTTTATTTTTTTCGGTACATTTGAATAGATAAATTAATAAATCAACTATACTCAAATGGGAATATTTAATGCAATATTAGGCAATGCGTCATCGGTAGATCAAGGAGTAGTGGAAAAGGAGTTTGGACCTTTGCTAATCGAAGGAGAAACTATCGAAAAGGCTTTTAGAATGATTAAAGATATGTTTGTTTTTACTAACAAGCGCTTGATTTTGGTTGAAAAATCTTTGGTTGGAACAAAGGTGGACTACGTTTCGATTCCCTATCAAAACATCATCAAATTCTCTAAGGAAAGCGCCGGAATTATGGATCTTGATGCCGAGTTAAAAATTTGGGTAAAGGACGAAGTGGCGCCGATCAAGAAGCAATTTGGTAAAAGCGGAAATAATATTAATGAAGTTTATCAGATATTAAGTAAGCATATTTTAAAGTAGACTTCAGCATCTTACATTCAATTCCTTAAAGGCTCATTTCATCCCAAAATGAGCCTTTATTTTTATTTTTGTAACTTTGCACTCCCAAAAAGTATGTAACAAAAAACATATATCTCAAAGAACCTAGTTTTTTGAGAATTTGAATCTGGTCAATTGTACCAAGCTATTTTCCTGAAATGCTAAATTATATCAATAAGAATCAAATATTATAATAACGATTGTGCTGCAGTTGATGTAGTGCAGAGTAACTTAAATAAATTAAAAGAATGAATTTTATAGAAATTAATGCCTCAACTGGCGACAATGCAATTTACGATCGCAACACCATTGCTTCTTTCCTTTTCAAACATCTTGAGCAATATGGAGACAAAACCGAAGATATTTTAAAATGTATTGACTACGTTATGAATCCAGAAAAAGGCGGAAACATCGTGATTGGTCTTGACAATAATGTGATTGTTGGAATTGTAATATTGAACAATACTGGAATGAAAGACTATATTCCCGAAAATATTTTAGTTTATATTGCTGTGGATGGTTCTGCTCGTGGCAAAGGCTACGGAAAACAATTGATGCAATTTGCAATTGATAGTGTAAAAGGTAATATCGCATTGCACGTCGAGCCCGACAATCCTGCTTTTCATCTTTATACTAAATTAGGATTTACAAATAAGTATCTCGAAATGCGTTTGGTTAAGTAACCAAATAAGTAGCAACCAAAATTAAACTATGGCTTTTATAAAATTATATAGGGACAAACTTCAAGATAATTACCGATTTTTAGATCAAATTTTTACGGCACGCAATATCGATTGGGGTATCGTTTCAAAACTTCTTTGCGGTAACGAAATTTACCTTAAGGAGATTATTGCTTTAGGCACAAAAGAAATTCACGATTCAAGAGTAAGCAACCTTAAAAAAATTAAGGCGCTCGCTCCTGATATCCAAACTGTTTATATAAAACCTCCAGCCAAACGAAGTATAGATGAGATTGTAGAATTTGCTGATGTGAGCTTTAACACAGAAATCTACACCATAAAATTACTTTCAGAAGCAGCTCAGAAGCAGAATAAGGTTCATAAAATCATTATTATGATTGAGATGGGTGACTTACGTGAAGGAGTTATGGGTGATGATTTAATCCAGTTTTATGGTGAAGTTTTAAACCTTCCAAATATTGAAGTTAGAGGAATTGGGACAAATCTCAATTGTCTAAATGGTGTAATGCCAACGCAAGATAAGCTGATTCAATTAAGTTTGTATAAGCAGTTAATTGAAGCAAAATTCGGGGTAACAATTCCGTGGGTTTCGGGTGGAACTTCTGTTGCTATTCCGTTAATGTTGCGCAATGCCCGCCCGATGGCGGTAAATCACTTTCGAGTTGGAGAAGCATTATTTTTTGGAAAAGACATTTTTACAGGATTGACCATTGAGGGGATGCATGATAGTGTGTTTAAACTTTTTGCCGAAATAATTGAAATTACCGAAAAGCCGGATGTGCCGGTGGGTGAATTGGGCGAAAATGTTGCAGGAAATGTGAATGTTGCGATGGATGATGCCGATTTAAATAACAGTTCTCTACGAGCAATTTTAGATATTGGACTGCTAGATATGCAACCACAATATTTAGAAGCTGTAGATCCCAATATTACTATTTTTGACGCATCTTCGGATATGTTGGTGATTGATATTACCAATTCTGACACCAAGTACAATGTGGGAGACTTAGTGACGTTCAAAATTAAATATATGGGCGCATTATACTTATTAAATTCTGATTACATCGGAAAACAAGTTGAATAAGGCTTTCGCCAAATATATATAATGCAAAAAAGCAGCTTTCCTGAGAAAGCTGCTTTTTTATTGAATTAATAATAATAATCATGTTGTTATTTGAAGTTTGAAATACCTTCCTGAAGCCATTTCTTATATTCTTCAATGTCGGGAGTATATCCAATTGGATCATTGAGGTTATTACCTTCAACATCTGCGAGTACATAGAAAGGTTGTGTGTTAGTTTCGTATCTATGGATTATAAAATCACTCCATTTATTTCCAACTGTAACGATTTTCTTTCCGCTATTTGGAGACACGAATTGCTCTTCTTTTGGCAAATCTCTTTTGTCATCAACGTATAGAGATATCAAAACTATGTCATTTTTCAAAACTTTTAATACGTGAGGATCAGTCCAGACATTGTTTTCCATTTTTCTACAGTTTACGCAAGCAAATCCGGTAAAGTCGATAAGTACTGGTTTGTTTATTTTTTTGGCGTAAGCCATCCCTTTTTCATAATCTGTAAACGAAACTATTCCGTGAGGACCATACTCTGCAAATTCTGGTAAATCTGATTCGGCTGGTGCCGATCCGCCTCCGCCCATAAAGCCATTTGGACTTTCGCTATACGTTTGCGGTGGTGGGAATGCACTAATCAATTTAAGTGGCGCACCAAATAATCCAGGAATCATATATACTGTAAATGCTAAAACAACTAGACCTAAACATAATCTACCTACAGAAATATGCGTCAATGGACTGTCATGCGGTAAGGTAATTTTTCCAAAAAGATATAAAGCCCAAGCACCAAATACTGCAATCCAAATTGCTAAGAATACTTCTCTTTCAATATAATGTAATTGCAAAACAAGATCTGCGTTTGACAAAAATTTGAAAGCCAAAGCAAGCTCAAGAAATCCTAAGGATACCTTTACAGTGTTTAACCATCCACCAGATTTTGGCATAGAGTTTAACCATCCCGGGAACATTGCAAATAACATAAATGGCAACGCAAGCGCGGTTGAGAATCCTAACATCCCAATGATTGGAGCAATTCCACCTTTGGATGCAGACTCAACTAATAGAGTTCCTACAATTGGTCCTGTACAAGAAAAAGATACAATTGCAAGAGCAAGTGCCATAAATAAGATACCAACGATTCCGCCTCTATCTGCTTGCTTGTCAACTTTATTTGCCCATGAGTTAGGCAACATAATTTCAAAAGCGCCCAAGAAAGAAACTGCGAAGACGACTAGTAGTAGAAAGAAAATCACATTAAACCAGACATTTGTAGAAAGTGCATTAAGGGCTTCTGCTCCAAATATTCCGGTAACAACAGAACCTAAAACTAAGTATATTGCGATAATTGATAGTCCATAAATAATCGCATTGCGTTTTCCTTGTGCTTTTGTTTTACTTTGTTTTGTAAAGAAACTTACAGTCATTGGAATCATCGGAAACACGCAAGGTGTAAGCAATGCTGCGAATCCTCCCAAGAACGAAAGAAAGAAAATCATTAATAATCCTTTACTCTCATCCTTTTTTGATCTGCTTTCTGGACCGTTTTGTTTTGATTCAGCTTTCTGCAGTGCAACCGCACCTTCTGCATTAGTAGAAGTAACAGCTGTTTCTGTCACTACTGCAGCAGTGTCAATTGCCACAATTTCAGTTATTTTTTCATTTGGTACTTCTTCCTTCTTTACTTCAGGTCCATCAGCTGCGGCAGGAAGAACAATTTTTGGAAGTTTAAACGTAAAGCTTTTATCTTGATTGATACAAGATTCTTTACAAATTTGAAATTCTAAGACGGCGTCAATCGAAGCTAGTTTTTCGTTAATTACTTTAATTTTTTGAGTAATTGTAACCTTTTTATCCCAATATATTTCGTCAACTTCAAAAACTGGATTAAACTGTCTCTTTGTTTTACTTTCTTGTGCTTTTCCAATGAGTTGGAAATTATTCTTTGCATTTTTGATGGTAACTTCCATAGGTAAAGGACCTCCATCTGGCGTCCATTGCGAATAAATGTGCCAACCATCTTCTATTGTACCTTCAAATATTAGGTTAAATTCATTTCCGGAAATTTTCTCTGTTCGGCTAGTCCATTTGGACGGGTCTAAAATTTGGGCTTGTAATGAGCTGAAAGCTACAAGTGCAAAAAATAAAAAATACAGTTTTTTCATTAGGTTAATTTAATTCTTAATATTTGAGTTGTATTAGAAGTAACTTTAAAGCGATCGTCAAGCCGGTGATTAATGACCCAAACAATTTCTCCATTTGATAAGAGCAACCACGTTTTTTCTTTCTGGTCTTGCGCTATTTTTTCGTCTTTAAAGAATTTACTTAATTTCTTTTTGCCAGTCATTCCAAGAGGAATAATATAATCTCCCTCTCTCCATCCACGTAATTCTAGTGGAAAGTGCAATTTCTCGCGGTCCACAAATATACAATTTGAATCCAATTTGCTATCATACGGCTCGTAAGAAAACTCGAGATTTATAGGATTATTAACTTTCGTTACATCATTTGCAATATAAAAACTTAAATAATTAGAACTTTCTGCGCTCTTGTAAAGAATTAAGTATTCACGATCTTTTAGCAAATTATAAAAAGGCGATGTAATTATTTTGCCAGACTGTGCACCAACTAAATTGTAAATATCTTGCCAAGCCGTAAAACCAAAAGAGTGCAGCCAATCATATAAGTACGCTTGATAGTTTTCTAACCTAAGCAATTCACTTAATTTTATTTTTATTCTCTTCTCCTCCACTTCAACTACCTGCTTATAAACTAAGACTGATGCATCTCTTGCCATCGATTGTGTTTGCTGCAAATGCGTTTGAGAATTTTGAAATGACTGCAAAAAATTGCCAGTGAGATTTTTTAATTCGGGAGTGATTTTCTGTCGAATTGAATTTCGCAAATAATGATTGTCAGTATTACTACTATCTTCCCGCCACACAATGTTATTTAGTAAAGCGTACTCGAGAATTTGCTCACGACTAAAAGGTAAAATAGGTCTGATAATTGCGTTTGAAATAGCGGGAATACCAATCAATCCGTCGATTCCGCTCCCTCTTGAAAGATTGATTAGAAATGTCTCTAGATTGTCATCTAAATGGTGCGCGGTTAAAATATAATTAAAATTATTTTCTTGCCGAATTTCTTCAAACCATAAATATCTAAGTTCTCTCGCGGCCATTTGAGTGGATAATTTATGTTCTGTGGCAAACTTTAAAGTGTCAAAAGAAGTTGCAAACATTTGAATAGAATGCTGTTGTGAATACTCTTTTACAAACTCAGAATCTCCGTCGCTCTCTGCTCCTCTCAAGTTGAAATTGCAGCTCGCAACCGCGATCTGCAGTTTGGCAGCTTGCGTTAAATGAAGAAGCACCATACTATCTAGTCCTCCACTGACGGCGATAATTGATTTTCCATTTTTAAGAAAGCTAAAATTCTCGTTTATATGTTTTATAAAAAGTTCCTTCAACATTTTATTTGAAATTATGGTTAGAAAGATACCGCTATTTTTATTGAAGCACTTGCCTCATTGCATTTGCTTTGAGCAAACATTCCTCATATTCTAAAGCACTTACTGAGGCTGCCGTAATCGCACTTCCAACAGAGAACGAAACGTATTTAGCAGTTTTATTATATAAAATTGAGCGAATTACTACATTAAAATCAAAATCGCCATTGGGTTCAAAATAGCCAATAGAGCCGCTGTAAAGTCCACGCTTTGTCTCTTCGTATTTTTCGATAATTTCCATTGCCGACAGTTTTGGCGCTCCTGTCATACTTCCCATCGGAAAAGTAGTGCGGATAATTTCTGCTCCAGAAGTAGCAGAATCTACTTCCGAAACTACAGTTGAAATCAAATGATGCACTTGCTTAAAAGTATACATTTGGCAAAGCTCCTCTACTTCTACACTACTTTTGACTGCAGTTTTTGAGAGATCATTTCGAACTAGATCCACAATCATAATATTTTCTGACCGTTCTTTTTCATTTTGCGAAAGCAAGTTCTTTATCGCATTATCCTCAATAATTTCCAAACCTCTCTTCGCAGTTCCCTTGATTGGTTGCGAAATTATTTTGTTGTTCTCTCTTCTAATATATCTTTCGGGAGATGCGCAAAGGCAATATTTGTCATTTAATTTATAAAATGCAGCAAATGGCGGCTGCGAAATTTCGTTTAAATTTTGATAGATTTGAAATGGATCTATTTTAGCATTTTCTGCAAAAAACTCCATACACAAATTCATTTCGTAAATATCTCCTCGCTGTATATGTTCTAAAACTTTGGAGGCTTTCGCCAAATAGTTTTCTTCCGAAATTCGTGCTTGAATACTGAGATCAGAAACTTTGTTAGCAGAATCTAAGTTGATTTTTTCAGATAGTATTTCCTCAAAATCACTTTGAAGCTCATCGTTACAAAGAAACAAATAACTCATTACTAATTCTGAATCTTGAATTTTGAAGATCTTTTTAGGTTGAAAAAAATGAAGATCCGAAAATCCTAATCCATCAAAATTGGATGATTTAATATTTTCTGTTGCATTTTTTAAGTCATAACTTAAGTGTCCAAAAATATAATCACCAATCTTTTCTTGGTATTCTTTTAACTCTTCAAATGCGTTGCTATAATCTGTTTGTAATGAAGTAAATGCGTCTACTGCAACAATACAACCATAGCTAGTATATTTTTGCAAAAAATTATTGCTATCAAGAAATGCAATTGCGCGAAATTGTTGTGACCATTGCAGTAACTGCTGTTTAAAAAGAGCTGGATTTTCTAAAGTATGTCTTATAGTTTCTCTCACAAAAATTGAATTTTAAAAATTTCTTATAAAATAAAAAACCCGCAAAATACGGGTTTTTTAAAATTATTCAAATATAATTTTTTTATATATGTAATGGTCTATTTTCTGTCGCGGCTAATGCTGCTTCTTTTATTGCTTCTGCAAATGTAGGGTGCGCATGAGACATTCTAGAAATATCTTCGGCAGAAGCTCTAAATTCCATAGCGGTTACAGCTGCAGCAATAAGATCAGCAGTTCTTGCACCAATCATATGAACTCCTAAAACTTCATCTGTCTTTTCGTCAGCAAGAATTTTCACAAATCCATCGAGATCCCCGCTAGCGCGAGCACGTCCTAATGCTTTGAAAGGGAAACTTCCAACCTTATATTTTGTACCTGCTTCCTTTAATTGCTCTTCTGTTTTTCCAACTGCTGCAACTTCTGGCCAAGTGTAAACAACACCAGGAATTAAATTGTAGTCAATATGTGGTTTTTGTCCAGCGACAAGCTCAGCAACCATCACACCTTCTTCTTCTGCCTTGTGTGCAAGCATTGGACCACGAACAACATCACCAATTGCGTAAATATTTGCAGTAGCAGTTTGTAAGTGATCATTTACTTCAATCATGCCACGGTCTGTAATTTTTACGCCAGCATTTTCAGCTTTTAATCCATCAGTATAAGGTTTGCGACCTACAGAAACCAAAGCGTAGTCGCCTTCAAGAGTAATTGTTTCTCCTTTTGCATTTTCTGCTGTTACTACTACTTCGTCTCCATTTCTTTCGACACCTTGCACTTTGTGAGAAACGTAAAATTTCATTCCAGCTTTCTTCAAGACTTTTGTCAATTCTTTTGATAAAGCTGAATCCATTCCTGGAATAATTCGGTCAAGATATTCAACAACAGAAACTTTCGCTCCTAGACGTAAATAAACTTGTCCAAGTTCAATCCCAATAACACCGCCACCAATAATTACAAGGTGTTTAGGAACTTCTGGAAGTTTTAAAGCTTCGGTAGAAGTGATAATTCTTTCTTTATCAAGTTTGATAAAAGGAAGATTAGACGGTTTTGAACCTGTAGCAATAATGATATTTTTTCCCTCAATAGTTTCGGCAGTACCGTCAGCTTTTGCGATTTCTACGTGAGTAGCATCCACAAAAGATCCTGTTCCTTCAAAAACTGTGATATTATTTTTATTCATCAAAAAATTAATTCCTCCAACTGTCTGATCTACTACCGCTTGTTTGCGAGCAACCATTTTTTCGAAATTAACTCTAAGTTCTCCAGTGATTTCAATTCCGTTTGGCTCAAAATGCTTCATTCCTTCTTCATATAAATGAGAAGAAGACAGCAAAGCTTTTGATGGAATACAGCCTACATTAAGACAAGTACCGCCAAGGGAAGAATATTTTTCTATGATGGCCGTTTTGAAACCTAATTGTGCACAACGAATAGCAGAAACATATCCGCCAGGTCCAGAACCGATAATGACAACATCAAATGAACTCATAATATAATTTTTATTATTTAGTTTAATAAAATTTTGAGTGGCAAAATTAAGAAATTTTGTTTGTTTAAAAGACAATTTGGTAGTTTTTTATCTTTGTAGAAATCTATCATGAGAATTTAGGAGGTAGATAATACGCAATCTTTATAAATTTAGCGAAAGCGAAAAATTAAAGTATAAAAGCAGTAGAGTTTTTTACTTCCGAAATCATAAAAGTGCTATGTGTACTTCCAATATGCTTTAAAGTAGTTAATTTGGTAACCATAAATTCTCTATATTCTTGCATGTTTTTGACGTATATCTTTAATATGTAATCATAATCGCCGCTAACGTGAAAACATTCATGCACTTCGTCCAGCATGACAACATCACTTTCAAACGAGGTTAAATATTCAATTGTGTGTTGCAATAATTTTACGTGACAGAAAACCACAAAAGCTTTTTCTATCTTTTCGCGATCTAATAGAGCAACATACTTGTCAATAATGCCAAGACGCTCTAGCTTTTTTACACGTTCATATACGGCGGTTACAGATAGATTTAACTTTAGCGAAAGCTCTTTTGTGGTGCCTTTGCTATCATTTTGCAAAAGCGTCAATAATTTTTTATCAATTGCATCTAATGTCATATTATAATTTCGCTAAAAGTTCGTAGTTCTGGTTATCAGCGTAAAGATATTTTATATAATCTAATTTTAATAGTTTTAAAGTCTAAATTTTTGCGATTCGGTTGACTTTATATCAGGTATTGCTTTTATTTGAATAATATTTAATATTTTATCTAAACCCTACAAACTATATATTATGAACTTTGATCCCGCAGATAATATTCAGGACTTACAATTCTTTGGTGAATTTGGTGGTGTTAATCCATCAATTTCAGATTCTTCAACCTATACCTTTCTTTCAGCAAAAACAATGTTTGACACCTTTGAAGGAAATGCAGAAGGTTGTTATCTATACTCAAGACACTCTTCGCCAAGTAATTTATATCTAGACAGAGCAATGGCAGCGATGGAAGGCACCGAAAGCGCCAATGTTGCCGCTTCAGGCATGGGTGCAATTACTCCCACGTTACTGCAACTTTGCGGAAATGGAGATCACGTTGTATCTAGTCGTACAATTTACGGTGGAACTTATGCGTTTTTGAAAAATTTTGCACCAAGAATGGGAATCTCGACTGCATTTGTCGATATCACTAATTTGGAAATAGTAGAAAAAGCAATAACAAAAAACACAAAAGTTTTGTACTGCGAAACTGTAAGTAACCCACTTCTTGAGGTTGCAGATATTGCAGGTTTGTCTAAAATTGCAAAAAGACACAACCTTACATTGGTTGTTGACAATACATTTTCACCTCTTTCCGTTTCTCCAATCAAACTTGGAGCAGACATCGTAATTCATAGCCTTACTAAGTACATCAACGGAAGTAGCGATACTGTAGGGGGTGTAACTTGTGCTTCTAACGAATTTATTGCTTCATTAAAATGCGTAAATTCTGGTGCAAGTATGCTTTTAGGCCCCACTATGGATAGTATGAGATCTGCAAGTGTAATGAAAAACCTTAGAACGCTTCACCTACGAATCAAGCAACATAGCCACAACGCAAATTACCTTGCCGAAAGATTTGAAAAAGACGGATTGAAAACTGTTTATCCAGGATTAGCAAGCCATCCAAGCCACGAATTATATAAAGGAATGATTAATCCTGAATACGGTTTTGGAGGAATGATGACGATTGATGCCGGGAGTCTTGAAAAAGCAAATGAGTTAATGGAATTAATGCAAGAGAAAAACTTAGGTTACTTAGCGGTAAGTTTAGGTTTTTATAAAACTCTTTTTAGTGCTCCAGGAAGTTCAACTTCTTCTGAAATTCCAGCGGACGAACAAGCAGCAATGGGACTTAGCGATGGACTCATCAGATTTTCTATAGGTCTTGACAATGATATTGAGCGCACTTATCAAATGATGAAGCAATGTATGATGGAAGTTGGAGTACTTCACAAAGAAGATTTTGCTACTATCTAAAATATAGAAAATACAATTTAATCCGCTTTCTAAAGCGGATTTTTTTTGCGCTGCCTTGAGGCAAAATGCGTAATTATCGCTTTAATTTCTGCATAATTGAATTTTTAAACTCGTGAAGATAAAACAAGATTTTTTGCTACATTGCAGCATAAATTTTTATAAATGAACGAATCAATCACCGATAATAAAGAATTAAATATTTGGGAAGCTCTTATTCCTGTTGTCGCACTTGTAGGAATGCTTGGATATAACGTGTTTGTCTTTGGTGATGACGCTTTGAGCGGAAGTAATCAATTTATTTTATTGTTAGGTGGCGGAGTTGCAGCTGTAGTTGGCTTTTTCAATAAGGTCAAGTTTGCAAAAATGATTGAAGAAGTTTCAGAAAATATCAAGTCTAGCGCGGGAGCAATATTAATTTTGCTGATGGTTGGAGCTCTTGCAGGAACTTGGTTAGTAAGCGGAATTATTCCTGCAATGATTTATTATGGGCTGCAAATTTTAAATCCCAGCATTTTCTTGCCAGCTACTTTACTTATATGTTCAATAATTTCAATCGCCACAGGGAGTTCTTGGACAACTTCTGCAACTGTGGGAATTGCGCTAATTGGGATCGGAGGAACTTTGGGTTTTCCTTTAGGAATGGTAGCTGGAGCGGTAATTTCAGGAGCCTACTTTGGTGACAAGCTTTCGCCGATGTCTGATACCACTAATCTGGCACCTGCAATGGCCGGAACAGATTTGTTTACTCACATTAGATATATGCTGTACACCACAGTTCCTACCTATATTATTACCCTCATCATTTTTATCATTCTTGGTCTTACCGTTGAAACCTCCGGAGTTGCAGATTCTTCAGTACTTCTAAATGATATCAAAAGTTCATTTAATATTACTCCGCTCCTATTTCTAGTTCCTGTGATAGTTATTGGATTGATTGCAAAAAAAACCGAACCGCTTATTGCACTGTTGCTCGGAACCTTGCTCGCGGCAGTTTTTGCAGTAATTTTTCAACCGCATATTGTATTGATGCTTTCGGGCGGAACAACGCTAACAATTGAAAATGCTTATAAAGGTATTTTGAATGCTATCACTGTTGAATCCATTATTCCGACGAAAGTTGAAACTTTAAAAGATCTGTATGTTTCTGGAGGAATGCAGAAAATGCTAAACACCGTTTGGTTAATTTTATGCGCAATGGTTTTTGGTGGAATTATGGATGCAATCGGTGCGCTTGCGCGAATTAGTAGAACCTTGTTGAGTTTGGCAAAATCTACTTTTGGACTTTTTGCCGCTACTGTGGGAAGTTGCTTAACGCTAAATATTACCGCTTCAGATCAATACCTAGCTATCGTTGTGCCAGGAAAAATGTTTAGTAAAGCGTTTGAGGATAAAGGTCTTGCTCCAGAAAATTTAAGTAGAACTTTAGAAGATTCGGGAACTGTGAGTTCAGTACTAATTCCGTGGAATACTTGTGGTGCGTATCATGCAAGTACTTTAGGTGTAAATACTCTCGACTACTTGCCTTATGCTTTTTTCAATCTCATAAGTCCATTTATGACTTTGATTTTTGCTGCATTTAGTATAAAAATTAGACTGCTTACTGGAGACTATTTATCATCAACAAAATCTATAGCATCATAAAAAAGTATAATCAGAATTTATTCAAATAAGTGTATAATAGTGGTACTTTTGTAAAAGAAATTAATAATCAAAATTTATAAATTATGTCATTAGTAGGTAAAAAATTTCCAAGTATTGCAGTAGATGCTATTTCTGAAATGGGTGATAATATGAAAATCAACATTTTTGAAGAAGCTACAAACAACAACAAGAAAGTGTTATTGTTTTGGTATCCAAAAGATTTCACATTCGTTTGTCCTACTGAGCTTCATGCTTTTCAAGATGCTTTGGGAGAATTTGAAAAAAGAAATACTATTGTAATTGGAGCTTCTTGCGATACTGCAGAGGTTCACTTTGCTTGGCTTAATACAGCAAAAGATAATGGTGGAATTGAGGGAGTAACGTATCCAATTCTTGCTGATACTAACAGAAACTTATCTAACATCTTAGGAATTCTTGACATTGAATCAACAGGATATAGCGAAGAAACTGACTCAGTTATGATTGAAGGTTCAAACGTAACGTATCGTGCAACGTACCTGATTGATGAGACAGGAAAAATTTTCCACGAAAGTGTAAATGATATGCCACTTGGTAGAAATGTTAAAGAATATATCCGACTGATCGACGCTTACACACACGTTCAAACTAACGGAGAAGTTTGTCCAGCAAATTGGGAAGAAGGAAAAGATGCAATGTTTGCAACTAGAGAAGGTGTTGCAAGCTATTTGAGTAACTAATTAATAAATCATTACAATATGTTAATTGAATTAAACGAAGACACTTTGGCTACTCTAGTTAGCGAAAACAATAAAGTAGTTGTTCAGTATTCTGCTAGCTGGTGTGGTAACTGTCGTATTATGAAGCCAAAATTTAAAAAAATGGCTACAGAAAATGATGATATGACATTTGTAATTGTAGATGCAGAGAAATCACCAGAATCTAGGAAGCTCGCCAATGTGAGTAATCTTCCAACTTTTGCAACATTTCATAATGGAGTTCTTGTAAATGAGACTCAGACAAATAAAGCAGAGATTTTGGGAGATCTAGTTACTGAAATAAAAAACAAATAGTACTATGAAACTACCTGTAATAAAGCATCTTACGCAGTTTATAGAAGAAAATGATCAAGATTACTTAGTAGAAGCTATTGAAGTTTTGGAAGCATTAACTGAAGTATCTTCTCTTAAAGATGAAGAAATAGATGTAATTGCCGAATTAATTTCAAATATGTACGGAGCAATCGAAGTAGATAAGATGATCAAGGATGGTACTCCACAAAAAGAAGCTCTCAATACATTTATGAAGAGAGTATTGGGTTCTATAGATCAATAAGATTAAGGAACTTGTTTCATTTAAAGGCGCTTTTTATAAAAGCGCCTTTTTTTATAGGTATTTTTTACTGATATATTTTTTGGGGTTTCGTCATCTATAACTACGGCATCACATTTATTTTTCTTACTTTTGAAAATCTAAAAATTATATAAAAATGGCTTCAATAACACTACACGGATCGAAAGTAAATACATTGGGAATGTTACCTGAATTAAATACTCAAGCTCCTGATTTTACTTTAGTTAATACAGATCTTGTCACTAAATCATTGAAAGATTTTGCTGGAAAAAATTTAATTTTAAATATCTTTCCCAGCGTTGACACCGGTGTCTGCGCAGCATCGGTTCGCGCTTTTAATCAGAAAGCTGCAGCTTTGGAAAATACAGAAGTGCTTTGCATCTCAAAAGATTTACCTTTTGCTCAAAAGAGATTTTGTGGCGCTGAAGGAATAGAAAATGTAACAAACTTATCTGATTTCAGAGAAGGTCAATTTGGCAAGGACTACAATGTTACCATCGCTGATGGTCCTATGCAAGGATTGCATTCCCGTGCAATTGTAATTATCAATAGCAATGGGAAAGTTATCTATACTGAGCAAGTTAGTGAAATTGCAGATGAGCCAAATTACGACGCAGCGATTGCGGCACTATAGTCTACATGGAATTTAAAAAAGACACTTCTTTTATTTCCGGACGGATTAAAAGTTTTTCCTTCGCATATAAGGGAGCATATAAACTTATTACAACAGAGCATAGCATCATGGCTCAATTGGCTATAGGTATGCTTGTAGTAGGCGCAGGATTCTATTTTGATATTAGTCGTGAAGAATGGATTATGCAAACAATGGCGACAGGAATGGTCCTTGCCGTTGAAGGTCTAAATACCGCAGTCGAAAAAATTGCCGACTTTATTCATCCAGGATTCCATAAAACTATAGGTTTCATTAAAGATATTGCCGCTGGAGCAGTGTTTTTTGCAGCTACGGCAGCATTAATTGTTGGTGCATTAATTTATTGGCCTTACATTTTTTAAAAAGTTAGCTTCACATTTATATTAAATATTATAACGTACCTCGTGCAATGGCAAAAACGGTTAAAAAAGATTCTACTTCTAAGAAAGCTACAACTGTTAGTCCAGAAGTCAAGAAGAAAAGATTGAAGCAATATAAGTTGGTGTTTGGAATATTGCTTATTGTTCTTTCATTGGCGCTATTATTAGCTTTTGTTTCATTTTATATTTATGGTACTCAGGACCAAAGCACATTGGCAGTATTTGATGATCGATCTGAGCATACACGCAATTGGCTCGGAAAAGTTGGTGCCTACCTTGCTGATCTTTTCATTTTTAGAGGTTTTGGAGTCGCTTCTTTTCTATTTGTAAAATTATTTTTCCTGACTGGTCTTTCTGTAGTTTTGGATGTTTCATTACAAAAATTAAAATTAATTTGGTTTTGGGACTTATTTGCAATGGTACTCATCTCTGTGTTCTGTGGATTTTTTGCATCAACCTTACCAGAATTAGGTGGAACGGTTGGCTACGAGATCAGTCTTTATTTACAGGATTTTCTGGGATATTCGGGGACTGTGATAGTTTTAATATTTTCATTGCTAATATTTCTAGTAGCTAAATTTGAATTGTCTACGGATAAAGTTGCCACTTATTTCGAAAAGAAAAAAGAAGACTTCAAAGCGAGAATGCCAGTAGCCGAAAATGCTACTGATGCTTATAATTTAGAAGAATATGCGGTTGATGACAATGCCGAGGATTCTTTTGAACCAATTGCAAAAGAAAAGCCAGCGTCCAAATTTGAAATAAATAAAGAAAGTTTAAAACCAACGATTAGTCACCATTCGGAAATTAAAAAAGAAGTTGTTTTACCAAAAGTGGAAAGCCCAAAAGTGGAACCTCCGATTGTGGAAACGATGAAACCTGAAACCATCTTATCATTAGAACCAAAAGTTCCAGTGAGTGAAAATAATAAAGTTGAAGAATTTGTTATAGAAACTGCGGCCGAAGAAGAAGTTGTGGAGGAAAATTTGGCCAACAGACTTGTTGCTGATTTTGGACTATTTGACCCAACTCTAGATTTATCTAATTATAAATTTCCGACCCTTGATTTATTAAAGGAATATTCGGGTGTCGGAATTACGATTAACCAACAAGAATTAGAAGAAAATAAAAATCGAATTGTTGAAACTCTTCGGAATTATAAAATAGAAATTGCACAAATTAAAGCTACCGTAGGACCTTCGGTAACCTTGTACGAAATTGTTCCAGAAGCGGGAATTAGAATTTCGAAAATTAAAAGCTTGGAAGACGATATTGCATTGTCACTTTCGGCGTTGGGAATTAGAATTATTGCACCGATACCTGGAAAGGGAACAATTGGTATTGAGGTACCAAATAAAAATCCAACTATGGTATCTATGCGCTCTGTTATTGGCTCAGCCAAATTTCAAGAAGCGGAAATGGAACTTCCAATTGCTTTAGGCAAAACAATATCCAATGAAACTTTTGTTGTGGATCTTGCCAAAATGCCACACCTTTTGATGGCTGGAGCAACTGGGCAGGGGAAATCTGTGGGCCTTAACGCAGTACTTACTTCCCTACTGTACAAAAAGCACCCAGCCGAAGTGAAATTTGTTTTGGTTGACCCGAAAAAAGTTGAGTTAACCTTATTCAATAAAATTGAAAGACATTATCTAGCAAAACTTCCTGATGGAGAGGATGCGATTATTACCGACAACACCAAGGTTATTAATACTTTAAATTCGCTTTGTATAGAAATGGACAACCGTTACAATCTTCTTAAAGATGCGATGGTTCGAAACATTAAAGAATACAATGATAAATTTAAATCTCGAAAATTAAACCCAGAAAATGGGCACCGTTTCCTACCATATATAGTATTGGTTGTCGACGAATTCGCCGATTTAATTATGACTGCAGGAAAAGAAGTTGAAACACCAATTGCACGGCTTGCACAGCTTGCGAGAGCGATTGGAATCCACTTAATTATTGCAACACAGCGACCTTCGGTAAACGTAATTACAGGTATTATTAAAGCGAATTTCCCTGCTCGTATTGCCTTTAGAGTGACATCAAAGATTGATTCACGTACAATTTTGGACACTGCAGGTGCCGATCAGTTAATTGGTCGTGGAGATTTACTCTATACCAATGGTAATGATGTTGTGCGCGTGCAATGTGCTTTTGTTGACACTCCCGAGGTTGAACGAATTACTGAATATATTGGATCGCAAAAAGCTTATCCCGAGGCTTATCTGCTTCCGGAGTTTGATAAAGATGATAGTGGCATTAATCTTGATATGAATATTTCTGAACGAGATACGCTCTTTAGAGAAGCTGCAGAAATCATTGTTGGCGCCCAACAAGGATCGGCTTCATTGCTTCAAAGGAAACTTAAATTAGGATACAACCGCGCAGGAAGATTGATTGATCAATTAGAATCGGCAGGAATTGTTGGTCCATTTGAGGGAAGTAAAGCCAGAGGAGTTAATATTAGTGATTTATCAGCGCTCGATCAATTCTTTAATAACGAACAAAACTCTTAAAAAATGAAAAAGTTAGTACAGATTTTACTTATTGCATTAATCACATTTAGCGCGCAAGCTCAAGATAAAAAGGCAAAAGCACTACTCGATGAAGTAACTTCAAAGATTAAATCTTACGATAATATTGCAATTGATTTTAAATATCAACTCAATAACGCAAAAGAAAATATCAATCAAGACAGCAAAGGAAATGTTACCATGCAGGGCAATAAGTATTTGCTTAATTTTATGGGTGTTACTAAAATTTTTGACGGTCAAAAAACTTATACTATAGTTCCAGAAGATGAAGAAGTATCTATTAGTAAAGTTGATGATAATGACGATAATGCAATTACCCCATCCAAAATGTTGACATTCTTTAATAAAGGATATAAATATGATTGGGATATTTTGCAAAACGTAAAAGGACGAAAAATTCAGTATGTAAAATTGACTCCAATTAGCTCTAAAGATCAGCGAAAAGACATCCTTTTAGGAATCGATATTCAGACAAAACATATCTATAATTTGATTGAAAGCGGCAAAAATGGTACGAAGACAACACTCACTGTTAATTCTTTTAAAACCAATCAGCCACTGTCAAAAAATCAATTTATATTTGCGCAGAATAAATATCCTAACTATTACATTAATAAACTCGATTAAGTTCTGTGAAAATACTTGACAAGTACATTCTTACAAGCTTTATAACTACATTCGGAACTGTATTTGTAATCTTATTTTTAATTTTTATTCTACAAACGGTTTGGCTATTTATAGGAGAACTTGCTGGGAAAGACCTGGATGTGCTTCTTATTTTCAAGTTTCTTATTTATAAAATGCCAAGCGTTGTACCTCTTGTACTTCCGCTCTCGATTGTACTTGCTTCAATTATGACCTTTGGTAATCTCTCAGAGAATTATGAGTTTGCTGCAATGAAATCGGCGGGTATTTCACTTAATCGGGCGATGCGTGGTTTATCGGTTTTTATAGCAATTCTCGCGATTGCCGCTTTCGCCTTTGCAAATAATATAATTCCATTTGCGGAATATAAGTTTGTAAATTTTCGTAAAAATTTAGCTCAAGTCCAACCTGCTCTTGCCATCGCCGAAGGGCAGTTTAATGACGTGGGTGATTACAACATCAAAGTCAACAAAAAATCCGGAAAAGATGGGCGATTTCTTACTGGAATCACCATTCACAAAAAGTCTAAATTAGATACTCGGAATTCCACAGTTATCAAAGCAAAAACTGGCGAGCTTATTAGTAGTAAGCAATCTAGTGTTTTGCAATTAGTACTTAATGATGGCTATTATTACGAAGATGTAATTCCAAAAAACTTCCAAGACCGAAATAAAGTACCCTTTGCTAAAAGCTCTTTTAAAAAATATATCCTAAATATTGATCTTTCAACGCTTACAGGTAGTAATTTGGACGATACTCAGATAAGTAATACTAATACGATGCTAACAGTTGACGAACTGCGGTACACAATTGATTCGCTCGATCTAGACTACATGAAAGAATTAAAATCGTTTTCAGAAAATAGCCATCAAAGAACAGGAATTCTAAATCCCTATTTACCGCAAACAAATACTATCGATTTGCCAGTTGTCCAAACTAAAAAACTTCCAAATAGTACAGCTGTTTTGAATTTATTTGATAAGACCGATCAAATCGAAATTTTGAAAGTTGCTAATAGTTTTGTTTTAAATACTTCTTTTGGAATAAGCAGTTCTAAAATAGAATTTGAAAATAAGCAGAAGAATATCAATAGTCACTGGATCGCTTTTTACGAAAAATTTGTAATCGCATTTTCATGTTTTCTGATGTTCTTTATCGGTGCTCCTTTAGGCGCTATTATACGCAAAGGAGGATTGGGACTTCCAATAGTTTTTGCTGTATTAATATTTATCATCTTCCACTTTATAAATACCTTTGGCAAGAAAATCGCTCAAGAGAATGAAATTTCTCCTTTTTTAGGAACATGGATGTCATCGATTGTATTAGCACCTCTGGCTGTTTTGCTTACATATAGAGCAACAAACGACGTAGGGTTAATAAACTTCGATCGAATTTTAGATCCTATCCAAAAAATATTTAAAAAATTTATACCCACAAAAAAATAATATTATGACGACTGATGCTATTGCACTAAATACTATTGAAGAAGCGATCGAAGAAATTCGTCAAGGCAAGATAATTATTGTTGTTGACGACGAAGGCCGCGAAAACGAAGGAGATTTTGTTGCAGCCGCAGAAAAAGTAACTCCTGAGATGATCAATTTTATGGCTACAAATGGTAGAGGGCTTATTTGTGCGCCTCTTACCGAGCGAAGATGTAAAGAGTTAGATTTAAATTTGATGGTTACTAATAATACAGTTTTGCACGAAACACAATTTACCGTATCAGTCGATCTTATTGGTCAAGGCTGTACTACTGGAATTTCTGTGCACGATAGAGCTAAAACTGTGTTGGCGCTAGCTGATGATAATACACAGCCAGAGGATTTAGGACGTCCAGGACACATTTTCCCATTGAGAGCAAAACAAGGCGGTGTGCTAAGAAGAACTGGACATACAGAAGCAACAATTGACTTTGCCAGACTTGCTGGATTAAAATCTGCTGGAATTTTGGTCGAAATTCTAAATGAAGATGGATCGATGGCTAGGCTTCCGCAATTGATGGAGGTGGCCAGAAAATTTGATCTTAAAATTGTTTCTATCGAAGATCTTGTTGCCTACAGAATGAAGCACGATAGTCTTATTGTTAAAAAAGAAGATTATGACGTTCAGACAAGATTTGGAACTTTCCGCCTGCGCGCTTATCAACAAACAACAAATAAACAAGTGCATATTGCGCTTACCAAAGGCACGTGGAACGATGGCGACGTTGTTCTTACCAGAATCAATTCACATGCTATAAACAACGATATACTTGGAACGCTTACTCAAAGTGAAGGGGATAAATTAGACCGAATTTTTGCAAAATTGAATGAGAATGAGCAAGGTGCTGTTGTTTTTATAAACCAAGAAAATCACTCAAGTGATTTACTAAACAGACTTTCTGAACTTAAAGTATTGCAAGCGCAGGGAACTATGCAAGCTCCAGAAATAAAAATGGACAATAAAGATTTTGGTATTGGTGCACAGATTTTACATGATTTGGATATTTCTAAGCTTAATCTTTTAACAAATTCGGAGCAATCAAAACGAGTTGGAATGATAGGTTATGGTCTAGAAATATCAGGTTACACAAAGTATTAGATCAAGGTAAAATGTAAATTCTAGAAATTATAACGTTAATTTTGTAATATTATAGAGACAGTGTAAACTAAATTTGTCAGAGATAACTCTAAAAAATAAAATACCATGAAAAAATCATTCGTACTTATGTTGCTTGCTATTATGTCTGTAACATTTACCCCAATGCACGCCTCTATTGACAAGCCTGTAACTCCTATTGAAACTGCTGCTAATGCTGCTCACGCCGAATCTTTAATTAATCGTTTGAATGAAATTAAAGACATGGATAAATCTGATATGTCAAGAGCAGAGAAAAGAGAACTTCGTAAAGAAGTTAAAGCTATCAAAGCAGATTTGAAATCTAGTGGAAACGGGATTTATCTATCAGTTGGTGCGATTATAATTGTAATTTTATTGTTGATATTGATCCTATAATTTCAACTTATTATTGATAAAGATAAAACTGTCGATTATATATCGGCAGTTTTTTTTGCTCTAGATTTAAAGGGAATGTATTAGACCCAACCTTTTCAGCCCTTTTCTATTTAGCTCTAAATAGCACTTTACTAAAACATCAAGGCAAAAGCCAGTATTTCATTGTAAGATAAATACCCAGCTTTTAAAATACCTGTGCATTTAATCGATTAATTTGAACAACTTAACCGACTAAACATTTTTTTTGTTAGTTTTGCTCAGAGTAAATTACCTCAAGTATTCTTATAACCCCAAATTATTATGAAAACAAAATTTGCATACTTAATACTGTTTTTCTTGCTAACTTCTACAGTATCATATTCGCAAACTTCGGTTTTAAAAACAACTACTGTAAAAGCTGAATCGTCGAAAAAAGCTGAAGCACGATATTTTTATTATCCCAATCTACAAGCGTATTTTGATACTCAAACCAATTTATTTTTATTTCGCGTAAACAAGCAGTGGATTAGTGCTGAAAGTTTTCCCGAAAACTACGGTGGCTACTCGCTATACAATAATCACCGAGTAAAAATTGATGATTATTTTGGTGATAATATTACTGAATTACTAGCAATTCATAAAATTTTATATCCTTATAATTCGAAAGGGAGATTAAAAAAAGAAGACAGTTAACACTCTTTAACACTCATTATTAACCATGAGTTGCAATAGAAACAAGAGGTTTTTAGTATATTTGAAATTTATCATAATTTTCAATTTAATGCTAAAGACCTCTTTTTTTCTGCTCTATTGTTTTATACTCCTGCCACAAATTTCAAACTCTCAAACTCCAATAAAAAAAGATGCTGCAGCAATTTATAGTGATATCCAAAAATTAAATTTTTTAGGATCTGTACTGTACCTCGCCGCACATCCTGATGATGAAAATACTAGGTTAATTTCCTACTATTCAAATAGCGTTCACGCGAGGACTGCCTATTTGTCTCTTACTCGAGGCGATGGAGGTCAGAATTTAATTGGAACGGAATTAAGAGAGCAACTAGGCGTTATTAGAACTCAGGAACTTATCGAAGCGCGAAAAATTGATGGGGGTATTCAATACTTTTCTAGGGCAAACGACTTTGGATATTCTAAATTGCCCGACGAAACTTTAAAAATATGGGATAAAGATCAGGTTCTTAGTGACATCGTTTGGGTGGTTCGAAACTTTCAGCCAGACGTTATTATTAACAGATTTGATGCCAGAACTCCAGGTACAACCCATGGACATCACACTGCTTCGGCAATGCTGAGTCTTGAAAGCTTTGATTTTGCGGGTGATCCATCCAAATTTCCCTCACAACTTTCATACGTAAATACATGGAAACCTACACGTGCATTTTTTAATGTATCTTACTTTTTTTACGGAAGTCAAGAAGCTTTTGATAAGGCAGATAAATCAAATTTTACAAGTATTCCAACCGGTGTTTACTACAACTCTCGCGGAAAAAGCAATCAAGAAATTGCAGCTCTCAGCCGTAGCAGACATCAATCTCAAGGTTTTGGATCTACCGGAAGTCGTGGTAATGACACCGAATATCTTGAATTTATAAAGGGAAAAAAAATCAGTACATCTGATATTTTCGAAGGAATTGATACTTCGTGGAATCGTGTGCAAGGTGGACAAGAAATTGGAAAAATTTTAGAAGACGTTCAAACTAAATTTGACTTTAATAATCCCTCGGCTTCGGTTGGCGAACTGCTTAAAGCTTACAAATTAATTCAAAACCTAACCAATATTCATTGGAAATCAGTCAAAACCAATGAAATTTCAGAAATTATTCTCGCATGCTTAGGACTTTATACTGAAGCCGTTACCCATCAACCTGATGCTACACCCAATGATGCTATTCAAGTTGCGATGGAATTTACCAATAGAAGCTCGGTTCCCGTTATACTTGCTTCCATTACTGCCTTTCCAACCAATGAGAAGAAAATTTTAAACAAAAATCTCAGCAATAACAAATCTGAGAAAATTACCACTTCAATTAGATTAGACAATGCTCCCTACTCCTCACCCTACTATCTAAATGATCAAGCGACAGAAGGTATGTATTATGTTGCAGACCAAAAAGACCGAGGCAAACCACAGGCAGAAAGATCAGTAAGACTTAAATACAACTTCTTAATTGATGGTGTAGAAATTGCAAAAACGCAGGAGGTTGCATATAAATATAATGATCCTGTTACTGGAGAAATTTTCGAGAACTTCGATTTAATTCCAGCAGTTACGACCTCGATAACCGAAAAAGTTCAGATTTTTACTAAGAAAAAGCAGGATGTAATTGTAAAAGTAAAAGCGGGAAAAGATTCAGCAAATGGAATTTTGAGACTGCAACTTCCACAAAATTGGGAAGTAAGTCCTAGTGAGATTCCATTTTCGCTTTCGCTAAAAGGATCAGAAGAAACCTTTATTTTTACAGTAAACCCTCCAAAAGATCAGGAAGAAGTTACGGCGCATGCGGTTGTTTTGATGGATGGAAAAACATATGATATGGAGCAAACCTATATACGCTATCCACACATCGCCAAGCAACAAGTTTTACAAAAAGCTCATGCTAAATTCATTAAACTAGACATCAAAACAGGTAAACAAAAAATTGGATACATTATGGGTGCCGGAGATGAAGTAGCCACAAGCTTATCTCAAATGGGATATGATGTACAGATTTTAAATCCTTCTGAAATTTCCAAAGAAAGTCTTTATAAATTTGATGTCGTTATCACCGGAATTCGCGCCTACAATACCATTACTGAACTTGGACTTAAGCAAGATTTACTTTTAGACTTTGTACATTCTGGCAAGACGATGATCGTACAATATAATACTCTCGGAAATTTAGTTAGTGATAAACTAGCGCCGTTTCCACTTACAATTTCCAAAGATAGAGTAACGGACGAAAATGCTAAAGTTACATTTTTGGCGCCGCAACATTCTATACTAAACTTCCCGAACAAAATTACTTCCAAAGATTTTGAAGGTTGGACACAAGAGCAAGGCCTTTATTATCCTAACAAATGGGACAAAGCTTTCACTCCAATTATATCAGCGCACGATTACGGCGAAGATCCCAAGGACGGAGCAATTTTGGTGGCAAAGTACGGCAAAGGGCAATATATTTACACCGGTATCAGCTTTTTTAGAGAACTTCCGGCAGGAGTTAGCGGTGCTTTTAAGTTGATGGCAAATATGATTTCAATTCCTTATTAAAATGAAAAATAACACAAAACCAGTCTGGAAAAAAAGTTACTCTTGGGTGCTTATTGCAAATTTTCTGTACATCGTAACTTTTTATTTTCTAATGCAAATATTCTCATAAAAGATGCAGCAAATTGATTGGATAATACTAGTTGTAACCCTACTATCAATAGTATCATTCGGGGTTTATAAAACTCGCGGAAGTAAGGATGTCAAAGATTTTATTTTAGGAAATAACGAAACTCCTTGGCATGTAGTTGGACTTTCGGTAATGGCGACGCAAGCTAGTGCCATCACATTTCTATCAACTCCCGGTCAAGCTTACCACGACGGAATGGGCTTTGTGCAGTTTTATTTTGGACTGCCAATTGCCATGGTGGTCATATGTATGACCTTTATTCCAATTTACCATCGACTCAAAGTTTATACCGCTTACGAATATCTTGAACAGCGTTTTGATTTAAAAACACGTTCATTAGCGGCAATGCTTTTCTTGATACAGCGTGGTCTAGGAACCGGATTAACGATTTATGCGCCCTCAATTATTTTATCTACAATTTTAGGGTGGAATTTGACTGCGATGAATATTCTAATCGGAATCTTGGTTATTATTTACACCGTTTCGGGAGGTACAAAGGCGGTAAATGTCACTCAAAAGCAGCAGATGTTTGTAATTATGTCTGGAATGTTTATTACTTTTTTCTTGATTTTACATTATTTGCCAAATGATATGACTTTTAGCAACGCGCTGCATATTGCTGGTGCAAATGACAAAATGGATATTGTCGATTTTTCTTTTGATCCAGAGAAAAGATATACTTTCTGGAGTGGAATCACTGGAGGCTTCTTCCTTGCCCTAGCTTATTTCGGAACCGATCAGTCGCAGGTAGGACGTTATTTATCTGGCAAATCTGTCAAAGAAAGTCAGATGGGATTAATTATGAATGGACTTCTCAAAGTTCCGATGCAGTTTTTCATCCTTCTTACAGGAGTAATGGTTTTTGTATTTTTCCAATTTAATGATGTTCCTTTAAATTTCAATCCGAACAATAAGATAGCTGTTGAACAGACAGTATATAAGGAAGAGTACAACAATCTAGAAGCAAAATTGGTAACCCTCTCCGAAGAGAAAAAGGAACTCAATTTATTATACATTGATCATCTGAATCAGAATTACGACAATCCTATTTTACGACAACAACTTATTGGCCTTTCGGGCAAGGAAAAAGAATTGCGTGAAGAGGCAAAAGTTCTTATTTCAAAAGCAGATAATAAGACCGAAACCAATGACAAAGATTACGTTTTTATCCACTTTATTCTAAATTATCTACCTCAAGGATTGATTGGTTTGTTACTTGCGGTAATTCTCTCGGCAGCGATGTCTTCATCGGCTTCAGGTCTTACGGCGCTTGCATCTACCACCGCAATTGATATCTACAAAAGGAATTTGAAAGGTGTGAAATCAGACAAACATTACGTAAATGCCACCAAAGTCTTCACCCTATTATGGGGAATTATCGCCATCCTTTTTGCCTGCGTCGGTACCTTGTTCGAAAATCTTATTCAGTTGGTAAATATTGTCGGATCGGTGTTTTACGGAACCGTTTTAGGAATATTCCTAGTTGGATTTTACATCAAATTCGTCAAAGCTCAAGCTATATTTTGGAGTACAGTTGTAAGTCAACTAGCCATATTTTATATTTATTATTTAGATGTGGTAAGCTTTTTATGGCTAAATTTTATCGGGGCAATGCTGACAATCATTATTGCAATTTTATTACAATTTACAATATTCAATACACCAAAAGCGGTCAAGCTACAATCAGAATTATAATCTTTTGAAGCTAATCGCGCTATCCACTACAATTCCTCGTTGCAGGACTTTTTTTCCAATGACATAATAGGAGCTTCCGTTGGTCGCTCTATTATGTCAGGAAAAAATAGCCCTACTGCCTGCGGGATTTCCGCTCCTATCACGGCTATGGGTTACATCTTAGATTCAAATTTTTCACAAAATATTATACCGCCCTTTCAAGATTATTGATTAATAATAATTCCTGTATGAATGGATTCCATCCATTCCTTTTGTATGTCGTTCTTTTAAGACTTAGGACATTTTAATTAGAATTAAAAAGTTGTAAATATCATTTTAGAAATTAATTTATCCCTTTAAACTTGCCCTGTAAGTGCGAAATTATCTAGCAAAGGACAGTCCCTATAAAACTACAAATTAAACAATTTTCGCAAGCCCTGAATGGTCGTTATAGATCAACTATTGACGAAGTCCTATGTATATCACCTATAAAATAAATTTCCATCAGCCACAAAAACTTCAATCCATTCAGTATACCTTCGGAAATGGCAAAATCCCCTTCTCTCCCCGCGCCTGAGAATTTCATAATTGTCTTTGTTCTAGAAAATATTCTAAAAAAGTTGAAGTCTTTCGGCGAAAGCCAAAATATGCAATTGCTATAAAACAAAAAAAGCACCTCAATGAGATGCTTTTTGAATGATATAAGAGAAAATTATTTAGACCACGCAGAAATGCTGTCTTGATTCATTTTTACGTAATCCATATTATTAGCTTTTTGAGCAGCGGCAAGAGAAAGCTTTGCAGTTTCGATTGCACCTTTTTTGTCACCCAACTTAGCTTGTATCAAAGATTTTTGACGCAAGTAAAAGAATGGTTTGTCTTGGCTTAATTCCAACGCTTTATTTACGTAAGTCAAAGCCTGATTCATGTCTTCGCCAGATTGATAATAATAAGATGCGGCGTCGAAATAGTCTCTTGAAGTCGCTCCTGCCAAAGTTTTTGCAATACTTGCCATCGCAGCTTTTTTCGAAGGAACCTCAAATTTTACAGCTGCCAGCGCTTTCTCCCAAGAAATTTCTAACACTCCATAATTAATATCCAAACTGCTAATAGCGATAGTTAATGATTCTACATTTCTACACAAAGACTCCGGTTTTACCGTGGTTTTTAATGCAACATTTGCTTCATTCCACTCAGCTGGCAATCCCCAATTGTCTGTAGCGGTATAAAAAATTACATCCCAGCTCTCTACTTTCGGCATTGTAAAGATTGAATATTTACCTTTCTTCAATGTTTTACCATCAATAACAACGTCATCGCTGAAGGTAATAACCGAATTCTCGTTTGCTCCTGTTCTCCACATTTTTCCAAAAGGAACAAGATCTCCAAAAATAATACGGCCTTTTGTACTTGGACGTGAATATTCTAATTCAACATTTGTAAGACCTACGGTCTGATTTACAATAGCTTTTGGACTTTGTTGTGGTGTTTTTACCTGAGCGTTAAAGCTTGCAGTTGCGCAAACTAACAAGAAAGTAGCGAAAATATTTTTCATAATGTTCTTTAAATTTCGTTAATCTTCAAAAATACGATTTCAAGTTAAAACTATTAGTTAATAAATACTTAATTCAATTTTGTTTTTCCAAATCTTAAGCAATAATTTTCCCTGTAATTGAGCGTACTTTCGCGGCATCGATCTCCGAAAATTTTGAAATTATCATATCGGCCGTTTCAAGATTTTGCAATTTCGAATGGAAACTTCTGTATCCAATACAAAAAATATTTGCAGCATTTGCCGCCTTTACACCGTTTGTGCTATCTTCAATAACAATACATTGGTCACGAGAGTCGCCACTTAGCCTGGCCGCGTGTAGAAAAATTGCGGGGTCTGGTTTTGATTTCGGAAAATCTTCGCCACTGACAATATGACTAAAATACTGATGCAAATTAAAACGTCTAAAAACTCTGTCAATCGTGACTTTTGAGGCAGAAGAAGCCAGAATCATTTGAATTCCATTTGAGTGAAAGTCTTTAATCAAATCTTCAACGCCCTCTAGCAGCGTCAAATCTTCCTTATAATCAAAGGCATCATTAAAAATACTTCGCTTGCGTTGAATCAAACTTTCCACTTCGTGGTCTAATCCAAAATGCTCTTTAATTCTTTGAAAAACATTGCGGGTAGAATTTCCTGTATAGGTTGTAAACATCTCCTCGGTCACATCTATTCCCAATTCTTTAAAATGTTCGAAATAGGCAAAACGGTGTACAGGCTCTGTGTCCACGATTACCCCATCCATATCAAACAATACTGTCTTGATCATCTTTTGATTTTTTTAAAATATGTCTAATTACTGTTTCGGCGGCATAAAGTCCAAAAAGTCCTGGCATATAACTATTGGTGCCATAAAAGGATTTTTTGTAATTGCTGCCGTCTGTGGTTTTTAAACTTGATTCGTCTTGAATTTCGGAACTATATACGACTTTTACACCTTTGTCAATTTTGACTTCCTTTAGACGTTTTTTTATAGCTTTGGCCAAAAAGCAGTTTTCGGTATTCTTAATATCGCCAACTTTTACTTTGGAAGCTTCCATCTTTCCTCCTGCTCCCATGCAACTAACAATTTTTACGCGTTTGCGTTTGGCCGCGATAATCAAATTGATTTTCGGAGTAACGCTGTCAATGCAATCCACCACGAAATCAAATTCGTCCGTTACGATTTCGAAAGCACGCTCCGGTGATAAAAATTCTTTGATTGGAGTAAGTTTTAATTCGGGATTTATATCCAATAGTCGTTGAGCAACAACGTCAACTTTATTTAAACCTATAGTTGAATTAAGTGCTGGCAATTGTCTATTAATATTTGAAATATCAACAGTGTCTGCATCAACTATTGTGATTTTTCCAATGCCCGATCGTACCAAGAATTCTGCAGCAAAAGATCCAACTCCTCCCAAACCTACTACCAAAATGTTGGCATTGTGCAATCTTTCTAAACCTTCTTTTTTATATAATAACTCGGCTCTGCTTAACCATTCTGCCATTCTGTACGGTATTTACTTTAGATTTTATATTTTGAAAATATGCGTGCAAAGTTACGTTGTATTATTGAGTGCAGTTCAGTTAAAGTTATATTTTTTGCCTCGGCGGCTTTGAGATATATCTCTTGAATTGTGTCTTCGCTTAAATCTGTTTCTAATAAGAAGCTTTTGTCAGCAATTGCATTTAGCGATTCAGCTAGATTAGGATTTCGTAATAAGTATTTTCCAAAGGACAAAATAATTCCATGCGATTCCAACTGCTGTGCCAATTCAGGACTTTTTGCAAATCCGTGGATAATAAGTGGTACGGTAATATTCAAATCGTTTTTCATCGCAATCAATTCGTCATAAGCCGCAACAAGATGTAAAATAACGGGAATTTGATATTTTTCGGCAAGAAGCAATTGTCGCTCAAAAACTTTAGTTTGCAAGTTGATGTTTGTTTCTATCTTTTTATCGATTCCACATTCCCCAATCCCTATGCAATTTTTGTCCTGCACCGCTTTTTCAATAATTGCCAATTCACTTTCAAAATTTTCTTCGTCAATATACCATGGATGAATTCCGATTGAAAAGTATTTACTGCCCGTAGGATAGTCCTTTGGATAAACATTGACCACCGCTACAATTGTACTACTTTCAGGATCTGAATGTGTATGTAAATTATAATAGATCATCTAGTCGTGGAATTTTTTTACCCCTGCTCTAATCTCAACTTCGAGATGATTCACCTTTGGAACCAAAGGGCAAGAATATCTTGCGTTGTAAGCGCAATATGGATTGTAAGCGCGGTTAAAATCTAAGGTGATCAAATCTCCATCAGGGATTTCAAGGTCCATATAACGACCGCCACCGTAGGACTCTTTGCCAGTAGTCAAATCTGTAAAAGGTAGAAATAAATCTGTGCTAAAAGCGTCAATTGATGCTGGCTTAATACTTTGATACACTTCCAAAATTTGCTCTTTGCCATCAATCAGAAAAACCAAATCTGCATATTTCACATACATTGGACTTCTATCTGTGGTGGTCTGCATCACAAAAGGTTTAGCATTGATAGTTCGTTTTATTTTTGCAACGACACAATAATCGGAATTGGCTTTAAAAAAATCCAGATTAGTAAAATCCTTTAAATCCGCGGCGGTAAGTGGAGTCGTCTTGTTGTCAGAGTATTCTTTATTGAGTTCCTGCTGATACTCTTTAGATTTTTCGATATTGCACTGTTCTTGAGCAGATACGCTTCCGCAGAACAGTATAAAAAATGCTAATTTTTTGATCATAATTTTATTTTTGAGATTCGGCCCATTGTGCCATTTTTCGTTTTAGAACGCTTAAAGGTAAGCAACCTTGGCTTAAAATTTCGTCGTGAAAGGACGCAATATTAAATTTTGGTCCTAATTGCTTTTGATATTTATTACGCAGATCTTTGATTTTAAGTGCACCAATTTTATAACTTACTGCTTGTCCCGGCATAGCCATATAGCGTTCTACTTCGGCAGTTGCAGATGCTTTATCGTACGCGACATTATTTAAAAAGTACTGAATCGCTTCTTCTCTACTCATTTTACCTGTGTGAAGTGCCGGATCTATTACCAAGCGTACTGCTCGCAACATTTCGTCACTTAAAGCGCCCATTTTTTGGTAAGGATCAGTGTAAAGTCCAAATTCTGTTCCCAGTGATTCACAATATAAGGCCCAACCCTCGCCGTAAGCTCCAAACCAACCAAATCGCATAAACTTTGGCAAGCTTTCGTTTTCTTGCTGTAGCGAAACTTGGTAATGATGTCCAGGAATTGCCTCGTGCAAAAATAAAGACTCCATTCCTGATGTTACATTAAAATTTGCAGGATTTGGAATGGGCATATAAAAAATACCAGGCCTTTTGCCATCAGGCGTTCCCTGCACATATTGTGCACTTGCTGTTGCTTCTCTAAATTTTTCGGTCTGCCTGATTTCGAACGGTGTTTTTGGAGTTACACTAAACATCGTTTGTAATTTTGGCGTTATTTTTAATAAAATATCATTAAAAGCTTTCAAAATTTCTTTGGATGTTTGAAACGGCATTGCTTTTTGATCACTTTTTACGTGAGTTAGAAATTCTTCTAAAGTTCCCTCGAAGCCAAGTGTTTTCTGCACTTGTGTCATTTCGTCGCGAATTCTCTTAACTTCTTGTCGACCTAGAACTAAAATTTCTTCGGGGTCAAGGTCGGTGGTGGTCCAACTTGCAACTTGGTAATTATAAGTTTTCTGTCCCTGTGGTAGGGCGTTGTAGCCATCGGTGGTTCTGGCTTTCGCCAAATAGTCATTGGCTAAAAAATCAGCCATCTTTTTGTAGGCAGGTATTATATTCTTTGCTACTGCTTCTTTGTACTTTTTAGTAAGATCAGCTTTTGTAGCACTATCGAAATCTGAAGGAAAGTTTCTCGTTGGTCCCGAAAAAATATTTTTAGAAAAATCTGTTGACACCAATTCCGAAGCACTCATTTGTGAAATCATCTTACCAACCAAAATTTTAGGCAATACGACATCCTTGTCCAGTCCTTCTTTAAAATTTACGATCGCCGCATCCATCCAAAGTGGAAATATTGCCATACGCTCTAGCCAATTATAATAATCTTTGACGGTTTTGAAAGGTTGACTTCCTTCTCCACTTCCCAATAATGGAAAATCTAAAGGCAATCCGCCGAACTGCGTAAATGGAATTAATTGTGGATTATAATCAAATTGCGCTTTGTCATTTTCCAATTTATATTTAAGTACATCGTAAATTACCTTCTTGTCATTAGACAGTGATTCATAATCAACTTTATTTAATTGATCTAGAAAGCGGTTTAGAAATGCTATCTCTTTAGCAATAAATTCCTGTGAAATTGAAATAGGAAGTTGATTATTAAACCTAGTATCTCCTTGTGACGTAGCTTCTAGAGGATAAAACGAAAGATATTCTTCGTAATAATTTGCCGCAATGCTGTCGATATTTGCTTTATTAATTGTTTCGATTGTGGTAGTTGATTCTTTATAATTGCAGGAAATTAATACTCCTGAAGTGCAAAAACCTAAAGTTGCCGCCGAAATGATTTTCTTGAAATTCATAGTGTAATATTTGACTTACAAACATAAGTATAATCCCGATAAAGTGGTTTTGAGGATCGTAGAAAATTATAATATTTTCTATCTCATATTTACAGCCAAAATGCCCGACAAATAAATTTAAAAGTCGAGCATTTAGTGTTATATAAATAATCCTAAAATTATTTCCACGGATCAAGAATTACCTTCACACAACCATCTTTCTTTTTATTAAAAATATCGTAGGCGTGCGACACTTCGCTCAATGGTAATCTGTGGGTTATTATATCATCAAGTTGCACTTTTCCTTGTTTGACATAATCTAATAACTTATCGATATGTTTGTGAACTGGCGCTTGACCACCTCGAATTTGAATTCCCTTGTCAAAGAATTGTCCAATTGGAAAAGCATCATATAAATACGGATAGACACCTAATACCGATACGATTCCTCCACGACGCACCGCGCTCATACAAGCTTCCAAAACTTTTACTGAACCAACTTCAAAACTTAGTGCAGAGTCAACCCGTTCTAGCAAATTTCTATCAGGTTCAAAACCAACAGCGTCAATGCATACATCGGCACCACGACCTTTGGTAAACTGTCGAACTTGCTCTACTACATCTTTTGATCCGCTGTTCCACAAAATTGTATCGCAGCCGGTTGAAGCCTTTGCTTTATCAAGTCGATATTGCACGGTATCAATTACAATCACTTTTGCAGCGCCTCTCAGTACAGCGCTTTTCGCGGCCATTATTCCTACTGGCCCCGCGCCAAAAATAGCAACGCTTTCGCCACCTTTCACTTCGCCCCAATCGACACCAGAATATCCAGTGGGAAAAATGTCTGTTAGAAACAACACCTGTTCGTCGGTAAGGTTATCAGGCACTACTCGTGGTCCAACATGTGCGTATGGAACGCGAACGTATTGCGCTTGTCCTCCATCATAACCACCGTACAAATCGGTGTAACCAAACATTCCTCCGCCTTTTTCGGTTAGAACACCGCCTTCTGGTCCATAATGATCGGGATTGCTATTTTCGCAATGCCCCGGCAATTCGTGATCGCAAAAAAAGCAGTGACCACAGGAGATTGGAAATGGAACTATGATTCGGTCGCCGCGTTTAAGATGAGTTACATTTTTGCCGACTTCTTCGACGATTCCCATAAATTCGTGACCAATAGTCATAGGTCGCGGTTGGGGAATTCCCCCAGAATAAATATGTAAATCCGACCCACAGATAGCGGTCGAGGTTACTTTGAGGATTAAGTCGTCTTGATTTTTTATTATAGGATCTTGTACAGTGTCGTATTTTATTGAGCCTGGTCCGTGTATTTGTGCTGCTTTCATAATTTGATATTTTTAATGAAAGTCTAAGTTCTAAAAATATGGAAGTCTAAGGTTATATTATTTTTTAGAAATTTTGCACGATTAGCTTGATTGTTAGATGTATATACCCCACAATTCTAAAATGACGGAGTGCCCTAGCCCTGATTGCAGTGAAATCCTTTTGAGCCTTTTTTTCAGGCTCAAAAGATTGGAACGGAAAGCAGGAAAAAGCTCCAAAAAATTAAATTGAAAGTGTCTTTTCAATCTCTTTCCGCAAAATTCTCTTAATATCTGAATTGTCTTTTTGCTTAATTAAAAATGGCTCTAAATCAGAATTCGACATTATTTGCTCAGACTTATCGATGAAACCATAGCCGAGATAGGTGCCATTTTCTATCAAAATAAAGGCGTCTTCATGATCATAGCGACCTTTCTTTTTGATTACAACATCTTGAGAATTGCTAGTAATTTGCTCTATTGCCTCAAAAACACGTTGATTGTAAGCTTCTACAGCCTCGGAATCTTGACAAATTCCCTGACAAAAATGAGTGAATTGATCGCCGCCACTGCAAACTTCGGCAAGATGACAATATTTGGGACAGAGCTGATACTGACTGCATAATTTTTGGATAAAAGCGCGGCATTCTGTAATGCTATACAAAATTGCAAGTGAATTAGGTGCCGTCTTGGTCTCATTATAGGCTAGATGTGCAATGCCTTTTCTATCCGTATAAGTAAAAATAGAAAACGTTTTAGGAACTCTTTTTGCCGCTTGATTAAAAGGTGGAAAGTGATGTTTGATTGCACAATCCTCCATCAATAAAGCGATTGTCTCACTTCCAGACAGCTCAAAATCTACGTGGGCGGTCTCGCGACAAAGACTTAATTCTTTTTCAGTTTTCGAATAAAAGTGACCCAAAACACGTTTCTGAATATCAATTGCTTTGCCAACGTAAATAATTTTATTTTTCTTGTTACGGAAATAATAAATACCTGGTTTCTTGGGTAGATTTCCAAAAACTTCTTGGCTAAGATTTGACGGTAAGGTTGCCTCTTTCGAAGCTTTATTCAATGATTTTTCTAATACTGCCTCGGCATCCGGTTGCTCTAATAATTTATGAAAAAGAATTACAGTCGCTTCCACATCACCTTTCGCACGGTGTCGATTTAGAATATTGATATTTAAATCTGCACAGATTTTACCCAAACTGTAAGAGCGATGTCCAGGCAGTAAATTTCTTGAAAGCCTTACTGTACAGAGTTTTCTTCGATTGAAATTTATCCCAATTTCTTTGAACTCATTCCGAATTACATTGTAATCAAAGTTGACATTATGAGCGATAAAAACAGCGTCTTCGGTTATTTTCAGAATGTCTTGGGCGACTTCGGCAAAAGTTGGTGCGTCTTGAACCATCGTATTGTCGATGCCCGTAAGTGCGGTGATAAAATCGGGAATATATGCGTTGGGGTTGACTAGGGTTGTAAACTCATCTAGAAATGTGTTGTCGTTGTATCTAAAAATGGAAATTTCGGTAATTTTATTGCCTTTTCCAGTCGTCTCAACATCAATGACGGTGTATATCATTTAAAAAAAATCTAAGGTTTTTGGAGATGCAAAGATATGACATTCTGATAATTAATGTGGTAGGAAATGGATTATGGAAATGGGGTATTGAAAATAATATCTATAAAATTTTTATACAATTATTTAATAACGCCTTTGAATAATTTGCGTTTAGATGTCCGGCAACTGCAGAATAATTCGTCTGAAAATTTTGTATATTGTTGCTATCTAAATAGTTAGAATATGACGCTATTCAAAAATAAATACCGAACAGAATCTGCGCGTGCTAATTGGTGGAATTATGGATGGGCTGGCGCCTATTTTATTACAATTTGTACGCATAATAGGGATCATTATTTTGGTGAAATCACGTCCGTCCCGTTGAACGTTGTAGATACAAGGCATGCCTTGTATCTACCCGCCCCCGTACCCGACCCCGTACCCGAACCCGAACCCGTACCCAATCCGCAATCCAAAACCCAATACAAAAACAAAATGAATTTATCCCATTGTGGCATAATCGCCAATATTTTATGGTATCAAATTCCCCATCACGCAAAAAATGTTGAATTAGGTGCATTTGTGGTGATGCCAAATCATATTCATGGAATATTGATTTTGACAGAGGATTCGGAAATTGGATTGAGGGAATTTGCAGATGATGAAACAATTTCAAGATTTCAAAATCAGGGAAAAAATACTGTTTCGTCTATAATTGGTTCTTATAAATCAGCAGTAACGAAAAATTCAAATCGGTTGGAATATACTAATGGTTGGCAGGGTAAATTTCATGACCATATAATTCGGAGTGATGACGAATATCGCCGAATCAATGATTATATAGAATCAAATGTTAAGAATTGGAAAGAGGATCGGTTTTATTGATGTGATTATTATTTTGTAGAGATAAGGCATGCCTTGTCTCTACAAAATAATAATATAGGTAAGGACGGGATTCGCTTCGCGCATCCAGAATGAGCTCCATAGTCTAAATGAAAAGCAGCGACTAAAAAGTCGCTTTACATTTTTGATTTAGGATACTTCTCTTTAAGCAAGCTTCGAGAAGTATCCTAAATCAAAAAAGCTTACACTTTCGTGTAAGCTTTTCATTCTTAAGTGACCTCGACTGGATTTGCTTCGCATTTCCAGCAAAGCTCCGCTTTGAAAATGCTTAAATCAAAAAAAAACGCTCAAGCAAGCTTGGCGTTTTTTCTGATTTAAACATTTATTCGTGACCTCGACTGGATTCAAACCAGTAACCTCTTGAGCCGTAATCAAGTGCGCTATTCAGTTGCGCCACGAGGCCTTATTGTGGGTGCAAATATAGAACATTTATTAGCATTTCCAACAATAAATTTTCGAAGAAATCGAATTTTTTCTATTTCAATTTGCTACTTATTCAAAATCAAGATTTTATAACAAAAAAAAATTATTAAAAATAGAAACTATTCCGCCTAAGCGCGAAAAAATGAGTTCATAACCGAAAAACATCAATCAAATCGCTCCTCATTTCGCGTAAGCGGAACAGTTATTTGTAAAATTATTTACTCTCTAAGTCGGTTTGATTTCTAAAAACTAATTTTCCATCAAAACTATCTAGTAAAATAATACTATCTGTAGTTACAGTGCCACTCAAGATTTCTTTTGAAAGCATATTTAAAACTTCTTTTTGAATTATTCTTTTCACTGGACGAGCTCCAAATTGCGGATCGTAGCCTTTCGCTGATAAATACGAAATTGCTTCTGGAGTTGCATCAAGTACAATACTTTGCTTTGCTAGCATTCTGGTAACGCTCTTCAACTGCAAACCTACAATCTGCTTAATGTTCTCCGATGTAAGTGGCGTAAACATTACAATTTCGTCTATACGATTTATAAATTCTGGTCGGACAGTTTGCTTTAATAATGCTAGTACTTCTACTTTTGCCGATTCAGTGGCAGCTTCAATTCCACCTTGTAAAGTTTCAAATTTCTCCTGAATAATGGCGCTCCCCATATTGGAAGTCATAATAATAATGGTATTTTTAAAGTCGGCAGTACGGCCTTTATTATCGGTCAATCGACCTTCGTCAAGCAATTGCAGTAAAATATTGAAAGTATCTGGATGGGCTTTTTCAATTTCGTCGAGCAATACAACAGAATATGGTTTTCTACGAACCGCCTCCGTAAGTTGACCACCTTCTTCAAAACCTACATATCCTGGAGGCGCTCCTATAAGTCGACTGACGCTATGACGTTCCTGATATTCTGACATATCAATTCGGGTCATTGCATTTTCGTCATCAAATAGATATTCGGCAAGAGCTTTCGCTAATTCGGTTTTACCGACACCGGTGGTACCAAGAAATAAGAATGAGCCAATTGGTTTCTTTGGATCTTGCAATCCTGCTCTACTTCTACGCACCGCGTCACTAATTGCTTCAATCGCTTCTTCTTGACCAACCACACGTCTGTGCAATTCATCTTCAAGGTGAAGTAATTTTTCGCGATCACTTTGCATCATTTTCATCACCGGCACCCCTGTCCATTTGGCAACTACTTCGGCAATATCTTCTCTGGTAACTTCCTCTTTAATTAAAGAATTTCCATCCTGATTTTCCTGAAGTTCAATTTGTGCAGAATCTAATTTTTGTTGTGCTTCCTTCATTAATCCGTAACGAATTTCGGCAACACGACCGTAATCTCCATCACGTTCGGCTCTTTCTGCTTCTTGTTTTAAATCTTCTATGTCAGATTTTATGGTCTGAATATTATCAACTACATCTTTTTCACTTTTCCATTTTGCATAAATCTCATTTCGCTCTTCTTTCAAATTTGCAAGTTCAACTCCAAGAGATTTCGATTTTGCTTCGTCATCTTCACGTTTAATGGCTTCAATTTCAATTTCAAGTTGCATCACACGTCGGTCAAGGACATCAAGCTCTTCGGGTTTGGAATTGATTTCCATTCGGAGTTTTGATGCAGCTTCGTCAATCAAGTCAATTGCTTTGTCTGGCAAAAATCGATTTGTAATATATCGCTGAGACAATTCAACTGCCGCTATAATTGCTTCGTCTTTAATTCGGACTTTATGGTGTGCTTCGTATTTTTCTTTAATTCCTCTCAAAATAGAAATAGCACTTTCGGTATCTGGCTCATCGACTACGATTTTTTGGAAACGTCGTTCTAATGCTTTGTCTTTTTCGAAATACTTTTGATACTCATCCAAAGTTGTTGCTCCAATCGCTCGTAATTCACCCCTAGCCAAGGCTGGTTTAAGAATGTTTGCCGCATCCATCGCGCCTTCTCCGCCGCCCGCTCCAACAAGTGTGTGGATTTCGTCTATAAATAATACAATGTCACCGTCAGATGTTGTTACTTCTTTAATAACCGCTTTCAATCTTTCTTCGAACTCTCCTTTGTATTTCGCTCCCGCGATTAATGCACCCATATCGAGTGAAAAAATTATTTTGTCTTTGAGGTTTTCGGGAACATCACCGTCAACAATTCTATGTGCAAGACCTTCGGCAATAGCGGTTTTACCAACTCCAGGCTCTCCCACGAGCATCGGATTATTCTTAGTACGACGCGTTAGAATTTGCAAAACCCTTCTAATTTCCTCGTCACGGCCAATTACAGGATCTAATTTTCCATTAATTGCCATTTCGTTTAGATTCTTTGCGTATTTATTTAATGAATTGTAAGTGTCTTCGGCTGAAGACGATGTTACTCGTTCTCCTTTTCGAAGTTCATCAATTGCTGCTTTAAAACCTTTTTCGGTAACGCCCTGATCCTTCAA